>JBMYJR010000015.1:0-51290 GCA_049594615.1 Flavobacteriales bacterium
ACCTTGGAGATGCGCTTTCGAGGGCGCTTCTTTTTGCCGGTATCGGTATCGCTCGAAGAGGCCACCGGCTTGGGCTTCTTCTTGGGGTCTGGCGGCAGCTCGATCTTGCCCACCACCTTGATGCCTGAGAGCTTCTCGGCCTTGGCCTTGATGGTCTCAACCTCTTGCGTGGAAGGCGCTTCTGGAGCAGCCTCTTTGGGGTCTTCCTCTTTCTTGGCTGCTGCAGCAGGAGCTGGCGCTTCTTCTTTCTTGGGTTCCTCTTTCTTCTTGGCCGGCTTCTTCTTGGGCTTGGCCAGGGCGTCGAGGTCTACAGTACCCACCACTTTGGGGCCGTCGGCTTTGGCAGCGGAGGCCTTGATGGTTTCGTCCTTGGGCTCCTCTTTGGCAGGTTCAGCGGGGGCTTCTGCTTCGGCGGCGGGAGCTTCGGGGCTCTCCTCGGCGGCAGGGGCTTGTGGGGCGGGATCGGGTTCGGGCGCAGGCTCGGGAGCGGCTTCTGCTTCGGGGGCAGGAGCGGGCTCGGGCTCAGGAGCTGGCGCAGGCGCTGGTTCTGGGGCAGGGGCAGCAGGTGCCTCCGGCTCAGGCGCAGGGGCAGCGGCTTCTGCGGCCGCAGCTTCGGCTTCAGCGGCTGCTTCTGCAGCGGCTTCCTCGGCCTTCTTCGCGGTCGAATCGATGGCTACAGCCTCGCGCTGTTCGCGCTGGCGATTGGAGATGGCCTCGGATTTCTCCTTGACCGCAGCATCCTTCTGGAAGGCTTGCTCCAACATGGTGTAGACATCCGGTTCAATCTTGCTATTGGGCTTTGCCTCGATCTCGACCCCGCGGCCTTCGAGATACTCGGCAATGGTCTGAATCCCGACGTTCAGTTCCCGTGCCACTTTACTTAAGCGCATTGCTTTTCCTGCCATATAACTGGTTCCCTAGTGGGTGTAATGTACTGGTTGGACGTAAGTCCGGTTTATTCAAATTCTTCACGCAAAATGCGCAGCACGTCGTCGATGGTTTCTTCCTCGAGGTCGGTGCGTTTGATCAAGTCGGTACGTGGCAATTCCAGCACGCTTCGTGCAGTATCGCAACCAATGCCCTTGAAGGCATCGAGTACCCATGATTCGATTTCGTCCGAGAATTCCATCAAGTCCACATCGTCGATGTCGGCATCGGTTTCTCGGTACACGTCAATTTCGTAATCCACCAAGCGGCTGGCCAGCTTGATGTTGTGTCCGCCACGTCCAATCGCCAGCGATACTTGATCGGGCTTGAGGAACACGTCGGCTTTGCGGTTTTCCTCGTCCAGGGAGATCGATGAGATCTTGGCCGGACTGAGGGCGCGTTGGATCAACAGCTGCTCGTTGGCAGTGAAGTTGATCACGTCAATGTTTTCGTTGCGCAGCTCGCGGACAATCGAGTGAATGCGGGCGCCTTTCATGCCCACACAAGCGCCCACGGGATCGATGCGATCGTCGTATGACTCCACGGCCACCTTGGCGCGCTCGCCGGGCTCACGAACGATTTTGCGAATGGTAATCAGTCCGTCGAACACCTCGGGCACTTCTTGCTCAAACAGGCGCTCGAGGAACTCAGGAGCGGTGCGCGAGAGGATGATCACCGGGTTGTTCCCGCGAACGTCCACCTTGGCCACCACCGCACGAATGGTATCGCCCTTCTTCCAACGGTCTTGCGGAATCTGCTGATCGCGTGGCATCACGAGTTCGTTGTCCTCGTCGTCGATGATCAGGATTTCGCGCTTCCAGATTTGGTACACCTCGCCGGTGATGATGTCACCTACGCGCTGCTTGTACTTCTGGTAAATGTGGTCTTTCTCAAGCTCGAGGATACGGGCCTGCAGGTTCTGACGCATCGACAGCACGTTGCGGCGGCCGAAATCCAAGAATTGGATCTCCTCAGAGAGTTCCTCACCCACCTCAAAATCGTCCTCGATGCGGAGGGCTTCTTGAAGCTCTACTTCTGCGTTTTCATCTTCCACCTCGCCGTTGGGCACGATCTCGCGGTTGCGCCAGATCTCCAAGTCTCCCTTGTCGACGTTGATGATGATGTCGAAGTTGTCGTCCGAGCCGTATTTCTTGATAATCATCGCGCGGAAGACATCTTCCAGGATGCTCATCATCGTCTCGCGATCGATGTTTTTGAATTCCTTGAATTCGGAGAAGGATTCTACCAGGTTGACATTCATTTCTCCAGCTTACTTAAATGCAATAACCACTTTCGTTTCTTGTATTTCGCTGTACTTCAGGGTGAAGTCTTCTTCCACCCAGTGCTTGGCCTTGCGGCCTTCAATGCGCTCCTTGCGACGGGTGCGCACCGTAATTTCGGTTTCGTCGGCCGCCACCAACTCGCCTTCGATGGTCTTGCCTTCAACGGGCTTGACCTTCACGCCTCTGCCGACATTCTTGACGTACTGGCGCACGTGTTTGAAAGCTTCGGTGAGCCCGGGTGACATGACCTTCATGGAGAAATCCTCCACTTCACGGTCCAAGGACTGTTCCATGTGGCGGTTGAACAGAATGCAGTCTTGGATGGAGAAGCCGTCATCGCCATCCATGATGATGGTGATGTCGTTCATCTCTCCCATTTTCAGCTCAACCAGAAAGTGTTCGGTCCCTTCGACCTTTTCCTCGATCAAGCGCAAAACGCGTTCGTAAGTGATCATGCTTCAGCTCCGACGTTTGGCAACCAAAGTGAGCCCAACTGCCTACAAAAAAGAGGGGCTTTGGACCCCTCTGCAATTGTTCACTCATGTTTGCTAGTGCAAATATACGCACAATTTTTGAGCCGGAAGCCCCCGCTACTTGCGGGAGGTCTGCTTCATGACGATCACTTCTTTGACCGCCCCTTTTTCGTAGACGAAATGTTGCTCGAGCTCACCGGTTTGCTCGTTCCAGCGTTTGTACGTACCGTGTTTGCCGCCGGCCTTGTATTCAGCCTCTTGCACCACCTTGCCGCGGCGGTTGTAGGTCACAAACTTGCCGTCCAGCAGCCCGTCTTTATAGACCTGGTCACTCTGGGGTGAGCCGTTGGGGTAGAAGTACGACCATTTGCCGTCGGGCTGGCCTGCGGTGTAGGTGCCCTCCATTTCGGTGATGCCGCTGGGATTGGCACTGATCCACTTGCCGGTCTTTTTGCCGTTCTCGTCATAGGCGCCTTTTTCGTCGAGCTGGCCGTTTTCGAAGTAGAACTCCCAGTCGCCGGTGCGGTCATCGTCTTTCCATTCGCCGCGGAACTGCACCACGCCGTTGGGGTACCAGCCCTCCCACTTGCCGTGCATCTTGCCGGCCTTGAAGTTGCCGATGTCTTTTTGAGAGCCCTTCTCAAACCAACTTTGCCACTCCCCTTCTTCGAGGTCGTCCACAAAGGTGCCGGCCATCAGGTCGTTGCCGTTCTCGTACCAGAAGTCCCAGCGGCCATTCTTTTTGCCCTTGGCGTAAATGCCGGTTTTCCAGTTTTGGCCTTCGGGGTAGAAGAACTCCCAGGTGCCTTCCTCCAAGCCGCGCTCAAAGTTGCCCTGCATGCTCACGGTGCCGCGCGGAAAGTGGTAGGTCCAGGATCCGTGCTGCTCGCCCTGGTCAAAGGGGCCTTCCATGTCTGGGGTGCCGTCTTCCTGGAACCACGCCCAGTCGCCTTGCTTTTTGCCGGCGGCGTGCGTGCCTTGCACCATGATTTGACCCCCTCGGAAATACTGGATGTACACGCCGTCCAACACGCCGTCCACATAGACAGCCTCTTTCTCAATGGCGCCGTAGCGGTAGAATTCCTTCCATGTGCCGTGGCGCAAGCCGTCCTTATAATTGCCGTCTATGCGCAGCTCGCCGTTCGAGTAGTAGACCTTGTGGGTACCGTTGGGCAGCCCGTCTGCGTACGTGGTTTGCTCGCGGATGTCGCCGTCGTCAAAACGAGTGGTTTCGATGCCCTCGCCGCCAGTGATGGCCACGTTGCCACCGGACTCCACCAACTCCCAGAGGTAGGTCACGCTGTCGCGGAACTCCTCTTTCATACGCAAGATACCCGCATCGTCAAAGGTGCTCCAGGTACCGCATTTGCTGCCGTAGCAATAAGTACCCTCTTCCAAAAGCACGCCGTCCTGGTTCCAAGTACGCATGAGGCTGTCTTGGCGGTTGAGCACAAAGTAGCCCTCGTGCATCTGCTGGCCGTTGCTGTAAAAGCGCAACACCGGCCCGTGCAACTTGCCGCGGTAGTAGTGCGCCTTCTCCTGCACTTGCCCGTTGGGGTACCAGTAGGTCCACAGGCCGTGTTCCACACCGCCGTCATACACCCCTTCGGAGCGTTTTTGGTCGTTGTCGTGAAAGTCCACGTAGTTCTGCACTTGGGCAGACAGGGAAACAGAGGCCACCAATAGGCCGAGGGCAAGCAGGATGCGCATCGAGCAGGTTTTCATTCGAAACGAAACTTGGAAGGGTTCCGGTATAAGCACAACGCGAAGATAGCCGAGCGTTACACCTCCTTGGCACTCAGGTTCCCCTAAGAATCCACGGGGTTGTGCACACCTCAGCTCGGGTCGGACTCTACGCCCACGCCAAACTGGCGCACCAAAAACAGCAACACAAACAAGTAGGCCAGCCCCGCCACCTCCACCGTGTTGTATACGCTGTACCACCGCAGCCCGCCTTGGGCGTTTTGGAAGGATGCGCTCACAGCTCGTGTTCGAGGGGTTTGAGGACTTTGAGGCGCAGGTTGGTCAGCGTAAAAATCACCGCGCTCACTCCAGACACCGCCCCCAAAATGCCACTGAGGAACGCCAGCACTTCTTGCCCATCCAGGTCGCGTCCGCGCCGGATATCGCGGGCAATGTTGTCGCTGACCTCCATGACCACGGCCGCGCTGAAGATCACCAACATGGCCGTGCCAATCAGGGCCAAAATGCCCACCACCACAGCCCACACCGGCACGCCCGCAATGCGGGTGTCGCCGTCCCCGGCGAGTTCTAAATCGTCCAGCATGCCTGCGGTGCGGTGTTCGGGAAACGCGCGCATGCCATGCACCACCTGAGCAAAGCGCAACAGGCCCCAGCCCAGCAGCAGCAACAAGCCAATGGTCACCCAGGCCATGGGTTCGTCGGCGTCGTTTTGGTCAAAGACCATGTAGGTCACCCACAAGGCAAAGCACAGCACCCCTATGCCAAAGACATGGTGCAGGAGGCGTATGGTGTTTAAAAAGCGCCGTTGTTTGGCCGTTTCCATAGCCGGAATATCGCAAAGAGGCAACCAATCACCCCCCAACTTTCACAAACGTTTCAGGATTTACGGGAAGCGTGGCGTTCGAGCTGCACGCGTTTCCAGAGGTAGCGCGTGCCCATAATCAGGCACACCGCGTACACCGCAGCAATGGTAAGCAATAGCACATTGCGCTGTTCTCCGGCCATTTCCAGCGCCGAGGGTTGGCTTTGCCAGTCGTCGCTGAGTTGCATCAGCACACGCTTCCCGCGCCACATCAGCAGCCACACGCTCCACAAAGTCAAAAAGCCATACGCGGTCACGCCCGCGCCGTACATCCGCAACTTAGCAAGGCCGAGTCTGGGCACCTCACTGGACGCCTCAGGGACATCCAACGCGCCGGTCAAGGTCTGCTGCTCGCGGTATTCGAACACCAACAGCTGAATGCCCACCAGCAGCGCACCGCCCTGCAGCACCAACCCCCACCACGAAATCGACTCTCCCAACGCCGAGGTCAGGTAATCGGGAATCCAGAGGCTCTGGTTGCGCAGGTCGTACACGTTCGAAGCCACCCGCACAGCGGTGATGCCCACTGCGGCGTATAGGGCGTAGCGTTGGGAAGGGGTGGGTGGGGTCATGCGACGTTTGGGTTTGGCGTCCCCCTACCAACAGATTTCTGTGCTAAAAGTGCTTGGAGCTTTCCCGAGCGCAGTCCCAACAGCACAAATTGCACCGCGCAGAACACCACGTCTGGGGCCGGGATCATCCCTCGCTGCATTCAGGCGGCACTACCCGGGTGGCCAACAACCGAATGTGCATGAAGATGCCCAACACCGCCAACAGTGCATGCAACCCGGTAAGGGTGATGCCCACCACGTCTTCCAGTCGGCCAGGCGGGTATTCGCCGTTGTTGATTTCGTGGAGTATGAAGGTGAGGATGGCTCCACCAAACACCGCCTCAAACGCCAAAGCCACCAAACACAGCCAGCTCAGCACCTGTATGCCCACCGCCAGAGCACGCGCCTGTTCCAAACCACCGTCCAAAGCGGTATCGCGTTGGCGCTTGGGGTAGGGCCACAGCTTGCGGCGTGCACTGCGCCACACAAACACCTGCCCGAAAGGGAGCAGCGCCATACCGGCCAGAAACACCCACGGCCAAAAGTCGCGCGGCGGCTTTTCAAACACCAACAGCACAAACAAGGTCACCGCCGTTACCGGCAGCAATCCCCACAGCACGGTGGTAGCAAAGCGGGTGTTTGTGTGCGAAGAATGGATGGGCCGTTTGGGCATACTGCCAAACTACAAACTCAATACAAGAAGTTGTTGTAGGGAAAGCGCTCCACGTGGATCTTACGCACCTCATCGTAGAGCAGTTTGCGCAGGCCGTCGATGCCCAGCTTTTCCTTGGCGCTCACAAAGGCCACCTTGCTGTCGCTGAGGCGGGCCATCCAGGTTTGTTGGAGTTCGTCCAGAGGGATGTTTTCGCGGGTGCGGGGGCTGAGGTCGTCGGCGTCTTGTTCCACAAAACGGTACGCGTCCACCTTGTTGAACACCACAATCATGGGCTTGTCGGCAGTGCCGATGTCCGAGAGGGTGTTTTGCACCACTTGGTAATGGTCCTCAAAGTTGGGGTGCGAGATGTCCAGCACGTGCATGAGCAGATCCGCCTCGCGGGTTTCGTCCAGGGTGGACTTGAAAGACTCCACGAGTTGGTGGGGCAGCTTGCGAATGAAGCCTACGGTATCGGCCATCAAAAACGGCAGGTTGTCCAGCACCACTTTGCGCACGGTGGTGTCCAGGGTCGCAAAGAGTTTGTTTTCGGCCAGTACCTCGCTTTTGCTGAGCAGGTTCATCAGGGTGCTTTTGCCCACGTTGGTGTAGCCCACCACGGCCACACGCACCAAGGCGCCGCGGTTGCCGCGTTGCACGCTCTTTTGCTTGTCGATCTTCTGCAGCTCTTTTTTAAGCAGAGAGATTTTGTCGCGGATGATGCGGCGATCGGTCTCGATCTCGGTCTCCCCCGGTCCCTTCATGCCGATGCCCCCTTTTTGCTTGGAAAGGTGGGTCCACATGTTGGTCAGGCGCGGCAGCAGGTATTGGTATTGGGCGAGTTCCACCTGCTTTTTGGAGTGGGCCGTGCGCGCATTGCGGGCAAAGATGTCCAGGATGAGGTTGGAACGGTCCAAGACCTTGACTTGGTGGTCGGCAAACTGGTCGGGGTTGAACAGGCGCTCGAGGTTGCGCAGCTGGCTGGGCGAGAGCTCCTCGTCGAAGATGACCATGTCCACTTCCTGCTCGGCCACGAACTCCACCACTTCTTGGATTTTGCCGGAACCGAGCACGGTTTTGGGGTCCACCTTCTCCAGGTTTTGGACAAAGCGCATTTGGGTGTGCGCATCGGCGGTGGTGGCCAAAAACTCAAGCTCATCGAGGTATTCGTCCACCAATTCGCGCGGTTGCTGTTGGGTACAAACGCCCACCAGCACGCAGGTCTCTTCGACCTTTTGGGTCTCGTAGTACTTGCCCATTTATTCCCGGAAGGTCTCGATGTATTTGGCCAAAGCCTTGATTTCGTTGGCCTCCAGGCGGTCTTTGTTGGGGGGCATGGTGCCCTTGCCGTAGGTGATGATGCCTACGCGCTCTTCAAACGACAGGGTACTTTCCTTCAGCAACTTGGCGCCGCCGCGAGACACATCGCCGTTTTCACCGTGGCAAATGCTGCACGGCACATACAGGCGCTTTACCCGCGAGGCGGGGATGCCGTAGTAATCGTCGGATTGGGCTTCTGCCGCAGCAGGCGCGTCGGTTCCAGCAGGTGCAGGAGCATCGCCCCCACAGGCCACCAAAACCACCACGCAAAACAGCCAAACGAATTTCTGCATCACATGCCGGGGAACAGCGGACGCGCCACCTCAGGGCCGTAGAACGACCAAGGAATCGCAGCCAGGATGAACAACAGGCCCAGGGTCATCAGGATGGCCGCGGTGCGGTGAGCGGTCCAGGCCCCATCACGGCGCTTGGCACGCGAGTATCCAATGGTGATCAGTGCGATGCCAAGGGTCATTTGCAAGGGGTGCTCCATGGCCCAAAAACGCAGGCCGCGCACGCTCATCCAATCCGATTGGCCCCAGACCTTGTGCCAGCCGTTCATGAAGAACAGCGCAAAGCCGAGCACCAACTGGATGTGGGTCGAAATCAAGGTGAACAACAGCACCTTGCGGTTGCCATTGGTGAATTCCTTTTTGCCCATCCATCCGCGCCAGCTGTTGACCAGCGCAAACACGAGCAGAAGCAACACCACCCAACGCAGGGTGCTGTGCAAGTGAATCAATCCTGTAGCCATAGGTATCGTTTGGGCCGCAGCCCGGGTTTACTTTTTGATGCGCTCGGAGTACGACCCGTCGCGCGTGTCCACTTTCACCCAGTCGCCGGTGTTGATGAACAACGGCACGCGGATTTCTGCGCCGGTGTCAATGGTCGCAGGCTTGAGCGTGTTGGTGGCGGTATCGCCTTTGATGCCGGGCTCGGTATACGTGATCTCGCATTCAACATGCGCAGGCAGGTCCACGTTCAAAATGTCTTCCTCTTCGGCGTGGAACATCACTTGACAGTCCAGGCCGTCTTTGAGGAAATCAGGGGCGTTGATTTTCACCTTGGGCACAGCCACTTGCTCGTAGTCCTCCATGTTCATGAAGTGGTACCCCATGTCGTCGTTGTAGAGGTACTGGTAATGGCGGGTTTCGATGCGGACGGTCTCGATCTTAACCCCAGCGTTGAAGGTGTTGTCCAGCACCTTGCCGGTGTTGAGGTTCTTGAGTTTGGTGCGCACAAAGGCCGGGCCTTTACCGGGTTTCACGTGGAGGAACTCGATGATTTGCCAGAGGTCGTTGTTGTACTTGATGCACAGGCCGTTCTTGATGTCGGAAGTGGTCGCCATTTCAGGGAAAATTTGCTCCCAAAAATACCGCGCTGCTTGAGAATATCGGTGCGCGAGGCGGTTTTTCCCTATTCCAGCAGTACGCGCACGGTGAGCACCTCGCCGCTGGCAAAGGCCACCCGGCAGAAGTAGATGCCGCGTTGCAAGGTGTGCACGTCCACGACAATGGCGGTGGATTGGGCGCTTGCTCTTTGCGGACCTGTAGTGTGCAGAACGGTGCCAGCGAGGTCCAAAAGCTCTGCGTTAAAAGCTTGATTTGCAGGACTGGTGACCTCCAACACAAACCGGTCGGTCACCGGGTTGGGTGCCACACGTGCGGTGGGTTTGGAGGATTGTGCGTACGCCAAGAGCGGCAACGCCAAAAGCGCTATGGTCCAGAGAAATCGCATTGTTCAGGTACTTAGGTATACGGCAAAAACAATGCCCGGGTTGGCCGACGGATGTTAAAACCGCCAGCGCAGCTGCACCTTGAGTTCGGTGCGGGTGTTGCCCTCGATGGCGTTCAGCCCCGAGCCGATCTCATTGCGATCGGTGTAGTACCACTGCGAGTAGCGCACCCACAGATCGATCTTTTTGTAGATCCGCCATTTGGCCATCACGTAAAAGCGCGACCCACGTCCAAAGTACGGGGGGATGGACCAGGAGTACAGCACGTCGTTTTCAAACGCGTACACGCGCGAATCCCAGCTGTCCGCATCAAACAAAGCATAGCGCAGCGCCAGGGTCACCGGCCAGTCCATCTTTTTGAAGATCAAATCTTGGTAAAACAGGAAGCCGTGTTCGGTGTCGCCCTCCCCCACTTGGGCGCGCACCCACTCCGCGCGAGACTTGAGACGCACACTGGGGGCCACGTAGTAGCTGGCATTGAGGCGCACTTGTTGGCGCAGTTCTTCCCCGGGAGTGTCGATGACGGTTTCGCTGCCGGTGATGTTGCGTTCACGCATTCTACGCCGGAAACGCATGTAGAACTCGTTTTTGCGCGAGGGCTTGTAGTTGAGCTGCACAAAATGATCCACCCCTTGCGAGGGCGCATCCACCCGAAAGCGCAACCACGGAAAGCGGAATTGATCGGCATAAGCTGCTACCCGCCATTGTTGGCTGATCTTCCATTCGAGCGCAGTGTACATCCCGCTTTCATTGGCCGGGCGCGAAAGCTCGCCAAAGGGCAGGCCCAACAAGTTGTGGTAATCCCGGTCGTAACGGCGGTAGACCACCGAGGCGCTCAAATCCGGATGCAGCGCCAGCAGCGCGCCTTGGATCAACGCCGTTCCGCCCGAGGCGCTGCGGGCCACTTCGCCAAACAGGTTCAAGCTGCCGCGCAGGTAGTGGTAATCCGCACCAATCACGGTGTTCTGGTTGGCGTTGAAATCAAACTGGTTGTAGATGGTCAGGTTGCGCACCACATCGGCGTCGTAGTCCGAGTAAATTCCGGTCACCCCCACGCTGAATCCGCGGGTGTGGTAACGCACGTTGCCGCCCATGTGCCGCTCGCGGATGGCGTCGGCGTCAAAGAGCTCTGCGGCGGTGCGGTGCAGGCCAGTCAGTTGGAAGGAAGAGATCTGTTGCTGGTCCGGGTTGGACAGTGAATCGGGCTCCACCACGTTGGCGTCGATGCCTTTGGAGGAGTAAAAGCCCGTTGCCGTCCAATCGCCTTTGCCCAGGGTGAAGGCCGCACCGCGCATAAACCGGTTCTCGTCCACCGAGGTGTACGGGCGGATGCCACGGCCGCTGCGCTTGACGTTCATCACATACGAGCTCTTGCCCAGTCCCAACCCGCTCCAGGCGGTCACGCCTTGGCCAAATTGGATTTGGTAGTCGCCCACCACCACGTCGCGCACCAAGCCTTGGTCGTGGTAATGCAAGTGGCCGGAGTAAAAGTCGAATCCGTTGGCGTTTTGGCCTTGGAAGAATTCCTCGCCGGGGTCTTTCTCGGCGGTGAAACCCACGCTCAGGTGGTCCTTGTAGCGGTAGCGGTAGCGCAAAAACACCCGGCCCGGGTCGCCCAAAAAATCGTTGGTGGTGTCGGCATCGCTCCCATTGCGGAAGCCGTCGGCCTGCTCAAAGGTGTACTGGTAGCGCATGACAAGGTCGTGCGTGCCGTCGTTGAGCAGTTTGCCCAGGCTGAGCTGCTCCAACTCGCTGGGTGGGGCCACCGTCACAAAGGGCTGGATGTTGCGGATGGTGCGCACATCAAACCCTTCTACGGCTTGCAATTCGTAAATGCTGTTGAGCTTGCCATATTGGGCAATGTGGCCCAGCAGGTTCAGGATCTGAATGTCGCTGAGCATAAGCAAATCGCGCAGCTCCTCTTCGGTGGCGCCGTTGAGGTTGAGCGGGCGATCGAGGTAGTCGCTGAAGCGGTCAAAAAGGGTGGTGTAGTCGAGTTCCACGTCTTCATCCAGGATCTCGGCGATGGCCTCGATGCGTTGTTCGATGATGAGGGTGGCTTCGTCGTCCTGCGCCCAGAGGAGTGTGGGGCAGAGCAGTATCAAGATCAACAGGCCTTTAACGCACCGGCGCATAGCTCAGGGTGAGTTGCGGCGCAAAGCCAAGTTGGTTGTGGTAGGCCGCGGCCAAATCCAAACGGAAATCCCCGGCGAGGTATCCTACACCAAAGGACGTCTGCGCAGGCGCACTGCCCACCCCGGCCATCAGCACCACCCGGTCCACGGGTTGGTATTGCAGCCCGGCGCGCAGCTGGGGGTCTTCGTTGAGTTCCTTCCACACCTCGCCCGAAAGCTGGACCGCATCGGAAAACCGGTACCTGGCCCCGCCCTTGAGCACAATGGGCAAGCGCTCATCCCCAATCTCCACAAACTGCGAACGGGTGGGGTTGAACAGCGCGCCGGCCAAGGTGAGGTTGTCGGTCATTTGGTACAAAAAGCCGATGTCGCCACTGAGGGTGGTGGCGTTGCCGTAGCCGTTGCCCACGCGCAGGCTGTGGAAGTTGAGCTTGACGCCCGCAGACACCTTTTCACCCAACACGCGGCTGTAGGCCACGCCGGTGGTTTGCTCGTTGAACACCGCGTTGCCGTAGCGCACAGTGGTCACGCCCAAGGTGCCCCCGTTTTCAAAGCCATAGCTCACGGCCACCCCGCCAATGGAGAGGTCGGCCAGGGCAAAGCGGTTGTCGTAAAACACCCCGGCGCTGATGCCGGCAGCGCCCGACCAATCCAACCCACCCGGATTGTAAAAGGCCGACCACACCCCCGACTGGGCCACCGTAGCGTGCCCCAACGCCGCCTGCCCACCGGTCAGGTGGTAGTCTTGACCCGCGCCCCAAAAGGGCACCGCGAGCATGCAAATCAGTAAGAGATGTTTCACGCCGTGAAAATAGAAAACAAGGCTGCGTGAAAGCCGCCATTCACCAAGTGATCTGCATGAAATCAACACACAACATATTCAACGAAAATACCCTACCTTTGCCCCCCATTTTTCCGGCCATGCGGGTATGGTGAAATTGGTAGACACGCCAGATTTAGGATCTGGTGCCGAGAGGCGTGGGGGTTCGAGTCCCTTTACCCGCACCACAAAGTAAACTCCGCCGGAGGGGTACAAATACGCACATGGAAATTACACGTGACAACATCGACGCGCTGAACGCCAAGCTCACCGTCAAAGTCGTGGAAGGCGATTACAAGCCCGCCGTCGACGCCGCATTGAAAGATTACCGCAAGAACATGACCTTGCCCGGCTTCCGTCCCGGCAACGTGCCCATGACTGTGGTGAAAAAGCGCGTAGGCAAGGCCGTACTCGCCGAGGAGATCAACAAACTCCTGAGCGAATCGCTCCACAACTACATCACCGAAAACAAGCTGGAGGTATTGGGGCAGCCCATGCCGGTGGAAAGCGATGTGGAAGAAGGCGATTGGGACAATCCCACCGAGTTCACCTTCAACTACGAGATGGGCCTCGCCCCTGAAATCGAAGTGAAGCTCGACAAGGTCAAAGAGACCTACTACAGCATCAAGGTCGACGACAAGATGGTGGACGAAGAAGTCAACAACCTCGCCCGCCGCTTTGGCAGCCTCTCGGAGCCGGAAAAAAGCGAAGCCAGCGACATGCTCATGGGCACCTTCATCCAACTCACCCCCGAAGGGGAGATCCTCGAAGGTGGCATCCTAAACGACGGCACCGTATCCATCGAGTTCGTAGACGACAAGAAAATCCAGAAAGCCCTGGTTGGCCTTGAAAAAGGCGCCGAGGTAGACCTGGACGCCGCCAAGGTATCTCGCGATCAGGAGGACCTGAGCCGCATGCTGGGCATCTCCGCTGAAGAGGTGGCTGCCTTGCCCAAAGGCGATTTCCGCTTCCGCGTGAACGAAATCCGCCGCCTGGCTCCTTCGGAGATCAACCAAGAGCTGTTCGACAAGGCCTTTGGTGAAGGCAACATAGAGGACGAAGCCGGCTTCCGTACCCGCATCGCCGAAAACATCGAAAACGCCCTCAAGCGCGACCAAGACTGGTACTTCAAAAACCAGCTGAGCGAAAACCTGATCGAGCACTTCAACCCTGAACTGCCCGACGCCTTCCTCAAGCGCTGGATCAAGGCCACCAACGAAAAACCCCTCACCGACGAGCAACTCAACACCGAATACCCCGGCTACGCCAAAAGCGTGAAGTGGCAACTGATCGAGGAGCGCATCGCACGCGCCAACGACGTCAAGGTGGAATACCCCGAGATGCTGGACCACGTGAAGGCCAACCTCGCCGGCCAGTACGCCCAATACGGACTGCCCCTGGACGAGGAGACCTTGGAGAAGTACGCCGCCAACGCCCTGAGCAACAAGGAGGAAGTGCAGCGCATCTTCGAGCTGATCCGCGAGGAGAAGGTCATCGCCTCGGCCAAGGACCAAATCAAACTGAAGGAAAAATCCGTGAGCATTGACGAGTTCAAGAAACTGGTCAATCCGGATGCTTAATTACCTGGACGAATTCGTCAGAAAGGGCTGCCAACGGCGGCCCTTTTCTTTGGCCCCAACTTTCTGCAAGGCCGGATAGGCAGGAGGCACTTCGGTCGTTGGTGTCGCTTGGGCGCGACACGCTGAGCACTGCGCTGCTATTTGCAGGTGAGAAGGAATGCAGAACGGGTAATGAACCCGTGGACACAAAAAAAGCCGCATCAGCGGCTCAATACTCTTCGATTGTCTTCAGCGCAAGCGAACCGTGGGCCCACTTTGCACTTCCCAACTACAAAAGACTCCAAGGACATTTTACTCGTATTCTTCCGCCCCCTCAAGAATGTAATTCATCTGGTACACGTCATCCGCATTCAGGGCGAGTTTGCCGCGGAAGGTGAGGCGTTCGTCGGTTTCGTACATGCGGTTTTCGTCTTTGAAGCGTAGGTCCACGACCGATTCCGGGCCGGCGCCGCCGCAGAAGAAGCAGTTGGCAAAGGGGTAACGGCTGAGCACGTAGAAGTTCTCGTCGTAGTCCACCGGGATGATGTAGCCGGTGATATACACTTCGCGGCCGGCAAGGGCCTTGACATTTTCGCCGAAGGTGGGTTTCCAGTAGTAGGCGTCGAGCTCTTCCACGTAGACGTCTTTGAACTCCACGTCGGTGAGTTGCTTCCAGGTGAGTTCTTCCAGGCCATCGGCGTTTTGGATGGAGACGCCCAGGTCTTCGGCGGCCACTACGTTGTCGACGCCAACAGGGTCGTTGGCAGTGACATCGACGCGGTCCATTTCCTCTTCACCGGGCCACCCTGCTGAGGTGGTGGTGCTGTTGGGAAAGTCGTCGTCGATGGAGGCGGAAACCGCTTCCACATTTTCGCTGCCTTGGGCCTCGACCAGCTCAGAGCGGGTCTCGGGGGAAATGTTGGTGGGCGGTTCGTGCTTGCACGCAGACGACAAGTTCAGGGCCGAAATGCCGGCCACTGCCAAAATCCACATTGTAATCGTTTTCCGCTTATCCATCAGCCAGTGTGTTTGAGATGTCAATGCGCATGGCTTTGACTGCAGGCAAGAGTGATGCCATCTTCCCAACAAAGATAGTGATCACCAACAAGACCAAGTCTGTGAAGGACGGCGCCAAATCCGTGAGCCCGTAGTGAAAGCGGTCTTCCAAAACCGCAGAAAGCACAAGCAATCCAATCCGCGAAAGCACCCAGCCCACCACAAAGCCGATGAGGCTCATCAAGGCCCCTTCCATCACAATCATGGTCAGGATGGTGAAACGGCTGCCGCCCATGGTACGCATGAGCGCAAGTTCGTAGCGGCGTTCCCGCAAGGAACTGTACAACGCGATAAACACACTGATGGCCGATAAGATCATAATCAAAATGCCAATGGCTGTGAACGCGTCCATGCCAATGCCAAAGTTCTTGTTGAGGCGGTTGACCTCAATGGCCGGGAGCGACACCATGATCTTAGAATCGCGCAGCATGCCGGGGATGCGCACCGAGGCCAGCAGGTTGGAGGTTTTGACCAACACGGCAGTGATTTCCTTGTCCTCTTCGGCCATAGGAGGCTCGTCCGGCTTCTCGTGCACGCGCCACACCGACGAGAGGTTGCACAGCATCAGGTTGTCGACCACACTTCGGGTCGGCTCAAAAACACCTACCACCTTGAATGCGTGGTTCTTGTGCACGTCCGTTGTATCATCCAGACCGTGCGAACTGAAAAAGGTATCCCCCAGTTTGAGGCCGGTTTCTTGGGCCACTTTACTCCCGAGGGTGACCTCGAAATCGCTTTCGTACAAGCGGCCGTTGTCGAGGGTGGCGCCGTAATGCTCGGCGTAGGCGTGTTCGGTGCCCACGATGCGGTACTTCTGGAAGTTATCGCCGTAGGACATGGGGATCCACTCCTTGACCATGCCCTTGACCATCGGGTTCTTGAGAAAGCGTTCGGTTTCCTGCAGGTTGATGTTCCCCGTGGGCGCATCCACCTGGTACACGCTGGACAGGATGAGCTGCAGCGGAGACCCTTTGGCCCCGAGCACCATGTCGATGTCTTTGATGTTGCGGTCAAACTGTTCTTTGAACTGGGTTTGGACCGTGTACAACAGGCTGATCATGCCCACACCAAAGGCCATCAGAATGATGCTGAGTGCGGCGCGCAGCGGCTTGTGGCGGATGTTGGCCACACTGATCTTAAACAGGTTCACAGCGCGATGGTGTTGGCAATACGGTCCTTCAAACGCTGGTCGTGGGTGACCACCACCAGGGTGGCGCCCGCGTCGGCGGTTTGTTCGCGCAGCAGGTTCATGACTTCGGTGGCGTTGGCGTCGTCCAAAGCGGAGGTGGGCTCATCGGCAAACACCAGCTTGGGGCGGTGCATGAGCGCACGTGCAATGGCCACACGCTGCTGTTCCCCCACGCTCAAGTTGCGCGGACGACTGCCGGCTTTGTGGCCGAGTTGTAGGCGGTCCAGCATCTCTTGGGCACGCGAGCGGTCAGGCGCTTGGCCGTTGAGGTATTGGGGCATGCAGAGGTTGTCCATCACTGTGAGCGCATCCAAGAAGTGGGCGGTTTGAAACACGATGCCCACGTACTCGCCGCGGTGGCGATCGCGCTGGGCTTCGGTCAAGGGAACAATGTCTTGTCCGGCCAGCTCAATGCGTCCGGATTGCGCGGACCTGAGGCCCGCCAACAAATGCAATAGCGTGGTTTTGCCCGTGCCACTGGAACCCAGCAAGAGCAACTCTTCACCGGCACCAGCGTGCACTTCCGGGAAGGAAAACGCGGGCCCGTCAGGGTAAGAAAACGTGAGTGGTGTGCTGTGCAGCATGGCGCCTATTTGCAATGGTCAAATCTAACCACTTTCGAGGGAGGGACAGGGCCAATCTTTATTCAACAATGCTGACCGCGATTGTTCGCGACGCCCCGAAACGCCCGTCACATGGTGCGTTCATGCACCCCGTGTTTTTCTTGACACTTTTACGACTATTTAGAACGGTTTTAAATTGGAAATGGCCTCTGAAATTCAGCCCGCCAGCCCACGCCAAGCGTTAAAATGCCGTAATTTTGACCGCGATTTTAGCAGGGTGAAGTGTGCCCGGTAATCATCGAATTATGTCTCCTGTGCTGAACGAAACTCGTTTATTCCACAAGCTCTTCCGTACGGTCGTTTTGGCCGCACTTGTAGCGATTCCAACCCTTTCCTTCGCCGGAATCTTCGACGAAGGCGATTACGACAACGGGGAAGCCCTCTTCAAGGCCAATTGCGCGTCTTGCCACAAACCCACCGCTGAAAACCTGGCGGCCCCTGGCCTTGCCGGCGTCGCTGAACGCTGGGGTGCGTCCGAGGAGCTCTTGGTCACTTGGATCCAAAACCCACAAGCGGCCATCGCCACCGGCGACCCTTACGTCACCGGCCTGGTGAAGCAGTGGGAAGCCTCTTACGGCATCATGAACGCCCAGTTGGTGTCTGAAGGCGACATCAAGGACATCATGAACTACGTGGTCAACTATGTAGCGCCTGACAACGCCGGCGGCGGATCGGGCGATGCGTGCCCCACCATCCACGATGCCGTGGAGGAGGAGAGCGACAACACTGCTATTTGGTTCCTGATCTTGGGTGTGTTCTTCCTGATTGTGGCCTTTGCCGCTGCAGGCGTGAATCGCTCACTCAAAAACGCCATCGCCGAGCGCGAAGGCAAAGAGACCACCGAGGTGCCCACCTACGCAGAAGCAGTACGCATCTGGGTCACCGGCAACCGCGCGTTTGTATCCATCATCGGCTTCTTTGTAGTAGCGGTGCTCGTAACCATCGGCTATGGAGACCTGATGAGCGTCGGTGTATACGAAGGCTACGAGCCCGAGCAACCCATTTGGTTCTCGCACGCCATTCACGCCTGCCAGAACGAAATCGATTGCGAGTATTGTCACCACACCGCCCGCGAGTCCAAGCACGCCTCGATTCCCTCGACCAACATCTGTATGAACTGCCACAAAGGCATCAAAAAGGGATCGGTCTCAGGCACTGAGGAAATCTCGAAGATCTACGCCGCCATCGGTTTCAACCCCGACAACGGTTCTTACTATGGCGTTGAGAACGGTGAAGAGAAAGACGGCTTCAAAGAGCCGCAAGACTCCTGGACCGGTGAGCCGGTGAAGTGGAACAAAGTCCACTCTCTGCCCGACCACGTCTACTTCTCACACGCGCAGCACGTCACCGTGGGTGGCCTCGATTGCCGCAACTGCCACGGTCCGGTTGAAACCTACACCCTCGGTCGTCAGGCCACCGTGGAGGAAGTCAACGCCCAAACCGACATTCCTGGTTTGATTCAACTCTCGAAGCCTACCCTGACCATGGGCTGGTGCATTGAGTGTCACAACAAGGCTGAGATTGACTTGGCCAGCAGTGACTACTACGTGGAAATCCACGAACGACTCAAAGGATCTGAGCGCGGCAACCTCGAATTGCAACGCATCAAAGACGACGAAAAAGTAACGGTGAAAGAACTTGGCGGCTGGGAATGCTCCAAGTGCCATTACTAAGAACCAACGCTGAATACTCTGATGGCCCAGACGAAGCGATACTTCACCGGAGTTCCTGAA
Source organism: Flavobacteriales bacterium (assembly GCA_049594615.1). Taxonomy (GTDB): domain Bacteria; phylum Bacteroidota; class Bacteroidia; order Flavobacteriales_D; family Sanyastnellaceae; genus CAXPZW01. The sequence continues at coordinate 18,623 of JBMYJR010000015.1, forward strand.
TTGCAGGATGCCCCGGCCTTCCGCGAAGCAGCGGAAAACGAATTCACCCCAACCCAAACCGTGGATGAGTTCCTGAGCGACAACCGCTTGCAGGAAACCAGCACCGGACGTCGGGACTTCTTGAAATTCCTTGGGTTCTCCGTAGGCGCCGCCACCTTGGCTGCGTGTGAGACCCCCGTGATCAAGTCGATCCCCTACGTAAACAAGCCGGACCAAATCACACCCGGTATCCCCAACTACTACGCCAGCACCTTCTACAACGGACAGGACTACGGCAACGTGTTGGTGAAAACCCGCGAGGGGCGACCCATCTTCATCAAAGCCAACAAGGCTGAAGGTGTGGGTTACGGCGCGGTCAACAGCCGCATCAGCCAGTCGGTACTGGAATTGTACGACAACACCCGTCTGACCGGCCCGATGAAAGGCGACACCGCCATCAGCTGGTCTGACCTCGACAACGAAGTGTCTGCAGCCCTCCAAGGCGCTACCGGTAAGGTGGCCGTGGTGAGTGGCTCGGTCATCTCCCCTTCTACCCAACGTGCGATCAACGCGTTCACCGAGCGCTACCAAGGTCGCCACGTGATGGTAGACAGCTACTCTTACAACGGCATCCGCCGAGCACACCAAGCCACCCACGGTACAAACGCCATTCCGCAGTACCGCTTTGACCAGGCCAAGGTGATCGTCTCGATCAACGCTGACTTCCTCGGCACTTGGATGACCGCCAACAAATTCACCAAGGACTACGGCATGCGCCGCAAGCCCGAGGGTGCATGGATGAGTCAACACATCCACTTCGAAGGCAACATGTCCACCACCGGCTCCAACGCCGATGAGCGCGTGACCATCAAGCCCAGCGAAGAAGGCCTCGTTGCAGCCGCCCTGTACAACGCCATTGCTGGCGGTGCCAGCGTGAACCTGCCCGAGAAAGCCGCCGCCGCTGTCAAAGCAGCCGCTGCTGCACTCCAAGCCAACCGCGGCGAATCGCTCGTGGTGGCCGGCAGCAACGACCTGAACGTACAGCAACTGGTCAACGGCATCAACCAAGCCCTGGGCAACTACGGCAACACCTTGGATGTGGCCAACGCCTCTCGCCTGTACATGGGTGACGACGCCGCCATGGCTTCACTGGTGAACGACATGAAGAAAGGCCGCATCAGCGCGCTGGTGGTGTACGGCACCAACCCTTCATACACCTGGTACGATGCCGAAGGCTTCAACGAAGCATTGGCCAAGGTCAAAACCACCATTTCGTTCAACGGCAAGGCCGACGAGACCGGTGCCCGTTGCACCTACAAAGCGCCAGATCACCACGCGCTTGAGGCCTGGAACGACCACATGCCGTTTGACGGCCGCGTGGAAATCCAGCAGCCCACCATTTCGCCACTTTTCAGCACCCGCTACGCACAAGAGAGCCTGCTGACCTGGGCCGGCGACACCACCGATTACTACACCTACATGCGCCAGACCCACAACCCGGGGTATGTCGCTGACGGCATGCTCACCGACGAGTCGTGGAACATGTCTGTGTACAACGGATACTTCAACACCACCGCAAGCGTACAAGCTGTGGCCGACGCAGAAGGCGCCGATGCTGGCGCTGCTGCTCCTGCAGCTCCGGCCTTCAACGCAGGCGCTGCCATCTCAGCTGTGAAAGCAGCCGCTGGCAAAGCAGGCAAGTACGAGCTGTCCGTTTATCAAAAAGTGAGCGTAGGTGCTGGCGAGCACACCCCCAACCCGTGGGCGCAAGAGCTGCCAGACCCGGTGACCAAAGTCACTTGGGACAACTACGTAACCATGTCTGTCGCAGATTGCGAAGAGATGGGCCTCAACACCGTCATCGCCCAGCGCGACCCAGCCAGCCTGGTGACCGTGACTGTAGGTGACAGCAAGGTGACCCTGCCTGTGTTCCCGACCCCGGGTCAAAAGCCAGGCACCATCGGCATCGCGCTCGGGTACGGCCGCGGTGCGGGCAACGAAAACATCGGTAACGCTGCGTACGACATCGTAGGTGGCATGGACGGCACCCTGGTGATGGACGAGAACGGCAAGCGTGTTCCTCGCGGACAACGTGCAGCCGGTCTGGTGACCGAAGCCAACGGCCTCCCGGTATACGCCAACACCAACGTTTCGATCGAAAAAGCCGAAGGTACCTACTCCTTGGCCACCACCCAGATGCATCACACCATCATGGGCCGCGACTCGATTGTGAAGGAGACCACCCTTGGCACCTTCCTCGCAGAGAAAGACAAGCCCAAAGGCCAAGCGTCATTCAACGAAAACCACGTACTCATCACCCACGACGGCGAGATTCCAACCAAGGAGTTCGACATGTGGAATGAGCACCCCATTGAAGTGGGCCACCGCTGGGGCATGACCATCGACCTGACCACCTGTACCGGTTGTTCGGCATGTGTGACCGCGTGTCACCTGGAGAACAACGTACCGGTTGTAGGTAAGGACGAGGTACTGCGCCACCGCGACATGCACTGGATGCGCATCGACCGCTTCTTCTCTTCGAAGTACCGCACTGTTGAGCAGACCCAAGAAGCACTCGACATCGGCGCCATCCCTGCCTACATCGACATGGAACGTCCCGAGGAGAACCCCGAGACCGTGCACATGCCGATGATGTGTCAGCACTGCAACCACGCTCCGTGCGAGACCGTTTGTCCAGTAGCCGCCACCACCCACAGCAACGAGGGCATGAACCAAATGACCTACAACCGTTGCATCGGTACCCGCTACTGCGCCAACAACTGCCCGTACAAAGTGCGTCGCTTCAACTGGTTCAACTACATGGACTTCAAGAAATTCCAGAACACCAACCCGGCGCAGGATTCACTCGCGCGCATGGTCCTCAACCCAGACGTAACCGTACGTTCACGCGGGGTGATGGAGAAATGCTCGCTGTGTGTACAACGCATCCAGTACGGCAAGCTCGAAGCCAAGAAAGCAGGTCAGCCTGTGGCAGACGGTGCTATCGAGACCGCATGTGCTGAAGCGTGCCCCACCCACGCCATCCAGTTCGGTGATCTGAACGATAAAAATTCAGGTGTGCGCGCGATCTCGCAAAACAACCGCGCATACCACGCACTCGAGGAAATCGGCGTACAGCCGAACATGTACTACATGACCAAGGTGCGCAACAAAGCGGAAAACAACGCCTAATCCCGGAGCACGATGCAAAAAGAAGCTGCAATTCGCGAACCGCTTATCCTCGGTGACAAGAGCTACGGCGACATCACCGACGACATCGTAGGGCCCATCGAAGGCCCCGCGCCACGGGCGTGGAAAATCATGATCACCATCACGGGTCTGATTGGCCTGTATGGGATCGGCTGCATCACTTACCTCCTGGGCACAGGTGTGGGTGTATGGGGACTGAACAAAACCGTAGGCTGGGCCTGGGACATCACCAACTTCGTATGGTGGGTAGGTATCGGTCACGCGGGAACCCTGATCTCGGCAGTACTGCTGCTGTTCCGCCAGAAGTGGCGCATGGCCATCAACCGCTCTGCGGAAGCGATGACCATTTTCGCGGTCATGATGGCGGCGATCTTCCCAGGGATCCACATGGGTCGTATCTGGGTATCGTACTGGGTACTCCCTCTGCCGAACCAGTTCGGTTCGCTGTGGGTGAACTTCAACTCGCCACTGCTCTGGGACGTATTTGCAATCTCGACGTACTTCTCGGTATCCCTGGTATTCTGGTACATCGGCCTCATCCCGGATTTCGCGACCATCCGCGACCGTATGAAAAAGCCGCTGCCCAAGAAGATCTACGGTGTACTGGCCTTCGGTTGGTCAGGACGCGCCAAGAACTGGACCCGCTTTGAAGAGGTGTCTCTGGTCCTGGCCGGTATCGCAACCCCACTGGTATTCTCGGTGCACTCGATTGTATCGATGGACTTCGCAACCTCGGTGATCCCGGGATGGCACACCACCATCTTCCCGCCCTACTTTGTATCGGGTGCGGTATTCTCCGGATTTGCGATGGTACTCACCCTGTTGCTGATCATGCGCAAGGCCATGAACCTCGAGGCCTATGTGCACGTGAAGCACGTGGAGTACATGAACATCGTGATCATCGTCACCGGTTCCATCGTAGGTGTGGCTTACTTGACCGAGCTCTTCATCTCGTGGTACTCAGGCGTGGAGTACGAGTCGTACGCCTTCATCAACCGCTTCTCAGGCCCGTACTCTTGGTCCTACTGGATCATGATGACCTGCAACGTGATTTCTCCCCAGCTGTTCTGGGTGAAGAAGTGGCGACGCAGCCTGACCTTCACCTTCTTCATGTCAATCATCGTAAACATCGGTATGTGGTTCGAGCGCTACGTGATCATCGTGACCTCGCTGCACCGCGATTACGATCCTTCGAGCTGGGGTGAATTCCACGCCACTCCGATTGACATCGGCACCTTCCTGGGAACCATCGGGATTTTCCTGACCCTGTTCCTGTTGTTTGCCCGCTTCTTCCCGGTACTCGCCCTCAACGAGCTGAAGACCATCCTGAAGTCTTCCGGAGAGAACTTTAAAAAAGAACACTGATAACGCCGCGTAACGCGTAACGACAAACCCACATTCGATGGCCACCAAGAAACTGTTCCATGCGATGTACGACGACGAGCAAAAGCTGATGAATGCAGCCGAGCACGTCATCGAGAAAGGCATGACCGTCACCGAAGTGTTTTCACCCTTCCCGATTCACGGACTCGATCCGATCATTGGTGTAAAGCGCACCCGACTGGCAATTGCCGCCTTCATGTACGCTTGTACCGGTACCACCCTCGCGCTGTTGGGCATGTGGTACTTCATGATCTCCGATTGGCCCATGAACATCGGTGGTAAACCGAGCTTCTCGTTGCTCGAGAACTTGCCCGCCTTTGTACCGGTAACCTTTGAGTTCACCGTTCTCTGCGCGGCGCACGGCATGGCGATCACCTACTTCATCCGCAACAAGACCTTGCCCGGCATGCCTGCCTGCAACCCAGACCCCCGCACCACCGACGACAAGTTTGTGATGGAAATCGCTACCGACGAGAACCACGGTGTGGATGAGGCGACCATTGAGGCCAGCCTGAAAGAAACCGAGATGATGGAACTCAGCATCAAAGAAATCGCCTGATGAAACGATTCGGACAACTCCTTCCTGCCTTTGCAGTGGTGGCACTGCTGGCTTCGTGTGGCAAAGACCCCAACAGCCCAGGCATCGAATACATGCCAGACATGTACCGCTCTCCGGCGATTGAGGCGTACGTCGACTACGGACAAGATCCGTGGAAAGTAGGCGACTCCCTCGCTGTGGTACAACGCAACACCCCTTCTGCCATGAAGCCGGTTGCGGGTACCATCTCACAAGACCGCAACGGTGTAAGCATGAACAGCATGCCTTACCCCTTCCCCAACACCACCGAAGGCTACGAGGCCGCAGGTGTTGAACTCAGCTCACCGATTGGGACCACCGAGGCCAACATCGCCAAAGGCGAGGTGCTGTACAACCGCTACTGTGTGCACTGCCACGGCGAAAAAGGCGACGGCATGGGCAAGATTGCCCAGAACGGCCACATCGAGGGTATTCCGTCGTACTCGGGCAAATTGGTAGACCTGCCTGTAGGCAAGATGTACCACACCCTGACCTACGGCAAGGGCCTGATGGGTTCGCACGCGAGCCAGCTGAGCGCTCTTGAGCGTTGGGAAGTGATCGAATACGTGAAAGTGCTGCAAGGCACCTCAGTACTCGAGAGCGATAACGAACCCCAGCCAACCGGCACCATGGTGGATGCCGGTTCTGAAAACCACGATTCAGATGCACACGGCGACGACGCCGCGACTGCAATGAACCACTAAGCCCGGACGAGAAGAATTTATTTCCATGGAATTCCAGTTTCCCCGCCGACTCAAAAACGCAACCTTCGTCATGATGGCGCTTGGCCTGTTGGCCATCATCATCGGATGGATTGTTGAACCCACCGGACACGGACACGGCGGCCACACCCGTTGGTGGGCCAACGTGCTGGTATGCGGTTTCTTCTTCTTTGCCGTAGCCTTGGGTGCGATGTTCTTCTACGCCCTGCAGTACGCCACCGAAACCGGTTGGTCGTCGCAAGTGAAGCGCATCTTCGAGGCCATGTCTCAGTACATCCCCATTGGTCTGGGCATCATCCTGATTGTCCTGATTTGCGGTGCTGCACACATGCACCACCTCTACCACTGGATGGACACCGACATCACCTATGAATACATGGTACCGGGTGTTGACGGCGCCGCGGCTGAGTACACCAACGACGGCACGGTGACCGGCGCGGTGGAAAACCCCGACTACGATCACATCATTGCGGGCAAGAAGCCTTACTTCGGTTGGTTCTTCTGGCTGCGCACCATCATCTACTGTGTCACTTTTGTAGTCTTCATGCGCCTGTTCCGCAAGTGGTCCCTCCAAGAGGACCAAGCACCGGACCTGGACCTGCACTACAAGCAATACCGCCGCTCGGCGCTGTTCCTGGTGTTCTTCGCCTTCTTCAGCTCTACCATGGCGTGGGACTGGTTGATGTCGATTGACACCCACTGGTTCTCGACCCTGTATGGCTGGTACATCTTCTCAGGCATGTGGGTGAGCACCATGATCTTTGCTACAGTACTCATCCTGTGGCTGAAGAAACGCGGCAACCTGCCCAAGGTGAACGACTCACACATCCACGACCTGGGTAAGTGGGTATTCGCCATCAGCATGCTGTGGAGCTACCTGTGGTTCTCGCAGTTCATGCTCATCTGGTACTCGAACATTCCAGAGGAGGTGATTTACTTCATCACCCGCCTGGGACCTGAGTTCAAGTGGCCATTCCTGATCACATTTGCCATCAACTTCGCGGTGCCGTTCTACGTATTGATCGCCCGCGACGCCAAGCGAAACCCAAACTTCCTGCTGCCGGTAGCATTTCTCATCTTCGTAATGCACTTCGTAGATGTTTACCTGTTGGTAGTACCAGGAACCGTTGGACCACACTGGGCCGACAATGGATTCATGTTTTACGAATGGGGCATGTTCCTCGGCTTCCTGGGCTTGTTTATCCAAGTCACCATGCGCTCGCTTGAGAAAGCGCCGCTGGTACCGAAAAACCACCCATTCCTGGACGAAAGTGAGCACCACTCCATTTAAGCGGGGACGAAACAGAATTTTGAAATAGAGTACGAGTCATGCTGAAGCTTCTCATTCTTTTGGTCATCATCTTGGGTGTCATTGCCGTTGCGCAATTGGCACGCGTGTATGAACTGACCTCAAACCTTCGCAAGAACCGTGAGGAAGAGATTTCTCACGCGGACAACCGCCTCAATGCGGTCCTGTGGATCGTGTACATGGTGGTGTTCTACATCGGTTTCATTTACTTGATGGTCGTATACGGCAAGCCCCTTCCTGAGGCCGCCTCTGAGCATGGCAAGGACGTTGACATGCTGATGAACGTCAACTTGATCATCATCCTGATTGTGTTCTTTGCCGTCAATACCCTGCTGTTCTACTTCTCTGCGAAGTACTACTACCGCAAGGACCGCAAAGCCACCTTCTTCCCCCACGACAACCGTCTGGAGCTGATCTGGACCGTGGTTCCTTCGATTGTACTGACCTTCATCATCATCTACGGTCTGCGCACTTGGAACAAGATGACCGGTGACATTGAAGGCAACGACTACGAAACCGTAGAAGTCATCGGTGAGCAATGGAAATGGTACGTACGCTACCCTGGCGCAGACGGCCAGTTGGGCATGGTGAACTGGAACTTGGTTGACGGTTCTAAGAACATCATCGGCGTGGTACACGAAGACTTGATCAACGATAAACTGGAGCAGATTGACCAAACGATGGTTCAACTGCGTGACGATCTCAACGCCAACCGCAACATGATGTCTGCCGGACAAGTGGAGTCGGTAGAAGATGAATTGTACCGTTTGCAACGTCACAAGCAACGCATTCTGGACATCGAGGATTACGACATTGAACAAGGCCTGACCGGTTGGACCGCTGGCTTGGATGACGTGTTCCCCAAACCCATGGAGCTGCACATGCCGGTGAACAAACAAGTGCTCATCAAGTTCCGCTCCAAGGACGTGATCCACTCAGCCTACATGCCGCACCTGCGTGCGCAGATGAACACCGTACCCGGTGTACCTACCGAGTTTAAGGTGACCCCCACCATCACCACCGCTGAGATGCGTGAGAAATTGGGCGATCCGGACTTCAACTACGTGCTGCTTTGCAACAAGATTTGCGGTGCATCGCACTACAACATGCACATCCCTGTCATCATTGAATCCGAAGAAGAGTACGCAGCATACCTCGAATCGCAGGCTGCTGAGAACAATACTTTTGGAGTAATGTCAGGAGTAGTAGAGGCCCAAGAAGCCCCTGCTGAAGATGCAGATACCGAAACCCCAGCTGCTGCGCCCGCCGAAGGTGACGCCGCTGCAGCTACCGAGAATACCGAAGAGGAAATCACGGCTGCCCGATAGAAAGACAAGAACGACGAACGATTTAGAAGGCAACATTTAAAAGACCGATCATGGCCGGACATTCACACAAAGAGAGCTTCGTATCGAAGTATGTGTTTTCCATGGATCACAAGATGATCTCTAAGCAATTCCTGATCACTGCGATCTTCATGGGAATTGTTGCAGTACTCCTTTCCCTCCTGTTCCGTATGCAGCTTGGATGGCCAGGAGAATCCTCTGCATTCCTCCACGGACTTCTGGGCGACCGCTGGGCGCCTGAAGGGGTACTCAAACCAGAAGCATACCTGGCGTTGGTAACCATTCACGGTACCATCATGGTATTCTTTGTACTCACAGGAGGTCTGTCGGGTACATTCTCAAACCTGCTGATTCCACTCCAAATCGGTGCGCGTGACATGGCCTCAGGCTTTTTGAACATGCTCTCATACTGGTTTTTCTTCATCTCGAGTGTAATCATGATTTACTCCCTGTTTATTGAAACAGGGGCAGCCTCTGCCGGTTGGACGGTCTACCCGCCGCTGAGTGCACTGCCACAAGCCTCACCCGGTTCAGGCCTGGGTATGACCTTGTGGCTGATCTCCATGACCTTGTTTGTAGCCTCGTCACTGCTCGGCGGTCTGAACTACATCGTAACCATCGTCAACCTGCGTACCAAGGGCATGAAAATGACCCGCCTGCCGCTGACCATCTGGGCGTTCTTTGTGACCGCCATCCTGGGAGTACTCTCTTTCCCAGTACTGGTTTCCGCAGTGGTGCTGCTGATGATGGACCGTATGGCCGGCACGGCCTTCTACCTGTCTGACATTGTGGTCGGCGGTGAGGTGCTGGATGTGACCGGTGGATCTCCCATCCTGTACCAGCACTTGTTCTGGTTCCTGGGACACCCTGAGGTTTACATCGTACTGCTGCCTGCACTGGGGATCTCGTCTGAAATCATCGCCACCAACGCCCGTAAGCCCATCTTCGGTTACCGTGCTATGGTTGGTTCGATTCTGGCGATCGGCTTCCTGTCGTTCATCGTGTGGGGCCACCACATGTTTGTGACCGGTATGAACCCGTTCCTGGGTGCAGTATTTGTATTCACCACCCTGCTGATTGCGATTCCATCGGCGGTGAAGGCATTCAACTACATTACCACCCTCTGGAAAGGAAACATCCGCATGACTCCAGCCATGCTGTTTTCGATCGGTCTGGTATCGACCTTCGTGACCGGCGGTTTGACCGGGATCATCTTGGCCGACTCGGCGCTGGATGTGAACGTACACGACACCTACTTTGTAGTGGCCCACTTCCACGTGGTGATGGGTCTGTCGGCCATCTTCGGAATGCTGGCGGGCGTGTACCACTGGTTCCCCAAGATGTACGGCCGCATGATGAATACCAAGTTGGGTTACGCCCACTTCTGGACCACGTTGGTTTCAGGCTTCGGTGTCTTCATCCCCATGCACTTTGTGGGTCTGAACGGTTCTCCACGTCGTTACTACTCGTACTCGGAGTTCTCGTACCTGGACGCCACCATTGAGCTGAACGAGCTGATCTCGATCTTCGCCATCATCGGCGGCATCGCGCAGCTGCTGTTCCTGTTCAACTTCTTCTACAGCATCTTCCGCGGACAGCCTGCGACCCAAAACCCTTGGGGCTCCAACACCTTGGAATGGACTACGCCTGTGGCCCGCATCCACGGCAACTGGGAAGGCGCACTGCCAGAAGTACACCGTTGGGCGTACGACTACAGCAACCCGCACTATGAGCAAGACTTTGTGCCTCAGACCGTGCCACTCAAGGCCGGCGAAGAAGAGCACTAGGGCTCACTTGCCCACAGAGAATGTCCGTACTTTGACTCTTCAAATGCGGACATTTTTTGTGCTCATAAGCCTGGTGTGCTGCCTGGGGGGGTCGGCCCAGCAGATCTCGCTCATGGACTCCCTCAGGGAGGCCTTTACCCATGATCCTAAAATCACCGGTAAACTGGACGGACGTATCTCGCTGATCAACGGCAACCACGTGAGCTTCCAAGGCATCAAGGCCGGTTTGGCCTTTGGCCGCCACGTAGAGGTGGGCCTCAGCTACAACTGGCTCAGCTCAGAAACCACCTCTCCCAAATACGCAGACTCCACCCACTTCATCCTTTTCCGCTATGTGGCGCCTTACCTGCAGTACCGCTACGTCTACAAGCGCAAGTGGCGCATCTCCATCCCTGTGCAAATCGGCATCGGGCGTTCGCACTTGGTGGAAGCACCCGGTGGCCGCGGAGCCAAACGCAAAGACACCGGCATGGTCCTGCTTTACGAACCCAGCATGCACATAGACTACTTGTTCCTGCGTTACTTCAACGTGGGCATGGGACTGGGATACCGGATTATGTTGATCAACAACTCCAGCATCCCTTCTCGGTTTACCGCCCCTACCCTCGCCTTCCATTTTGGCATTGACCTGGGCCGAATGTGGGCAGATTATCAACGGCTGCGCTGATCGTCCCACCGAGCCTACTATTTTTGAGTTGATGGAGGAATTTGAGATTCACGACGAAGCCAGCAACAACTCCGACGGCGACCTGGAACGCGTACTGCGGCCCAAACGCTTTGACGACTTTACCGGCCAGCGCCAAGTGTTGGACAACCTGCAAGTATTTGTGTCGGCAGCACGCAACCGCGGCGAGGCCTTGGACCACGTACTGCTGCACGGCCCTCCGGGACTGGGCAAGACCACGTTGGCACACATCCTGAGCAACGAACTGGGCGTACACATCAAAACCACCTCCGGACCCGTGTTGGACAAACCCGGCGACCTTGCCGGCCTGCTGACCAACCTGGAATCCAACGACGTGCTCTTCATTGACGAGATCCACCGCCTGAGCCCAGTGGTAGAGGAATACCTCTACTCGGCCATGGAAGATTACACCATTGACCTGGTGATCGATACCGGGCCCAACGCCCGCACCGTGCAGATCGAACTGGAGCCGTTCACCCTGGTGGGAGCCACCACGCGCTCAGGGCTGCTCACAGCGCCGCTACGGGCCCGTTTTGGCATCAACAGTCGCCTCAGCTACTACGACGCCAAAACCCTCACCGACATCGTTGAACGCAGCGCTGGTATTTTGGACATCCCCATCACCGCCGATGCCGCCTTCGAAATCGCCAAGCGTAGCCGAGGGACTCCTCGGATTGCCAACGCATTGCTGCGCCGCGTGCGCGACTTTGCCGAGATCAAAGGGGACGGCACCATCAACCTGGACATTACCAAATACGGACTCGACGCCCTCAACGTGGACGAGCACGGACTGGACGAGATGGACAACAAGATCCTGCTGACCATCATCGAGAAGTTCCGCGGCGGACCCGTGGGCCTCACCACCGTAGCCACCGCCGTAGGCGAACAGGCCGACACCATCGAAGAGGTGTACGAACCCTTCCTGATCCAAGAAGGATTCATTGTGCGCACCCCCCGTGGACGCCAAGTCACCGAGTTGGCCATGCGCCACTTTGGCAAAGTCGGCGGGCAAAGCAACAACGGACAACTGTTCTGATGAGCGCCCCGCGCCACGTCTTGGATGACCGCAGCGCGCTGGTCAAACGCCTGGCACAGTCCCACGGCTTCATGGCCTGTGGCATTTCCCAGGCCGGCAAGCTTGAGGCCGAATCACGCCGGCTAGAAACCTGGCTCAACCGTGGGTACCACGGTAAGATGGGCTACATGGAGAACCACTTCGAAAAGCGCACCGACCCCACCCTGCTGGTGTCCGGTGCCAAAAGTGTGGTGTCCCTGCTGTTCAACTACCACAATCCCGACACGCCCGAAGACCCCAACGCCCCCAAAGTGTCCCAATACGCCTATGGGCAGGACTACCACCACGTGCTGCGCCGTAAGCTTCACGCACTCAAGCAGGACATGGACGCTGCCTTTGGGGCCATCGAGGGACGGGTGTTTGTGGATTCAGCCCCAGTGCTCGACAAGGCGTGGGCGGTACAAGCCGGATTGGGGTGGATGGGCAAGCACAGCAACGTGCTGAGAAAGGCCAACGGATCCTATTTCTTCATCGCCGAAATCATCTCAGACCTGGAGTTAGCCCCAGACGGGCCGGTGAGCGACCACTGCGGTTCCTGCACCGCTTGCATTGACGCCTGCCCTACCGAGGCCATTGTTGAACCCTACTTGGTAGACGGCAGCAAGTGCATCTCCTACTTCACCATCGAGCTCAAGGATGCCGACCTGCCCACCCAACTGCAAGGGCAGTTTGACAACTGGGCCTTTGGGTGCGACGTGTGCCAACAGGTGTGCCCGTGGAACCGCTTTGCCGAGCGCCACAACGAACCCGCCTTTGAGCCGCACAAAAAGCTCATGCGACTGGCCGCTGCCGACTGGGCAGACTTGGAATGGGAGCTGTTTCAGGAGATATTCAAAAAAACCCCGGTCAAGCGAACGGGGTTTGAGGGATTGAAGCGGAACATCCGCTTCTTAAATGAGGGTACGTTGGGTTCGTCCTCAGGCGAGGGCGAGTCGGTGGAATGATTCGTCGATCACATCACCGTAGCGGGCGCCGAATTGGTGGAGGCACCACTCACGCAGAGCGGTCAGTTCCTCTTTCTTCACCCACTTGATCGCTTTTTGGAGCTCTTTGGTGAAGAGCATGCGATCGAAGCTCACGTTGGTGAGCACTTTCTTGCAGAATTCAAGCATGTTCCTTCAGGTGTTACGGGTTCAAGATAATTCCTTAGGTCCCATCTGTCAACCCGATTCCAACCGTATTTTCAACAAGCAACAGGTGGTCTCGGGTCTCACAATAACGCACAGAAACCGCTCCAATTTTGTGCGCCACTGTGCGGTATTGCCATTTTTAACGCTTCTGCCCGTCTTTTTGCGCAAAGCGTACGTCCAACAAGACATTCGTTCACCTTGGCGGGCACAGGAAAAGAAAGAAGTATCTTCGTAGCCCGAATTTTTGTCAGGCCATGGCATCGCAAAAACCGCTACACAACCGCGTCGACCGCAAAGTGCTTCGCGAGCAGCTCGCCCAAAGTGAGCAGGCCCGCACCACCGTGTCGTTCTACAAGTACTGGAACATCCCGGATGTCCAGCAATTCCGAGACGACCTCTTCCGCGACTGGCAGGAGCTGGGCGTACTCGGGCGTACCTACGTAGCCGCCGAGGGCATCAACGCCCAAATCTCGGTGCCCTCCGACCGGTTTGAAGCCTTCCGCGAGCACCTCTATGCCATCGACTGGCTCAACGGTCTGCGCTTGAACGTGGCGGTGGAAGACGACGGCAAATCTTTCTTCAAGCTTACCATCAAGATCAAGGAAAAGATCGTGGCCGACGGCATCCACGACCCCGCGTTTGACGCCACCAACTGCGGCGAACACCTCAAAGCCGCCGAGTTCAACGAAATCACCGACCGCGAAGACACCCTGCTGGTGGACATGCGCAACCACTACGAAAGCGAAGTGGGCCATTTCGAAGGCGCCGTTTGCCCAGACGTAGACACGTTCCGTGAAGAAATCGAAGTGCTCGAAAAACTGGCCGAACAGCACAAAGAAGGCCCCATTGTGATGTACTGCACCGGCGGCATCCGTTGCGAAAAAGCCAGCGCTTACCTGCGCCACAAAGGCTACGACAACGTATACCAGCTCGAAGGCGGTATCATCGAATACACCCGCCGCGCCCAGGAAGCGGGCCTACGCAACAAGTTCATTGGCAAGAACTTCGTGTTTGACGAGCGCATGGCCGAGCGCATTTCCGAAGATGTCATTGCCCAGTGTCACCAGTGCGGCAAACCCGCCGACGACCACACCAATTGCGCCAACCTGGCCTGTCATACCCTGTTCATCCAATGCGCCGAGTGCGCCGAGAAGTACGACGGCACGTGCGGCCCCGAATGCCAGGAAATCATCCACCTGCCCGAGGAAGAGCAAGAGGCGGTGCGCAAGGCCTGGCAGCAAAACCCTGATGGCTTCAGAAAAGGCCGCAAGGTCAAGTCCCGATTTTTAGACAACACCGACGGTTGATTACCCGCCGTTGTCTGACGCCGGTGGGTTCATTCTTTTTGTGATATTGGTGGCAACAAACGTTGTTCCTTTGGAGGGTTACTAACCCGACACCCCAAATCGCATTTATGTATACACGCAAAGAATTCCGCAAGTACGCTGTGGGCCACCAAGGCATCCAGGGTACGGTTGTGGACGACGTCATCTCACACATTTACGGGCCGGAGAACATGACCCGCACCGTGATTGAAGAGCGCAACATGCCCTTCCGTGAAGTAGACGTGTTCTCGCGCCTGATGGCCGACCGCATCATCTTCCTGGGCACCGGCATCGACGATTACATCGCCAACATCATCCAAGCGCAACTCTTGTTCCTCGAGTCGGCAGACGCCTAGAAGGACATCCAGATCTACGTCAACTCTCCAGGTGGTAGTGTTTACGCCGGACTGGGCATTTACGACACCATGCAGTACATCAACCCCGATGTGGCCACCATCTGCACAGGTATGGCCGCGTCCATGGGGGCTGTCCTGCTCTGTGCTGGCGCCGCTGGCAAGCGCACAGGTCTGAAGCACTCTCGTGTGATGATCCACCAACCCCTCGGTGGTGCACGCGGACAGGCTTCGGACATTGAAATCACCGCCCGCGAGATCCAAAAGCTCAAGAAAGAGCTCTACACCATCATCGCGAGCCACTCCGGCCAGACCTACGACAAGGTCTGGGAGGACTCAGACCGCGATTACTGGATGATCGCCTCGGAGGCCAAGGAGTACGGCATGATTGACGAAGTCCTGGAGAAGAAAGGATAAGTCCATGTCTGACAAACATTGAGGAAGGGGGCCCGTGCCCCCTTCTTTCATTTGCCCCGTAGAATACTTCGTACTTTTGTTTCAGACGCGCACCATTCCATGAACGATCGAGAAATCAGCTGCTCCTTTTGCGGACGCAAGAAGAGCGAAGTCAACATCCTCATTGCCGGTATCACCGGTCATATTTGCGACTCCTGCGTTGAGCAGGCTGGCAGCATCGTGACCGAAGAAATGCAGGTCAAGTCCTCGGACCCCGCTGAGTTGAGCCTCAAGCTCCAAAAGCCCGCCGAGATCAAAACCATGCTGGATGAGTTTGTGATTGGCCAAGACGAGGCCAAAAAGGTGCTGTCGGTAGCGGTGTATAACCACTACAAGCGACTGCTCCAGCCCGACACCCGCGAAGAGGACGACATCGAAATCGAGAAGTCCAACATCGTGCTGGTGGGCGAAACCGGTACGGGTAAAACCCTGCTGGCCAAAACCGTGGCCCGCATGCTCAACGTGCCCTTTTGCATTGCCGACGCCACCATCCTCACCGAGGCCGGTTACGTGGGCGAAGACGTAGAAAGTATCCTCTCGCGACTGCTCCAGGCAGCCGACTTTGACGTGACCGCCGCCGAGCGCGGCATCGTATTCATCGACGAGATCGACAAAATCGCACGCAAGTCCGACAACCCTTCCATCACCCGTGATGTGAGTGGCGAAGGCGTGCAACAAGCCCTGCTCAAGCTGCTGGAAGGCAGCGTGGTGAACGTACCGCCCCAAGGGGGGCGCAAGCACCCCGAGCAAAAGCTGATCGCAGTCAACACCCGCAACATCCTGTTTGTGTGTGGCGGCGCGTTCTCGGGCATCGAAAAGAACATCGAGCGCCGCGTGCGCACCACTACCATCGGCTACGGATCGGGCATCACCCAGGAAGAAGAAGCCAACCTGCTCAAGTACGTCTCACCCATGGACCTCAAGTCCTTCGGGTTGATTCCTGAGCTGATCGGCCGCTTCCCGGTGCTCACCCACCTGAACCCACTCGACGCAGAAACCCTACGCCGCATCCTCACCGAACCCAAAAACGCCCTGATCCGTCAGTACGTGCGCCTGTTTGAAATGGATGACGTGCGCCTGACCTTCGACAAGCGCGTGTTGGACTTCATCGTAGAGAAAGCCGTGGAGTACAAACTCGGCGCACGTGGACTGCGTTCCATCACCGAAGCCATCATGACCGATGCCATGTTTGAGCTGCCCTCAGACGACAGCATCAAGGAGTTCAAAGTAACCCTGTCGTACGCCCGCGAGAAATTCTCCAAGAGCAAGATCAGCACGCTCAAAGTGGCCTAAGCTTCTATTGACAACGTGTTTATAGCCTGTGGACAGAATGTGAATATCCTCGGGGTTGCCAAATTGGGCTCGGGAAGCCCCCTTCGTACATTCGGAGTGGCGATAAACGAATTTTTTACATGATTTCTTTGAAGGCTGCTGCGCCCCCGGGTTGCAGCAGCTTTCTTTTATCCCCCCATGGCCAAGTCAGCCTCCACATCCAAAACCAAATCCTCCGCGAAGAAATCGGGCGAAACGCCTTTGATGAAGCAGTTCAATGCCATCAAGGCCAAGCACCCGGACGCCATCCTGCTGTTCCGCGTGGGCGACTTCTACGAGACCTTTGGTGACGATGCAGTCAAAGCCTCCAAAGTGCTGGGCATTGTGCTCACCAAGCGTAAGAATGGCGCCGCAGCATTCATCGACCTGGCCGGCTTCCCCCACCACTCCTTGGACACCTATTTGCCCAAGCTGGTGCGCGCCGGATTGCGCGTGGCCATCTGCGACCAGCTGGAGGACCCCAAACAAACCAAGACCATCGTCAAGCGCGGCGTGACCGAATTGGTGACCCCAGGGGTGACCTTCAACGACAAGGTCTTGGACACCCGCAAGAACAACTTCCTGGCCGCTGTTGTACTGGACAAAAAGCACGCGGGGGTGGCCTTCTTGGATGTGAGCACCGGCGAGTTCCTGCTCAGCGAGGGCACCCTGCCTCAGATGCGCAAACTGCTCCACAGCTTCAGCCCCAACGAGGTCCTCTACCGCCGCCACGCCGACCAGGAATTCACCGCAGCCTTTGGTAACCGCTTTTACACCTACCGCCTGGATGACTGGGTGTTCAGCGCCGAATACGCCCGCGAATGCTTGCTGAACCACTTCGGCACTGCTACGCTCAAGGGCTTTGGTGTGGAACACTTGGACTTGGGCGTGCGCGCCGCCGGAGCTGCCCTTCATTACTTGGGCGAAACCAAGAACGACCGCATCTCCCACATCAGCCGAATCCAGCGCATCGAGCAAGACGCGTGTGTTTGGTTAGACGCCTTCACCATCCGCAACCTGGAGCTCGTGGATTCGCCCCACCTGGATGCCCGCACGTTGCTGGACGTACTGAACCACACCCGCTCGCCCATGGGTGCGCGTTTGCTGCGCAACTGGGTGCTCATGCCCCTGCGCGACCGCACCGCCATTGAAGCCCGCTTGGAAGTGGTGGAACACCTCACCGGCCACCTCGACCTGTGCGAATCCCTGCACAACACGGTTCACAGCATGGGCGACTTGGAGCGCCTCTGCGGCAAAGTGGCCAGCGGACGCATCAACCCCAAAGAATTGGCTCACTTGGGCCGCGCGCTGGCCTGCATGGCGCCCCTCCAAACCGACCTGCGCAGCGCAGGCCACAATGGACTGGCTGCCCTGGCCGACCGCTTTGCCTCAGTGGCCGAAGTCGGCACCCAGATCGAAAGCCACCTCAGCGCAGACCCTCCCCTGCTGCTGAGCAAAGGCGGGGTCATGGCCGACGGCATCCACGCCGAACTCGATGAGCTCCGCGGCTTGGTGCACTCAGGCAAGGACTACTTGGTCCAAATCCAAGAGCGCGAAGCGGCCGCTACTGGCATCCCGTCGCTTAAGGTGGCCTACAACAACGTGTTTGGGTACTACTTGGAGGTGCGCAACGCCCACAAAGACAAGGTGCCCGAAGGCTGGGTGCGCAAACAAACCCTCACCCAAGCCGAGCGCTACATCACCGAAGAACTCAAAGAATACGAAGCCAAAATCCTGGGCGGCGAAGAAAAGATCCTCGCCCTGGAGTCCGAACTCTTCCAAACCCTGGTGCAGGACGTCACCGGTCACCTGCACGCCATCCAGCAAAACGCGCGCACCGCAGCCCACCTGGACTGCTTGGTGGCCTTGACCAAGTGTGCGGTGGCCAACCACTACACCCGCCCACGCCTGACCGACGACACGGCCCTGTACATCACCGAAGGCCGCCATCCGGTCATCGAGCAAACCCTTCCTCCTGAGGAAGACTTTGTGGCCAACGACATTACCCTGGATGGCAACGGACAACAGATTTTGATGATCACCGGTCCCAACATGAGTGGTAAGAGTGCCCTGTTGCGTCAAACCGCACTCATCACCCTGATGGCGCAAATGGGATCGTTTGTACCCGCCAAGGCCGCTACCATTGGCTTGGTAGACAAGGTGTTCACCCGTGTGGGCGCCTCCGACAACATCTCCTCGGGCGAATCGACATTCATGGTGGAGATGAACGAGACCGCGAGCATCCTCAATAACGCCACCGACCGCAGCCTGGTGCTGCTCGATGAAATTGGACGCGGAACCAGCACCTACGACGGGATTTCCATTGCCTGGGCCATTGCCGAATACCTGCACGAAAAGCAAGGCTGCCGGCCACGTACACTCTTTGCCACCCACTACCATGAACTCAACGAAATGGCCGCGCAGTTCCCCCGTATCCGCAACTACAACGTAGCGGTGCACGAGGTAGACGATCGCGTAATTTTCCTGCGCAAGCTGCGCCAAGGCGGGTCAAATCACAGTTTTGGTATCCACGTGGCGCAAATGGCCGGTGTGCCCTCAGGCGTGGTGCGCCGGGCCAAGGAAATTTTGGTACAACTCGAGCGCAGCCACAGCGGTGGACTCAGCCAAGGTGCTGCCCCCCTGCCTCAAGTGGCCGAACCGCAACCTGCGGACGCCACGCAAGAAGGTGAGTTCCAACTCAGCTTCTTCCAACTGGACGATCCCGTACTGGAACAAGTGCGCGAAGAAATTCTGGGGACAGACATCAACAACCTCACCCCCGTTGAAGCCCTGATGAAGCTCAACGAGATCAAAAAGATCCTGACCGCCTCTTCGAAGGATCAGTAAGGGTTGACCGAGATCAACAACTCAATCGACTTGTAGGGAATGTGGAAGGCCTCGCCGATGATTTCGTTGGTAAGTGTGCCTTTGTAGACGTATACCCCGTGGCGCAGGCCTGGATTGCTCTTGATGATGCTGGTAACCCCACCCGATTCGCCGATGGATAGCATGACGGGCGCAAACAGGTTGCTGAGTGCTGTAGAGGCCGTGCGGGCCACACGCGAGGCAATGTTGGGCACGCAGTAGTGGATCACGTCGTGCTCGGTGAAAGTGGGAGCATCGTGGTTGCTGATCCGCGAGGTTTCAAAGCAGCCGCCTTGATCGATGGAAATGTCCACCACCACAGCGCCTGATTTCATGTTCTCCACCATGTGCTCGGACACCACACATGGGGTGCGTCCAAACCGAGCGCGCAATGCGCCAATCACCACGTCCGCAGATTCCAAGGCTTCGGCCAAGACCGCGGGGTTGATGGTGCTGGTCCACAAGCGGTGGCCCAAGTCGGTTTGCAGGCGACGGAGTTTGTAAATGCTGTTGTCAAACAGCTTGACGCTGGCACCCAGGCCAAGCGCAGCACGCGTGGCAAATTCACCCACGGTACCCGCACCTAGGATCACGACCTCGGTAGGCGCCACACCCGAAATGCCGCCAAACATATGGCCGGGGCCGTCGTTGACATTGCTGAGCAGCTCGCCAGCAATCAGGATGGAGGTGTTGCCCGCAATCTCGCCCATGGCGCGGACGACAGGGTAAATGCCGGTTTCATCTTGGATGTAATCCCACGCAACGGCCGTGATCTTTTTGGTCATCAGCATGCGCAGGCTGTCCTCAGCTTGTACGGTGAGTTGCAGTGCCGAAAACAGGGTTTGCTTGCCCGGCATCAACTGCACCTCATCAAAACTCGGAGGCGCCACCTTGAACACAATATTGGCCTGGAAAACAGTCTTGGTATCGTAAACGATTTCGGCACCGGCTTCGGAGTATTCGACATCCTCGAACGAGGCATTTTTGCCGGCGTTGCTCTCCACTTGTACGCGGTGACCGCGGCTCACCAGCAGCGCAACGGCATCGGGGGTCAGGGCCACCCTGCGTTCCTGGAATGAGGTTTCCTTGGGGATGCCAATGGTCAGCTGCTTCTTGTGCCGGCCGACCTCAAGCATTTCTTCCTGCGGGGCCAACGCTGCTTCGCGGGCCAGGGCCTTTATGGCTGCCTTCTTGTGATCCATTGCGAGGTTTCGGTAAGGGGAAGTTACGGATTTTCAACCGCGGGTGACCGTCACCCAACGTGTACCCCCGTCGAGGGCAATTTCAACCGTTCCGGCCAAGTCGGGGAGCAATCCAGGGATACGGCCAGGCCATTCCACCAGGCACAACGCGCCGCTGGAGAAATACTCGTCCACGCCCATGTCCATGGCTTCTTCCTCAGATGCAATACGGTAAAAATCAAAGTGGTACACCGGATCTCCGGCTGCGGTACGGTATTCATTGACCAAGGAGAATGTGGGGCTAGAGACAGCATCTTCTACCCCCCACAGCGCACACAACGCCGAAACAAGGGTGGTTTTTCCCGCGCCCATTTCACCCTTCAGGGCCCAGACGCCTCCGGTCATGACTTCAGCGATCGCCCGGGCGCAACCGGGCAAATCCTCCAAGCGATCCATGCGCATGCGTTCCATGACTAACGGGCAACCAAGTTGATAAACGGAATCAACATCTCCTCCATACTTACGCCGCCGTGCTGGAAGGTGTTTCGGTAAAAATTGACAAAGTGGTTGTAGTTGTTGGGGTACACGAAGTAATCGTTCTCCATGGCAAACACGTACGCCGAGCTCACGTTCTCGCGAGGGAGCATCACATCCTCTGGCTGGCGGAACTCCAACACATTGCGCGCGTCGTAGTTCAGGTTCTTGCCCAGCTTGTAGCGCAGGTTGGTGTTCGTGTTGCGGTCGCCCACGATTTTGTTGGGCTCGTCCACGCGGATGGTGCCGTGATCGGTGGTGATGATCATGCGCGCGCCCGACTCTGCGATTTGACGCATCATATCAAACAGCGGCGAGTGCTCAAACCAGCTGGAAGTGAGCGAGCGGTACGCGGCCTCATCGTCGGCCAGCTCCTTGATGACTTCCATGTCGGTGCGGGCGTGCGAGAGCATGTCCACAAAATTGTAGACCACCACACTCAGGCGGTTGCTCTGCAACTGGTGAAAGTTGTCCGCGAGCTTCTTGCCGGCGCGCAGGTTGGTGATCTTGTGGTAACTCCATGGGAAGCTGTAGCCCTTGCGCTTGAGCAGGGCTCCAAGCAACTCACCCTCGAATTGGTTTTTGCTGCCTTCGTCGTTCTCGCCCTTCCAGTATTGCGGGAAGCTGCGTTGGATTTCCAGAGGCATGAGCCCGGCAAACAGCGCGTTGCGCGCATAGTGCGTAGCGGTGGGCAGAATGGCGCAAAACAGCGATTCGTCTTCCACGCGGAAGAGTTCAGCCACTTTGGGCTGCAGAATCTTCCACTGGTCGTAACGCAGGTTGTCGATCACCATGACGTACACCGGGTCATCGGAAGCGTCCAGGATGGGGAACACTTTGCGCTCCATCAGGGTGTGCGACATCACCGGTCCCGCGTCGCGATCGGCGAGCAAATCCTGGTAGTTGTTGTGGATGTACTTGCAGAATTGCTGGTTGGCCTCTTGTTTTTGGGTCACAAAGATTTCCTCCATGGCCTTGTCGTCAGAGGCGCCAAAGGTGAGCTCCCAGTGGACGAGTTTCTTGTAAAGTTCGCCCCATTCGGCCATGTCCATGCGGTCCATGAGGCGCATGGCGATTTGGCGGAATTCCTGCTGGTAGCCAGTGTTAGCAGCCTCCGAGCGAATACGTTGTCCATCGAGGTTCTTCTTGATGGACATCAAAATTTGGTTGGGGTTGACCGGCTTGATCAAGTAGTCGGTAATGCGCGATCCAATGGCCTCCTCCATGATGGACTCCTCCTCACTTTTGGTAATCATGATCACCGGCAGGGTAGGGTCGATTTCCTTGATTTGAGCCAGGGCTTCCAAGCCGCTGACACCAGGCATGTTTTCGTCGAGGAAAACCACGTCAAAGTACGCGTCACGCACTTGATCCACTGCATCGTTGCCACTGTTACAGGTGGTGATCTCGTACCCTTTTTTCTCCAGGAAGATGATGTGGGGCTTGAGGAGTTCGATTTCGTCGTCCGCCCAAAGAATGCGTTCGTTGGCCATAAGCAGAAAAGCAGATCAGGGATTTGAATTACATTCGCCGTGCCTGCAAGAGGGCACGGCCACGAAAGGAACGAAACTCCCCCCAGAAACATTGAGTTCAGCGGCGAAGAATAAACGAAAAATCCTGAACGATCCGGTCTACGGCTTCATCACCCTGAGGTACGACACCGTGACCGATTTGATCGACCACCCGTGGTTCCAGCGCCTGCGCCGGATCACCCAACTCGGGCTGTCGCACTTGGTGTACCCTGGAGCGCTTCACAACCGCTTCCACCACGCCATTGGGGCCATGCACCTGATGCACCGCGCCCTGGACGAGATCCGCAAGAAAGGCCACACCATCAGCGACGAGGAGTTCAAGGCCGCCACCATTGCCATTTTGCTGCACGATGTGGGTCACGGCCCGTTCAGCCACGCACTGGAACACACCATCGTCAGTGGCATCACCCACGAAGACATCTCGCTCATGATCATGCAGCGCCTGAACCAGGAAATGGGAGGCGAGCTGGCCATGGCTACAGAAATCTTCAAAGGCATCTACCCCAAGCAGTTCCTGCACGACTTGGTCAGCAGCCAATTGGACATGGACCGCCTGGATTACCTGCGCCGCGACAGTTTTTACAGCGGCGTCACCGAAGGCCAAGTGGGCAGCGAGCGCATCATCAAAATGCTCAACGTCCACAACGACCGCTTGGTGGTCGAGGAAAAGGGCATGTACTCCATCGAAAAGTTCATCGTGGCGCGCCGCCTGATGTACTGGCAGGTGTATTTGCATAAAACCGTGCTCAGCGCAGAGTTCATGCTGGTCAACGTGCTGCGCCGTGCGCGCAAGCTGGCCCAAGACGGCCAAGAGCTGTTTGCTTCACCTGCATTGCGCCGCTTTCTGTACACCACCCACACCCGCGCAGACTTTGAGAACAACCCTGAGGTACTCAACGATTTTGCCCGGTTGGACGATTACGACATCTTGGGCGCCATCAAAGTGTGGCAGCACCACCCCGACCGCGTGCTGGCCATGCTTTGCGACCGCTTGGTGAACCGCCGTTTGTTCAAGATCCGCCTGCGCGGCGAGGCCTTTACCGCCGATGAGCTGGCCGATTACCGGAATCGCATCCAAGACGATTTGGGCTTGACCGATGAAGAACTCGATTACTTCTTCATCCACCGCAGCATCGACAACCGCGCGTACTCCAAGGCCGCTGAAAGCATCACGATTCAATACAAAGACGGCACCCTAAAGGATGCCGTCCAAGCTTCTGACCACCTGAATCTCGCTGCGCTGAGCGAGGTGGTGGAAAAACATTTCGTGTGCTACCCGGAGCCCGGATCAAACCGATAGCTCTTCCCCGTTTTTATTCAACAGGTGGTATTCCATGAAGGTCACTGTCGAGGAGGGCTCGATGGCCAGCTTTACCCCGTACTTCTTGCGCCAATCGCGCACGATGCTCTTGCGGAATCCTTTGGGTTTGGTGACAAACGCCTCCACCATGGGGTGCAGCACCAAGGTCATTTCCTTGTGGCCGTCTTCGGCCAAGGAGTTGATGGTGTATTCGATGTTGTCGACCATGAGTACCGGAGCGCTGATGGTGCCCTTGCCATCACACGACGGGCATTTCTCGGCGGTGGTAATGTTGGTCACAGGACGCACGCGCTGGCGCGTGACCTCCACCACTCCAAAGCGGCTCGGAGGCAAGATGTTGTGCTTGGCACGGTCGTTCTCCATGGCCTTCTTCATGGCCTCAAACAGCTTGCGCTGGTTGCTGCGGTCCTGCATGTCAATGAAATCGATGGCGATGATGCCACCCATATCACGCAAACGCAGGATGCGCGCGATTTCCTCGGCGCACTCCAGGTTGGTTTGCAGGGCGTTTTCTTCCTGACTTTTGACACCACCTTTACGTCCACCGCTGTTCACGTCAATCACGTGCATGGCCTCGGTATGTTCCACAATCAAATAGGCACCTGACTTCAGGTTTACCTGCTTGCCAAAACACGCCTTGATCTGGCGGTGAATGCGGAAGGTGTCGAAGATGTCCTTGACCTTGTGGTACTTGACGATGTTCTCCTTTTCCGGCGCGTTGTTGCGCAGGTATTCGCGGATTTCATCGGCCAAGGGTGCGTCGTTGACGTGGATGGTCTTGAATTCTGGGGTGATCATGTCACGAAGCACCGCGGAGGTCTTGTCGATCTCTCCCAACACGCGCATGGGCGGCTTGGAGGTTTTGAGCTTCTGGAACATTTCTTCCCAGCGAGACATCAAGTCGCGCAGGTCGCTGTCGAGTTCAGCCACTTTCTTGTTCTCGGCCACAGTGCGCACAATGACGCCAAAGTTCTGCGGACGGATGCTCTGGATCAGACGTTTCAGGCGTGCGCGCTCTTCGTCACTGGTGATCTTTTGAGAAAGGGAAATCTTATTGGAAAACGGCACCAACACCACATAACGCCCGGGCAAGGTCAACTCCGAGGTCAAACGGGGACCTTTTTGGCTGATGGGCTCTTTGGCCACCTGCACCAGGATGTTCTGGCTGCTGTTGAGTACGTCTCGGATCTTGCCGTTTTTGTTGATGTCTTTGGCACATCGGAAATCGGCGAGCGAAGATGTCTTTTGCTTGCCCTGCAACACGCGCTTGGTCCACACCGCGAGCGACTGGTACTGTGGACCGAGGTCCAAGTAATGCAGGAATGCATCTTTTTCGTAGCCGACGTTCACAAACGCGGCGTTCAGGTTGGGGAGCACCTTCCGGATTTTCCCCAGGTATATGTCTCCGACGGCAAACTCGCCACCCCCCGTTTCTTCGTGGAGTTCGACGAGCCTGCGGTCGTGTGTAAGTGCAATCCGGTTGCCCTTGGGCCCCGAATCGATGATCAATTCTGCTGTCACCTCTCTTGCTTCTCTAATGAATGATAACCGGGCACACCAATCTCAGGGAGGTTGGGTAACCACAGCCAGGCAAGGGAGTCGGAATTAGGAATATGGAATGGGAGGAAGAGGAGAATTACTTCTTCTTCTTGTGACGGTTCTTACGCAAACGCTTCTTGCGCTTGTGGGTAGCCATCTTATGTCGCTTACGCTTCTTACCACTAGGCATAGCTCCTCATTTAATAGTTACTGACTCAGTTTTTTTATTGCTGCTTCCACCGCGCCTTTGACCTGAGGGTCGCCCGCAAGGGGAAGAAACTCTTCATAAACAACAAGCGCTTGAACGGTATCACCGAGGTGTTCGAGGGCCGCTGCTTCGAAGAACAGGGCATCGTTCAACTCGGGATCCACCTCGCGTGCCTTCTTGGCGCACTCCAACGACTGATCAAACTGTCGTTGGCTGAGGTACAAGCCGCTTAATTCAAACCACACTTCGGCGCGTTCGGGGTCAATGTCCACCACGTTTTGAAAACGCTGGGTGGCTTTGTCCATCTGGCCGCTTTGCACGGCGAACTTGCCGAGGTAGAACTGTGCCTGGGCACTCTCCGGGTGCGAATCTGCGTAATCACGCAATCGCAGGATCCCTTGCATGGGTGCCTCCCCGAGGTTGAGCGAGAGCATGATTTGCTCGAGCTCGGGCTCCTCACGGAGTTGCGCTTGGGCCTCCTTGGCACTGGGGGGCAACTTGGGCATGATGAACAGAACTGCGGCTATGCCGAGTGCTGCGAATACCACGATGCTCTTCAGTGTCTTGGGCTGCATGCGCTGGGTCAGTCTTCTACCTTCACATTGTCCTTCACGCGGTCTACAAATACTTTCGCAGGCTTGAATGAAGGAATGTAGTGTGCCGGAATCACAATCGTGGTGTTTTTCAAGATGTTGCGCCCGGTTTTTTGAGCACGCTTCTTGACCACGAAGCTTCCGAATCCTCTCAGGTACACGTTTTCACCGTTTTCCAGTGATCCGCGAATGGCGCTCATGAAGGCCTCGACAGTGGTCTGTACGTCTACCTTCTCGATGCCTGTTTTCTCGGCGATTTGATTTACAATGTCTGCTTTGGTCATATCTTCCTCGATTGCTATGTTCCGTAGCAAATGTACCTTTAAGGGGCCGCAAAGATAGTTCTTTCTCTGTTAACAATTTCTTTTGCGACTCCTTTGTGTGAACCCCTGAATGACCATGCTTAACGCCCCGGCGCTCACCTCTTGGTACGACACCCATAAACGCGACCTTCCCTGGCGCCACACCACCGATCCATACCGCATCTGGTTGTCGGAGATCATCCTGCAGCAAACCCGCGTGGATCAAGGGATGAAGTACTACCACGCTTTCGTTGACCGCTTCCCTGACGTGCTGGCGTTGGCCGCTGCAGACGAGCAGCTCGTGCTTCGCACGTGGCAAGGGTTGGGCTACTACTCCCGCGCCCGAAACCTGCACGCAGCCGCCCAACATATCGCCGAAAATTTAAACGGTACATTTCCAAATACTTACCCTGACATCATTCAATTGAAAGGGGTGGGGCCCTACACCGCTGCTGCCATTGCCTCGTTCGCCTTTGGAGAAGCGACACCAGTGGTGGACGGCAACGTGCAACGGGTCATCAGCCGCTTTCGCGCCTTGGACATTGAGGTAGACACGCGCGCAGGACACCAAGCCATATTGGATGTGCTCACACCAGCCATCGGCACCGTGGACCCGGCCACCTTCAACCAGGCCATCATGGAATTGGGCGCCACCGTTTGCACCCCCAAGAAACCGGCGTGCGCCACTTGCCCATTGCACGCCAACTGCACCGCCGGTCCTGCCGGCACCTGGGCCGAGTTCCCCAAAAAGAAAGGCAAGACCAACGTGGTGGACCGCTGGCTGGATTGCTTCCTGTTCGCCTCCGAAACCCACGTGATACTGCGCAAGCGCGACGCCTCGGGCATTTGGAAGAACATGTACGACTTCCCCACCGCAGAATTTGACGCAGCTCCCACACTTGAGGCCACCCAAACCGCGTTCGCCGAACTCTTCCCGGCGATGAACGGGAACCAACTGGCAGCCATCGCCAAGACCAAACACGTACTCAGTCACAGGCGTTTGCACGTCACCTTGTACCGGGTCCACACCTCAGAACCAGCCGCCGCGCAAGGGGATGATTTGCATTGGATTGCGCGCACCCGACTGGACGACTATCCACTGCCCCGACTGGTCGATCGGCTGTTGGAAAATTGGCACTCTGAGCCCGGCCTGTTCGGGTAGAAACTGCGACTTTTGCAGTACATTCAACCAAAAGAATACCATGGCCGGAAGCGTCAACAAAGTCATCCTCATCGGCAACCTCGGTAACGATCCCGAAGTCAAATACTTCGACGACGAGAGCTGCATTGCCAACCTCAGCCTCGCCACCAACCGCCGGTACAAAAACCGCGCGGGTGAGCAAATTGACGAGACCGAATGGCACCGCGTGGTGCTGCGCACCGGCCTGGCCAAGGTGGCCGAGAAGTACCTCAAGCGCGGCGACAGCTGCTACATTGAAGGGCGCCTGCGCACCCGCAAATGGACCGATCAAACCGGCAACGACCGCTACACCACCGAAATCATCGCCGAGGAAATGACCATGCTTGGAGGCCGCGGCGACGGGGCTCCCGCACCGCGTCCTGCGGCCCAGCCTTCGCAGTCGATGCCGGCTTCGGGCGCGAGTGGGGCGTCAACCCATCCCCAGCCTTCGGGCGACGATGACCTGCCGTTCTAGGGCACCAGCGTTGAACCAAAGCCCCCATTTTGGACCCTGCCAGTAGCCTTACCGCTCTTCCACTCTTGCAAAGCGCCAACTCCACCGGAGAATGGCTATTTGCGCTTTTGGTGATGCTCGTATTGATCGTAGTCAGCGCCATGTTCTCGGGCTCAGAGGTGGCCTTCTTCTCGCTCAACATTGCCGACCTCGACGAAATCGAAGAAGCCGGCGACCGCAACGGCCAGCGCGTGATCGAACTGCTGCGCGACCCCGACCGCGAAACCGCCTCCAAACGGCTGTTGGCCACCATCCTGATCGCCAACAACTTCGTCAACATCGCCATCATTTTGATTTCCACCTTCGTGGCCAACTCACTGCTAACAGGGGTAAGTGAGACCCTAAAGCTGATCATCAACATCGGTGTGGTGACCTTCATCATCGTATTCTTTGGCGAGGTGATTCCCAAAGTGTACGCCACCATCAACAACCGCGCAATGGCGCGCACCATGTCGTTGCCACTGATGGTAACCAGCAAAGTGTTCGCCATCCCGGCCGGGCTGCTGCTGCGCTCCACCAACTTCATCGACCGCCGTCTGGAGCGCCGCCAAGGCAAGGCCGTCTCGGTGGGTGAGTTGGAGCAAGCCCTCGAGCTCACCCAAGACGACGAGCGCACCGATGAACAGCAAAAAATCCTCTCGGGCATCGTCAGCTTTGGCTCCACCGACGTCAAGCAAATCATGACCAGTCGGTTGGACCTGATTTCGGCGAGCCTCGAAACACCCTTTGCCGAATTGCTGGAAATCATCCGCTCCTCAGGATTCTCGCGCATTCCGGTGTGTGAATCAAGCCTGGATGAAATCGTAGGCATCCTGTATGTCAAGGACCTCATCTCCCACCTGTCCACCGATGACTTTGCGTGGCAAGACCTGATACGCAGCCCCTTCTTCGTGCCTGAAATGAAGAAGATCGACGACTTGCTGCAGGAGTTCCGCACCAAGAAGATCCACATGGCCATTGTGGTGGACGAGTACGGCGGCACCTCGGGCCTGATCACCTTGGAAGACATCATCGAAGAAATCGTGGGCGAAATCGCCGATGAGTTCGACGACGAAGACCTGCACTACTCCAAACTCGACGACCTCAATTATGTGTTTGAAGGCAAAACACCGCTGATTGACATCTACCGCATACTGGACATCGACGGTGCACCGTTTGAAGAGACGAAAGGCGAAAGCGATACCCTCGCCGGTTTTGTGATTGAACACGCCGGCAAGATTCCACTCAAGGGCGAGCGCATCCAATTCTTGCACTACACCTTTACCGTGGACGCCGCCGACCGCCGCAAAGTCAAACGCATCAAACTCACCATCAACCCCGACGATGAACTCCTCGAAGATTAGCGCCCTGCTCGCCGGATTGCTGTTGGTGGTTGTGGGGTGCAGTGACACGGCCATCCCCAAACCGCGCGGCTACTTCCGCATTGATCTCGTCGACCATACCTACCGCGAGTTTGCCTCGGATTGCCCTTTTGTGCTGCCCATCGCCGAAAAAACCTTTGTCCAACGCGAACCCGGCGCCCAAAACGGCTGCTGGTTCAACCTGGTCTACCCCCAACACAAAGCCAAGGTGCACTTCACCTACACACCCATCAACGGCGATTTGGACCGCTTGGTGAACGACGCCTACGGTTTGGCTTTTGAACACGAAGTCAAGGCCGACGCCATCCGACGCTCGGTCATCGACGACCCCGAGCGCGGCACATATGGTCTCATCTACGACCTGAAAGGCCACGTGGCCACTCCACTGCAGTTCTACCTCACCGACAGCACCCAGCATTTCTTGCGCGGAGCGCTGTATTTCAACCACCGCCCCAACCCCGACTCGTTGGCCCCGGTCCAAGAGTGGATCCGCCAGGACATGCTGCACCTCATTGAACACATGACTTGGGTCCCGTGAGCAGCCATGGCAAACACCTGATTTTCGACGCGGGCAACACCGTGCTCAAAGCGGCCCGGTTTGAAGGCAGCACCTTGTTGGACGTCACCCGCATCGACTACACCGCTCTGGAGGAGGGACTGGCTCCGCTGCGCTCTTGGGGTGCAGAGGCGGCCCTCCTCAGCTCGGTCTCGCACCTCACCGCAGCGCAACTCTCACCATGGTTAGACCTGGAGGTGTTGGACTTCAACGCCTCCACCCCCATGCCCATCCGTCACGTGTACAACACTCCAGCCACCGTGGGCGCGGACCGCTTGGCCAATGCCTGCGGCGGAGCGGCGTTGCATCCCGGCAAACACCAATTGATCATCGATATCGGCACCTGCATTACCTCGGACTTGCTGGAAGCCGGAGAGGTGTTTCACGGCGGGGCCATCTCTCCGGGCATTCGCCTGCGCAGCGCGGCCATGCACCAATACACCGCCCGCTTACCCCAGGTGCAGGTAGACGGCGATGTTCCGCACACCGGACGATCTACCGCCGAAAGCCTGCAATCGGGCATCTACTATGGCATCTTGGATGAAATCCGCGGTAGAGCTGCACGGTACCAAGAAAAATTTCCCGATCTGGTTGTAGTCATTACCGGGGGGGATTCCGTCTATTTTGAGAAGGGACTGGAATGTCCCATTTTTGCACACCCAAATTTGACCCTTGTTGGCCTGCATGAAATCCTGTGTACACAACTGGAAAGCCGCTAGTTGGACCCTCCTGTTTTGGTGCGTCCTGCTGGGAGCGCAGGCGCAAGTAGCCAGCCTTTCCCCATACTCTCGTTTTGCCCTCGGCGAACTGCAGTCTGCCGGAACCACTGCGCAGCGCGGATTTGGAGGCATCACTGCCGTAGATGCCAGCCGTTTTTCGGTCAACGGCAACAACCCGGCTTCTTACTCCTACTTGTTCCGTACGGCATACAACCTGGACATCCGCGCCACCCGCCTTTCGGTGGACGATGGCAACGAGCAAGTGGCCCTGTATGGCGGCACACTGAACTCGGCACAGTTTGGGTTCAAGCGCCAAGGCTCCAAATGGGGCTACGGTTTGGGGCTGCGTCCTTACAGCAGCTCGGGCTATGAGATTACCATCAAGGAAAAATTGGAGGATGTGGGCGATGTGCGCTACACCTACACCGGCGATGGCGGATTTAACCAAGCCCACGCGGGTGTCTCACGCGCATTTGGCATAAAGGGCAAATCCGGCCTCTTGGAAAGTACCGCAGAAGGCGACACATTGGCCCCCATGCACACCCTCAGCTTTGGTGTCAACCTGGACTACATCTTTGGCCAATTGGCAACCACCCGCCGCGTCCTGTATACCGAACCGGGTTACTACGACACACGCATCCAGAACAAGACCAACATGCAAACCCTGAGTGCCACTGCGGGTGTCTTGGCGTTGTTTCAGTTGAAATCTGCGAACAAGGCGCTGGGTGCACATACCGATCTATTGGTGGGCGCTACCTACTCCCTCGAACGCGACGCAGCAGCGACATATTCCGTGTTGAATGAGTCCATCTTCAGCACCGGAGGTTCTGAGCTTGTAACCGATACCGCTGCTTACCAACCCAACATCGCCGGCACCATGACCATGCCAGCGCGCTTCACCGCAGGATTGGCACTGGTCCATCAGGACAGCAAAGAGCGCACATGGACCTTGGCAGCTGACATCAAAATGCAAGATTGGACGGCATTCAGTACCGACTTTGACCTGCTCAGTGAGGTGACTGAACTGCAACAATACCACGAGTTGTCGTTTGGTATTTCGGTGAACCCCGCGCTGTTGAGCGAAAACACCGGCGCCTTGCAGCGCGGGACCTACCGCCTAGGCTTCCGCACCGCCGATTCCTACATCTCGGTGCGCGACAACCCGATTTCGGAGTGGGCGCTGACTGGTGGTTTTACCCTGCCAATTTCCAAATCGAATTCAACCAGCATGTTCCACTTTGGCATAGAGTTTGGCTCTCGTGGAACCACAGCAAACAATTTGGTCCAAGAGCACTTCCTTCACACGTTTGCCGGATTCAGCTTTTCGCCTGTCCGCAGCAACCAATGGTTTGTTGAACGCAAGTATGATTAAAACAACTGTACCGATGACCACGCGTATTCTAACCTTACTCGCTTTTGTATTCGCCACCCTGGGCGCCGTTGCCCAAGGAGACACCAAGTACGGCGAAACCGAAGAACAACAGATGGCCTGTAAGGAGGCCCTGCAACTGTACCGCACTTACCGCGACCAGAAGCTGTACCACGATGCCTACATGTTCTGGCAGCGAGTACTGACCGATTGCCCAGGCAACGTGTCGCAAAACGTGTACATCGA
>JBMYJR010000016.1:0-48235 GCA_049594615.1 Flavobacteriales bacterium
CGCCAAAGTCGTATTGGATCCAGTGTTGTTGGCTGCGGGCGGGATTGGGGTTGGTGGCCCCGTCGCACGAGAGCCAGGCGTCTGCGGCATTGGTGGAGTGGCCACCGTTGCATTGGGCCACGGCAAGCGCTGCGGCAAACATTGCGGGGATGAGGGCAAGGATGTTACGCGTCATGGTCGTGGCTTAGTAGTTCATGAATCCTACCGGGTGCGGGGCATCCGGTTCGTAGGTGTAGAAATTCTCGATGTTGGGCAACACGTCGGTCAGGTTGGTGGGGTCCAATCCAAACCAGAGGCAGAGCTCTGCGAAGTACACATCGGTGCTCATGGTGGGGATCAACACGCCCCCGCCCACTTCCAAGTCAGAATCCAGCTGAAGTGTCGGGTAGCTGCCGTAAAGCTGACCGCCGTTGACCGCGCCGCCCATGACCATGCAGTTTCCGCCCCAACCGTGGTCGGTGCCGTTGCCGTTGGAAGTGAGGGTGCGCGCAAAGTCCGAAATGGTAAAGGTGGTCACGCAATCGTCCAATCCGAGCTCTTCCATGGTGGCTTGGAAGCTGGCCAGCCCTTGGCTGAGCGAACTCAAGCTGAATTCTTGGTTGCCGAGGACCTCGTCGTGGTGGTCCCATCCGCCAAAGTGCACAAAGAAAATCTGGCGGTTCATGCCCAGGGCAGGTGCCGCAGCAATGCTTTGGGCCACCATGTTCAGGTTCTGTCCAAACGGATCGCCCGGGAACGAGGTGGCAAACGGCGAGAGGCCTTCGATGGCCGCCGCAAACGCCTCGTGTTGGCCTTGCGAAGAATTCACCTTGGTGGCGTAGGTCTGCTTGAACAGGTCAAAGTACTCCTGGTCCAACAGGGACTGTACGCCTGCGCCGAGGGTCTCGGCCAAGAAGTCGCCACCGGTCAGGGTGCCGATGCCCACCGATCCGTTCGGAGTGACGGCAAATTCCTGTACGGTGTTGCCCGCTTGAAAAATATTGGTGCCCGAAAGCGAAATGCTCATGGATACATCCTGACTGTCATTCAGCGTGTATAGAATATCAGCCATGCGCCCGCCCCAGCCTTTGGCGCTGCGGGTATGTGGCATAGAGGTTTGCCAGTGGCGCACCTGATCTGAGTGAGACAGCAACCCCAAGGGCAGCGGTGCGGTGCCGGCCAAAATCTGGGCCTTGGTCACCGGTTCAATCAGGGTGCCTACGTTGGCAATCATGGCCAATTTGCTGTCATCAAACAAGGCTTGCATCTCCGGCATAGCGGGATGCAGTCCGTACTGGTAGCCGTCCCCATCGGTGTAGTTCAGGCCCAGCAAATCGCTTTGCGGTAAGGCCAAGTTCGAACGCGACGCAGCATACATGTCGTAGGCTTCACCCGTGGTCGGTACCAGCATGTTGTAACTGTCGTTTCCACCACCGAGCAGCACGCACACCATGGCGCGGTACCCGTCATTCACCGGCGGAAAGGCGAACGGCTTTGGACGCGCCAAAGCGTTCAACATGCCCAGCGAGTTGATGGACGAAAACAGGGTGGTGGTCCCCACCGCTGCACAGGCAGCCTGGCCCATGAAACGGCGGCGAGACGCATTGTGTTTGTGGTGTCCCATGGCGGCTATTTTTGGATGATGTAATCGGGTGAGAGCATGACCATGTAGATGGCCACTTTGGTCTTGCTGACCTCATCAAAGAAGAACTGATTGGCCACCGAAACAATGGTGTTCTTGGTCTCTTGACTCAGGGTGCCTCCGGCCAGGAGCAGGTCCAACCGGTCTACCAAGGCCTCAGTATCGGCCGAGGCGGCGATTTCGTCGGACAAATCCAAGGTGACGGTGTTGTCGCTGGGGAGCACGGCAGCTTCGAAGTTGGGTTGGCCAATCAAAATCGGGCTGGCCTCGGTGGTCACATCCATGTAGACATCGCCCAAGAGCATGTCGAAGATGAGGTTGATGTAACTGATGGCCGTTGCCGAATTGAGCAGCTCAAACTCCGGCGCTACCAATCCTGCATCGGCCACCGGTCCCGGCGGCGAGTAGGTAGGCAAAAAGAAGTTGAATACGCTAGGTGCGGCCATGGGGTGCTGACCCATGCCTTCCTGGGCAAAGAAACCCATGCTCCAAAGTTTGCCCGATGCGTTGGAGGCATCAAACGCGCGCAGGAGTTGTATGTAGCGGATCATGGGCTCACGCATTTTGCCGCTGGCTTCAAGTTCAATCCATTCACAATTGCGGGCTTCGGAGTCCATGAGGATGGCTTTGACCACGGCGCCCAAGTCGCCGCGCACACCGTCGCCATTGTCGTTGAAGACGTTCGTCACACGCTCCACATACTCCGGGGAAGGGTTGGACTTGACCAGGCGCTTGATGAGCGCGGTGCCCAAGAACGGACCTACGTTGGGGTGATTGAACAGGTTATCCAGCGCGTCAGAGATGTCCTCGTCGCCGGTTTGGCCCGCCGGCACCACTTGGCCGTTCAACAGGTGTTTCTCCCCGGGCTCGTGCCACTCCTCAAACATGACCATCGGGGTCCAAGCGTTGATGGTGGGGATGGTGTTGTTGGGCTGGTTCCAAATCACAGGAACACCCGAAAAGTCTTGCCAAGGCCACCAATACTCCGCGGGACCGAGTCCGGTGAACACCTTTGCAAATTCTTTGATGTCGTTGTTGTCGTAAGCAGCCATGGGGACCCCGTCCGCGTCCTCTTGGATGGAGCCGTCGGGGTTCAAATCGTAGATACCGATGGAAAACAGCTGCATGATCTCACGCGCGTAGTTTTCATCGGGGTGGATGTTCTGCTCCTCGTTGCTGCGCTCGTTGTTGAGGTGGCTGAGGTAGTAGCCCATGGCCGGGTGGTAGGTGACCCCTTCCAGCAGTTCGCGGTAATTGCCAAAGGCATTGCTGTACAGCAAGTCGTAATAATCGGTCAGCGCAGGGGCGGCCGATTCCAGGTCTGAATTTTCGCTGATCACCAAGATCTCACTCAACGCCAAGGCCACCTTTTGACGCAAGTAATCCTCGCTTTTCAAGTGGTTGTTCCACCACGCCATACGCGCATAGAAGCTGAAGGGGAGGGCGTTGGCATTGTCGGTGATGGTGGACTCGCCCCAGATATCGACGTACTGCTGGTGGAAGTCGTCGTAAATCATCCAAGTGGTGTCCACAAAGGAAACCAGAGGCAGGTCCATTTGCTGCTCGATCCAGTTTTCGATGCCGAGTCCGGCGACGTACTCTACTTCTTCGTAGTTCACGCCGGTGGTGGACTGGCCCAGGAACCGTGCTGCATCACGCAGGTGCTGGTCCATGCCAAAGCCATTGACCGTGTGGGCTCCCGAGGAAGAGCCTTCCGAAGAGGAGGAAGTGACAGTGACGCCATTGTCGTGCCCGGCGCCGATGTAGTCGGTGTAAGTCTGGGCCAAAAATACCGGACCCACCAACGCGCCGATAATGAGCAGAGAGAGGTGTCTCATGGTGGTTGGAGTTCAAGTTGATTACGGGGTTGGACGCATAACCGCGGAGAAAAGATACGCTGCCCCTGTGACACCAGCCTTGTGTCAAGGTTTAATCTTCCAACGCAGGATGTGAACAGTTCAACACTCATTGCGTTTGCCCCAGGCAATGGCTACAGCCTCCGTGCCCACAAGCGTGATGGCCGCCTTGAAGTCGTTGGTTTACGAGATGCGCGCGCGCACACTGGCACGGCAGGGCACAAAAAAACCGGAACGTGGAGGTTCCGGCTTGGTGCGCCCACCAGGGCTTGAACCTGGGACCCACGGATTATGAGTCCGTTGCTCTAACCAACTGAGCTATAGGCGCTTAATAGTTTTAGGTGGCACTGGGCCGACCGTGTAACTCAGCCGCAAAGTTAAGAACAACGCCAACACCTTGGACTCGAAAAAACCACATGAAAAGCAGCCACAACATTCGCTGTGCCCATCCCCTCCCGTGGGCTGCCGGCCCTGCCGCCCCCGCCTCCACCTCACGCCCCTCTTGTCCAGAGCGACCCCTCGAAGCTCCCCTTCCCACCCCTCACTTCCAAACCCACCCCCGATCTGTTTTGTGGATGGTGGAGGTGGGTTTGTGGATGACCTTGACAGCCCCTCCCCTCCAACCCTCCCAAAAACCGATTCCCAACCCAACCGCGCCCTTTGTATCTTCCTCGTCCTTAATCCCATCCCCATGGCGCGACTTGGACTTGTTGTACTGCTTGCACTGCTTTCCTGCACCGGCTTTGCCCAGCCCGAATACTTCGGCTGCCACCACTTCAAAAACAAAGCCCGTCCCAAAGCCCTGACCGATGCCCAACGCAAGGCGCTGGTGGTCAGCAACGCGCGCAGCGACACCTTTGACATCGTGCACTACCACGTGTACTTGGATGTGACCCAAGACGAGCAGGACTTGCTCAAAGCCGCGTGCACCATCGACTACAGCCCCAAGTTTGCCGACCAAGCAAGCATCATCCTGGACCTGTTTGAACTGGAAGTGGATTCGGTCACCGATGCCTCAGGGCAACTGGCCTTCAATTACGACGACGAGCTGCTGCAGATCTACTTCGACAGTCCTCCTGCCGTGGAAGACACCACTTCCATGACCGTCTACTACCACGGCGAACCCCATGCCGACCCTTACTGGGGCGGGGTGTACTTTGAACTGGGGTACATCTACAACCTGGGGATTGGTCTGACCACCATCCCGCCCAACTTTGGCAAAGTGTGGCACCCGTGCTTCGACCAATTTGCCGAACGCGCCAGCTACTCCTACAGCGTGCTGAGCGACGGCGGAAAACGCGCCGTGTGCCAAGGCGAATTCATGGGCGAAGAGGTCATGGGCATGGACTCGGTGCTGCGCCACTACACCTTGGACGAGCAAATCACCACCCACGTAGCCGCCTTTGCGGTCAACGACTACGTGACCAACGAATTTGAGCACTCGGGCGAGTACGGCACCTACCCCGTGCGGCTCACCCGCACACCGTCACAAGCCACCTCCATGGACGCTGCCTTTGGCGACATCCACGAAACGATCGACGCGCTCGAGTACTGGTTTGGCCCCTACCCTTACGATGCCGTGGGATATGTGATGACCACTGACGGCGCTTTGGAAATCGTGACCAACATCGCCTACCCCACCTCGATGCTCGGCAATACCTTGGTGTCGAACGGGCGCTTGAGCTCCCACGAATTGGGCCACCACTGGTGGGGCGATCACGTGGCATTGACGACTCACAACGACATGTGGCTCAAAGAAGGCCCCGCCGAATACAGCGCACACCTCTATGTGGAGTGGACCTACGGCCACGAAGCGTTCATCTCGGCGGTCAAGTCCAACCAGCTGTTTGTGCTGGAGGAGGCGCCCGAGCAAGACCAGGGCTACTTCCCGCTTTCGCCCATGCCGGATCCGCAGATCTACGGCCGCCACACCTACTACAAGGGTGCTGCGGTGCTGCACAACCTACGCGGCTATTTGGGCGACGACCTGTTCCGCTTGGCCATGACCGAGGTACAACTCAACCACGGCGAAGAAAACTTCACCCCGCAGTCTTTCCGCGATTGGTTGGAGGATGCCTCAGGGGTGGAGCTCGATGACTTTTTTGACGATTGGGCCCTGCAACCGGGCTGGAGCACTTTTGTGGTGGATTCGGTGCAGACCACAGCCGGTGCGGGTACCTGGAACAACACTGTATTCGTGCAACAAAAGCTGCGCGAATGCCCAAGCTACCACAGCAATGTACCCATCAGCTGCTCGGTGTTAGACGCCGATTGGGAGTGGCATCAATTCCCGGTTGTAGTGGATGGCCAGTACAGCACGGTAGAAGTAGAAACCGACTTTGAGCCCTTGCTGATTACCCTCAACCAAGACACCAAGCTCACCCAATGCTGGATGGACCACGAGGTGCGCAGCTACACCGACGCCACGCTCAATACCCAACTGCCGTACGTGGACTTCCGGGTAATCAAAAACGAACTGAGCGACTCCGCCCTGGTGCGCGTAGAACACGTGTGGGCCGGGCCCGACGATTGGGATCTGGCCGAAAACATCCTCAACATCTCCGGATCGCATTACTGGAATGTAAGTGGTGTGTGGCCTGAGGAGTACTTCCTGGAAGGCCGCGTGGAGTATGACGGTCATGACGAGTGGGAGCTGGATTTTGACCTGACTGGCACCACCGAAGAAGACATCATGCTCGTCTACCGCCCCGACGCGGCGTCCATGTGGACCGAATACAACGAATACACCGTCATCAGCGGTGCGCCTACCAATGGATCAGGCACCATCAAAATCGATGTGCTGCTGCCCGGGCAATACGCCTTTGCCAACCGCGACAACACCGTAGATGTGGCCGAGCCGCCGGCCACCGAGGAGGTGGGCAACACCATTGTACTGTTCCCCAACCCGGCCGTCCGCGACTTTGTGAATGTGAAGGGCGCCTACCAATACCGCGGCGACGCGCTCATCCAAGTGCACGACGTCAAAGGCGCCTTGGTGCTGCAACGCGAAGTCAGCATCACCCAAACCGAATCGCTGGAAACCCTAGACATTGCACCGCTCTCGCCCGGGTTGTACCACGTGCACGTGCTGGGCGCCGACGGGCAATTGCTCGACGGTACAGCCTTCGAAATCTTCCGATAAGGGTTAAGAACCGCTGCCCGCAGAAATGTGCGCCGTGCGCAAAATCCCTTCGAGGAAACGCATGTGCTCGCGCTTTTCCTCGTGCGGGGCAAACACGAAGCCTTCGGTGGTGATCACCATTTGGTTGACCTCATCGAGGTAGGTCAAACTCACAAACGGACCGCCGGAGAACTCGCCCTGCAACTTCCACAACCCTTTCAGCTCAGTGGCATAGCGCCCGTTGAGGTCCAGCTCGCGGTAGCGCGGCGCGTAGAAATACTCGGTGGTCATGTAGGAATCAAACTGCGAGCCTCCGATGTAGCGTTTCATCACCGAATCGCGCGCTGCCAGCAGGGCGGTGGCAGTGAAGGTGCTGTCGTTGGTGTAAGGGTAGCGGTACACCGCAATGGCCTGCTGCAACTCCGGGTTGGTGCGCATCACGCCCATGCGGTAGAGCTTGAAATCGGTGGTGTCCTCCACCAGCGTGAAGTTGCTCGGAATCTCCAAACACACCCCCCATTCCTGACACAGCGAATCGGCCGCTCCGTGGTTGGGCGAGTACCGCGCCAGCTGGCCAATGCGCACCAGTTCGGACTCGGTCATTTGGTAGAGCATGCTGGGGCCGTATTCCTCCAACACCTGTCGGAAAGCCACGATGTCCTTGGCGTACACCGTGAAGACCATTTGATCGCGCGCGTAGATGTCTTTTTGGACTTTAATGCTCGGTTCCTGGTTCTGCAGACGGTCCCCCACATCGAACATCACGATGTGGCGATGTTGCTTGAAGAACTTGTAGAAGAATTCGTGGTTTTGGCGGTTCACCTCAAACTGCGGCTCGGCTTGGGGCAGCAGCAAGTACGGGGTGTTCACCAATTCGCGGAAGGCCTCACCGAGTCCGCCATTCCAATTCGCGTCGTCCATGACCACCATGATCTCGCCTTGGGCACCAATGCTTTGCGGCAGGCCATCGCGGCGCGCATCCGCAGGGTGTTGGGAATCAGAGCGTGGAGCTTCAGAAATGCAAGACGTGATGGTCAAACAGGCCAGCAGAAGGGGCCAGACAAACTTCATGATTAGAGCTTTTGAACTTTGATTTTCTGGCCCTGCTTGAGGTTGCCCGGGTCCAACCCAGCATTGAGCTGTTTGATTTGCTCCACATCCACCCCTTCGTACAACTTGGCAATGTCCCAGAGGGTGTCACCCGATTGCACAGTATGGTAACGGAAGTCACCCACGTCCTCGGTGACTTTTCGGGGTTTCGGTTTGAGGGCGGGTGCGGCTTGGCTGGTGGAGCCGCCGCTGGCCCCTTTGTCGAGAATACGCAGGCGCTGTCCAGGATGGATCATGTTTCCGCGCAAATTGTTCCACGCCTTGAGCTCGCTCACGCGCACGCCATGGCGCTGGGCAATCTTACCCAACACATCGCCTGAACGCACGCGGTAGGTGATCCACACCTCTTCTTCCACCTCGGGAATTTCGTCTTGGCGCCAGGTGTAAATGCTGTCTTCGTTGTTGACGAAGGTGGCCACCGCGTCCACGGGCAAACGCAGCACGTGCTTGCGTCCGTTTTCGGGAATCACGCCGCGCTTGTAACTGGGGTTGAGGAACGCCAACCGTTCGCGGTCCACCCCAGTGAAGTCAGTGACTTGCTCGAAGTGGAGCTGCTTGTTCACGTGCACGGTATCGCACTGGAAGTAGCTCCATTCAGGCTCCTCGGGGTAGATGTTGTGCTCGGAGGCGTAGTTCATGATGTAGTTGACCGCTATGAACGCCGGCACATAGCTGCGCGTCTCCCGCGGGAGGTAGGGGCGAATGGCCCAGTAGTCTTTTTTGCCCCCGGAGCGGCGGATGGCCTTGTTTACGTTTCCAGGGCCTGCGTTGTAGGCCGCAAGGGCCAAGTTCCAGTCGCCATAACGTTCGTAAAGGGCGGTCAAAAATCGGCAAGCGGCGTCGGTGGCCTTGTATGGATTCATGCGCTCGTCCTCGTATGAGGTGATGCGCAGGCCGTACATCTTACCGGTTGCGTACATGAATTGCCAAAGCCCCACCGCCCCCACGCGGGAGCGGGCCTCGGGGTTGAGTGCACTTTCCACAATGGCTAAATACTTCAGCTCATAGGGCATGTCGTACTTGTCCAGGGTCTGTTCAAACAAGGGGAAGTAGACCTGCGCCATGCCCAAACAGCGTGCAGTCATCACGCGGCGTTTGTTGGCGTAGAAGCGGATCATTTTGTCCACGTCTGCATTGTACTGCAGGTCAAACGGTGTATCGGCGTTGAGCGAAGCCAAACGCTCGCGGATGGTTTCCGCATCCACACCTGGGATGGAATCCGCTGGGTAATCAAAAATGTTGAGGATGGAAGTGTCTGCAGTAAAACAGAAATGGTTGAGGTAGGTGGCCACCAGCATGCTGTCGATGGCACGCAACTCAGGGTCGTCCTCCAAGACAACGGGCACTTCAACCGAAGGATTCGAATCTTGGGCCTGCCCGCCAAGTACCACTAAAGTACAGGCAAGCGCAGCCCACCACAGGCGGATCACACGCATACGCAGGTTTTACGAGAAGGTGAAAGTACAGGTTGGGACTGCAATCCAAAACCCCCACTTACGAACTCCACGAACAATCGCTGTGGATTATTGCAGCTGGGAACAGGACTTAATCCTGGATCTTTTCGCCTTTTCCTTTGGCTTCTTTGCCGTTGGAGGCGTCTTTGAACTCCTTCATGCCTTGGCCGAGGCCCTTCATCAACTCTGGAATTTTCTTGCCGCCAAACAGCAACAACACCACCAGCACAATCAGAATGATGCCGCCGGGGCCCATGTTCTGGATGAAAAGGAAAGGGATGAACTCTTGCATAACGAAATCGTTGAGGGCACAAAGTTAGCCAATTTCAGCCTCCAAGGTGTGCCAATCTTCCCCAACAGCGCGGCGTTCGGCTGCAGAAGGCACTTGGCAGTTGTCAATCAGGCGCACCGCACCGACCTGCGCAGCGGTCAGCAGAATGGCAGGGTCCTGGTCGCTCCACTGTTTGGTGGGCTCCAAAGTGCGCCGCGAGACCAACTCAACATACTCGGGGTCAACCCCTTGCGTTTGGGTCAACTGCGCCCAGGCCCAATCACGCACGGCCCCCGGGGGGTCGTGGGCGGCGCGGGTGGCAGCGGCAAACAAAGTGCG
Source organism: Flavobacteriales bacterium (assembly GCA_049594615.1). Lineage (GTDB taxonomy): Bacteria > Bacteroidota > Bacteroidia > Flavobacteriales_D > Sanyastnellaceae > CAXPZW01. The sequence continues at coordinate 9,773 of JBMYJR010000016.1, forward strand.
ACTGATGGCCAGGGCCACTTGGCGTTCTTGGTCACTGAGCAATGCATTGCGCGAACTCATGGCCAGGCCTTCGGACTCACGGATGATGGGGCAACCGATGACTTCGAGCTCGGGAAATTCGCGGCGGCCGAGCTCTTGGAGGATGGCGAGTTGTTGGAAATCCTTCTCGCCAAAAAACGCCCGGTCGGGCTGTACGGCTTGGAACAACTTGCGCACAATGGCCACCACCCCGTTGAAATGTCCAGGGCGAAAAGCGCCCTCCAAACTGTGTGTCAGCACGCCGTAATCGGTGTCCGCTACCACCTCATCGGAGGTATACATTTCAGCAATTGTCGGGGTGAACACAACCTCCACCCCAGCGGGCTTCAAAAGGGCCACGTCGGCCTCCACGTGACGCGGATACGATTCCAAGTCCTGGGGGTTGTTGAATTGGGTAGGGTTGACAAAGATGCTCACCACCACCACATCGCACGCTGCGCGGGCCCGAGCGACCAACGAGAGGTGCCCATCATGCAATGCACCCATGGTAGGCACAAAGCCCACTTTTTGCCCTGAATTCCGCGCTTTTAAAAGTGCGTTTTGGAGGGCCTGAACGGTACTCACAATTTGTGTCAAAGGCGTGCTATTTCAGGCTTTCAAAGCGGCTAAAGCTAGCCGGAAATTTTGAAGTGGCCTCGGTTTTTACGTACTTTTGTAGGCCTGCTCAAATTGAATTTATCTTCTTAAAGCTTCCCCATGGATAAGACTCGTATCCTTTACGTGAGCCAAGAAATCACGCCCTTCCTCCCCGAAACAGAACTCTCAACCATATCACGTCAACTCCCACAAGGCATTCACGAACGTGGGAAAGAAATCCGGGTCTTCATGCCCCGCTACGGCAAGATCAATGAGCGCCGTCACCAACTCCACGAAGTCATCCGACTCTCGGGCATGAACCTGATCATCAACGATGCAGACCACCCTTTGATCATCAAAGTGGCTTCCATCCCCACCGCACGCATGCAGGTGTACTTCATCGACAACGAAGAATACTTCCACCGCAAGTCCGTGCTGACAGATGAGGACGACAAGCTCCACGAAGACACCGACGAGCGCGGCATCTTCTTCATCAAAGGTGTGCTCGAGACCGTGAAAAAACTCGGTTGGGCTCCAGACATCATCCACTGCCAAGGTTGGATGAGTGCCCTGATGCCACTCTACGCCAAGAAACTCTACGGCGACGATCCGCACTTCTCAGACGCCAAGATTGTATTCAGCGCATTTGACGGTGCATTCCCCAGCCCACTCGACAAAGGCTTCATGGACAAAGTGAAGTTCGACGGCCTGGCCGATGAGGACATTGCACTGCTCGCCGATCCTACTTTCGAGAACCTGAACAAGCTGGCCATCCAGCACTCCGATGCCGTAATCCAGGCTTCAGCTGATATTCCAGCCGAAGTTTCGGCCTACATCCAGGATACCGAAAAGCCATTCCTCAACGTTGGTACCGAGGACAATTACGTTCCCGAAGTTGACGCCTTCTATGACGCCGTTCTGGAGGGAAAGTCGGTACTGATTGAAGAGTAATGTAACCCTACGCATATGACCACCCGCTTCCAGCGCCGCATCCTCGGCGCTGTCTTTGGGGTGTGCCTGTTGGCCACCGCCTGCACCCGTCCGGACAACGACTTGGGTGTAACCCTGCTACCCGAAGACGATTTGCTGGACGTGCTCAGCACCGATACGGTCACCCTGACCTTGGAGATGGTGCTGGATACCGCCGTGCTCACCGACGAGATCAATCCCGTTCTCTGCGCACGCTATACCGACCCTGCTTTGGGCACCGTGAATGCGGGCTTCTTCTCGCAGCTCCGTTTGGAAGCTGCCAACCCCGACTTCGGCGCCGACGATGAGTTCTTTGTGGACTCTTTGGTGCTGGTGCTCGGTTTTGATGGACTCTATCCTGTGCCCGACCGCGGTTGGGAACCGGCCTTCCATGTGTACAGCTTGACCGAGGAGTTCTACCTCGATTCGGCCTACACCACCGACGATGCGGTGGCCTTTGACGCCACCTCCTTGGAGTTGGATCCCTCCGGAACGTACCGCTTGCAAACGTTGGTGGACACCATTGGTGATGTGGCCGAAGATCCACAAGTGCGCATTCCGCTAGACCTCGGGCTGGTGGACGTGCTGCTGGGCGGCGAGGATGACGACTACGCCAGCTCCGATGACTTTGTAAAATACTTTCCTGGGCTCTATGTGGAGTTGGAAGAATCGGTGGTGAACCAACGCTACCAGTTTGACCTCGAAGACGGCACCACCCGCCTGGAAATGTACTACCGCACGGGGCTGGACGACGACCAGGACACCACCACTTTTGCCTTTACCATCAACAACAATACCGCCCGGTTTACGCGTATTGAGCGCACCTACAGCGGATTTGCCCAACCCTTCAACAACCTTGATGTAACGTCGATCCCGGTCACTGACGGGCTCGGTTATGTACAGGGCGGTGCTGGATTCGGTTTGCGGATTGGATTCCCCCACATCGAAGACTTCAACGGCGAGGCGTTTGCCGGCCGCAACATCAACCGCGCCGAGCTCATCGTTCCCAATACAGCCACGGGCGCTGAATTGCCCCAGCACGAGGGCATGATCTTGCGTGAAAAAGACGAGGAGGGCGCGTTCCAACTCATCGGCGACCACAACACCCTGGTCAACATTGATGGGGGGTATGAGGCGGCCACCGATGACTACCGTTTCATCCTCACCAGACACGTACAAGACATGCTGAACGACGAGGCGCGCACGGGAGACCTCTACTTGCTCAGCAGCAACCGTCAGAACCAGTTGCTCCGTAATTTGCTCAATGGACCCGGCTACACCATTGCAGGCGCCGACCAACGCATGCGGCTTGTGCTCACACTCTCACGCTGACCAAGCGATATGCTTACCTTCGTACACGGTGCATCTCTTAGCTAAGCACCTTATAAGCCTTATACGACTATGTGTGGTATCGTTGGATACATCGGTAGCGGAGAAGCCTACCCGATTCTCATCAAAGGACTCAAGCGTCTCGAATACCGCGGCTACGACAGCGCCGGCGTGGCCCTGCTCAACCCGGAGTTGAATGTGTACAAGTGCAAAGGCAAGGTGTCCGACCTGGAAGCCCATACTGCTGGGAAAAACGTCTCAGGTTCGGTAGGCATTGGCCACACCCGTTGGGCTACCCACGGGCCGCCCAATGACGTGAATGCCCACCCGCACACCTCGGGCGACACCTCACTGGCCATCATCCACAACGGCATCATCGAGAACTACGCCACCCTCAAGGAAGAGCTCATCAACCGTGGCCACAGCTTTGCCTCGGACACCGATACCGAAGTGCTCATCCACCTGATCGAGGATGTACGCAACAAGACCGACCTCAACCTGTTTGAAGCCGTTCGTGTGGCGCTCAACGAAGTGGTCGGCGCCTACGCGATTGTGATCGTAGACAAGGACAATCCCGACCAACTCATCGCCGCCAAAAAATCCTCACCGCTGGTGATTGGCATTGGCAACAACGGCGATTACTACGTGGGCTCTGACGCCACTCCCATTGTGGAGTACACCAAAAATGTGGTCTACCTGGAAGACGAGGAAATCGCCTTGATCGACCGCAACGACGATCTGAAGATTGTCACCATCCACAACCAGCCCAAGACCCCATACGTCCAAGAGCTGGAAATCCAACTCGAAACCCTCGAGAAGGGCGGGTACGACTACTTCATGCTCAAGGAAATCCACGAGCAGCCTCGCTCTATCCGCGACTCGTTCCGCGGGCGCATGAACATCCGCAAGGGCAGCATTCGCATGAGCGGGATTGACTCCTTCGAAGGCAAGTGGGTCAACGCCCAGCGCATCATCATTGTGGCTTGTGGTACCTCGTGGCACGCCGGACTGGTGGCCGAGTACTTGTTTGAAGAATTTGCACGCATTCCCGTGGAGGTGGAGTACGCCTCGGAGTTCCGCTACCGCAACCCGGTGATCCGTGAAGACGATATTGTCATCGCCATTTCCCAATCGGGCGAAACTGCCGATACCTTGGCTGCCATTGAACTGGCCAAGCAACGCGGCGCACACATCTTTGGCGTGTGCAACGTGGTGGGCTCTTCGATTGCCCGCGCTTCAGACTCGGGCGCTTACACCCACGCCGGGCCCGAGATCGGGGTAGCCTCAACCAAGGCCTTTACCGCGCAGGTAACCGTGCTCACCCTCATGGCGCTCACCGTGGCCCAAAAGAAAGGCACATTGCCTGTTGAGCGGCTGCAACGACTCATGCTGGAACTCAACAGCATTCCAGAAAAGGTGGAGTTTGCCCTCAACAGCAATGATTTGGTGGAGTACATCTCCAACATCTACAAAGACGCTTCCAATGCCCTGTACTTGGGCCGTGGATTCAGCTTCCCGGTAGCCCTTGAAGGTGCGCTAAAGCTCAAAGAAATCAGCTACATCCACGCCGAAGGATATCCTGCGGCTGAGATGAAGCACGGCCCCATTGCATTGATCGATGAGAACATGCCCGTGTTTGTGATTGCCACCAAGGGAGGTAACTACGAGAAGGTGGTGTCCAACATCCAAGAGGTGAAAGCCCGCAAGGGCAAGATCATCGCCATTGTGACCGAAGGCGACAAAACCGTCAAGGAACTGGCCGACCACGTCATTGAAATCCCACACGTGGACGATGCCTTGGAGCCGCTGGTGTCCAGCATTCCGTTGCAATTGCTCAGCTACCACGTAGCGGTGATGCGCGGGTGCAACGTGGACCAACCCCGCAACCTGGCCAAGTCGGTGACCGTGGAATAGGATTGCCAGAACGGCTGAACAACTTTCAGGGAGGTGCTATGCAAAGCGCCTCCCTTTTTGTTTTCTTACCCCTCAACAAACTCTCTGCAATGAAAAAGCTGATCGCATTCGGGGCCGCAGCCCTGTTCTCCACCGCCCTGTTTGCTCAAAAACAAAACGACGGAGCGGTGATTGCCGAACTCAACTTCACCCCCGCGAGCGATGTGCCACTGAGCGTAAACGGCATCAAAATGCGCTTCTTCACCGAAGACAACTTCTGCTTCCGCGGCCAATTCAACATTGCCAGCTCGAACACCGAAACCGTGCTCTTCCAAGCTGGCGAGCAAGTCAACGGAGAGGCCTCCAACTCCGATCCCGTGTTGCAAGTGGACAAGTCGTTTGATTTCTCGCTTGCCCCAGGTGTGGAGCTCCACTTTGATGGCGCCGATCGCCTTTCGCCTTACATCGGTGCATTTTTGTTGTGGGGCAGCGGCAACAGCTCTACCTCGGTGGAAACCTGGGGACCCGTGGACGAAGCCAACGTGGCCAACCCCGCCAACTGGAGCAACTGGAGCACCATCGAAACCACCCCATACTCGCGCTTCGGGCTGGGTGCGGTGACTGGCGCAGACTTCTACTTTGCCGATTACATCTACTTGGGTGTGGAATTCGGACTGGTGTTTGACCGCACCAACTACAAGGACACCGAAACCACCTTCTCCAACGCCCGCGGATACCAACTGAGTGAGAATCCCCAAGACCCCAACTCCGTTGACAGCCCTGAGCCCACGGTCAACGGATCGGAGTCTTCGTTTGGCCCATCGGTGGGGGGGTCACTGCGCTTGGGCTACTGCTTCGGCCGCTGATTTCTTGCGCCGGTTGAGGGTGGTCTGCAAGAAGACGGTGCCCAACAGCACGGCGGTGCCCACGTAGAACCCGCCCGACATGTGTTCCTCTTCTCCGTAGATGGCCAAGGCCAGGATGATGGTGTACACGGGCTCCAGGTTGATGGTCAACGCCACGGTGAACGGACTGATCTCGCGCATCACACCCACGCTGACCACAAAGGCAAAAGAGGTGGCCACCACCCCCAATACCAGCAGGTTCGTCCAGTCCCATGCAGTAATGGTCTCGGGCCAAAAGTCGGCCCCATCGCGCACGAGTAGGTACACCAGCACTCCGACGCAGCCCAACGACAACTCCTGCAAAGAAATGTGGAGTGGTTTGCCTTGTTCCACCAATTGCGCATTGAGCACGGTAAAGGTGGCCGCCAGTGCTGCCGAAATCAGGCCCAGAATGATGCCCAGCATATAGCCGGTTTCAAACCCAAAAATCAGTACGATTCCCACCACCGCTAGCCCGCCAAGCACCAACTCGGTCCAGGTAAAGGGCTTGCGCCGAATCAGCGGGTTCAACAAGGCCACAAACATGGCGCCCGTAGCAATCACGGCCAAGGCCACCGAGACTTTGGAGACTTTGATGGATTCAAAAAACGTGATCCAATGCGCGGCAATGATCAGCCCTACCAGCGCCGTGGGCCAGTGCCACTTGAAGCCCTTGGCCCGGCCGGGACGCAGCACAAACATGAAAAACGCAATGCCCCCTGCACCTATGGCGGTACGCAGCAGCACAATGAAGGCCGAGTCCTGTTGGATCTCTTTGCCCAGGATGCCGGTGAAGCCAAAAATCAGCACGATCGCATGCAGCATGATCAAGCTGCGCGCGGAGGTTTTGGTTGCCATGGCGGGGTGTGTTGAGTACCACGAATTAACCACTTAACTTTAGGGCATGAACACGCGTATTGTCATTTCTTCCCTTCTTATGCTGCTTTCGGGCTGGCTGGGCGCACAGTGTCCGGACTGCACGCCTGATGAAGGTTGCATTTCTCCCGACGGTTTTCCCACGATTTGCCCGGAGGTAATTCCCACAGCCACAGCCAACAGCTACTACGAAGAGGTCCTTACCTTTTTCCTGCCTGCGGAATTTACCGACACCGATACAGGCATCCCGGCCACACTTAACCAAGTCACCGTTACCTCGGTAGTGGGGCTGCCGTTAGGCATCAACTTTACCCTGTCAAATGCGGATGGTGTTTTCTACCCATCCGAAGGGGACAACCTCGGGTGCGCCACCTTGTGTGGAACCCCGATTTTACCCGGTGATTACACCATCACCATCACCGCGCTTGTAAGCACCTCTGTTTTTGGCATTCCCATCACAGCCACCCAATCCTTTTCTCGTCCTTTTACTGTGGATCCCGGCGCTTCCGGTACAACTTCGTTTTCAGCAAGCGCTGTGGCTGGTTGCGGCACATTGGATGTGGATTTCGAAGCCTTCATTGACGGCGCGCCCAACCCCACTTCTTGGAACTGGGACTTTGGCAATGGCAACACCTCCAACCAATTCTCACCGCCCACCCAGAGTTATACCGCCCCCGGCAATTACTCGGTAACACTGGAAACAGTTGTGTCTTCTTGGCAACTTACCGAGGTCTCCTTGACCTCTATGGCTGGTGGTTGGTCTGGCGACATTGAAGAGCTCACCACACTCTTCAGTCCCGACCCCTACTTTGTGCTCCTGGACGCCGCGAATAACCCGGTGTTCACCAGCAGTGTCATCATTGATCAGAATGATGGCAATTGGTCTGGTCTCTCGGTAGATCTCCCTAATCCGCCATACAGCCTTCAAATTTGGGACCAAGACAACGGTGCTCCGTTTGGCTCTTCAGACGACTACTTGGGTGCGGCATCCATTTCACTCACCGAAGGCATTCAAGCCTTCGCCTCAGAAGACCCCAGCGGCAGTAACGGCTTTGTTTCCTTGGCATTGGTGCCTGTAACAGTGGTCAGCGACACGGTGGATGTGCAAGTGTTCCCCTTGCCCGAACTCGAACTGCTCGTCCAAAATGACACAGCATATGTCCTTGATCCTGAAATTACCGGCGGCCTTTGGTTGCTGAATGACGACACCTTAGCTGTAGACAACCCACTGGCTGTGCCACTGAATGGTTGGGGCGTCTATCAAGCCGAATTGACCAACAGCTTTGGCTGTTCCGGTTGGATAGAGCCTATCGTGATCTGTCCTGAATTTGCCCTCAATTGGGACGGAGAAACCCTCTCTGCGGCACCAGGTATGGCCACCTATACCTGGTTTTTCAATGGACTGGAGGTCGAGGGAGAGACCGGCTACACCTTGCCCGCCACCACACCGGGAAACTATGCAGTAACAATCACCACCGATTACGGTTGTACGTTTACCACCGAGGTGTACACCGTGCAAGTGGGTGTTCAGGAGTACAGCGTGCGCATGCAGATGTATCCGAACCCGGTTAACGACTGGCTTCACGTGGAACTCGATGCGCCTGCCCGCGCGTTGCGGGTACTCAGCCTCACCGGAGCTTTGGTGTTGGAAGTACCCACGCCAGGCTTGCGACATGCACTGAACGTGAACCCATTGACTCCAGGGGTGTACCTGATTGAGGCTGAAACGGCTCAAGGAACGGTCCGTAACAGAGTGGTGGTGGAATGACTCCGTTTAGCCTGTAAAAACCGTTAATTCGCCCGGTTTTGGCCGTTTGCGAGGCTCTTGTGATGCGCACACGGCGGCCCCTTTCGTTACTTTTACAAAGAGGGCTGCATTTTGGTGAACTACACGCCGAAACCCATGGGCCGCGTTTTCGTTCAACCCGGGAGCTACAGATATGAGTGGATACGATACCCTGCTGCGAAAGCTGGATGAATTCATCCGAAAATTCTACCTGAACCGCATGTTGCGCGGCGCCTTGTACACCGTGGCGTTGGTGGGTGGATTTTACCTGGTGGTGGCTCTCATGGAATACTTTGGGGAGTTCGGCACGGGTACGCGCACATTCCTGTTCTGGACGTTTGTAGCAGTAACCTTGGGTGTGGTAGTGCGCTTCTTGCTATTGCCACTGTCCAAACTCATGCGCCTGGGCAAGTCCCTCTCGCACGAAGAAGCCTCTGAAATCGTAGGGCTGCATTTTCCCGAAGTGCGCGACAAACTGCTGAACACCCTCCAGCTCAAGCACCTCTCTGAAACCTCTGGCGACAACTCCATGTTGCTCGCCTCGATCAACCAACGTATTTCCACCCTGAGCCCAGTACCGTTTGCCAGCGCCGTAGATTTTGGGGAGAACCGCAAATACCTGAAGTACGCGCTGCCCCCACTGGCCATCATTGCCGTGCTTTTATGGGCTGCGCCCAGCGTGCTCAAGGATTCCACCGACCGCTTGGTCAACCACACCGTGGAGAACATTCCGGTGGCTCCGTACCAAATCAAGGTCCTGAACAACGCGCTGCAAACCGCCCAAAACGCAGATTACACAGTCCACATCAAGGTCACCGGCGAGGCTGTGCCACAAAAATTGTACGTGGTGCGTGGCGGCCAACAATTCAAGTTGGAGCAAGCCGACAAGTCGCACTTCAGCTACACGTTCCGCAACGTGCAACGCGACACGCCTTTCCAGTTTTACGCCGCCGGTTTTTACAGCGACACCTACACGCTAGTAACCTTGCCCACCCCATCAATCCTGAACTTTGAAGTGGCGCTGGACTTTCCAGCGTACACGGGACAACAGGACGAGACCGTGGCCAACAACGGCGATTTGGTCGTGCCCGAAGGCACCGAGGCGCAATGGCTGTTCACCACCCGCAACACCGACAAGTTCCAGCTGCGTATGGGCGACAGCTTGGCCCACGTGCTGGACCAAGGCGACGGCCGTTACGGGCTCATCAAGCGCTTGATGGGCAACACCAGCTACACGGTGACTGTGGGCAACGCATTCCTAAACAGCCCTGATTCGCTCAGCTATCGGATCCAGGTGGTGCCCGACCGCTACCCGCAAATCCGTGTGCAAGAATCCGAAGACAGCACCGCTGCGCACCAGCGCTTCTTCACCGGCGAGATTCAGGACGATTACGGCTTCCGCAAACTCACCTTCAACTACCGCTTTGAGGACTCAGACGGGTTTGGCGGAGATTGGATCACCGAACCGCTTGCCCTGAGCGGTGGCTATACCTCAGAGCAGTTCTATCACTTCATCGACGTCAAGCAACTGGGCATCCAACCGGGACAAGCCCTGAGCTACTTCTTTGAGGTGTATGACAACGACGGAGTACACGGCAGCAAGAGCACCCGCTCGCGCACCATGGTATACAACGCGCCATCGGTGGATGAGCTCCAAGACGCCCGCGACCAACAAAGCGAAGACATCAAAGACGAGCTCGAAGAAAGCCTAGACGAGGCCAAAAAGCTCAACAAAGACCTCGAGGACCTGCGCCGCCAACTGCTGGAAAAGGAAGACCTGACCTGGCAAGACAAAAAGCGCTTGGAAGAGCTGCTTAAAAAGCAGCAAGAACTCCAAAAGAAGGTGGATCAGCTGGCCAGCGAAAACCAGCAGAAGAACCAGCAACAAAACGAGTTCAACCAACCCAACGAAGACGTCCTCGAAAAACAAAAGCAACTCCAAGAACTGATGAACGAAGTCATGAGCGAGGAGATGCGCGAGATGTACCAGGAGCTCCAACGCATGATGGAGGAACTCGACAAAAACGAGATCCAAGAGCAACTCCAGGAAATGGACTTCAGCCAAGAAGACCTCGAAAAGGAACTCGAGCGCGCCCTTGAGCAGTTCAAACAAATGGAGTGGGAACAAAAGATGGAAGAGACCATCGACGCGCTCGAAAAGCTGGCTGACGAACAAAACAAACTCGCCGAGGAAACAGAGCAAAACCAGGACAAGGAAAAGAACGACGCGCTCAAAGAGAAGCAGGATGAGCTGAACGAGAAGTTTGACGAGCTCAAAGAGGAAATGGAAGAACTCGAGAACATGAACGAAGAGCTCGAGGACCCCAACTCCATGCCCGACACCGAAGAGCAACAAGAGCAGATCGAGCAGGAAATGCAAGAGAGCTCCGACCAGCTCGAAAAAGACAAGCAGCAAAAAGCGTCTCAGTCCCAAAAGAAGGCCGCCGAGCAAATGCAGCAGATGGCCCAACAAATGGACCAAGCCATGCAAGCCGGCGAGCAAGAAAGCATGGAAGAGGACATGGAAGCCCTGCGCGCACTGCTAGAGAACATCATCACACTCAGCTTTGACGAGGAGGATCTGATGGCGTCCATCAAAGGCATCGACCCCAACGATCCCAAGTACGTCAAGCAAGCACAGTGGCAACGCAAACTCAAGGACGACGCCAAGATGGTGGAGGACAGCCTGTTTGCCCTCTCCAAGCGCATCATACAACTGCAAGCCGCGGTCAACCGCGAAATCGGTTTGGTCAACGAGCACATGGCCAAAGCCCTCGGCCAAATGGGCGACCGTAAAACCGGCGAGGTGGCCACCCACCAGCAATACGTGATGACCTCGTTCAACAACTTGGCGTTGCTCTTGGACGAAGCCCTGCAGCAAATGCAACAGCAATCATCGTGCAACAAACCAGGCACCGGTAACTGCGAAAAGCCGGGGGGTATGGGCTCCAAACCCAGCTCCAGTCAGGTGCGAAAAATGCAGCAACAGCTCAGCAAACAGCTGGAGCAGATGAAGCAAAAAATGGAGGGCTACAACAAGGGCGAAAACAATTCTGGTAAGAACGGCGAGATGAGCAAGGAACTGGCCCAAATGGCCGCCAAGCAGTCCGCCATCCGCAAAGAAGTCGAGAAGCTTTCCCAGCAGCTCAATGAAGACGGCTCGGGCAACGGCAACCAACTCAAGGAGATCGCCAAGGAAATGGAAGAGCAGGAACGCGACCTGGTCAACAAGCAACTCACCTTGGAGTCGCTCAAGCGCCAGCAGGACATTGTCTCACGCCTGCTGAAAAGTGAAAAGGCCGAGCGCGAACGCGAACAAGACAGCCAACGACGAAGCACCGAAGCACGCAATGCACCCGTGAGCACGCCTGAGGAATACGAGGAGTACCGCAAGCGCAAAGAGCAAGAAGTAGAGCTGCTTCGCACCTTGCCCCCTTCGCTGAAACCCTACTACAAAGGGAAGGTCAACGAATATTTTAATAAATTGGACGGGCAATAACGGGCCTATTCCGCGCACAAATGTCTGAACCACAGCGAGTTATCAGCTTTCCTTCCAAGACAGAAAACATCAGCGTTGCAGAACGCATGGTGGATGACGTCTGTGAAGCATACAGCATCAAAGAAGACTTCTACGGAAACATCTTGATCTCCCTGACCGAGGCCGTAAACAACGCCATGGTCCACGGAAACAAGCTCGACCCCGAAAAAGAAGTCAAGGTGACCTGCATAGTCGAGCGCCCCTTCCTGCGGTTCCAAATCGAGGATGAAGGCCCTGGTTTCGATTACGACAACCTCCCCGACCCTACCGCTCCGGAAAACATCGAAAAGCCCAACGGTCGCGGTGTATTCCTCATGCGCAACCTCGCAGACAACTGCGAATTCCTCGACGACGGACGCATCGTTCAAATCGAGTTCAATGCCATTGACGCCTGACCACGACCCGGCGGAATCCGGTGTGCACTTCCACGCCGATCACCCCTCCTTTGCTTTCGAGAACATCGCTGCACGTTCCGCCTGGATCGAACGTTGCATTGATCACCACGACTGCGAATTGGGCCGCATCAACATTGTAGCGGTTACCGACGAGACCCTGCACGCCATCAACATAGAATTCCTAGACCACGACACCCTGACCGACATCATCACCTTCGACGACGTACACGACAAGCTCATAGGAGGCGAACTGTACATCTCCTGGGACCGTGTACTGGACAACGCCGTGCTGTTTGATCTGGACGAGGAAGACGAGCTCGACCGAGTCATCATTCACGGTGTACTTCACCTACTCGGCTTCAAAGACAAGACCGAAGAAGACGCCGCACTCATGCGCTCCAAAGAGGACGAGTGGCTTGCGCTCCGCTCTGCGTAACTTTACGGCGCATTTCCCGCATTGATTTTTTCACGCTATCACTATGCTCCAACGTTACGACGTCGTTGTTGTAGGCGCTGGCCATGCCGGCAACGAGGCTGCTGCTGCTGCAGCCAACCTGGGCGCCTCTGTCTTGCTGATCACCATGAACATGGGTGTGATTGGCTCCATGTCTTGCAACCCGGCCATGGGTGGCATTGCCAAGGGCCAAATCGTCCGTGAAATCGATGCGCTGGGTGGCTACAGCGGCCTGGTAAGCGACCGGTCTGCCATGCAATTCCGCATGCTCAACAAGAGCAAAGGGCCCGCCATGTGGAGCCCACGTACCCAAAACGACCGTCAACGCTTTGCCGAGTGCTGGCGCTCCATGCTTGAAACCACCCCTGGCGTCGATTTCTGGCAGGACATGGTCACCGAAGTACTCATCGAAGGCGACCGCGTTCGTGGTGTCAAAACGTCCATGGGTCTGGAGGTGGACACCCAAAGTGTTGTGCTTACCAGCGGCACCTTCCTCAACGGTAAAATTCACATCGGGCTCAAGCAATTTGGTGGCGGACGCGCTGGCGAAAAAGCAGCCCACGGCATCACCGAACAACTGGTTGACCTCGGTTTTGACCACGGCCGCATGAAGACCGGCACCCCTCCGCGGGTGGACGGACGCTCCATCGATTACTCCAAAATGGAGGAACAACCGGGCGACGAGGATCCGCTAACCTTCTCGTTTTTGGAGACCACCCCCATCAGCAGACAACACGCGTGTCACATCGCCTACACCTCTCCGGCCACGCACGATTTGCTGCGTGAAGGGTTTGATCAAAGTCCCATGTTCTCCGGTAAAATCTCCGGACAAGGACCGCGCTACTGCCCCTCCATTGAAGACAAAATTGAGCGCTTTGCCGAGCGTGATCGCCACCAATTGTTTGTGGAACCCGAAGGGTGGAATACCATTGAAACCTACATCAACGGCTTCTCCACTTCCTTGCCAGAAGAGGTGCAAATGCGTGCACTGCGTTCCATCCCGGGCTTTGAACACGCCAAAATCTTCCGCCCGGGATATGCCATCGAATACGACTACTTCCCTCCTACCCAACTGAAGCACAACCTGGAGACCAAGCTGGTGAGCGGTTTGTTTTTCGCCGGCCAAATCAACGGCACCACTGGGTACGAAGAAGCGGCCTGTCAAGGCCTCATGGCCGGCATCAACGCCCAACGCTACGTTGCGCAAGCCGATCCGTTCATCCTCAAACGCTCTGAAGGTTACATCGGCGTACTGATCGACGACTTGATCACCAAGGGCACCAAGGAACCGTACCGCATGTTTACCAGCCGCGCGGAATACCGTATTCTGCTGCGTCAAGACAATGCCGATACACGCCTCACGCCACTCAGCCACAGCCTTGGCTTGGCCAGCAATGCGCGCATGCAACAGCTGGAGCACAAGCAATCCTCCATCAAAGCTTGGCGCAAACGGATTGGAAAGGAGAGCGTAGATCCTGCCGCTGTCAACCCATACCTGGAAGGGCTCGGATCAACTCCACTCAAACAAAAGATCAAAGCGGACCAGCTTTTGAGTCGGCCTCACGTGCACCTCAAAGACCTCATGTTCCACGTGGAACCCTTGCAATCTGCCATGGAATCTGAAGCACCTAACCGCTATGTTCTGGAACAAGTGGAGATCCTTACCAAGTACGAAGGATACATTCAGAAAGAACAGGAGATGGCCAGCAAGATCGAACAATTGGACACCCTGCACATTCCCAACGACTTTGCTTACGACCAGTACGAAGCCATAAGCAGCGAAGGCCGCGAGAAATTGTTGGCCATTCGACCAGCTACCATTGGACAGGCTTCCCGCATTTCCGGTGTGAGCGCATCTGATATTTCCGTTTTACTCGTTCACCTGGGGCGATAGTTCCACGTGGAACACCTTCATCGTATTTTTACGCTGATAAGCCGCTTTCAGAAACGCCGCTTCCTGCCCTTTTCTCTGTTTAAGCCGTGGGGTAAGGCCTTGAACTGTGTTAAATCAGCGTAATCCACCCTTTCTGTCCGTTTTCAGGATGGGGTCTCACTACATTTGCAGAAAATTTCCAACATGAACACTGCAACCGCCATCGATGTCAGCGCCATCCTCGCCGACCTCGGTATCCAGGACAACAACGCCGGCACCAGCACCGGTCTCAACTCCTTCGGCGCAGGCGCCACCATCGAAAGCTATTCGCCGGTTGACGGCGCGCACATCGGTAATGTCACCTCCACCACTGAAGCAGAATACCAACAAGTGATTGAAGCTGCCCAAGCTGCTGCTTTGGTCTGGCGTCAAATGCCCGCTCCCCAACGCGGCGAAATCGTACGTCAGTTTGGCGAAGCACTTCGTGACAAGAAAGAATCTCTCGGCCAACTCGTGAGCTACGAAATGGGCAAGAGTTACCAAGAAGGCCTCGGTGAGGTACAGGAGATGATCGACATCTGCGACTTTGCTGTGGGACTCTCTCGTCAACTGTACGGATTGACAATGCACTCTGAGCGTCCGGGTCACCGCATGTATGAGCAGTGGCATCCCCTGGGTGTTGTGGGTATCATCTCTGCCTTCAACTTCCCTGTAGCCGTTTGGGCATGGAACTCAGCCCTGGCCTGGGTGTGCGGTAACGTGTGCGTGTGGAAGCCCTCTGAAAAAACCCCACTTTGTGGTGTGGCTTGCCAAAACATCTTCCACAAAGTACTGCGTGACAATGACCTGCCCGAAGGCATCAGCTGCCTGATTCAAGGCAACTATCAAGTAGGCGAGTGGTTGACCAGCGATGAGCGAGTACCGCTCATTTCGGCCACCGGCTCTACACGCATGGGTCGCATTGTGGGTGCCAAGGTTGCAGAGCGCTTTGGTAAGTCTATTCTCGAATTGGGGGGCAACAACGCCATCATTATTACCCCTAACGCTGACTTGAAAATGACCACCATTGGTGCCGTGTTTGGCGCGGTAGGTACTTGTGGTCAGCGCTGTACTTCTACCCGTCGACTGATCATCCACGAGAGCATGTACAACCAAGTCACCGAGAAACTCGTTGGCGCTTACGGTCAGCTCAGCATTGGCTCTCCGCTGGACCAGAGCAACCACGTAGGTCCACTCATCGATAAAGATGCGGTTGATACCTACCTAGCAGCCATTGACGCTGCCAAAGCCCAAGGAGCCAACTTCATTGTTGAAGGCGGCGTGTTGGAAGGCCAAGAGTACGGCAGCGGTTGCTACGTGAAACCTTGCATCGCCGAAGTAACGCCCGACATGGACATCGTGAAAACCGAAACGTTTGCGCCCATCTTGTACGTGATGAAGTACAACCAATTGGGTGATGCCATTGCCATGCAAAACAACGTGAAACAAGGTCTTTCTTCGGCCATCATGACCACCAACATGCGCGAAGCTGAACGCTTCCTGAGCGCAGAAGGCTCAGATTGTGGCATTGCCAACGTCAACATCGGTACCTCAGGTGCTGAAATTGGCGGTGCCTTTGGCGGTGAGAAGGAGACCGGTGGCGGTCGCGAAAGTGGTTCAGACGCTTGGAAAGCCTACATGCGTCGCCAGACCAACACCATCAATTGGAGCGAAGAACTCCCGCTTGCACAAGGAATCCAATTCGACCTGTAAGCATCATCATATTCATCCACTAGGGAAAGGCGGCCTCCGGGCTGCCTTTCTTATTTTGCGCCTCTATCATCCTTGACATGACTGTTCGAATCCTGGCCGCTTGTGCCGTGGTGCTCTTTGCTGCCTGCTTGTCTCCAGAGCCCGAACCCACATCGTTTCGACCGCAAGTGGGCTATTGGCGCTTGGCCATGGAGACCGGGGAGACACCCATTCCTGTGAACGTACACATCGACACCACAGGTACCCTGACCATCCTCAATGGGGCAGAAGAGGTGTCCTGCAACGACCTTATGGTCTACGGCGATACCACTGAAGTGCGCATCTCGGCATACCCCAGCTACTTGCGTTACGCGACTACATCAGCCACCACCATTTGCGGTCGCTGGATTGATTCGGCGCGGAGCAATTACGCGGTGCCCTTTACTGGAACCTACCGGGGAAATACCGCATCACCTTACCCTGCCCTTGACACAGGATCGGACGCTTACCGCGTGACCTTTGCACCCGGCTCCGACAATGCTTACCACGCCCAAGGTCTGTTCACACCAGACAACGGCCAATGCGCCGGCACATTCATAACCGAAACTGGAGATTACCGATTCCTGCAAGGCAGCCGCACCGACTCGCACATGGTGCTCAGCTGCTTTGATGGTGCTCACTTGTTCTTCTTTGAAGCCGATGTTGCTGGAGATTCGCTGCAAAATGGGGTGTTCCTTTCCGGAACGCACTACCAAAGCACTTGGGAAGCGGTACGCGACGACGCGTTCACACTTTCCGATCCCGACAGCCTCACCTACGTGATCAACCAAGAAGCCTTCACCTTCACAGCCCTTGATGCCACGGGAGACATGGCACAATTTGACGCCGAGGCCTTTGCAGGAAAGCTCACCATCGTGCAGATATTTGGATCCTGGTGCCCAAACTGCTTGGACGAAAGCACCTACTACCAAGACCTCCACACCCGCTACACAGACCGCGGCTTGGACATTGTGCCCGTGGCGTTTGAACGCGGTGATGACTTTGCACAGAACGTAAAGCACATCCAGCGCCAATTTGATCAACTGGGCATCACCTATCCTTTTTACATCGGAGGTACAGCTTCCAAGTCAGAAGCCTCGCGCGTATTCCGTCAATTGAACCGCGTGATTTCCTTCCCCACAAGCGTGTTTATCAGCCCGGAAGGGGAGGTGCTTAAGATCCACACCGGATTCTACGGCCCAGGTACCGGACAAGCCTACACCGACTATTTGGCCGAGACCGAAGCCTTCATCGAAGCGCACCTGCCTGGTCCACAACCTTAATCGGTAAACTCGTTTTCGACGTCTACAGGCAAGCGCTCATCACGGTTGGCCACTTCCCATGCAGTGTGGAACACCAATTGGGCAATCTCGGCCGTCTTGTCGTACATGATCTTTTCTGGATCATCACCAGGCTTATGATAATCTTCGTGCACACCGCTGAAGTAGAAGATCACTGGAATGCCGTGCTTGGCAAAGTTGTAGTGATCCGAACGGTAGTAGAAGCGGTTGGGATCTTTGGGATCGTTGTACGTGTAGTCCAGGGCCAACTGGGTATAGTTGCTGTTGCACGCCTCGCTCACCGAGTGGAGTTGAGTGCTGAGCTTGTCTGATCCAATCAAATACACATAACGCTCATCGTTGGCATGGGCCTCATCGATGCGTCCAATCATGTCAATGTTCAGGTCGCACACAGTTTGTTCCAGGGGGAACACCGGGTATTCGCTGTACCATTCGCTGCCAAGCAGGCCTTTTTCCTCGCCACTCACGGTCATCACCAGTACGCTGCGTCGGGGACCGTGGCCTTCCGATTTGGCCTTGGCAAAGGCTTCAGCGATTTCAAGGGCACTCACTGTACCTGAACCGTCGTCATCCGCACCGTTGTTGATCTCACCCTTCACAATACCAATGTGATCGTAATGCGCAGTCACAACCACAATCTCATCCTTCAGCACAGGATCGGTACCTTCTATGAACGCCAATACGTTCTCACCAGTGTAGTTCTGACGGCTCCGGTCAACGGCAATCTGCAAGTCCACTTTTACCTCGCGTGTGTCAGGTTTCTTGGCTAACTTATCTAGCATCTTCATGAGCTTCGATACCTTGCCCTTGGTTAAGATTTCGGCGGCCAACCCTTCGCTTACAAAATAGGTGGGTAACACCTCTTCACCACGCTTCATCGGGTAATCCAAACGCATGCCTGGTGACTGCAGCCAGTACTTCACGCGTCCTACATAGCGGTCAAACTCGCCTTTGATCAAGATCAGTCCTGCAGCGCCTTTTTCCTCTGCAATGCGACGCTTCTCGCGCCAATCCGCATTCCATACACTGGCTTCCTTGTTGCCAGAAATCAAGAAGGTACCATCGGCGTTCACTGGCTCTCCTTCAAATGCAATCAAGACTTTGCCCTTTACATCAGCGCTATCGTAGTCAGAGTACTTCTCGTCCTCGATGCCAAAGCCGACAAAGGTCAATGCATCAACATCAACATCACCGGAGCTAAAGCCTGGGAAGAACAGGAAGCCATCAAGGAAATCACGCCTCTCACCGTTCACGGTGAGTGTGCTTCCGGTGACCGATTCCGAACGCAGTGGAAACGTCTGTACATACTCATTGCCCACGCATGGCGGAATGCCCAACGATTTGAAGTGGTTCGTGATATACTGAGCGGCTTTCTTTTGGCCAGGCATACCGGTCTCACGGCCTTCGTATTCATCGCCAGCAAGCACCATCAAATGCTGCTTCAATTCATCGGCAGTGATGGTGGCCGCATATTTCATTGCGATCGAGTCTAGTTGGGCGTGGAAGGATCCCGCCAGTGCAACCAAGGCGGTTGCCAGCATCCAATTTTTCATGCGAGTTGCGTTATGCGCAGGCAATCTTCCCTACACGACGAGCGTGTCGACCACCCTCAAAAGATTCATTCAAGAATGCACTGACCATAGCACGTGCAGTGTCCTCAGACACAAATCGCGCCGGTATACAGATCACATTGGCATCGTTGTGCTGGCGTGCGAGCTGGGCAATTTCTACCTGCCAGCAGATGGCTGCGCGCACACCCTGGTGTTTATTGGCGCTCATGGCCACACCGTTTGCACTTCCGCAAATCAAGATGCCCAACCCATCGCCTTGTTCCACAGCTTTAGCCACAGCGTGGGCATATTCAGGATAATCGGTGCTTTCCTCGGAGTATGTTCCGCAGTCGTTGATTTGGTGTTCGGATTCCAACCACGCACGCATGCGCTCTTTGAGTTCGAATCCTGCATGGTCAGAACCAATGCTAATGTGGGCCATGGCTTCGCAATTTTTCACGAATATACCACCGATTACACGCCTGCAAACGCGCACAAATCCTTGTTCTGCGCGTTTTACACATAATTCACAGCGGCGTGGATAACGTAGCCTAAACATGTGGACAACACTACAGAAACTTCTTTTGGTCCTCTCAACAAAAAGTTCAGATGCACTATCGTCTGCAATCGACCTCATTTTTGGGCGCCTAATTTTGGGTCATTTCCACACAGATCCACACCGGTTTATCCATGGTAATTCCCGACAAAACAACCCAAATTCATGTTCTCCACATAGTGTTCATAGCATTTGTATAAACTTGATATACAACCTTTTGAAATGGTATACTTCGGTGAATAACTATACCCCAGGCGTGTATAATGACAAACTCCAAATCGAAATTTGCCGTGTTTTCCACGGTTTCCACAGCCCTACTACTATTATGAGATTTACTTTAAAAAAGAGATATATATCATATGGGGTGTGAACAACGCATGTGGATCCGGTTTCGCTGGCTGATTTGCTTGGCTCTGGTGCTTCATTTGGATGTGGCAGCGCAGCAAGACTCGTTGCCCCAGGGGTATACCATTTTCCGGTACCCCAATGGTGTGATCAGCAGTGAGGGTCGCATGGTGGAAGGCCGCCCTGATGGCTTCTGGAAAACCTACTACGAGGACGGCACGCTCAAGTCGGCTGGCAACCGGGAGAATTATAAGTTGAGCGGCGAATGGGTGTTCTACCGCAACGACAGTACGCTGCAGCAAAAAATCAATTACGAGCAGGATTTGCGCCAAGGCTTGGCGTTCAACTTCGACGGTGAGGGCAACCTGATCGAAGAGCTCACTTATTTGACCGATACCCTGCAAGGCGAGGCCAGGTATTTCTATGCTTCTGGTGAGCTGTACCGCACGGTGATCTTTGAAGATGGCAAAGAATCAGGGAGGGGTTACGAGTACGCTAAAGACGGGCGCATTATCACACTTTTGGGATACGACCAGGGCTACTTGCGCAGCATCGAGAAGGTGAACCGCATCACTTCCACTGGAAAGCGCGCCGGGCGCTGGGTGGAGTGGTATCCTAGCGGCAAAATCAAAGTAGAAGGACGTTGGATGAACGGCGTGCGCAACGGCATTTTCAAGTTCTACAACAAAAAAGGTGATTTAGACCGCATTGAAGTGTGGCGCGGTGGAAAACTGGTGGAAGATGCCGAGCAAGCGTTGATGCCTGAAGTGCGCAAAGAGTACAATCCCGATGGAACACTCAAGTCCATTGGCGCCTACAAGGATGGGAGCAAACAAGGGGTCTTCCGAGAATACGATGGGGAAGGGGCTATTGTGGCCAGTACCATTTACGAGAACAACGTCAAAGTGGGCGAGGGCATCGTGGACGCTGAAGGGCGCTACCAAGGCGACTGGACGCTGTATTACCCCACAGGTGAGATCCGCGCTAAAGGGAGCTACGTGGACGGCCAACCTGACGGGCCGTGGACGTACTTTTTCATCAATGGCAAAGAGGAGCAAAAAGGTAAATACAAGCTGGGTGACTTCACAGGAACATGGGTCTGGTACCACACCAACGGCGCGGTCAAACGTGAAGAGCAATACCGCCGTGGCAAAGAAGACGGGCTCATGGTTGAGTACGACGCCCAAGGCAACATCATTCACCAGGGCGAATACGCTCTGGGCTACAAGGAAGGGCCGTGGTTATACACGGTGAACGATCACACCGAAGAGGGCAACTACATTGACAGCGAAAAGCACGGCGTTTGGGTGCACACCTATGACAACGGACAACTCAATTTCAAAGGTGAATTTGCTGGCGGCATTCCCCAAGGCAAGCACACGTGGTACTACCGCAACGGGCAAGTCAAGTTGGAAGGCAAGTACAAAAGCGGGGAGCGCCACGGCAATTGGAACTACTTTCAGCAGTCGGGTGAGCCACGAATGATCATCCGGTATAAATTTGGGGAGGAATTCAAGATCGACGGAGTCAAGACCTCCCTCGGTAAGCAGGAATCCCCCATCAAATGACACCTGACAATCCCGCATGGCAGCCTTGGCTGACTCACCCCCGCGACGCACTGGCCGTGTGCACGTGTGATACGCTTGAAGTGTTGGCGTGTAATACCCCATTTGAACGTGTGCTTCGCACTTGGGGATGTGAAAGTGCTGATGGGTGTGGTGCTGTGCTCGAATCTCAATTTGGGCTCCGCATGACAGAATTGGATGCATTGCAACCACAATCTTTGACAGGAAAACAACCCGAATGGACGCTGCACCTGCATCCCATCCTGCATCAAGGACAGACCTACTACCAGCTGCGTTTATTGCAAGACGAAGCTTTCCGCGCAGATGCCTACAAGCAGTTGTTTGACCGCAACGTTGCGGGTGCACTCACCTTGGACGCCGAGAGCGGTCGGGTGATCAACTGCAACCAGGCCTTCGCCGAAATGTTGGGATACGGCAGTTACCGCGAGTTGCGTGGCAATACGTTGGTGGGGCATTTGCCGCCTCACTACAACCGCGAAGCCTATTTGACGGCCTTGCGGGAAACCGGTTCACTGACCAATTTCGAGGTAAGCATGGTTCGCGAGGATGGCACGGTCATTTGGTGTTCAGAGAACTCCTATTTGGACGAAAACGGGGTGATCCAGGCTACACTCATGGACATCACTGAATCCCGCGGCAACCGCGAACGCTACGCAACCTTGTTTGAGCACGCCATGGATGCTATGGTAATTGTGGACCAGGATCGCGTGGTACAAGCGAATCAACAGGCCGTGACCATTTTTGGAGGCAGCGAAGATGATGTTGCCACCTGGACTTGGATCCAAGGCGACCAAGCACGTGTGGTGCGTGAACACACCAATACGGAGTTGTTGACCATAAAAATGGAGCAAGCGCTTCACGGAGATCAACACCGTGCATCAGCCGTTTGCCAAAGGGTTGACGGTACCCAGTTTCACGCTGAACTCAAGATCAATTCCCTCCAAGAGGAGGACCACATTCGGGTGTGTTTGACCATCCGTGATGTGACCGAACGTGTGCTGTTTGAACGTGCAATTCGAGAAAGCGAGGAACGTTTTCGTCTGCTGAGTGACGTGGCCATCGAGAGTGTGGCATTTTTGTTCGAAGACACCTTTTTAGATTGCAACGAACAAATGGCCAAACTGTTGGGCTACGGCAAGCGCGAGCAGTTGATCGGCAAAAAAATATCCGACTACATTCCGCACACCGACTTGGAGCGATTACGCGGACTGTTGAGCATTGGGGGACCTAACAAAACAGAGGTCCGTGCTTCTTCGTGGGACGACCAAGACATGTTCCTGGAAGCATCCGGCAGTAACATCCAGTACCAAGGCCAAGAGGTGCAGGTAATGCTCTTCTACGACATCACATCGCGCAAGCGTACTGAGAGCCAGTTGGAGCAGTCCATGGACCGCTTCAAAAACCTGGTGGACAACTCGCCCAACGGGGTGTTTATTGTGACCGACATGTTGGTCAAATACGCCAACCAGGGTGGTATTCAACTCGTTGAGGCAGAGGACGAGGACGACTTGTACGGCCATGAGTTTGCCGAGTTCTTCACCGGAGAATCGGCGCTGCAAGTGCTGGGCGATTTGCACGAAATCCGCGAAGGCGAAGAGGTGCCTTACCGCGAAATCAAAGTGCGCACCTGCAAGGGCATAGAACTGGACGTGGGATTCAAAGCAACGTTGACCGTATATGACAACAAGCCTTCCATTCAAGTGACCATGCACAACCTCAGCACCCGCGTGCAACTCTTACAAGAGAAAGTACGCGCAGAGTTGGCAGAGGAGATCAACCTGGTGCTTAAGCGTGAGATTGAGGAACACAAGGTCACCCAGAAGAAGCTCATTACCGCTGAAAATTTTGCGCGTAACATCATTGAGTCTTCCATCGATATGATCATAGCGGTGGACGACCAGTTCCGCATTACCGAATTCAACGGTGCAGCCCAACAACAATTTGGGTTCACCTTGGAAGAGTTGGAAGGTTCTCCAGCAGAAAAGTTGTACGCCAGTACATGGGACTACCGCCTGGTGCGCAACTCGCTTGAACAGAACGGCACCTTTTCAGGAGAAATCGAAAACATCACCCGGGACGGAAAGGTGTTTACTTGCTTGCTCAGCGCTTCACTCATCCGCAACAACGATGGAGAAGTTGTGGGTTCGATGGGGGTTTCCCGCGACATCACCGAACTCAAACAGGCCGAAATCGAGCTGCGCGAAAGCGAGGAGCGCTACCGCGACATCTTTGATAACGCCCGAGATTTTATTCTCAGCATTGACCAGAAAGGCGAGCTGTTATACGCCAACAATGCCTTCATTCAAGCCCTGGGCTATGGCCGCGAAGAGCTGGGTACCAAGAACATTTACGACTTGGTGCCGGCCGGTACGTTGGACCGTCGACGCAAGGTGACCAGCACGTTTACCGGGGAGAACATGGAAGTCTCCTTTGTGGGCCAAGGCGGTCGAGTGGTGGTGGCTGAAGGCGATGCGAGTGTACGCCTGCTCAAAGGGAAACCTGATTCGGTGCGTGCGATTTTCCGTGATGTGACGGCCACCCGTCGTAGCGAGGCACTGGCCGCTGAACAACAAGCACGTTTGGAGTCCATCTTCGAGTCAACCCGAAACATGAGCATGTGGACGCTCAACCAGGACAACATCATCACCGCATGCAACCGCAACTTTGCTTGGTTTATGGAACAGCAGTTTGGCGAGCATGTGCGGGTGGGGGACCGCTTCATGGAAAGCATTGAAAGCCATATCGATCCCCAACATTACCTCGGGGAATTGCAAGCTTTCAAGGACGCATTCAAAGGCGCGGCCAAAGAATTTGAAGTGGCCTTGCGAAACCAATATGACGACACCGTATGGCTACAAGTCTTTCTCAACCCGGTGAACAGCGGGGGACAAACCGAGGAAATTTCGTGCCTCACCTACGACATCACCGACCGCAAAGAAATCGACCAGCAAATCCGCGACTCACTCAAAGAAAAGGACGTGCTGCTCCAAGAGGTGCACCACCGAGTGAAAAACAACTTGCAGGTGATCTCATCCATACTCAACTTGCAGTCGAGCTTTGTGCAAGATGAGGGCACCCTGGAAATCTTGCAAGAGAGCCAGAACCGCATCAAGTCCATGAGCTACATCCACGAGACGCTGTACCGCACCACAGACTTCTCATCGATTGAATTCACCGACTATATCCAAAACATTGCGCGTAACCTGATTCACACCTACAGTTTTACCACTGGGGAGGTGAAATTGCTGACGCGGTTTGACCGAATTTTCTTGTCACTGGACCAGGCCATCCCATGCGGGCTGATCATCAACGAGTTGGTGTCGAATGCGATGAAGTACGCGTTCAAGGGCATCGATGAGCGCGAACTCACCATCGAGATCACTGACGGCGAAGATCATGTGCGCATCTTGGTGGCCGACAACGGGATTGGACTTCCAGCGGATTTCCGCTATGAAGAATCCGATTCGCTTGGCGTGCAGTTGGTGTATACGTTAGTGGAACAGCTGGACGGCACCATCGAGGTGGACGCCGAATCCGGGACCCGCTTTTTGATTACATTTGACAAGCCCCAACACCCTTGAAATGCCTGTAAACATTCTGGTTACCGAGGACGAGAGCATCGTCCGCAAAGACATCGAGCGCAGCCTGAAAAAGCTGGGTTACAACGTGGTTGGTACCACCGATACTGGTGAAAAAGCCATCAACCTGGCCAAAGACCTCAAGCCAGATATCGCACTGATGGACATCATGCTCAAGGGCACAATGACGGGCATCGAGGCTGCCGCGGCCATCCGTCAAGAGATCGACATTCCGATTGTGTTCTTGACCGCCCACTCGGACGAGAGCACCCTGAAGTCCGCCAAGATGACCGAGCCGCACGGCTACATACTCAAGCCGTTCAAAGAGATCGACATCCACACTACGGTGGAAATGGCCATCCACAAGCACAAGAAGGAAAGCGAAGTCAAGCTTGAAAACGAGTTGTTGCGCAAGCTGGCTACTCCCAAAGAGAATGCGGATTTGATTTTCGTGAAGGCCAAGTCACGCTTGGTACGCCTCCAGACCGACGACATCATTTGTATTGAGGCCCTCAAGGATTACGTGGTCATTCACCTCAAGGACGACAAGTACACCATCCACGCCACCATGAAGGACATCGAGCGCAAGCTCCCGGACGCGCATTTCCAGCGCATCCACCGTTCGTACATCGTGAATGTCCATAAGATTACAGCCATCCAAAGCTCGTCCAACATCTTGCTGGAAGGCAAGGAGGAAGAGTTCCCTATTGGCGGTTCTTACCGCGATGCGATTTCAGAGCGCATCAACCTGCTTTGATCTAACCGAGCGCTTCAATCTTTTTCAAAATGTCTTCGGCTTCAGCCAGGAGCTGATCGCCTTTGGTGCGGTTGACTTGTGAGGCTTTGTGCGCTTCTTCGAGCTTTTTGCGGTAGGCTTCCTCCAGCTTTTGCTTGGGGGATTTGCGTGAAAAGAGTCCCATAGGGAATCAACACCCGTGTGGGGGAGAGGTTCGGCATGTCAAGGTCATTTGCAAAGTCAGCTCGATCATCCAAAAGACCACCTAGGGGTTGGGAAATGAGGGGTGAGATGCGGAGCTTTCGTGCGTTCGTCAGAACGGGTGGATTTGAGGTGGCGGCGGTGCCGCGGGGCCGAAGCCCACGGGTTGGATACGCGCGAATCCACGAAGTCGATTGGAAACCCCGTCCAAACCCTGCGAAAGAGCCGGGCCGATCTTGGCTACTTTGCCCGTATGAACACCCGTCTACTTCTAGCCTTCTTCGGACTTCTTGCCCCGGCACTTCTATTTGCCCAAGACTGGCAGCTTTGCCTGGATTGGAACGCCGTTGAAAACATGCAAGACCCACGCATCCAGTTGGGTTGGCAGGGGGCGGACGGAACCCACCAGGGCCGCTATGCGGTGGAGGTTGCTCAAGAGGTGCCTGAAGAGGCCGCATTGACCTTGGCGTTTCCACCCTCATGGAAGGCGTTTGTGGTGATTTGGAATGGCGATAGCCTAGAAGTGGCACCTATGCACCAAGCCCAGCAGTTGGACTTGTCGGGTCGCTGGCAGGCAGGTACCAATACCTTAGAGGTGTTGTGTGACGGTGTGATGGCCACCGGGCTCACTCCACGTGTTTTTGAGCGGAATCTGGAACTGACCCGTGCCGAGTTTCGCGAAGACGGTTTGTACCTGACTGTCACCAACAACGGCACCCAGAAAATCAAAGGTGCCACAGCCACTTTTGGGTGTCAAACCGGCGGTCGACGTGTTGAGATCAGTGAGGTTGTATCGCTCAAACCGGGCAAGCGTCACGAGATATATTTTCCCAGTGGTCCAGATGTTATAGAGCGCGATCAAGCCGCGCCGTTTTCCATCCGTTTGCCTGACGGACGTGAGTACCTCACGGACCTTTCGTTCATGAAGGATTGGCCGCTTACGGTGGACCAAGGGGAGCTGCGCTGTGGGCCGGACCGTATGCGCATCCACGCCCTTGAATTGAGCATTTGGCCGGGCGCAGGGGAGTTGAATCTGAGGAAGGCTTGGGAAGAAGCGCTGGAGAAGTGGACCCAAATAGGAGGCAACGCCGTCAGTTACTGCGACCAAGCGCCTGAAGCGCTGCTTCGATTGGCGGAAGACTACGGAGTGATGGTGTTTGAACAAGCAAACCACCGGCCCGCTCCCGCCTATGTTCAGGATCATCCGTGCTTGGTGGGCAGCTACGATTGGACTTCAGGCCAAGTCAAACTGTACGGGTCCAACCAAACCATGACCACCATCTACCAAGAGCGTGGGCAGGAGGCTTGGTTGTGGGGCGGAATCAAGCCGCCGATAGCACCGGGCTGGGGAGGATGGTTGAAAGATTGGAAATCCTGGGAGCAGGATCCGTATTTCTGCGGTTCGTTTTTCAGTTGGGACCGAGTGCATCGCGGTGAATTGTGGAATGCTGAAGGGACGTTCTTGCCCGCAGTCAACGAATTGAAATCCGCCTTTGGCAAATACGAAATGCGCATGCAAATTGCGGACGTCAGTGGTGAAGATGACTTGCTGATTCGCCGCAAATGGGGGTCGGCAGAGACAGGCCCGTTGGAGTTGCGGCTTCGGGTGACTGAAGAAGACGGAATCCGCGAATTGGGCAGTCTTGCACTGGATCAAGGTTTGGGTGAGCAGTGGTACAGTTTGGGCGAATGGTTCTCAGCTGTAGGCACCGAACACCAGGACGCACTACAGGCCGGAGGCGCATTTGATTTTCAGCTGCTCAAATTGCCCGGTGCCGGTTCGCCACTGGTGTATGAGTGTTACCGTGGACAACCACTGGGCATGGAACTCAAACCCGAAGCACCGAAGCCGGCGTCCGAACTGGCTTGGGAACTTGACGGTGACAATTATGTGTTTGAGGCCGATGCAGTGACCTATACCGTTTCCATGCAGAGTGGATTGCCCGTTGCCATCACCACTGCTGACGGAAACCTAATGCCCTTGCCGTGTGAATGGACCTTTGACCGCTTCCCTCTGCCTGGAGAAGACCGCATGATGTCTGATGAAGACGCCCGCTTTTGGGCTGTTGCCGGCAACCGGATGTCTGTGCTTTTTGCCGAGGTAGACGGGGCCACCCTCAGCCTGGGGGGCGATTTCATGGAAGAGCGAGGGTTCTTCAAGGTGAGCTACACTGTGGATGTGGAGGGACAGCTTCGGATGGAGAGCGCACTTGAGTTTGGGCATGGCCATGATTATCCGGTGCGCATTGGTGTGCGCGTGTATGGCGACTCCGGGATGCACAACCTCAAGTGGTTGGGTTATGGTCCGTTGGAAAACTACTCTGACCGCGGCGCGGGGACTTATTGGGGCAGCCACACGGCCAGCGATGAAACCTTGCTGCTCGCCCCGTACGACGTGGTCCAAGCATCAGGGGTGGTTCACCGTGCGGACCACGTGGCGTGGACGCACGGTTCAGGTTGGACCTTGAATTGGTCCAACAATCTGCCTCGAAGTTTTGGGTTTTCGGCGTTGCCCTACCTGCCGCAAATGCAGGTGGCAGGTCAGCCGTGGGCCAAGGACGTAGCCATCCCTGTGATTACGCTGAATGCGTTCAATGCCCCACTATCGGAACCCAACAACCCCTATCGAGAGTGTACCTGGAGCTGGACCCTCAACGTCACCCCCTCTGACCGCTAAGCGCTAAATCTGAACACCCACACCCAAGAAAATTGCCCGGCCATCCGCAGGAATGATCCCCGGACCGGGGTAGCCCGCCGCGCGTCGCGTGAAATAAGGGGTGTTTAAGGCATTGTTGAGGTTCGCCTCGAGGGTGACCCTGCCACGGACCCATTTGGCCCCAAAATCAAGCACCGCATACGCTGGAACCAATCCGTCTACCGCTCCCGGGGTGCGCTGGGCGTTGGTGGCGTCGGTGAATTGCTCGGAGGTGTAGGTGTACTGGGTGCTGAGGGTGAGCTCTTGCCATTCGAATGCCGCGCCCACTTTGCTGGTGACTGCCGGGACCAATTCTACTTGGTTGCCGCTGAAGGCGGATTCTTCGCTGGTGAGGTATTTCCCCTCGGTGAGTGCACCGTTGATGAACCAGTGCAGGTGCGGCGCATCGGGATCTTCCCACAAGCGAATGGTGCCCTGAATCAATCCTTCCACACCCAAAATGCGCGCATCGGAAATGTTGGTGCGGTAGCGGATTACACGCTGCACCAAAATGGGGTCTGGAATGGCGGTGTTGAAGGCACCAATGCGGTCGCGGTAGAAGAGAGCAAAACCGCTGATGTCGTATTGCACCGAACCGTTGAGGTCTCCGCGTACGCCCAAATCGAGGTTGGCGCCGCGTTCGTCTTGGATATTGGGATCCACCACAATGGACAGGCCTTGCACTTGGATGTCAGAGAAGTTGATGGCCCGGTAGTTCTGCACAGCGTTGGCGTACAGCTCAAAGTCGGGTGAGGGCTGGTAGCTGAGTCCCATGCCAGCCAGTACAAAGGTGCGGGCCCGCTCGCGGGTATCGGTGTAGAGGGTGTCGTCCACGATTTGACCTGCGCCGTTGAGCACCGTTTCACGCACCGTTCCGTTGGCGCGGGTAGAGATGTGTTCCAGACGAACCCCCGGCGTCAGGCTCAGGTGCTTGCCCAGCGGAATGATGTTCTGGGTAAACAGCGCCACATTGGTGTTGGGAAAGCGGTAATCGGTGCCGGCAAAGGTTTCGGGATCACTGAAGTTAAAGGTGGGATCTGTCCCCGCGGGCGCCACCCCTTGTCGCGCATGGCTGTTGCCCTGGAATACACGTGCACCCACCAGCAAAACCGCGATGCGTTCCCGCACATTGACCCGGTGCAGCAACCGGCTTTCCACGCCCATGTTGCGGAATTCACCCCAGATCAAATCACGCGGATTCTCTTCAAAATCCACCCGGCCGGCTTGGCCCAAGAACCCAAGGGCTTTTCGGCTGGCCGAGAGTCCAAAGGCGGTGGTGCGCCACTCGGTGAGCGGGGAGAATTGGGTCACGTTGTGCACCGCCGCCAAGTTCCAATTCACCGCAAACCAGTTGCGCTCGCGGAAGGCGCGGCGCGGATCCTGCTCAAATTGGCTGTCCAACAACCCGCCCGATTGCTGGGCCAGGTAATCCATGTGGGTGAATTCCACGCCCCATTCGCTGCGGTCTGAGGGCGCGTATTGGAAGTTCACGTGACCGGTGTGCACGCGGTAATCTCCGTTGGGACGCCAGCCGGCGCCGCGCTTGTGCTGGTAGAACCCCAAGTAGGTCACCCCCGAAGGCAAGCTGCCCTGTGCATGCACCACTGAATTGGACGAGGCCAAGGCCGGGCTGATGGTATCGCGCAGACCATAGGTACCGAAAGTCTGCTTGATTCTCACCATAAGGGAGTCGCCGGGGTGGGCGTGTTTCATGCGGAAGTTGATCAGGCCGCCAAACTGGGTGCCGTACTGCAGGGCTCCTGCGCCGCGCACCACATCGATGCGTTCCACAGCTTCCAGCGGTGGGGTGTAGTAGCTTTCAGGATATCCGAGGGGGTCGGCAGAGATGTCAAAGCCGTTTTGGCGCACGTTGAAATGGCTGGTGCGGTTAGGGCTCAGCCCGCGTCCACCGATGCCGAGTTGGATGCCCGCGCCGTCGCTTTCCCAGATGTTGAGCCCCGGCACTTTGGCGTACACCTGCCGCGATGAGGTGACGTTGGCTGCCCGGGCCTCGGGACGGATCAGGTGGGACTTCATGCCGCTGAACACCGAACCGGCTTCCACGGGGCGCAGTGAAATCATTTCGCGGTTGGCGCGTCCTTCTACTTGGGCAGTACCCAGGTCGAATTCCAAGGGAATGAGGGTGAGGTTCACCGACTGTTCGGCCACCTCTCCAATCTCCACCAGCAGGGTGGTGGCCATGTACCCGGAATGCACGCAGCGGAAGCGCCATTCACCCGGCTCCAATCCGCCAAAGGTACAGGTGCCTTTGGCGCCGGTCACCGCATCCATGAAACGAGGACTCTCGGCCCACACGAGCACGCCTGAGAGCGACTTTTCCGAGGTGCTGTCACGCAAGGACAGGGTCAGCGTGCAGGTTTGTGCACCCAACAGCCCGGCCCAGCAGACCAGCAGCAATGCCAGTGTTCTACCACCCATGTTGTGCTCGCAAATGCGGACGCATGGCCTCCAGCCCGTCCAGGGTGATCACCGAATCGCGCGGAATGATCCACGGTTGGTGGTGAAAGCCGTCCTCGGCCTCCACAAGGTTGTAGTAAGGATCAATGAACAAGTGGGACCCTTCACCGTTGAGGTCTACCCACACCTCGGCGCGGACCTTGGGATCTTGCACGCCTTGACGTTCGTATTCCTCAGCGATCCAATGCGCGAAGTAGAGCAGCATGTCTGGTTGGGTGGACATCTGCTTTTCTTGGTTGGGGGTGAGGTATTGGCCCAGCACGACTTCTTTTTCACCG
This sequence comes from Flavobacteriales bacterium, assembly GCA_049594615.1. Lineage (GTDB taxonomy): Bacteria > Bacteroidota > Bacteroidia > Flavobacteriales_D > Sanyastnellaceae > CAXPZW01. Next base: position 41,459 of record JBMYJR010000016.1, read on the forward strand.
GGGTAGCGCGCGTCTTTGACGTAAAAGAACGCCTTGCCCGCTTTTTCCATCAGCATCACACGCCACGAGAAGCGGTAGCCCTCCTCGTTCCAAAACAAGTCTCCGGGATACAATGCGTAGCGGAAGGGATACACCAACTGCACCACCAAAAACACCACGCCCAAACCACCAACCAATCGGCCCCATCCTTTGCGGAAGGCAAAGGTACGTGCAGAGACTGCATATACGCCCAGTACCTCCAACGACCGGCGGTGCACAGGGGGTGGAAAAAACACCAGGGTCACCACCATCATCATCAGTGGAAACACCCCGATGGGAAACAGCGCCCAAGTGATCCCGTGAAAACCGAGGACCGCCACGTAAGCCCAATTGCGCCAACGGTCAGACCACAACGCAAAACCAACGAGCAAATCAAACAACGCCCCGCCCCAACTGAAGGCATAGGCCACCCACAACTCGTCAAGCAGGGGGCCAATCACAGGCAAATCGGTGTGTTGTGGGAGCCAGATTCGCAAGGGTTGGGCTTCCAGCAACCATTCAGGATGCAGCTTGGCCACACCTGCAAAGAAGTACAGCAAGGTCAGCAGTATTTTGGGCGCGCTCACCGTCCACCAAGGTGCATGTGAACATGCGATTTTGGGCCGGCGCCACACATCCACCGAGGCGTTGCGATGGGCGGGCAAAAACAGCATCGCAAGGGCCACCAGGCTCACGAAGTAGTAGTGGTTGAGGTAGTTGGTTTTGTCCAACAGCTCTACGAAGGTGAACGCCAAAAAGAACAGGCCCGCGGACCACCGGTAAAAGGCGCCCAGCAGCACGCCCAACGCCCCCAACAGCATCAGGCCAAACAGCACGTACATGCCGATCTGCGAAGGGCGGGGAAGCCAATCCCAGCCGTAATAGGGAAAGAAGAGTTTGGGAGCAACGTACTGCTCGTGGATCCACCCATAGGCCGCAAAGCGGACTGTGGAGTACACGGCAACCGTTCCGAATAAAATCCGAAAGACCACCAGCGGCGCCAGCTCAACCGGTCGGTTCAACCAGGGGTGCACGGATCAGTCGCCGTCGTTGTCTTGGTAGGTAATCAGCACGCCCAGGCAGGACATCATATCCACCTTATACAGCACCACCATTTGCTGGAGTTCGCCGTAGGCGTCCAGGCAAGCTTGTTGGTCAGAAACCACGGTGGCGGCAAGGGGTGCAGGCAGGGCTTCCACCGCGTCGGTAGCGGCTTGCCATTGCTCTTGGATGGCCAAGTTCAAGGGCGCGTCCAAGTGGTTGGCGCCCAAGGTGTGCAGGTAGTCGTCGAGGCCCACACCATCAAACCCTTCGGCGTTGATGCCGTTGTAAATGCGGTCGCAAGCGTCCAAGGCGGTCAGCAAGTAATCGTTGGAAGCAACTTGACTGTATGCGCCTTCTACATGATCGGGAAGCGGGGTCATCGAGAAGGTCATGGCACCCGAAGGCAAGCCCAGTTTGTTCTTGCGCACGTCGGCTTCGTACACGCGGTTGAAGGCGTTGAGCATCAAACCCAAACCTGAACCCACGTCGGTGCCGGTGGCATTTACAAACGTTGCGCGGTAGTTGCCTGAGGCAGGCGACCATGCATCGTACACAGCTTGTGATTTGGCGGCCAACAGCCCACCGATTTGCTGGGCGTAGGGAATGGCGCTTGCTTCTGCGGTCAGGAAGGCCAACACCTCTGCGTCGGTAGCGCCTGTACCGTAGAGCAAGTAGTCCAAGGCTTCAAAGCCCCCGGCAGCCAGGTTGGCCGGGATTTCCAGGTTGACTTCTTCGGCTGAGAGGTTCTCGAGCACCTGTTCAGTATCTAATGGGTAGATGTTGGTAACGGCAGACAACGCCAGTGAAGCGGCCGGACCAAAGTCGAAGTAGGCCACGGTTTGCCAGCTTGTGCGGGCACGGTGCAATGCTTCACGGGCGCCAGCCAATTCAATCTCGCCTGCTTCTGAATCCAGATCAAGCAGGGCCGATTCCAGTGCGCTCACATCTTCGGCCCAGGTTTCGTAGGCCGGCAAGATGATGCCGTCGGCCCAATTGGTGAGCAACGCGCCACGGTCAAAATCGTCTGCCGGGGTGTCGTCTTCGGGCTTTTCGCAGGCTACAAAAGCCAGGGCAAAGAGCGCAATCAGGAACGCGCGAAAGGGCATCCCCGTTGGAACGCCCCCCGCATTGAATTCCCACTGATTTGGCTTACAGGGATTCTTTGACATCTTCCATATTCAAAAGGGTGGCCAACTGATCTCGTACGCTGAGCAGGTCAGCAGTGGTCACCGCGTAAAAATCATCGCCGATGGTGGTGTACAGGGCTTGCAATTCAGCTGAGTTGATCACCGGTTCGTATCCGAAAGGCAGGGCGCCCATGAAGGCCCATGCTTCGCTGAGTGCGTGGTTGCGCAGGGCGTCGTCGCTAAAGTTGGCCACAGCGCTGTTGAGGTAGTGGATGGCGGTACCACCAGCAACGCGCTCCATTTCATGGCGGATGATGGCGATCTGCGCATCACGAGCGTCCAAGTCGTTGGCAGCTATAGCCGCACGGCCGGTTCGGAATGCTTCGCTCAGGGCAGAAGCTGTTCCTAAAACACCTTCGCGGCTGTTGGCGTACTTGCCCCAGAAGCGATTGGTGCCTGAGGTGGGGTAGTCGGTGGCGGTGGTGAAGTATCCATAGGCCTCATCCCAGTGATGCTCCATTACGGTATAGTACTTGCCGTTGTCGGGATCAACAGGGGTGGTATTGTCCACGTCCATCTTGCCCGACCCGGTGTAGACCACACAGATCTGGTTGTAGAATACCGCACCCATGAGGCCTTTCTCGATCAACTGGGTATACTCAATACCATTTGCGTTTTGCAGGTATTGCTTCGAGGAGTTGGTAGTGCTCTGTACAACGCCACCTTGACCTGGCCCTCCGTCAGTGCTGCCTGCGGTGGTGGTTTGACTCAGTGCGTCTACTTCATCCATCAGATTTTCGTAGTAGGCCTGAACGGTTGGGTCAGCCGTACCGCTGCCTGCAGCAGTTTTGCTTTTCAATTGTTTGCTTGAGCCATTCATGCCGAGGTTTTCAGCGTCGGCCCACGTGTAGCCGTCGTTGGCGTACATGTCCTTCAAGGTCTGTGCGTCTACCGCAGTGCCAGGCGTGTTTGCAGTTTTGAGGTAGCTGGTCATTTCGCTCAGCATTTCCAAACGTTGCTCTTGACCGTTGTAGTTTACGGTGCTGTTGCCGTCGGCGTCGGTGTAGATGTAGGTTTGGGGAACAGTGAATCCAGAGGTTTCACATGTCGGCATCTCGTCGTCTTTTTGGCAGCTGGTGAATACCGTTGCTGCCATCAGACCCATCAAAAAGCTTCGCTTAACCATCTCTTTCTCTTTACGCTGCAAACCTAGAGTGGAATAACGCGCTGCTCAATACCCCGTTTGTGGTATTTTTATTTGGACTGAATACAAATAAGAGGCTAAGGGTTTGTAAATCAGAAGTCTACACGATAGAAAAAGACGGGTAAAAAGCCCAACTGATATTCTTCACGTATGCTTTCCTCGGGATTGTTATTCTCATCGGGAGCATAGGTGAGCTTGAGGATGTTCTTGCGGTTGGTCACGTTCACAAGGTCCACGCCCACCTCGTGGGTGGTTTCGGGACGGTTGAACTTCAGGTTGAGCTTCACGTCGGCGCGGAAGTAGGGGTCAAACTGCAAGGTGTTGCGCTGACTGTCGACCCAAATGATCTCGCGCGCCGCATTGGAGGCCTCCATGTCTACAGGACCGTACCAACGTCCGCCCAGCGAGGTCAGTTTCACTCCGGAAACAAACGACGTGCTGTTGTTCAGCGCCCATGCTTTGGAGGCAAGCGCATTCCATGCGTAACGGCCGTTGAATTCCACGTTGCGTTCTACACCGTCGCTGCCTTTGTACTTGGCTTCAAACACCGATGCGGTCACCATAAAGAAGTACCCGTCCTGGAATGCGCGCGACAAGGTGAACTCCATGCCGTAGTTGGTTCCCGTGCCGCTGTTGACCAGCGAATCCGGGAACAAGCGCACAAATCCGCTGCCCGCGTTGATCAGCGAGAAACTGGAAGCAAGCTGGTCCACTGGAACATCCCTGAGGGTCTGGTAGTACACCTCCACCTTTCCTTGCAGGCGGTCGGTCAGGCCTACTTCGTAGCCCAGCACTGCGTGGCGGCTGCGGGTGAAGCCCAAGTCGCGGTTGTTGGGGATGACCCGCCCGCCTGCGTCGCGCTCGTCGCCGTAGAAATAGAGGTAGGCCGGTTGCATTTGGCTGTGTTCACCCACCCCGAGCGACAGGCGTTGGTTGGGGCGCAGGTCATAGGTGGCCCCAATACGCGGTTCCACCCAACTGCTGCTACCGTTGAGCGTCAGGGTTTGTACGTGCCAACCGGCCACCATGGTAAAGCGGTCGTTGGGGCGCCACTTGACTTGAGCGTAAGCTTGCAGCAACGCAGCGGTCTCGTCTGCGTCCCAACGGGTATTCCAAGTGCCGTAACCCGGCAAGTCAGGCTCGAGTTGGGCAATGCTGTCGCGGAAGTCCCACTGGAAAACATCCACGAGCACCCCGGTGCGCAAGGTCCAATTGGCGTTGAGTTTGCGGTTCAGGCTGGAGGCCAGCGAGGTCTTTTGTTGCTCAAAGCGGTACCGCAGCAGGCCCGCCAGTGAGTCCACTTGGTAGGTGTTCTCAGGGGTGAGTTGGCGGAAAACCAGCTCGTGGTAAGAGTCCTGCACGTCAATGCCATGGGCCAGGGTGGTCTTGAGGTAGGTGTCTTTGTTGAACGGTTTGCTCCAAGTGGCTCCAGCTAATCCCATGCGCGAGCGGAAGTATTGGTCGCGGTCGTTTTCGCCAAAGATGTTGCGTTCAGGGCTGACTTGGTCTGAGATAAGGATGTCCACCGAGCTGGTGCCGCCAAAACCCCAGAGGGCCAGGTTGCTGCCTCCTTCGCCTTGGAGATTTACCTTGAAGGCGCCGTCTTGGTAGCGCGGCACCGCTGAGGTACCGATGTCAATGCCCAACACGCTGAACAGCTCCACAGTCGAGTAGCGGTACATGCCCAGGTAAGAGTGGCCTTTTTCGCGATTGAGGGGTCCTTCGGCCAAGACTTCGGTGCCCAGGAAACCAAACTGCCCGCTGAACTCATGCTTGTTGCGGTTGCCGCCCCGCAGGCGCAGGTTGAACACCCCGGCAGTACTGTTGCCAAACTCTGCCGGAAAGGCCCCAGTGTAGAAGTCAGAGTTTGCCAAAAACTTATTGTTGAGGATGGCCACAGGCCCGCCACCGGTGCCGGGAATGGCAAAGTGGTTGGGGTTGGGGATGTCGATGCCCTCCACGCGCCAGAGCACCCCGGAAGGACTGTTGCCGCGCACCACAATGTCGTTGCGCGAATCGTCCGCGCCTTGGACGCCGGCAAAGTTGCTGGCCATACGCGCGGGGTCTCCACGCGAGCCCGCATAGCGGTCGGTCTCGGCCACCGAAAATTCCCGGGCCGATACAGTGGCCATCTCGTTCATGGCCGCACCGGGTCGACGTGTGGCTTCCACCTCGGCGGTGCCCACGGACATCACCGCGGTTTCCAGCGCGAGTTCCACCACGGTCTCCTTGGCCGAGTTGATGATGATGCCCGAACGCGAGGTGGTCTCAAACCCAATGGCAGAGACCACCAAGGCGTGGCGGCCCACCGGAACGTCTTCAAACGCAAAGCGCCCGTCAAGGTCGGCCACGGTTTGGATGGCGGTGCTGTCCACCATCAGGGCCACCCCAGCCATGGGAATGGGGAAACGGGATTCGGTGTCTACCACCGTGCCGCGGAGGGTACCGGTGACTTGGGCGGTGGCGGTCACAGAAACCAGAGCAAAAAGCAAGAACCAAATACGGGTCATGGCGGTCAATTTATGTGACAAATCTGCAGCTTCGGCGCGGCCCCTGCCAGCCTGTTGCACCCAAATACGTACATCAGAAAATCAAGCAGATCTGCCACGCGGGCTTGAAGAACGGACACCTTGTTGATCTCAAACCAGTCGTTATGCTGGGGCCAACGGACGCCGGTGGCGTGCACGCGGATTTCGGCAAGCAGTTGGTCCATCATTCCTGAGGGATCACGGTGTGCGGCACCGCATCTGCGTCCCAATCGATCACCAGCCCCTTGGCCAACGCACGCGCAATCGAATCTCCATACATCACTTCACTCAGGTACAGCGCCGCCTCAAAGCTTTTGGCGCCCCCCGCCGAGGTGATCACCGGTCCGTCGTGCACAAACAACACGCTGTCTCGGATGTCAAGGTGGGGGTAGCGTTCGCGCATGGCCGCCACGTCGCTGGGAAAGGTGGTGGACACCCGGCCCTCCAGCAGCCCCGCTTCGGCGAGCATGAACGCACCGTCGCAATGGCTGGTGATGTAAGTGGCTTGCGCACCTGCATCGCGGATGAAGTCCAAGGTCTCGGCGTCTTCCAAATCAGAGTCCAAGTGGTGCTCGGCGCTGGGCACTACCAAAATGTCAATCGGTGGCACCGAGTCGGTCAAAAACCCAAAGTCGGGCACAAAATGCAGCCCTTCGAACGAGCGGATGGGCATGCGTGTTTTGCCCACGGTGAACACATTCATGGGGCGAATGCCCGTGCGGTAGGCGGTGTGTTCAAAGATGTCGTATGGCGCGGTGAGCTCGGTGTTGTATACCCCATCCATGATTAGCAGCGCCACGTTGTAGCCGTCCGGGAAGGGTGGGGTAAAGGTGTGTGAGGTGGGGGGAGATGAGGT
>JBMYJR010000017.1:0-46760 GCA_049594615.1 Flavobacteriales bacterium
CTTTCGTCCATTGACCAATATTCCTCACTGCTGCCTCCCGTAGGAGTCTGGTCCGTGTCTCAGTACCAGTGTGGGGGATCATCCTCTCAGACCCCCTACCTATCGTAGTCTTGGTGAGCCGTTACCTCACCAACAAACTAATAGGCCGCATGCCCATCCTTCACCGCCGGAACTTTGATCACAGAAACATGCGAATCCGTGATGTTATGGAGTATTAATCCCGATTTCTCGGGGCTGTCCTCCTGTGAAGGGTAGGTTGCATACGTGTTACGCACCCGTTCGCCGGTCGTCAGCGGGAAAGCAAGCTCTCCCCTGTTACCCCTCGACTTGCATGTGTTAAGCCTGCCGCTAGCGTTCATCCTGAGCCAGGATCAAACTCTCCATTGTAAAATAGGAATTGATGTTGTTAAGCTCGTTAATTGATGATTATTGCTGCTACATTATATCAAAGAACTTTTCTTTCGTTTTGCCCTTTCTCGTTCGAAAGGGAGCGCAAAGATACCCACCATTTTCTTTCCTCCAAACATTCTGCGAAAAATATTTTCGCTTGACGTTGTTCGTGATTTCAATGGTGTGCCTTTCCTCGTTTGGAAAGGGGGCGCAAATGTACGACCCTTTATCTTTCCTACAACCCAAATCGAAAAAATATTTTTCGGAAGGGTCGTTCAACGTGTCAAACTCTGCGGCCTTGCTCGTTTGCAAAGCGGGCGCAAAGATACCACTGATTTCTAAACCTCCAAGCCCTTGGTGAAGTTTTTTTCGGATTAGCACGTGGAACCTTCTCGCCTATACCTATATATACAGGGATCGAATTTTTACGTGATCTTTTTTCAGGAGGTTACAATTCGCTGAACCATTCCGCGGTAACCGGCGCCGAACATGGCCACATGCACCAGGGCAGGAATCAACTGCCAAAGACCCAAACGGGACCTCCAATCGGTGTCCAAAATTCCGCTCGAACACAATTCAGAGGCCACATGAGATGGATATCCCCCGAACAAATCCATCATCGCCAGGTCCAATTCTGGGTGAGCGTGGTGGCAAACAGGGTCGATGAGGTACACATTTCCGTCCGCCGCACAGTGGGTGTTTCCACTCCATAAATCTCCATGCACCCAGGTGCGGGGTTTGGACAAGGCATCTTTTTGGTCCGAAGCCCAATCCAAAACGCGTGCAAACAGCGCCTCTCCTAGCTCACTTTTGCACCGTATCGCCAGAGGGCGGATCCGCTTTTGGAGGTACCATTCCCCCAAAGGCTCCCCTCCCCCATGTTCAACTGGGACGGCTCCGATGGATGCATGTTGAGGTAACGGCGCCAATGACAGCGGTGCGCGATAGATGCGTTTGAGCTGATCTACCAGACTGATTGTATGCTTAGCGGACCAACTTGCCGCGGGGAGAAATTCCATGACCAAGCCCGAGGCCGTCTCGGTTTGGAACAGCGCCACGCCTTCCGGAACATGTGCTCCGGCGCGTGCAAGGATGTGCAAGGAATCACGCTCAGCGGGCATGGCTTGGCAAACCGCTGGGTTGGTGCTCCACTTTAGAAAGGTGTCAGATGTTTGACCGGAGATTCTCGCCGCCATACACGTGTCACCGCCAGAGAGCACTTCGGCCTGTTGAAGCTGACGCGCGGAACAGACCCCGCGGTCTATCAACACTTCCTGTAGACTTTGTGGGATCACGGCGCCTGGTGCACCACCTCGCCGTCCACCATGGTCATAAGCACCTTGGTTCCCAAGATGCGATCATCGGGACACGCCAGCAGATCGCGATCGAGCATAACCAGGTCTGCGAACTTGCCCGCTTCCAACGTGCCTTTCTGGGACTCTTCGTGATTGGACATGGCCGCCCAAAGCGTCATCCCGAGCAAGGCTTCTTGCCGAGTCAATGCGTTCTCCATTTGAAAACCACCCTCGGGGTAGTTCTCCTTGTCTTTGCGCACCACAGCAGCGTAGAACGTATTGAAGGGTGAAATGCCTTCCACCGGGAAGTCAGTACCCAGCGCTACGAATCCCATGGCTTCACGCAGTTCTTTGTATGCATATGCTCGTCGCACACGGTTGCGTCCCAAGCGCTGTTCGGCCCAGTACATGTCACTGGTGGCGTGGGTGGGTTGAATGGACGGAATAATGGAGTAGTCGCGAAACAGCGCGATGTCTTGTTTGTGGACGACTTGCGCGTGCTCGATGCGCCAGCGGCGATCGTTCTGCTTGCCCAAAATGTCAGCATAAAGCTCAAGGATCACTCGGTTGGCGCTGTCTCCAATGCAGTGGGTGTTCATCTGGAAACCCGCTGCGTGCAAACGCTCAGCGGCTTGGCGGTAATGATCCGGAGTCTTCAGGATCGCACCGTATTGGGGATGCACCAAATCTGCATAAGGACGGGAGAGACACGCACCTCGAGAACCCAACGATCCATCGGCGTAGAATTTGAAGCTGGAAACATTCAGGCGATCGGTGATTTTCGGCCCGACTTGCGTGTAATAATCCAAGTCTTCTGGCGAGTCGGACACCATGGCGTAGACCCGCATCTTGAGGTCGCCCGACTTGTGCATTTGATCGATAAGCTCAATGTCTGCACGAGACAAACCGGCATCATCAACGGTGGTCAAGCCCACGGCAAAACAGTCCTGTTGTGCCCGGAGCAGCGCTTGGCGCTTTTCGGCTGGGTTGGGTTTAGGAATAAGATCCTCCACCAGTGGGCAGGCATTGTCGATGAGCACTCCGGTTGGCTGGCCCTGCTCGTTGGTTAGAATATCATCACGCTCGGCCGCCATTTCGGCGTCAATTCCAGCCAAAGACAGAGCGGCATCATTGACGATGGTCGCGTGGCCATCCACACGGGTCAAGCACACGGGTAAATTGGGAAACAAAGCATTGAGCTCCTGATTGGTGGGGAATGCTTTGACCTCCCAATCTTCTTGGTCCCACCCGCGCCCAAGCACCCACGCACCTGGAAACGCCTCTTGGTGGGCTTGGACGGCCTCGAGTACCTCGGGCCATGAACCTGTTCCAACCAAATCTGCATTGCGCAGTTCCATCCCGTACCCCAAGAAATGACAGTGGGCATCAATCAACCCGGGATAGATGGGACGCATGGCACCGTCCACCTTGTTGTTCGAACGGTACTTGTTGAGGATCTGGCGATCGGGCCCCACCTCCAAGATCTTCCCACCCTTAATGGCAATCGCTGTGTGGACGGTTTGGGCAGCATCCATGGTATGGATGCGCGCATTGTGGATGATGGTGTCGGCGGTTTCAGCCGTGTGGGCGCATCCCAACCAAAGCAGTGGCAAAAGAAAAAGCAGGTTACGCATCGCGGTGGATGTAGTGGGAATTGGCTTGGGCGACCGAAGTCATGACAATATCGTTGAGGCACAAGTGCGGCGGTTGGTTGGCCGCAAACCACACCACGTTGGCGATGTCTTCAGCGCGCATGGGCTCGTATCCGTTGTACACTGCTTTGGCCGAGTCTTCATCTCCCTTGAGGCGCACCAAGCTGAACTCGGTTTCTGCTGCTCCAGGGGCCACTTGGGTCACCTTGATTCCGTGCGGCAATAGGTCAATCCGCATGGCTTGAGACAGGGCGTTGACTGCATACTTACTGGCGCAATACACGTTGCCTCCAGGGTAGGCCTCCTTGCCTGCGGTGGATCCGATGTTGATGATGTGCCCGCTGCCGCGTTTGACCATGGCCGGAGCGAGTGCCCGGGTCATGTAAAGCAAGCCTTTAACATTGGTGTCCAGCATGGTATCCCAATCATCGGGATTGCCTTCTTGGATGGGATCGCGCCCCAGTGCCAAACCGGCGTTGTTGACCAAGATGTCGACCTCCCAACCTCGACGTGCCAGTTCTTTGGATGCACGGTCCACGCTGGCGCGGTCACGGATGTCAAAGGCAAGGCTGAGCACCTCAACATCGTGGGCTTGTGAGAGCTCGGCTGCGAGGGCATCCAAGCGGTCGGTACGTCGGCCGGTGATGACCGTGCGCCAACCGTTTTGGGCAAAGACTTGCGCAATGGCGCGGCCAAATCCCGAGGTGGCTCCAGTGACAAAAACAGTTGAGGTCATGCGCTACAATTATCCTGAGGAATCCGAAAGTACCGAAACCACGCGATTCACCCCTAGGTCCAATCGCGTACCCGCTACCAAAGTTTTCCAATCAGCGCGCGGCGGCGATTGAACGCGCAGTAACTCTGGCAGTTGCGTCTGAAGTGATTGGTTCTGGTCAAAGTCGGTTAACTTGCTGCCAAACCTTACGCTATGCGCTTGCTGCTTTTGACCACTTTGGTCCTTGTTGCATCGGCCTTCTCGGCCCAAACCATCCAAGAAATTCAAGGCGAAGCCGATGCTTCTCCATTCGAAAACCAGACCGTGACTACCTCAGGGGTAGTAACAGCTACAAGTGGCATAGGCTACTATATCCAAGACGGTGCTGGTCCTTGGAGTGGTATCTATGTGTATGACGACGGTGCCCCGGCGATCGGGGATCATGTGACTGTGACTGCCAACGTGGCTGAGTATTACGAACTGACCGAGCTGGACTTTGTCGAATCGCTCATCATCAATAGCAGCGACAACCCCTTGCCCGAACCTGAAATGCTCTCTACTGCCGACGTAGCAGACGAACAGTGGGAGGGTGTTTTGGTCCGCGTCGAAGGCGCTACCTGTACCAACACAGATTTGGGCTTTGGGGAGTTTGAGTTGGATGATGGTTCGGGCCCGTGCCGGGTGGACGACGCGCTCTACCTCTACACCCCTACCGCAGGTACGGTATACGCGGTCACCGGACCGCAGACGTACACCTTTGGAAACTACAAGATTCTTCCGCGCTCCGAAGCAGACATTTCCATCGATGCGGCGCTGTACTTTACCGAAATGCTGGAAGAATTCGACCTCAGCACTTCAGGTTTTTCGGTGACATGGGCCACCAATGCACCGGCGCAAACTGAATTTGAATTTGGACTCACACCTGCATACGAACTCGGAAGTATCCTCAACGCTGATCTACTCACCGAACACGAGGCAACCGTGAATGGCTTGAGCCCTGCACAAATCGTCTACGTGCGCGCCCGTGCTGCCAACGCAGATGGCGAGACTGCTTGGATCTCGCGCGTATGCTGCACCGCCAGTGAGAGCTCGGGAGACATCGAGGTCCTCTTTACCCAAGCGCCCGACACCAGCGTAGCCACCTTCAGCCAAGCCAAGTGGACATCTAACATCACAGACAGTATCGTAGACTATATTTCAGCTGCCCAAGCAACGCTGGACATTGCCATGTACGACCTGAACGGCTGCCCTTCAGCCATCATGGAGGCCATCAATGACCGCGCAGATGCTGGCGTATTGGTGCGGTTCATTACCGATGAAGAACCCGAGAATCTGTCGCTCGACATGCTCAATCCGGAAATCCCTGTGCTTGCCGGAAATACCGAGGGCATCATGCACGACAAATTTTTGCTCATTGATCGCGACGACCCGCAAAACAGCTGGGTGATTACCGGATCGGTGAATTACACCCCGGCCAACTTGGGCTGGGACTTCAACAACCACGTGCGCATCCAAGACCAGAGCTTGTGCCGCGCCTACACCTTGGAATTCGAGGAAATGTGGGGCAGCACCGGGAGCAATTTTGATGTGGACCAAAGCGCGTTTGCCTCTCAAAAAACCGACAACACCCCGCACAAATTCCTGATCGGAGGGCGTGAGGTGGAGCTCTACTTCTCCCCTTCCGATGGTACCACAGGCCAGATTTCCGAGCACTTGCAGGCCACACAAGACCGCATGGGCTTTGCAGTGATGACCTTCACCGAAAACAGCCTGGGTCAAGCGGTGATAAACGTCAACAACGCCATAGGTCAAGTGCTGGGGGTGATTGATTACGTGGAATCCTCAGGCAGCGAGTTTGACTTCTTGGTAAACGCAGGTGTGGACGTGGTGGATTACCAAAACGCCGACGGCTCGCAGTGGCCCGACGGCCCGGTGATGCACTCCAAGTACGCCATTGTGGACTACGGGTACGACGATCCAGACCCGGTGACCATCACCGGTTCACACAACTGGACTGCCAGCGCCGGCTCCATCAACGACGAAAACACGCTAATCATCCACGACGGCGAGATTGCCAACTGGTTCTTGCAGGACCTGTTGGGCATTCGCAACTTCTTGGGTGCGGTGTCGGTCTCGGGACCTGAAGCGCTTGAAGCCGGATTGGTGGTGTACCCCAACCCCACCTCGAGCACGGCACAAGTGCGCGTGGGGTTTGACGGCACCTTGAATGTGGTGGACGCACTTGGACGCACTGTGCTGCAACGCGAAGTGCGCGCAGGAAGCCTGGAGCAAGTCACCTTGGCTACCGGTGCCTACACGGTGCGTGTATCCAACGCCCAGCGCTCAGGATTCGCCCGTCTCTTGGTCCGTTGATTTGACCTTCTTGGTGCCGGCGTACATGTCGTAGCGCCAGAACTTACAAGGTGAGGGTCCGTTGAACAGGCTGTGCTTTGCTGTGGTGCGCAATCCCAGGCGCTTCATGGCTTGGGCATTTGCACTCAACACATAGGCCGTCCAGCCTTGGTACTGCTGTTTGAAGGTATCGCCAATCTGGCGGTAAAACTCCAGGATGTCATCCTTTTCGATGCGCTGGCCGTAAGGCGGGTTGACCACAATCAGGCCCGGTCCAGCGGGTGCCGATTCGCGGAAGAAATCGCCGGTCTTGAAATCAATGTCGATTTCGCGCATGATGCCCTTGGCATTCTCCAAGGCCACCTCCAGGGTACGGCGGTTTTGATCGCGCGCAACGATTTGCGCATCGGATTCCACCACTTGGTCCAAGGCGGCTTGGCGAACCTCGTGCCACATCTCACGCTTGTGGAAGGACAGCGTTTCAAACCCAAAGTACTTGCGGTTGAATCCGGCCGGCATGCGGGTGGCCATCATGGCTGCCTCAATGGCAATGGTGCCGGACCCACACATCGGATCAAGCAGGGTTCCTTCCCCTTCCCAACCGGCTATCTGCAGCATGCCCGCTGCCAACACCTCGCTCAATGGGGCTTGCGCACCGCTTTTACGGTAACCGCGCTTGTGCAAGGAACTGCCTGACGTATTCAGAGAAATCTGCACGTGCGGACCTTCGATGCGCAGGTGTAGGGCTACGTTGGGTTCGTGGGTATCTACATCCGGACGCGCTTGGGTGCGATCGCGAAAATGATCGCAAATGGCGTCTTTCAATCGCAACGCAGCAAACTGCGAGTGGGTAAAAATGTCGGAGGCCACCGCTGCGTCAATCATGAAGGTGTGGTCCAAGCTGAACAAGTCCATCCATGGCAATTTGCGCGCGGCCTTGTACAAGTGGTCAGGGTGCACAGCGCGAAACTTGGCAAACGGCACAAGCACCTTGAGGCCCGTCCGCAGCTGGTAGTTCAAACGGTAGATGCCCGCCAAATCGGCCTGGCATTCTACGGCACGGTGGCCCGGGATGATTCCGGTCACGCCAAGGGCTTCCATTTCGCTCTCCAACACTGGCTCGAGGCCTTGCAGAGTGGTCACAATGACCCGTTGGGGTTGGCTCAAATCTGGGATCATCCGCCTTTGCGTTTGGTGCGGTACCCTTCGGCTTCCAGAAGCTGGATGACCTTGTCGCGGAACTCGCCTTGGATCATGATTTCGCCGTGTTTGGCGCTGCCGCCCACACCGCATTTGCTTTTGAGGAGCTTGCCCAATTCCTTGAGCGCCTCGTCGTCCCCTTGAAAGCCTTCAACCAAGGTCACGGCCTTGCCTTTGCGGGCTTTGCGATCGATGCTCACGTAAAGCGGCACGTCCATGGGGTGTGGCCCGTCTTGCCCTCCACCTTCGTCGTCCCATGAAAACGGGACCGAGCCGGTAGAGAACACAAAGCCGTCATCGTTGCGGTTGCGTTTTTTCGCCATGCGGCAAAGGTAGGTAGAGCGAAGCGATGCCGCATGCTCCCACTTTGGTGCTAATTTGTGCCGCATGAGAACAGTCCTGCAGCGCACTTCCAACGCCTCGGTTTCCATCGGCGGCAAGACCGTGGGACAGATCGAACGTGGATTCCTGGTGCTTGCCGGGTTTGAAGAGGCGGACACTGCAGAAGACTTGGAATGGATGGCTGCCAAGATTCTGGCCCTACGAGTGTTCCCCGATGAGGAGGGGAAAATGAACCGGAGTGTGCAGGACATCGACGGGCGCTTGCTTGTAGTCAGCCAATTCACCCTGCACGCCAAGACAAAAAAAGGCACACGGCCTTCATTCGTCCGGGCGGCTCCTCCACAGAAGGCCATTCCGCTTTACGAACACTTTGTTCGGGTACTCGAACGTCTTTCAGGTACGACGGTAGAAACGGGGGAATTTGGCGCGGACATGCAGGTGAGCCTGACCAACGACGGGCCCGTCACCATAATGCTCGACACGAAAAACAAGGAATAGCTAGCCCTGAACGTTGCCTTGGCCTTGCTCACGGCCTTGTTGATCGAGGGCCACAATGGGGTCTCGCCCCACAAGTCCCACCCGAAAGCGGATGATTTCCATTTCGAATCTGGCCATGACCTCGCGCACTTCGCTTTCCAAGATGGGTATGCCGGGCATGCTCGAAATCACCACGTTGGAATTCACCCGGGATACCCGCGCTTGTATCACGCCAAGTAATTGGCCGAGTTCAATGGTCATGTCCGCCGCTTGTGCGAAATCAAGTTCGCCTTTGATGACGAATTGTGCGAATTGGGTGTTTTGCGCACTCGCTGCAGATAAAGCGGTGCTGAATAGGAGAAAAAGGCCAGTACGAAGCATGGAATAAAGTCGGTTATACGACTACCTATACGCGGGAATCGGGGCTGGATGTTTCATGTTTGGTATTCTTGTTCTTCCAACCTTTTGACCATGACCCTTGAACAAGCCCAACAGCGCGTAGATGAATGGATCACTACCATTGGCGTGCGGTACTTTGGTGAGCTCACCAACATGGCCATTTTGACCGAGGAAGTCGGCGAATTGGCGCGCATTATGGCCCGACGCTACGGCGAACAATCCGAAAAGGAATCCGACAAAGGGCTCGATCTGGGAGACGAGATGGCCGACGTGCTGTGGGTCTTAATTTGCCTGGCCAACCAGACCGGCGTGGACCTTTCCGAAGCCTTCGAACGCAACCTGGAAAAGAAGACCCAACGCGACGCCGATCGCCACAAAAACAACCCGAAGCTGCAATGAATACCTTCCGCTACCTGCTCCTTGCCGGCTTGATGCTCGCCTTCACCTCTAGCGCCGACGGGCAGCGTGGGCGAACAACCCTTTGTGTTGGAGTAAATGGCTTTTGAAGAAAGCGTGCTGGAGGTGGTCCGCGCATTGAGCGGAACCGTGCTGGTGGACTCCGGTCCCGCAGGCGCAACCATGGTGCGCTGTCCTGAGATCCCTGACCTTTTGCTGCTGCCCACGCGCGGGGGCTCGGTGGATGCTGACGCTCGGTTTTCAAACGAACCTTCGGTGGTGATTTGGGAGGATTTATGGACGACCAAAAACGCCTTGATGCGCAGCCGATTGTTGAGCATGTTTGGCAAGACGCGCCGCATCCACGCCCGCGAATGCGCGGTACAACCGCTCACCAAACCACAGCTTTTTGCCTTTTTGGAGCAACACCACTTGCATGTGCCTACGGCGGCCAAAACCAAGTTGGGATTGGTGCGCGAAGGTGAGCTCGTGGCGGTGGCCAGTTTTGGCAAGCAATGCCCCATCGACCGCGACGGGCGCACGTGGCAATCGGCCGAGTTGATCCGGTTCTGCAACGCTTCAGGCACTACCGTAGTGGGCGGGTTGAGCAAGTTGATCAAGCACTACATCCGCACCTTTTCTCCGGAGGACATCATGACCTATGCCGATCGGGAATGGTCTTTGGGGGGCAGTTATCGGCGCTTGAAGTTCAAGGAAGTCGGTGTACGCGAAGGCCAAACATTTTGGGTGCAGCCCGGAACATTGCAGCGCTTTTACCCGCACGAACACGCTGCGGTTCAGCAAGAGGCTGGCTTGGACTACTGGAACGAAGAGTCCCTGCTGGAACAAGGCTGGACGCGCCTGCGCAACCGCGGTTCCTTGAAATTTATTCTGGAACTGGTATGAAACCCGCACTCTATATCATTGGCCCTACAGCATCGGGCAAGACCGGACTGGCTGTGGCCGCTGCACGGGAGTTTGACGGCGAAATATTGAGCGCGGACAGCCGCCAATTATACCGCGGCATGGACTTGGGCACAGGCAAGGACCTGCACGAATTCGCTGAAGGCGGATCGCCGGTAGCGCACCACCTCATCGACATTGCAGATCCGGGTAACCCAATGAATGTCCATGACTTCTTCTTGGCCTACCGAAGGGCACTGACCGATGTATTGGACCGCGGAAAGCTGCCCGTGGTGTGCGGCGGCAGCGGCCTCTATATTGAAACCGCTTTGGGTCGAAATGCACTCGCCGGCATTCCGGACAATCCGGCATTGAGGGAAGCATTGCGGGCCTTGGAGCGTTCGCAGCTGGAAGCTCGCTTTGACGCTCTCCCGCAGGCGTTGCGTGAGCGGATGGACCGCTCTACCAGCAAGCGTATGATCCGGGCGATTGAAGTGGCGGCACACCTAGAAACCCATCCCGAACCCACAACCTTATTGCCGACTACGCGACCCGTATTTGTAGCCTTGGACATCGATCGGGAAGCACGGCGTGCACGCATCACTACACGGCTGCACCAGAGGTTTGAAGACGGCATGTTAGAGGAGGCGCAAAAACTGCTCGCCAAAGGCATTTCTCCGCAACGGCTGCGCTATTATGGCCTGGAATACCAATGCATGGTGGACCACCTGGAGGGACACAGCAGTTTTGAGGAAATGTTCAAACGCTTGGAAACCGACATCCACCGCTTTGCCAAACGGCAGATGACTTGGTTTCGGCGGATGGAAAAACGGGGCGACCAGCTGCATTGGCTGCCCTACGACATGCCTCGCGAAGCGCAACTGGAGCAGATCAGCGGGTGGCTTACGCCGTAAGCTCAGCTGGAATTTCGCAGACCGGGATCGGCACCATCTTGTGCTGGTTGGCACGGTGCAACTTCATGTACAACGCATAGACTTCTGCCTGACGTCCTTCGAGGGCATCGGCGTTTCCGCCTTGACGGTTAAACTCCATGGCCCACTCCAGCTCTGGGTAGGTGGCACCAATTTGATCTTCGTCGGTGCGGTTGTCGCCCCAGAGGCCATCGGTGGGCGCGGCGTCAAGGATTTCTTGGTTGACCCCGAGCTCCTTGGCCAAGGCGTACACCTCGGATTTGTAGAGGTCGGCAATGGGGCTGAGGTCCACGCCGCCGTCGCCATACTTGGTGTAGAAACCCACACCAAAGTCTTCCACCTTGTTGCCGGTGCCGGCCACCAAAAAGCCGTGCTTTTGGGCGTGGTAGTACAAGGTGGTCATGCGCAGGCGGGCGCGAGCGTTGACCAAGCCCATGTCGTGCCCCCAGCCTTCTGCTGCGGGCTGTGCGGCTGCAAAGGCGTCATACACCGGGGTTAAGTCCACCTCCAAACGCGACACATCGTTGAAATTGGTCTGCAGCCATTCGATATGATTGGCTGCGCGCGTGACCTGACTTCGGTGCTGGTGGATGGGCATTTCCAAACACAACAGCGGTTTGCCCGTGCGGGCGCACAGCGTGGAAGTCAGGGCGGAATCGATGCCTCCTGATACGCCAATCACATAGCCGGCAGTACCGGAATTGTCGGAGTAGGTGCGGAGCCAATCGGTGATGTGGTCAATGACGCGTGATGTCTGCATGCGGTAGCAACAAAAAACCCGGACGTTGGGTTTTCGTCCGGGTTCAAATTTGGAATAAATCAATCAGAACAAGAGGCCTATTGTGAGACCAATGGTGTTGTTGGTCGCCTTTAACTCGAATGTTTTCAACCCATCGGGATCTTCCACTACCTCATCATCGGCATTTCGTTCGATACCTTCAGCATTCTTGTTAAAGACGTTGATGAATCCATTATTCACAGTAACACCCAATACCAGCGAAGTGGTGCCGCTTAAGCTGTATTCAACGCCTCCACCAACAATCAAACTAGTTCGAAAAAGTTTGACCTCGTCTTGAATATCAATATTCTCGGTGGTTACGGATGGATACGTTGAAGATTCGTCAAGAGCCGGACCCCAATCGCTCACAACGCCATCAAGATTTGAATGTCGATAATCATCAACATCGCTCGCCATCGCTCGCCAGTTAACACCCAATCCGAATCCAAATTGCCCCCAGTATGTCACATAACCTATTTCGTTCGTACGGAGTTTAAGCGTAAGCGGAATCTCTATGTAACGGAGGCTGAAGACCCGTTCCCTGTCAACAACGTGTAATGGGGGTGTTCTGGTACCATCGCTCTCAGTTACTTCAGCAAAATAATTCAGCTTCCCCCCCATTCTTTCAAAATTCAATCCAGTACCGATGGCATAGTTTTCGGTGAAGAGAATATCGGTAGACACTCCAAACCCAAAAGATAAAGAAGAGCCTAAGGTTTCAAGGTTGTTGTTCTGCGGCACCATCCAACCAATGTTGGGGTTGGTACGGAACGAAATCTTGTACTTCCGGAAGGCCTGAGCCGAGACCGAGGTTGCAAAAAGGGCCACTGCAGCGGCCAGCACAAACTGCTTCATGTTTCAGACAGATTATAAGTTAATGCACGCAACGATGCCTTCAGGTGGAGGATAGACGGAATTCAAAAACCGTAGATTGCCTGCCAAATAAACCGCGCCACCGCCGCGTTTTAACCGCGTCAAAACTAACGAAAATGGCAACGTCCGTTCGGCACCTGCTGGCATTGTTCTTTCTATTTCTGGTCCTGACAGCTTGCGACTCGAACCCGTTAGATGTCGATGTGTCCGGTGTGGAGATCAAACTTCACACCTACCGTTTCGACCAAGAGTTCTTTGCCTTGGACTTCCAGGAACCTGATACATACCAAAAGCTGTACCAGACCTACGGCGACTTTGCTCAGGACTACACCGAATACCTGCTCAGCTACGAGCCCCAAAGCGAAGGAGACCGCTTTGCGTTGTGCCAAAATTTTGTGCAGGACGCCATGATGAAACGCGTGTACGAAGCCATCCAAACCGTGCACAATCCGCGTATCGACCAGTATTCTACCCAGCTCGAAGATGGCTTTGCGCACCTGAAGTACCACCTGCCTGAATTGGAGGTACCCGAGGTGGTCTACTTCCATTCCGGTTTTTACGCAGATACGTATGTGTCTCCTGGCACGCTGGCCATCGGGCTCGACTACTACCTGGGTCCCGACCATCCTATTGTAGAAGGCCTGCCGGGCGATATGGCTCCGCTTTATGTGCGTTCCAAAATGCGCCCCGACTATGTGGCTGTAGGCGCCATGGGAGACTTCTTAGCCGACCGCTATCTGGCCGGATTTGAGGGCGACCGCTTGCTGGACAACCTCATTGCTCAAGGCAAATTGATGTACCTGTTGGACGCGGCCTTCCCCACCCTGGCCGACTCCACCAAAATTCGCTACACCGAACAAGAAATGTACTGGGCCCAGGAGGCCGAAGCCAACGTTTGGCTGGAGCTCGCGCACCAAGAGGTCATGTACAACACCAATCCGGTGGAAAACGGAAAATGGATCTTGGACGGCCCTTGGACCAATGCCGGCCAAATCCCCGATACGAGCCCCTCTCGTCTAGGCATTTACATGGGCTGGCAAATTGTCCGAGCTTACATGAAAGACCACCCAGAACTTGGCGTGCGTGACTTGTTGGCCCAAGGGAACCACCAATTGATTCTCAATTCATACGTGCCGCCGAGCTAGGCTTGTTACCTTCGCGGCCGTATGGAATCGAAACGTTCTGAAATCCGCATCGGCGTTGAGCTCGACGAGAACAACGTACCGCAGGACATCCGCTGGATGGCCTCAGACACTGACGTGAACACCGCCGCAGCCAAGGCCTTCATGCTATCGGTGTGGGACCCCAAGGAGAACAACACCCTTCGCATGGACCTCTGGACCAAAGAGATGACGGTGGAGGAGATGAAAAAATTCACCTACCAACACCTGGCCACACTGGCCGACACCTTTGAGCGTGCCACCGGCGAGAAGAACATGAGCGGTGCCATCCGTGAATTTGCGCGGATGTTCGGGCTGGAAATGCAGGTGATTCGAGAGGATTAACCGTCAGTGGAGGGGCTTGAAGTGCACGTTTGTGTCTTCGACAAAATCCAAGAGTTCCTCCAATCCTTTGCCCGAGTCTGAAGAGGTGGAAAACACCTGTGGCAGCGCTTCCCATACCTCCAACATCTTGGCTTCGTACTTCTTGAACTTGGTCTCCCACTCGCCCTTTTTGAGCTTGTCGAGTTTGGTGAACACCATCACGAAAGGGATGCCGTTTTCGCCCAGCCATTCCATGAACTCGAGGTCTACCTTTTGGGCATCGTGTCGGCAATCCAACAGCACAAGTACACACATCAGGTTCTCACGGTATTTGAGGTAGGTGCGGATGAACCGCGTCCACTTCTCCTTTTCCTTGACCGGCACTTTGGCAAAGCCATAGCCAGGCAAATCCACCATGTACCAGGGCTTGCTGTTCTTGTTGATCACAAAGTGGTTGATCAGCTGGGTCTTGCCCGGGGTGACCGATACTTTGGCCAATTTCTTTTGACCGGTAAGCGCGTTGATCAGCGACGACTTGCCCACATTGGAACGGCCAATCAGGGCATACTCGGGAAGGTGCGGCTCAGGCAAGCGGCGCACGTCGGTGTTGGACACCACAAATTCTGCAGTGCGAATGTGCTTTAGAGGTTGCGCTCCTTCAGCCACTTGTCCAGAATTTCATTGAAGGCTTCCGGGTGCTCCATCATGGGCGCGTGTCCGCACTCGTCGATCCAGTACAAGCTGGAATCCGGCAGCAAGTTCTTGAACTCCTCGGCCACATCAGGCGGGGTGATGATGTCGTTCTTGCCCCAGATCAAGCACGCCGGCAAGGCCATATTAGGCAGGTCCTTGGCCATGTTGTGGCGGATGGCGCTTTTGGCAATGGCCAGGATACGCAGCACGCGGTTACGGTCATTGACCACGGCGTAGCACTCGTCCACCAATTCGTCGGTGGCGTGTTTGGGGTCGAAGAAGGTGACCGCCACTTTTTCACGGATAAACTCCTTGTCCTCCCGGCGTGGGAAGCTGGAGCCAAAGGCATTTTCGTACAGACCAGAGCTCGCGGTGAGGATCAGTGCCTTGACGTTTTCTTGGTGCTCGCGGGTGTAAATGAGGCCCACGTGACCGCCGAGCGAGTTGCCCAGCAGCATCACATCCTTGAGTCCTTTGAAGTCAATGAACTCGGCCACGTAGCCTGCGATGCTCTTGGCGCTGGTGTTGAGCAGCGGCAAATCAAACAGCGGCAGCATGGGAATGATCACGCGGTAGCGCTGCGAGAAGTGGTCCAGCACTTCGCGAAAGTTGCTCAGTGCGCCAAAGAGTCCGTGCAGCAGGATGAGTGGCTGTCCTTCTCCTTGTTCGACGTATTGGAATTTGTTCTCGGTGATGACCTGAGGGTCCATAGGCATTTCATGAGGCTTGGGGCCAAAGGTATCAAACCGGAGAAAAGGGTGTTTTGGCCTCGAGGTACTCGCGCGCGTTTCCACCTCCCACCCACATCTAAATCCCCCACCACCCCAAAACCGGGAGCTCGGCGGGTATAAGCAGGTTTACGCGGTTAGAAACGGGTGTACGCGGATGTAGGGTGCGGAGGGGCTTGTGGGTGTGGAGGGTGGCGCACACCCGACCCATGGCCCGCACTCCCCCACTTCCTACCACCAACCTCCCTTATTCCCATCCAACCCAATACTGACAAGGCTTCCAGATCACACTTGCTGCAAATCGGCTTGCACAAAACGCAACATTTTATTCACAAAGTGGTAGAATGTGGGAGATCATGTCAAATCGTGGGAGATTAATCCTACCTTCGTAAAGCGATCGCAAAAGCATGCTGAATCTTCTCGGAGAATACCGTTGTAAAGTCGACGCCAAAGGGCGTATGATGTTCCCCGCATCCCTGCGGAAGGAGCTCAGCGAGGTCTTGCACCACGGACTGGTCATCAACCGGGACATCTTCGAGCGCTGCATCGTCTTGTACCCCAAGCCTGAATGGGATCGGGTGAACAAGGAGATGAGCAAGCTGAGCCGCTACAACCGCAAACACCAGCAATTCCAACGTCGGTTTATGATGGGCGCTTCGCAGGTGGGTGTAGACAATAGCGGCCGCCTTTTGCTCCCGGCCATGTTGCAGGAGCACGCCGGCATCGACCTGAAAGCCTCCAACGAGGTAGTCGTGTCTGCTATGGGCGAAAAGATTGAGGTGTGGAGCCTGGCGAATTACCAGGCCAAGATTGCTGAGGACGACAACTTCGATGAGTTGGCTGAGGAAATCGGCCGCGACATCGAGCAGCTCGGTCGCGAAGACTGAGATGGAGGGAGCCTATCACATACCCGTGATGCTCCATGAGTCCGTGGAAGGATTGCAGATAGATCCAGACGGGATCTACGTGGACGCCACATTTGGCGGTGGCGGGCACAGCCTTGAAATACTGAATCGGTTGAAGTCGGGAAGACTGCTTGGTTTTGACCAAGATCCCGACGCACGGGCCAACGCCCCAGAGGACCCTCGCTTTACGTTTATCGCGGCCAATTTTCGCCACGCCCAGCGCTACTTACGCGCAGCAGGCGTGCGTCAGGTCGACGGCATTCTGGCGGACCTTGGGGTTTCTTCCCACCACTTTGACGCTCCTGAGCGCGGATTCTCGATCCGGTACGACGCCTCCTTGGACATGCGTATGGATCAGCAGAAATCCCAAACCGCCGCAGACATCGTCAATACGTATCCAGAAGAAAAGCTCGTTCATGTGTTGGCGGCCTACGGTGAAGTCAAATCCCCACGCAAAGTGGCAAATCGACTGATCCAAGCGCGAAACAACAGCCCAATTGGTACCACGTTTGAATTGATCGACGCCCTGCGCCCGGTCACTCCCAGACAGAAAGAGTACCGGTTCCAGGCCCAAGTGTTCCAAGCCTTCCGCATGGAGGTCAATCAGGAACTCCAAGC
The DNA here is from genome assembly GCA_049594615.1 of Flavobacteriales bacterium. Classification (GTDB taxonomy): domain Bacteria; phylum Bacteroidota; class Bacteroidia; order Flavobacteriales_D; family Sanyastnellaceae; genus CAXPZW01. The sequence goes on from JBMYJR010000017.1 coordinate 17,133, forward strand.
TTTGGAAGCCTTGCTTGAACAAAGTACAGTGCTCATCAAGCCCGGTGGCCGGCTTGCCGTCATCACCTACCACTCGCTGGAGGACCGCTTGGTGAAGCACTACCTGCGCACAGGAAACGCCGAAGGTAAACTGGAGAAAGATTTCTTCGGCAACCCCATTCGCCCGTTCCGTCCCACGCAGAGCAAGCCCATCATTCCAACCGAATCAGAATTGAACGCAAACAACCGCTCCCGAAGCGCCAAGCTCCGGGTGGCGGAACGCATAGAGTTACCTAAACAAGCGCGATGAATCGCCTCAAGAACAACAACCAAAAAGCATCCGGCGCCAGCCACAAAGGCGCCGTGAGCCGCACTTTGAACGCCATGCTGAACGGGGAGTTCCTGACCCGTGCGGGCGTGCTGAAGCACTTGCGCTTCATCCTCTTTCTGGTGGGCTTGTTTGTGGTGTATATCTCCATCGGCTACTTCTTTGAAGGCACCCTGCGCGACCACGTCAAAACCAAGCAGCAGCTGGAAGAAGCCACCGCCCGGTACAACTCCACCATTTCTGAACTCGAAAACCGCAAGCAAGCCTCTGAGGTGCTGCGCCGCATCGACCAACTTGGTTTGGTAGAGCCCGAAGAACAACCCGCTGTATTCGCGCCTAAAACCGAGGAAGAGTGAAAAACAAGAAGGAACTGTCGGTGCGCATTTGGGTCAGCTTTTCGGTGCTGGCGCTGGTGGCCTTTAGCATCATCGTCAAGACCTTCGTGATCCAGTTTGACTCGGACTTGAGCGCCTCGCAAGACCACTTGCCCGCGATGCAAGCCCAGCTCCGCAGCATCGAACCTACCCGCGGCAACATCCTGAGCTCGGAGGGACGTCTGCTTGCAGCCTCGGTCCCCATGTACGAGATCCGCTGGGACGCCAAGACTCCGCGTGATATGAGCCTGATCATGAGTAAGCTCGACTCGCTCTGCGAAGGCATGTCGGCCATTTTTGGCCAACCCAAAGAGGTATATGCCCGCCGGTTTCAAGCAGCCATCAGCGACGGCAACCGCTACGCCCGCATTGAAAAAGACGTCACGTTCAACCAATTGGAACGCTTCAAGCAGCTGCCCATCGCCAAGATGAGCCGCTACAAGTCCGGCCTGATTGTAGACAAGCACAGCGAACGTCAAAAGCCCTTTGGCAAACTCGCCTCACGTACCGTTGGAATCTTCCGAGATAACAACCCAGTAGGCATTGAAGAAGCCTACCACGATATACTTGCAGGCGTCAGTGGACAGCAATGGCAAGAACGGATCGCAGGCAACACCTGGAAACCCGTCACCGAAGAGTTTGAGGTAGAACCCGTGGAAGGACTCGACGTGGTGGCCACCATTGACGTCAACATCCAAGACGCAGTGACCCACGCCTTGGAAGACAAACTCCAAGAGCAACAAGCCGCCTGGGGATGCATGATCGTCATGGAGGTGGAAACAGGCTACATCCGAGCGATTTCGAACCTCGAACGGACCGAGGAGGGGAACTACATAGAGAAGTACAATTTTGCGATTGCCCATCGCGTAGAACCCGGCTCGACCTTCAAACTTCCGGTGATGATTGCCGCCATGGAAGATGGCATCATCCAAGGGTCGGACTCCATCGAAACCGGCAACGGCATCAAAGACTTCTACGGGCACGAAACCAAGGATTCCAACTACGACAAAGGCGGACATGGCACTGGAACCGCTGCACAAGTATTCGCCTGGTCCTCGAATGTTGGGTTGGCAACCATTGTAGATGAGGGCTACAAAGACTCCAAGCAAGCTTTTCTTGACCGCCTGAAGCGCATTGGCGTTGCGGACCCCCTCCATGTTGAATTGAAAGGAGAGAATCCTCCCGAAGTCTACGCCAATGTTGGCGACGGTGCCTGGAGCGGCATATCCCATGTGCAAATGGCCATTGGCTACGAGTGCAAGCAAACTCCGCTGCAAACCCTAGCCCTGTACAACGCCATCGCCAACGACGGCGTCCGCGTCAAACCGCAATTCGCGCAAGCCTATGCACGCAACAACGAGGTGGTGCAAATCCTAGAGCCTCAAGTGATGCAAGAACAGGTGTGCACTCCAAGCACCCTGCAGCAAGCGCAACGCATGTTGGAAATGGTGTGTGAGCCTGAAGGCACGGCATACGCGGCCTTCAAATCAGCACCGTACAAGGTTGCCGGCAAGACAGGGACGGCCAAAATGTACAACTACGACACCCGCACTTACTACAAGAGCCGGTACCGCGCGTCGTTTGCGGGCTACTTCCCCGCAGACGATCCAACATACTCCGCCATTGTGGTGATCCACGACCCGCGCAACGGATCGTACTACGGAAGCTCGGTGGCAGCACCCGTATTCCGTGAGGTGGCCGACCGCATCTACACCACCCGTGAAGAGCTGCTGCGTCCCACCGAAACCATCCTGGCCAAAGCCGCCAACCTCCCGGTGAGCCTCGATGGCAAACGTCAAGCGCTGGAAGCGACCTACGCAGCCATGGGCATACCCACCAACGTGGGCACCGACGCGACTTGGGTCAACACCAGTACCAAAGCAACCCACGTGGAACTCACCGGAAGAAGCACCCCGGAAGGACGCGTACCCAACGTCCAAGGTATGGGATTGCGCGATGCGCTTTACCTGCTTGAAAACGAAGGAATCGAAGTGGTGGTCAGCGGATACGGGCGCGTGCGCTCACAATCACTGGCACCCGGAACTCACGTAGGCACAAACACCCGTATCTCACTCGAATTGGGATCATGAAGATACTGTCTGACATCCTGTATAGGACCCGCATTCAAGAGGTGGTGGGCTCGACCAACATTGCGGTCGAGCACATCACCTTTGATTCGCGCGAAGCCAAGCCCTACAGCCTTTTTGTGGCGGTACGTGGTGTACAGGTGGACGGCCACAACTACATCGCCAGCGCCGTGGAAAAAGGCGCCATTGCGGTGGTGTGTGAAGTGCTGCCTACCGAAACCCTGGACAGCGTGACCTATGTGCAAGTCGGCAATTCGGCCGAGGCACTTGGACTCATGGCTGCCAACTTCTACGACCATCCGTCCAAGCGGATCCAAGTCGTGGGCATCACCGGCACGAACGGCAAAACCACCACCACTACACTGTTGCACCGCATGTACCGCCAGTTTGGTGTCAAGTGCGGATTGATCAGCACGGTGGCCAACCGCATCAACGACCGGGTGATTCCTGCCACCCACACCACGCCAGACGCGTTGAGCATCCAGGCGCTGTTGGCAGAAATGGTGGAACAAGGCTGCACACACTGCTTCATGGAAGCCAGCTCGCACGCCATCCACCAACACCGCACCACCGGCATCCACTACGCCGGAGCGGTGTTTACCAACATCACACACGACCACCTTGACTACCACGGCAGCTTCAACGAGTACATCAAGGCCAAAAAGGCCCTGTTCGATCGTTTGCCTGCCGAGGCGTTTGCGCTGGTCAATGTGGACGATTCCCACGGGGAGATCATGGTACAAAACTGCAAAGCGCGTAAGCGCGCATTTGCCCTGCACTCGATGGCCGACTACAAGGCCAAAGTGCTGGAAAACCAGTTCTCCGGGCTGCATCTCAGCATGGACGGGCAAGACGTCTACAGCAAACTCATCGGCGGGTTCAACGCCTACAACTTGCTGACCGTGTACGCGGTGTGCATGGAGCTGGGCATGGACAAAATGGACGCGCTCACCCACTTATCTACCCTGGACTCGGTGGACGGGCGGTTCGAATACTTCCGCACTCCAGGCGGCGTAACTGCAGTGGTGGACTACGCACATACCCCGGATGCCTTGAGCAATGTGCTGAGCACCATCGAAGACATCCGCACTGGCAACGAACAAGTAATCACCGTTGTGGGCTGTGGCGGCGACCGCGACAAGACCAAGCGCCCCGAAATGGCGCGCATTGCCGCTGACAACTCGGACCGGGTGCTGCTCACCAGCGACAACCCTCGTAGCGAAAAGCCCGAAGACATCCTCGCCGACATGCAAGCCGGTCTCGACCCTGTGCACGCCCGCAAAACCTTGAGCATCACCGACCGTCGCGAAGCCATTCGCACTGCATGCGCCCTTTCTGAGCCGGGAGACATCATCCTGATTGCGGGTAAGGGCCACGAGAAATACCAAGAAATCGCCGGGGAACGCTTCCCCTTTGACGACCTCGAAGTGGTGCAGGAAACCTTGAAAACACTCGCAAAATAATGCTGTACGCACTGTTTGAATACCTGCAAGAAAGTGCCGACTTCCCCGGAGCCGGCCTGTTTCAGTACCTCTCGTTCCGCGCGGGACTCAGCATCATTGTATCGCTGCTGATCTCGATGTGGCTAGGCAAGCGCATCATCCGCTGGCTGCAACTCAAGCAGGTGGGTGAAATCGTGCGCGACCTGGGGCTGGAAGGCCAGATGGCCAAGCAAGGCACCCCCACCATGGGCGGCATTATCATCTTGGCGGCCATCATCATCCCCACCCTGCTGCTGGCAGACTTGACCAACATCTACGTGCAAACCATGCTGGTAGCCACCGTATGGTTGGGTGCCATTGGGTTCATCGACGACTACATCAAGGTCTTTAAAAAGAACAAGAAGGGCCTGGCCGGCAAGTTCAAAGTGATCGGACAAGTGGGCGTGGGCATCATTGTAGGGTCGATGCTCTACTTCTCTCCAGATGTAACCATCAAGGAAAAGGTCAGCGACAACCCAACGGTTCAAATTGAAAACGCCATCGAAAGCGCCCAAGGCACCAACACCCCAGATTGGGTGGCCTCGGATGCACCCAAAACCACCATTCCATTTGCCAAGAACAACGAGTTCAACTACGAATGGTTGGTGGGCTGGATGGGCGACGGCGCCACCAATTACACCTGGTTGGCGTTTATCTTGGTGACCATCCTGATTGTCACGGCCGTATCCAACGGCGCCAATATGACCGACGGCCTGGACGGCCTGGCCACGGGCACCTCCGCCATCATTGGTGTGACCTTAGGTGTGCTGGCCTATGTGAGCGGCAACTACATCTTCGCAGACTACCTCAACATCATGTATATCCCCAGTTCGGGGGAGCTGGTGGTGTTCATCGCAGCCTTTGTAGGGGCTTGCATCGGATTCCTGTGGTTCAACGCCTTTCCCGCCCAAGTCTTCATGGGCGACACCGGGAGTTTGGCGCTGGGTGGCATCATCGCCACGTTCGCCATTGCGATTCGTAAAGAGCTGCTGATTCCTGTGCTGTGCGGGATTTTCTTGATCGAGAACCTGAGCGTAATGCTGCAGGTGAGCTACTTCAAGTACACCAAAAAGAAATACGGGGAGGGCAAGCGGATTTTCCGCATGGCGCCACTCCACCACCACTACCAAAAGAAAAACATGCCAGAACCCAAGATTGTCGCGCGGTTCTGGATTGTGGGATTGATGCTGGCGGTGCTCACCATCGTCACCCTCAAAGTGCGCTAGCATGACACAGAAGCTGGTCATTCTAGGCGGCGGCATCAGCGGAACCGGGGCAGCCATCCTGGGGAAGCAAAAAGGCTTCGAGGTGTTTCTCAGCGACCGTGGCACGCTGCGGGAGGAACACCAAAACGCTCTTGAACATCATGGCATCCGCTGGGAACAAGGCACCCACACTGAAGCGGAGATCCTGCAGGCAGACGAGGTAATCAAAAGCCCCGGGATTCCCGATTCAGCGCCACTGGTGGTGGCCTTGCGTGAACGCAGCATCCCGGTGATCTCGGAAATCGAGTTCGCGGGGCGCTACACCTCTGGCAAGACCATCTGCATCACCGGCAGCAACGGCAAAACCACGACCACTACGTGGATTTACCACATGCTGAAGAACGCCGGCGTAGACGTGGCTCTTGCTGGAAACGTGGGCCACTCTTTTGCCGGACAACTGGCCGAAGGAGACCACGACTACTGGGTGTTGGAACTGAGCAGCTTTCAGCTCGACGGGGTCTTTGACTTCAAGGCTGACATCGCTGTTCTGCTCAACATCACCCCCGACCACCTGGACCGCTACGGCGGCGTGTTCGACGCCTATGCAGATGCCAAACTGCGCATTGTTCGCAACCACACCGACACCGACGCCCTGGTCTACTGGGCCGATGACCCGGTGATTGCGCGCAAGCTTGATCAGGTACAGCCCCGTTCCAAGCGGTACCCGTTCTCGGCGCAAAACCCCGACTGGCCTACAGGCTGGGAAGGAGCCAAAGTGGAACACGAAAACCTGGTACTACAAACCAAAAACAACTGTCTGACCATGTCTATCCATGACCTCGCCCTGCAGGGCAAACACAACTTGTTCAACTCCATGGCCACCGGCGTAACCGGCCGCATTCTGGAGCTGCGCAAAGAGGTGATCCGCGAAAGCCTCACCCACTTTGAAAATGTCGAACACCGCCTGGAATTTGTAGCACGCGTTGCCGGCATCACGTTCATCAACGACTCCAAGGCCACCAACATAAACTCCTCGTGGTATGCGTTGGAGTCTATGGAAGAAGGCGTCATCTGGATTGCTGGAGGCGTCGATAAAGGCAACGACTACAACGAACTCATGCCCCTGATCGAAGGGCGCGTCAAAGCGCTGATTTGTCTGGGGAAAGACAACGCCAAACTGAAGAAGGCCTTCAAGGGCAAGATCGAGACCATCTTGGAAACCGAATCGGTGCGCGACGCCGTGCACCAGGCTTACGAACTCGGCTACAAGGGAGACACCGTGCTGCTCTCACCTGCCTGCGCCAGCTTCGACCTGTTTGAGAATTACGAGGACCGCGGCCGTCAATTCAAATCCGCTGTACGCGCCCTCTAACCCATAAGCGGCCCCAGGCCATTTATGCATGAAAGCGTTGCTGAAACACATCGAAGGCGATAAGGTCATTTGGATGGTAGCCCTGCTGTTGAGCTTGGTGTCCATCTTGGCCGTGTACAGTTCCATTGGCTCGTTGGCCGTGAAGGAACACGCCACCACTTACAAGTACCTGATCAAGCACAGTGTGCTGTTGGCCATGGGATTTGGGGTGATGTTGGCGGTGCATCGTATCCCGTTCAAGTACTTCAGTAAAATCTCCACCCTGCTGATTTGGGTGGCGGGCTTCATGCTGCTGTTTACCCTGCTCTTTGGAGCTGATGTGAACGAGGCCAAACGCTGGATCAAAATCCCGTTCATCAACCTCACGTTCCAGACTTCGGATTTCGCCAAAATCGTGCTGATCACCTACGTGGCGCGCATGCTCAACCAAAAGCGCACCCATCTACACGATTTCAAAAACGGCGTACGTCCCATCCTGGTGCCGATTATGGTGTATTGCGGTTTGATCCTGCCTGCTGACTTTTCGACAGCAGCCATGCTCGGGTTGATCTGCTTTGTGCTCATGTACCTTGGAGGAGTTCCGGTCAGACACCTCCTCAAGATCATGGGCCTCGGACTGGCCGCATTGGTATTGGTCTACGCCCTTGGCAAGGCCGCGCCCGATCTGATGCCGCGTTTTGACACGTGGACCCAACGCATCGACAACTTCTTCAACCCCGAGGAAGAAGGCAACTTCCAAGTCAACCTCGCCCAATACGCCATCCACGACGGAGGACTGCTTCCGGCCGGACCCGGCTCGGGCAATTCGCTCTACTTGCCTCACCCCTACTCGGACATGATCTACGCGTTCATCATCCAAGAGTACGGCAGCATTTTGGGTGGTATTGGCGTGCTGCTCCTTTACCTGATATTCCTGTTCAGGAGCGTGCAGATCTCCTTCAAGTGCCCGCGCCATTTTGGTTCGATGCTGGCCTTGGGACTGAGCGTAATGTTGGTGCTGCAAGCTCTGATCAACATGGCGGTGGCGGTGAACCTTTTCCCCACTACCGGCCAGCCGCTCCCACTGGTCAGCATGGGGGGAACCTCTACCCTGTTCACCTGTATTGCTGTGGGCATGATCCTGAGCGTGAGTCGCTCTGTATTCAACCCTGAGAGTCTGGAAGTCACGGGCAACAATAGACCCAAGCATACCTCTGGCGATACCAACACCATCCGACCTTCCGACACCGAGTATGAAATCGCTTAAAGTCATTGTTTCGGGCGGAGGAACCGGTGGACACATCTTCCCTGCCATTGCCATTGCCAACGCCGTGAAGGCCAGACGACCGGACGCAGACATCTTGTTTGTGGGCGCCGAAGGCAAAATGGAAATGGAAAAGGTGCCCGCAGCGGGCTACCCCATCAAAGGACTTTGGATCAGTGGATTGCAACGCCGGTTGACCTGGAAGAACTTCCTGTTCCCCATCAAGGTGATGCATTCGCTGTACAACGCCGGCAAGATCATCCGCCAATTCAAGCCCGACGTGGCTGTGGGTGTGGGCGGTTACGCCAGCGGACCGCTGCTTCGCATGGCTTCGCGCAAGGGCATAAAAACCGTCCTCCAAGAACAGAACGGCTTTCCGGGCATCACCAACAAGATGCTCGCAGGCAAAGCAGCTAAAATTTGCGTGGCCTACGACGGGCTGGAAAAGTGGTTTCCTGCCGACAAGATCGTCCACACCGGAAACCCGGTGCGCGCCCACGTGGTGGACATCCAAGGCAAACGCGAACGCGCCCTGACCCACTTTGGCCTGAAGAACGGCCCCATCACCGTGCTGGCCATTGGCGGTTCGCTCGGCGCACGCACCATCAACGAATCCTTGCATGCACTGTTGGACCAATTCAAGGACCGCGGTGTGCAACTCATCTGGCAGACCGGCAAGAGCTATGGCAGTCAAGCTTCTGCCGCAGTAGCATCATTGAGCGCCCAAGGCATTTACACCTCGGTGTTCATCCAAGAAATGGACTTGGCCTATGCTGCTGCGGACGTGATCATCTCACGTGCGGGCGCCATCTCTATCAGCGAACTCACCCTGGTTGGTAAACCTTTAGTGCTCGTCCCCTCTCCCAACGTGGCGGAAGACCACCAAACCAAAAACGCCCTCGCGCTGGTCCAAAAGCAAGCGGCGATTTTAGTCAAAGACGCAGACTCCCGCGAAAAGCTAGGCGAGACCCTCTTTGACTTGATCGACAACCCCATCAACCGCGAAGCCCTCGGACGCAACATCCGCACCTTGGGCAAGGCCAACGCCGCTGACGAAATCGCCGGCATCATCCTCGAACTGGCAGGCGCATGAAGCCCGCAGCCTATTTCATCGGCATCGGTGGGATTGGCATGAGTGCCCTGGCCCGGTACTACCACGCAAAAGGCGCTGCCGTATCTGGATACGACCGCACCGCCACCCCCTTGACCCAAGCCCTGCAAGATGAAGGCATGACCGTGGTCTTTCAAGACACCGTCGCAGCACTCCCTCTATCGCTGGCCGAACTGCCACAAGTCGACCTGGACGTGATCTACACGCCGGCAGTTCCTGACAACCACCCGCAACTCCAGTGGTTTCGTGCTCAGGGATACACTGTACGCAAACGCGCGGCTGCCTTGGCCGAAATCGTAAACACCGGCACCGGCCTCGCCGTGGCAGGCACCCATGGCAAAACCACCACCTCGAGCATGTTGGCCTATCTTCTGAAAGCCAGTGGCGCCGGTTGCAACGCATTCTTGGGGGGCATCGCCTCCAACTACGGCACCAATACCCTCACGGACCCTGCAAGCGATTTGATGGTGGTGGAAGCCGACGAATACGACCGTTCGTTCTTGACTCTGCATCCCACCCGTGCGGCCCTGACTTCCATGGATCCGGACCACTTGGACATTTACCAAGACCCTGACCACATGGACCGAGGCTTTATCGCTTTTCTGCGTCAAGTGAACCACACACTGGTGCACGAAGATTTGTACGACCGACTCGTGGAGTTGGGCTACCCCGCCCAACAGACCTATGGTGAAGGACCCACAGCCACCTACCGCGCAACCGACATCCGCATCACCGACGGCCATCAAGTCTTTGACCTGCACACCCCTGCCGGCCGGGTATCCTGTTTAAAACTGGCCATGCCGGGGCGGCACAACTTGCACAATGCAGTGGCGGCCATCGCTCTGGCGCTCGAATCTGGTGTACCCGCCGAACGCATCCAACAGGTATTGCCTGGTTTCCGTGGGGTCAAGCGCCGTTTTGAAAAGATACTGGAGCGTCCGGTGGTGGTGATTGACGACTACGCACACCACCCTACCGAGCTCAATGCTGCCATTGGCGCAGCCCGGGAGATGTATCCGGGTAAAATCCTGCACGGCATCTTCCAACCACACCTGTTTACCCGGACCCGAGATTTTGCCGACGGCTTTGGCAAGAGCCTGGGAAAACTGGACAAAGCCTACCTGCTACCCATCTATCCGGCGCGCGAAAAACCACTGCCTGGCGTGGATTCACAATGGTTGTTGGATAAGATCACCAATACCCCTGCGCAGGTGGTGCAGAAAACCGATTTCTTGGCGTGCTTGAGGGACGACCTTCCCGACGTGCTGCTCATCCTCGGCGCTGGCGACGTTGACCAGCTGGTAGCGCCCGTCAAACAGGCCTTACAGTCATGAAAAAATGGTGGACCATAGGCGGTTATGCTGCCCTGCTTGTTGCGGGAGTGGTGTTGCTCAGCTTCGTCAGTCGGGAGCGGGCCAGTGAAGTGTGCTGGCGTGTGGATCTGTCTGTGGACGAGGCCGGGCCCCATCGTTTTGTGACCCGTAACATGGTGCTGGACCGTTTGGTGCTTACTGGCGACTCGCTGGTGGGTACACGCATGGACGACATCCACATCGATCACCTGCAACGTGCTTTGCGTAACATGCCTCACGTGCGCAGCGCGGTGGTTACCAAAACCCTGGACGGACGCATCGAAGCCGAAGTCACCCCACGCATTCCCGTGGCCCGCATCCTCAATCCGGACGGCACGGGCTTCTACCTGGATTCCGACCGGCGCCTGATGCCGCTGAGCAAACACTACACGGCACACGTGCCGCTGTTTGTAACCGCGCGTGCCTTCAGCGCAGCCGACACTTCTGCTCTGGATCCGCACACAGGACGTGTGCTGGAAGGCAGTCCACTGGACCAAGTGCTGTCCTTTGCCCAAGCGGTGGAAGGCCACGCACTCATGGGACCATTGACCGAGCACCTCTACCTGGATTCGGTGGGGCACGCGGTGGTGATTCCCCGGGTGGGCGGATACAAGATTCAACTCGGCGACGCGCGCAACCTCGACGCCAAGTTCGACCGGCTGCAGACCTTTTTGCAGCACACGGTTCAAAGCAAAGACCTCAACTTCTACACAGAAATCAACCTCGCCTACCGCGACCAAGTGGTCTGCAAGCGCAGGTGGTAAAACCGGTACGTCATGAGTGAAATCATCGTTGGACTCGACATTGGAACAACCAAAATCGCCTGCATGGTCGGGCGCAAGAACGAATACGGCAAAATCGAAATCCTGGGCATGGGCAAAAGCCAGTCGCTGGGGGTAAGTCGTGGCGTAGTGGCCAACATCGACAAGACCGTGGAGTCCATCCAGCTTGCTGTGAAGCAGGCCGAGGAGGCTTCCGGGGTGGACATCCGCGTGGTCAATGTGGGGATTGCCGGCCAACACATCAAGAGCCTGCAGCACCGCGGCAGTATCATGCGCGACAGCCTTGAAGAGGAAATCACCCAGTATGACATCGACAACCTGGTGGAGAACATGAACAAGCTGGTCATGCTGCCCGGAGAGGAGATCATCCACGTGCTGCCCCAAGAATTCACCGTCGACAACGAAACCGGCATCAAGGACCCCCGTGGACACAGCGGCATCCGTTTGGAGGCCAACTTCCACATCATCACCGGGCAAATTGCCGCTGCCAAGAACATCTACCGCTGCGTAGCCAAAGCCGGATTGAGCGTACAGGAGTTGATCCTAGAACCGCTGGCATCCAGCGCCGCCGTGCTGAGCGATGAGGAAAAAGAAGCCGGTGTGGCCTTGGTCGACATCGGGGGTGGCACCACCGACATCGCCATCTTCCAAGAAGGCATCATCCGCCACACCGCGGTGATTCCATTTGGCGGTAACGTGATCACCGAAGACATCAAATCTGGCTGCACCATCATGCGCAACCAAGCCGAGCAGCTCAAGACCCGCTTTGGCTCTGCGTTGGCATTGGAGAACAACGAAAACGACATCGTATGCATCCCCGGCCTGCGCGGCCGTGCACCGAAGGAAATCTCGCTGCGCAACCTGGCCAACATCATCCAAGCTCGGATGGAAGAGATCATAGAGCACGTGTATTACGAGATCAAAAACTCAGGCTACGCCAACGAGCTGATCGGAGGAGTGGTCATTACCGGGGGTGGTTCGCAATTGCGTCACTTGCCGCAGCTCTTTGAATACACCACAGGGCTGGATTGCCGCATTGGCTTCCCCAACGAGCACTTGGCCAAGGCGCCAAGCGAAGACATCATCAACCCCTCCCTGGCAACAGGCGTTGGTCTGGTGATCAACGGGCTGGAAGGCCAAGGCGAAACCGGCACCGGCAGCAACGAGCAAGCCCAGCGCGTCGCCGACCGCCGCAAGGGTGCCTACACCTTCTTGAAGAACATCAAGGAGTGGTTTGAGTCGGAAGAGGAGTAGCCCCTTCCGCTGATTTACAGCGATTTACAAGCAATTTCGTTATAAACATCGGACGGTGAAGTGTTTTAAAAACTTGCGCACTGCTCCCGCCGATTATTGGCTTTCTTAGTTCACTGAACCTTGGGTGAAGCCTCACTTGGAAATCAACCTGCTCCGCGCGCATGATTTCCCCTTCGCCCATCCTCAAACACGAAAAACATGCGATTCGATTTGCCGAAGGAACACAACGCGATGATCAAAGTGATCGGCGTAGGAGGCGGAGGAAGCAACGCGGTCAACTACATGTATGACCAAGGCATCAAAGGTGTGGATTTCATCATCTGCAACACCGATGCCCAAGCGTTGGACAACAGCCCTGTACCCATCAAGGTGCAACTGGGCGCGACCCTGACCGAGGGCCGTGGGGCAGGATCCATCCCTGAAGTCGGACGCAACGCAGCGGTAGAGACCTTGGAAGAGGTCAAAGCGTTGATCGGCGCCAATACCACCATGGTATTTGTAACCGCAGGCATGGGCGGAGGTACCGGTACCGGTGCTGCACCCATCATCGCTAAAGCTGCCCGCGAGTTGGGCATCCTGACCGTTGGTATTGTGACGGTTCCCTTCATGTTTGAGGGACGCAAGCGTATGCAGCAAGCCGATGAAGGCCTGCGCGAGATGCGCGATGCGGTAGATACCCTGCTGATCATCAAAAACGACAAGCTCCGCGAACTTTACGGCAACCTGACCCTGGGCAAAGCTTTCGGTCACGCCGATGAAGTCCTCTGCACTGCTGCCAAAGGCATTGCCGAGGTGATCACCCTCACCGGTGAAATCAACGTGGACATGAACGACGTCAACACCGTTATGCGCGAATCCGGTGTGGCCATCATGGGATCTGGAAGTGCCTCTGGAGAGGGCCGTTCGATCCGTGCAGTGCAAGACGCTTTGGAGTCACCACTGCTCAACGACAACGACATTACCGGTGCGAACTTCGTGCTGCTCAACATCACCTATGGCGCAGACGAGGTGCTGATGGACGAGATCATGGAGATCACCGACTACATCCAAGACCAGGCCGGCCAAAGCGCCGAAGTCATCTGGGGTTATGGTCCTGACGAAAGCTTGGAATCAGATCTGTGTGTCACCGTGATTGCCACCGGCTTCAAGAGCCACGAAGTAGACGCCACCCTGAACCCTGTTGCCCGCGAGCCGCGCAAAATGCCCCTCAATCCCGCAGCGGGACGCGAGGTAACCGGCATGCAACAGTCGCCCACCCGCACCACTGCCGATGTGCGCCCTGAGTCCGCTCCGGAACCCTTCCTCAAATCGGAGGAGCCCAAAGTGATGGAGCAGGAGGCACCAGGCACGGACTTCTCGCTGGAGGTCAACACCCCCGAGGTGGCAGACAGCATGGAGGAAATGGTACTCAAAACCGTAGAGCCCGAAGCTCCGGTTGAACCGGCTACCACTCCGGACCTCTTTGCAGAAGCGGCCCCTGAGGTAGAAGACACCCTCAAAATGGAAGCTGAGTCCCCCGCCGAACCGGCCGCCCCAGCTTTGGGCGAGCGTTTCACCTTGGACGACGCCATTGAGAACGAAGACCTCAACCGCGAGGCCGACGCCCTCAAATTCACCGAAATTCCTGCCCGCGATAATCATGTGGTGGAAGACCGTCCTCCACGTGAGGAACTGGCAGCCCGAAACAAAGAGCGCGAGCAACGCATCCGCGAACTGACCATGAAGCTCAAGACTCCCTCGGGCTTGACCGATCTGGAAAGCGAGCCGGCCTATAAGCGCCGAGGCGTAGCCTTGGACAACACCCCGCACAGCAGCGAAAGCAGCGTGTCGCGCTACTCGCTGAATGAAGAAGAGAATGCTGAAGGAGAGAAGGAAATGAAACTGCGGGACAACAACCCATTCCTGCACGACAACGTTGACTAGTTATTCTCCCATGAGCACTAGGCATAACAAGCAGAAATGCCGCATGACAGCATGCGGCTTTTCTTTTGCCCCAAATCGGGCATTCAGTAGCTTTACCCAAAATTCTGACCGATGGCATTGACCGATCAAATCACAGCCGATATCAAAGCGGCCATGAAAGCCCGTAACAAGGAACGTCTCGCTGCGCTGCGCGACATCAAATCCAAGCTCATGCTGGAAATGACCAAGGAAGGCGGCGATGGCAACGTGGACGATGCCGTAGGTCAGAAGATCCTCAACAAGCTCTACAAGCAGCGCATGGACGCCGCAGCCATCTACGGTGAACAAGGCCGCGAAGACCTCCAGGCTGAAGAACTTGTCCAAGCCGAAATCATCAAAGAGTACCTGCCCGAGCAAATGAGCGACGCCGACTTGGAGGCCGCCGTACAAGGCTTCATCACTGACCTCGGTGCCAGCTCCATGGCCGACATGGGCAAAGTGATGGGCAAGGCTTCAGGCGCCCTCGCTGGCAAAGCCGACGGCAAGCGCATCTCTGAGGTAGTCAAGCGTATCCTCGGCAACTGATCCCCACAAAAATGCCGCACCCCTGCGTGCAGGAATGCGGCCTTCAGTTTAAAGCTATCTCAGACGCCTCACTCGTGCATCGAGCGAATGGCGTCCAGCATCTGTGTGGTCTTGCGTGACATTTGTTGGGAATGCACTTGGTTGGCCGTGAAGCCTTCGGCCATGCTGTATTGGAACTTGGCCACTGGAGTGTCCAAGAACCTGTAATCCACGCCCGGGTGCCAGCGGAAAAGACCGAGGTTGAGCTTCATGGCTTGTCCTTTCTTTTCTTCCCTCAAGCGGGTGGCATCAATCGTAATGCGTTTATTGATGTAAGTATCGCCGCCAAATTCTAGCGTGTAGTTTTCTCCGATGGGCAGGTTAAAGACGTATTTCCCGTCGTCATTGGTGTTGAAGGCCACGTAAATTTCGCCGTCTTTGTACACGATGATGCGGGTATCGTTCGCATCGTATTCGGCGTTTTGGACAGGGTCGATCTCATACACGTTGCCGTGGATGAGGAAATGCTGGGTGTCGATGGGCTTTTTGCCCACGAGGCCCGCGGCAGCAACGCACAGGGCCAGTCCTACAGATTTAAGCATAGGTGAGAGGTTGTTCTGCTTGAGGTACGAAAAACGGCCGTGTAAGGTTTCGCTGACAAGCCCTAGCGGAAGTATCCGACAATGAGCAACACGCCGCTGATCACCATCACCGCAAGGGCCAATCGCTGGAAGCCCACGTTGGAGAATCGCTTGAGCCAGCGCTTGCCCAACACGTTCCCCAATATGGCTCCGCAGCCGAGTGCCAGGCCGTAGCCCCAGATGTGCTCATCCCACGCCCCGTAGTACAGGTAAGCGCCCAACTGCACAATGGACACCAGAAAGCTATTGACCGCTTTGGTACCCACCAAATGCTCTTTGGTCAGGCCGTAGTTGAAGTAGAAGACATTCAACACCGCACCAGTAGCCCCAACCAAGGAACTGGTGGCGGCCACCACCAATCCCAATGGAGCAAAGCCCCAAAGCGGCATGTGAAAGGACCGCCTGCTTTTACCAAAGCGGAATTGAAACGGGGTGGTCAGCAAGAAGCCGCCCAGTACCAGACGTAGCCACTCGGCCTCGATTTCCACAAACAGGCGCACACCTAACCAACTGCCGATCCACGCCGCGGGGACAAACCACACAACGGTTTCCCACCGGACGTGTTTCCAGAACAACAGCATCCGTGTAGGCCTGCCGATGAAATTGGTCAGGTGGACCACTTGGACAATTCGCTCAACACCGGTAATGTGGTGAGCCGTAGCTCCCAGCAGCAACGCCCCACCCCCGCCAGCAATGGTGCTAAACGCAAAAGCAGCGGCTCCAAGAACGAAGAGCAGGGCGAAGTCCATATGTGAAAGGTAGTGGTCAGCGGGTGATCCCCATCTTGTCCATCAAGAACGTAGCGTTCATATTGGCACAGACCCCGTCTCGAAGGACGTAGTCAAAGTCCAGGTCCTCGGTGCCGATGGTCACATCAAAGAACTGGTTGTGCACCTGGGGGGAGCTATCGGCCACCACGCAGAGTGATAAGTCGTGGGTAGCGATCACCCCAGATGCCGGCAGGCGGGTCAGCTTTTCCAAGAACTTACGGCTGCCTTCGGCTTTGTCCTTCGAGTTCGTCCCTTTGAGGATTTCATCGAGGATGACAAACAGCTCTTGTCCGGATTCCAAGTGCTCTACCAAGATTTGCAAGCGGCGCAGCTCCGCATAGAAGTAGCTAGCGTTGTCCTCCAAGGCATCGGTCGTGCGCATGGAACTGAAGAGTGGCACAGGACGGAAGGTGAAGGATTGCGCCACCACAGGCGCCCCCATTTGCGCCAGCACCAAGTTGACTCCGAGCGTACGCAAGAAGGTGCTCTTGCCCGCCATGTTGGCCCCTGTCACAATGCTGAAGCCGTTCTGGTCCAGACCAAAGTCATTGCACACGCGTACTTCTGGATTGAGCATGGGATGCCCTAGCCCACGGGTTTGCACCATGCCTTCGTTGGTGGGAGTTGGCCAGGTCAAGCCGGGCTGTGAAGCGGCAAACAAGCCCAAGCTGGTCAATACTTCGCCTTGGGCCAAAGCGCCCAACCAAGTGTCCATGTGCGAACCGTATTCGCCGTGCCAGTCTTCCAAGCGTTTGAGGCACCAAAAATCCCAACCCACCAGCAGGTTGAACACCACGGCCACAAGCAGGTTGTGGCGGTTGTCGAAGGCATTGGCAATGGAGGACAGTTTTCGCAGTGCATCACCGGCCCCTTGGGACTGCTGACGCAAACCGGCCAGTACCTCCCCGTCCTCCGGCGCTTCGG
Organism: Flavobacteriales bacterium; assembly: GCA_049594615.1. GTDB lineage: Bacteria > Bacteroidota > Bacteroidia > Flavobacteriales_D > Sanyastnellaceae > CAXPZW01. Next base: position 34,502 of record JBMYJR010000017.1, read on the forward strand.
CCAGGCGATCCAACACACCGCTCAGTCCAAGCAAGGCAGCGTGCTGTTTGCCCAATTGTGCCGAGACCTCTTGCGTACGGGCCAAGTGTGCGCTGACAAAGGCCAAGGGCAGCAGCACTAAAATACTGGTCAACCCTCCCGACAACACGCCAAAGACACCACAGAGGATGATTGTTAGGCTGTACACGGGAATCGCCATGTGCAAGATGCGATATACGCCCCGGCGCTGTTGCGCATTGCCTGAAGCCGCCCAGCGCTTCAATTGGTCGGTAGAAGACTGGGTGCCCGCTGCCAACTTGGTGTCGGTGATCAGTTCCAAGCACCACTCCAAGTCCTGACCCAAGGCCTTGACTGCACGTTGTTGACGCAGAATCTCTTTGGGATCGGTTTGCCACTGGGTGAGGCGTGCGGCCAGCAGGCGTCTTCCCTCATCCAAAAACGTGCGGTTGAGCATGCGGAATACCGAATGCGGTCCAAACACGTCCAGATCTGCAGCAAATGCGTGGCCAGGGTCCATGAACGCCTCACCAGCCTCCCATTGGTCGTGGTTGCCCGATATGCTTTCGAGCTGAGCGGCTGCCAACGTGGCTTGGGCACGGGCGCGATCCCGAGCCACCTCGCGGCGGCGGTACATCAAGACAGAAGCGCCGAAGCCCACAATACTCAACAAGACAAGCACCCAACGGTAAGGATTGGGCACACCCATGACCCCTGTGGCGAACAGCACCGCGAGTACAAATGCTCCAAAACGGATCCATCCCCACAGGCTGAGCTGTGCGCTCAATCGGGCATCCTCAAGCTTGGCGTGCTCGTAGGCGTGTTGAAAGAAAACGGCTGCCGGAACCGGCATGGATCAGAGCAGTTCCTGAACGATACGTTCGATGGAGTAGCCTTCGGCCTCAGCCTTGTAGTTGCGCACGATGCGGTGGCGCAGGATGGGCAGGGCAACGGCTTGTACATCTTCAATGTCGGGCGAGAACTTGCCGCTGACTGCCGCGTGCACTTTGGCTCCAATCACCAAGTACTGCGACGCACGTGGGCCGGCTCCCCAGGAAAGGAAGTCCTTGACCATTTGCGGCGAACGGTCACCCGCTGGGCGGGTTTTTGCAGTCAAGCCTACCGCGTATTCCACAACGTTGTCGGCGATGGGCATGCGGCGTATAAGCTTTTGGTAGAAGGTGATCTCTTCTCCAGAAATCACGGGATTTACCTGAGCAGTAGCATCTACAGTGGTTTGCTTCACCACCGATACTTCTTCTTCAAACGTGGGATAGTCCACCCAAATGTTGAACATAAAACGGTCCAACTGCGCTTCTGGCAGCGGGTAGGTACCCTCCTGCTCAATCGGGTTTTGGGTCGCCAGTACAAAGAACGGACGACCAAGTTCGTAGCGGTTCCCTGATGCGGTCACCGCGCGCTCCTGCATGGCCTCCAGCAGCGCCGATTGAGTCTTGGGTGGAGTACGGTTGATCTCATCGGCCAAGATGATGTTGGAGAACAACGGGCCTTTGACAAAGCGGAACTTGCGGTTCTCATCAAGGATCTCAGACCCAATGATGTCCGATGGCATCAAATCCGGGGTGAACTGGATGCGGTTGAAGCTGAGTCCCAATGCGTCCGAGATGGTGTTGACCAACAGGGTTTTTGCCAACCCAGGGACCCCGACCAGCAGGCAGTGGCCGTTGCCGAAAATGCTGATCAGCAGATCGCGGATGACGTGCTCCTGGCCGACAATGACTTTGCCAATTTCGGTGCGGAGTTCGTGGTACTTGCCGCTCAGGCTTTTGAGCGCGTCGGCATCGGATGCAAATTGTGGTTCAGCCATGTTTGAAGTCGGTGGGTTAGGGAGCCTTGGTCTCGCTTGCTTGGAAGTCGAGCCAAGGGAATGTAAAGTTGTCGCTGACGTATTCTTCGTCGATGCGCACAAAAGTGTTGCGCAGGCGCTTGCGCACCCAAGCCTCGAGTTCTTCTTGTTGCTTGAACTGTTTGGCCTGTTGTTGGAAGATCAAGTAGTCGTCGTCGAGGTTGGCGGTATGCGCCTGCAGGCGTCCGTCGAGTCGGATGGACAGGAACTTGCTGGAGCCGTCTTGCTCGGTAAAGTAGAAGGGATCCGAAATCTCCCCTTCTCCCAACTTATCCAAGATGAAGAAGAGTTTGGGGTCCATTTCGTCCACGCGAAAGCGCTTGGTACCGCTGGCCGGATTGATGACGCGTCCTTCTTGCTTGGCGGTTTTCTCGTCGGTGCTGTAGCGCAGGGCCGCGCTGCGGAAGGTCAAGGTGTCGGTGCGGATTTCATTGACCAGCGAGTCAAGCATTTGCTCGGCCTTGACCAGGGCTTGGTCGGTCACCTCTGGGCGCACCAAGATGTGGCACGCATCGTAAATGTTGCCCCGGCGGTCTTCCACCTTGAGGATGTGGTAGCCGAAGTCGGTTTCGAACACTTCGCTCACGTTGCCAATGGGGGTGCTGAAGGCAGCGGCCTCAAACTCGGGCACCATCACGCCTTTCTGCACGCCGCGGTAGCAGCCGTTGGTTCCCTTGCTTCCCGGGTCTTGGGTCCACTTGACCACTTCCAGGTTCCAGCGGTAGGGCTTTTCAACTACAATGGAGCGGATGGAGTCCAGCAAGGATCGAGTGTCCGCCTCTTGTTTGGCGGTGATGGCCGGATCCATGGCAATTTGGCTATACCAAAGTTCTTCAGGGATCAGTGGGAGGCTGTCCTTGGGAATGCCTTCAAAAAAGCCCACCACCTCACCGGGAGTCACGTCCACTGCGCCAAGCATTTCCTGCTTGAGCTGCTCGGCCATGAGCTGTTCTTTGATGGGGTCGTAGAACTCGTCTTTCCACGCGGTGACGCTTTTGCCGTAGTACTCCTCAAAGGCCTCCTCGGAGCCGAGCAGGCTGATGTAGTATTGGATGCGCTGGTCAATGGTGGCATAGATGTATTCGTCGCTGACCTCCACCGAATCCAAACGTGCTTGGTTCAGCAGCAACTTCTCAAACATCAGTGCCTCGAGTGCAATGTGACGCGCTTGATCGGTCACGGCCCCGCCTTGGGTGATTTGCAAGGCTTGCACTTCAATTTCGGATTGCAGGATGATTTCGTTGCCCACCACAGCGGCAACCTTGTCGATCAGATCCCCTTGGGCCCCTGCAGCGAGTGCTGCACACATAAACAGGCCGATGATTCCCCCTTTAAGGACGCTCATAATGCATTTCTATCTGGTTCTCCTTCAATGCCTGGCGGTACACGTCGGCCCGCAGGGTGCTCAGCAATTCGCTTTTGCGTCGGTTGAGGATCATGCTCCGGATCTTGGCTTTTTGCAAACTGAAGGGAGACACGCTGTCTTTCAGCTTGAAGTCGCGGATGCGCAGGAAAATTACTTGATTCCCACGTTGAACCTCAACGGTTTTGTTCTTTTTTAGAAAGCGCTCGGTGTTGTATATCTCCAGAGGAACCTGCTGACGCAAATCCTCGAGGAAAATCCATTGATCCTCATCCAAAAAGCAACCGCCGCGGTACTGGTGACAGAAGGCTTCGAGTTCCTCCTGGGTGTCGTCGGTCACTTGTTCGAACTGGGTGCGGAATGCCGTCGCATCCCAATCGCCGCTGTCCAACATGCAAAAACGGGCCTGAACGATGTAATCCTTCAGCACAAAGTTGTCCCGGTTCTGATCATAGAACGCACGAAGTTCCGATTCTGCTACAGCCGTGTCCAACCTTTGGCGAATCATTTCTTCTTCGTAGGCATGAGTTAGCAGTGCTTGCCGGTGCTTTTCAAGGGCTTCCTCAAAGTCTTGCAACCGCTCGGGAAGGACATTCTGGGCTTGCTGCACCAAAGCCTGATCGGTGATCCATTGCTGGATGTAACGGTCGGCCAGAAGTGCGCTGTCCTCTGGGGTGGCTTCATCAGGTACCACAGCGGACACCTCATCCCAATACAGGGTGTGCCCATGGACTAAGGCCACCGGGTCGCGCTGCTCGACTTCCGAGGTGGGCTGACACGCGGCCAACACGCCCAACCATGCCGCCCAGCGCAAGCGCATTAAGGTTGCGTAATCAAGGTGTAGAGCACGTCGTTGTTTACCGCGTAATTGTACTTGGCGCGCAACTCTTTGATCCAGCGGTCCTCCAGGTAATTCTGGTACTCGGCGGTGATCAAACCGCGAGCTTCGTCCAGGGCCTTGGGCTCAGCCGGACGCACCGACTTGGCCACCACTACCCAGAACTTGCCGTCGCGCTCAAACACGTCGGACACGCCAGAAGTCCACTCCACTGCGTCCACCACGTTATTGATACCGCGCTCGTAGAGGCCTTCTTCGTAGCGCACGTTGAGCGGGCCGCCTTCGTTGAGTTCGAGGACAATCTCGTTGGGAGGCACACCGGCGTCCAAGCGCTTGCTCACCAGGCCAGCGAGCTCAGCGGATACGCAACCGTAGAGGCCGGCCTCCAAGCGCTCGCCCCACATGAAATTGGCTTGCTGTTGCTCGTAGAACGCTTCCATACCGGCGGTGTCCTTCACGGCCTTTGACCAGACGAGTTCGTCGGTAAGTTCAAAAAGCAGGATGCCATCGCGGTACTCGTTCATCAGCAGGCGGAAATCGTTGTGCTTCTCTTCGAGTCGACTGTCTTCGTAGGCGATCAACTTTTCTTCCTTGAAAGCCTTCAGTTGATCGTTGAGGAACTTGTCCAAGTCGCCTTGTCCTTTGCCCTTTCCGGCTGCATTGAGGAAGTCCACAAACTCCTGGGCAGAGAACGTCTGGTCGGCAAAGCTGGCCAAAGGCACCTTCTGGCACTTGGCCTTGGCGATGGTCATGTTGCCGCGCCACACTGCGGTATCGAGGTTTTTGCGAACGGCTTTTTTGAGGGCCTTCTGGCTCACCGTGTAGCCGTACTCAACACCAATCTTGCGCACGAAGGAGGCGCGGGTGGCTTCGGCACGTGCGTCGCGACGCACGCGATTGCGGATTTCCTTTTCCACCTCTTCGAACGCCGCCACTGGCTTGTACTCGAGGCGCTTGATGATGTGGAAACCCACCGAGGTTTGTACCGGCTCAGATACGTCCCCGTCCTGGGCCAAGCCAAATGCGGTGTCCTCAAAGCTTTCGATCATTTTCCCTGATCCAAACCAAGGCAGCTCACCTCCGTTGCGAGCGGTGGATGCATCCTCGCTGAATTTGAGGGCCATTTCTTGGAAGTCAGCTCCGCCCTGGAGCATGGTGTAGATGTTGTCAATCTTGGCTTTGCCTTGCTTGACCGATTCAGGGTCCTTTTCGTCGGCGCGAACCATGATGTGTGCGGCGCGCAGTTCACCGCGGGCATCGCGGCGGTCCACCACATTGAGCAAGTGGTAGCCAAAGCGGGTGCGTACCGGCATCGATACTTGACCCACTTCAGTGGTGTAGGCCGCATTCTCAAACGGGTACACCATTTGGAACACCGAGAAGTAACCGAGGTCGCCGCCGTTCTGGGCCACCGAAGGATCTTCTGAACCGCCCAGACCTCGTGCCACAGATTCAAAGTCTTCGCCGGCCATGATGCGGTTGCGCAGCTTCATGATCTTGTTCCAGGCCTTGAGGGTGTCCTCGGGGCTGGCTTTAAGCTCGCAGCTGATCAAGATGTGGCTGGCGCGCACCTCTTGGGTTTTGCGCATGTAGGCGTCGCGTACCAATTCGTCCAACAGCTCGCCGTCGGTCAGGTAGGGACGGGTGAGTTGGCTGCGGTAGCCTTGAAGTTCGGAAACGAACGCGGGCACCGTATCCATGCCGCGGGAGCGGGCTTCGGCCACTTTGAGTTTGAAGTTGATAAACAACTCCATGTACTCATCGAGGTCGGCCTTGGAAATGACCGAATCGCGGTTGTTCTTTTTGAAGATGGCTTCGAAGTCGGCAATGGAGACCTGTTCGTTGCCCAGGGTCATTACCACATCACTCTGCGCAAACAGGCCCAACGAGGTCAGGACCAGTGCGCAGCTCAGTACCAGAATTCTCATAGCTTTTTTGGCTTGCATGGTGCGCGAAAATAACCATTCGCACCGGGTGGTTATAGATTACGCGAGGCTGTAGTTGGGGGCCTCTCGGGTGATGGTCACATCGTGCGGATGGCTTTCGCGCATGCCCGCGCTAGTGATGCGCACAAATTGCGCTTGACGCATGGCCTCCAAGTTGGCCGCACCACAGTAGCCCATGCCTGCGCGCAGGCCGCCTACTACTTGGTGCATTACTTCACGTACGGTGCCTTTGTAGGGCACGCGACCGGAGATGCCTTCGGGTACCAATTTTTTGATGTCGTCTTCGGCGTCTTGGAAGTAGCGGTCCTTGGATCCCTTCTGCATGGCTTCCACCGAACCCATGCCGCGGTAGGTTTTGAATTTGCGGCCTTCGTAGATGATGGTTTCACCAGGCGACTCTTCCACGCCTGCCAGCATCGAACCCACCATGACCGTGTGAGCGCCACCACAGAGGGCTTTGGCTATGTCACCGGTAAAGCGAATACCTCCGTCAGCAATGATAGGCACTCCGGTATCGCCAATGGCTTCGGCCACGTTCATCACAGCCGACAACTGGGGCACCCCTACCCCTGCGATGATGCGCGTGGTGCAAATCGAACCAGGTCCGATGCCCACTTTTACCGCATCTGCGCCAGCTTCTACCAGCATTTTTGCCGCTTCAGCAGTCGCAATGTTGCCCACCACTACGTCAATCCCTGGCAGTTGTTCTTTCACAGCTTTAAGCGCCGTCACTACCCCGCGTGAGTGGCCGTGAGCTGTGTCGATGATCAAGGCGTCCACACCGGCATCGCCCAGTGCTTGCGCGCGCTCCACGCTATCGTGGGTCACCCCAATGGCCGCAGCCACGCGCAGACGTCCATAGGCGTCTTTGCAGGAGTTGGGATACTGGCGCACCTTGATGATGTCTTTGTAAGTGATGAGTCCCACCAGTTTGTTGTCGGCATCCACCACGGGAAGCTTCTCAATCTTGTGGGCCTGCAGGATTTGTTCGGCTGCTGCCAAGTCGGTGCCTTCCTCGGCTTTGATCAAGCCTTCGCTGGTCATGACCTCACTCACGGGTTTCATCATGTCCTTCTCGAAACGCAGGTCGCGGTTGGTCACAATGCCAACAAGGTTGTCCTGGTCATCCACCACCGGGATACCGCCGATTTTGTTCTCGGCCATCAGCTTTAGGGCGTCCTGTACAATGGCGCCCAAACGCAGGATCACCGGATCTTGGATCATGCCACTCTCCGAGCGCTTCACTTTGCGCACTTCTTGGGCTTGCGCCTCGATGCTCATGTTTTTGTGAATCACACCGATGCCTCCCGAGCGCGCCATGGCAATGGCCAAGCGGGCTTCGGTCACGGTATCCATGGCCGCTGCGACCACAGGTACGTTGAGTTCGATGTTGCGAGAGAATTTGGTGGTCAAGGCCACCTGTCGTGGAAGAACTTCCGAGTACGCCGGTACGAGGAGAACATCGTCGTAGGTGAGTCCTTCTCCGGCTATTTTACCGCTGCTGAAAGCCATGTTGGGGGACGAATTTATGGGGTAATAAATTCGTACAAATATACTGAATTCGACCGACCCTTGAGGCCTACTCCGGCCCGGCTTTCAACAGGAAGACTTGACCTACGCGGTCGTATTGTTGGCCCTGCCCATCCTTGACGGTGACGAAGTAGACATATGCACCGTCTGGCAGGTAGTCGCCTCGTCGTCCGGTGCCGTCCCACCCCCCTTCCAAATCGTTGGTGGTGAACAGGATGTCACCCCACCGGCTGGAGATGACCATTTCGTAAGAGTTCGCATCCACAAACCCAATCACAGGTTTGAATACCGGGTTGTTGCCAAATACCATAAACGCATTGGGGATCCAAATCTTGGGTTCCATCTGCAGGCACAACTGGTTGGAGGAAGCCACTTCTTGGATGCCAAAACTGTTTACGTCTTCCCGCGCCACGACGGTGTAACAGAACAGTCCGGGTGTAGTCAACAGGTCAGCGATGTCATCCTCATAGACGTTGGCGCCTGCGGGGAGTGACACAATCAAGTCGCCCAGCACACCTTCCATCTGGCTGCGGTAAATGTCAACGCCCACGATGTTGCCGTCCCATTCTTGGTAATCCGGCCATGCCAAGGTGTTGACCAGACGTTCATTGTTGGCCAGACCTTCCAGCAAAAGCGTACGGCCAATGTTGGTCGTTGTGGCCGTATCGCCACACGTGTTGAGCACGTGGGTGCGGTAGTCGTATTCCAGTTCGCCCAAGTTCAAATCGGGGTCGAAGTCATTGAAGATGACTGCGTTGGCTCCGCTGGAGAGCTGGTTATCCACGTTCACCCAAAATTGCCCACCCACCTTGCGGCGCTCCAAGATGTACAGGTGATCGGTGAAGATGTTTTCGGTGTGGATGCGCACCTCCACTTCCTGGGCCGAGCGCACGTCTACCGAAGCGAGATAGGTAAAAGCGGGAGGAGGTGCAAGGCTGATGGCCTGTGTACGTTGGTTGGAGCAAGACACCGATACGGTGGTGGTAAAGCCTGCTTCGATGTAATACTGATAGGTGACACCGTCCTGCAGGTTTTCGTGCGTAAACGTCAATTGAGTGCCCGAGAGCACGGACAGTACATTAAACGGACCGCCATCTTCACTCACATAGACGGTGTAGGTGTCTACCGTACGACCGTTGTAAGGGGTCCAGAGCAATTCCGCAAAGTCCGTGCACTGGGTCCATAAGATATCCAGCAGGTAAGGTGGCTGACTGCACTGCGGCTCGGTGGGACTCACGTTGCCGAAATCGCAAAAGTCGAAGGCAGCTACCGTGTAAAAATTCGCAGGTACAGTAGTCCCTGGAATGGGCGCTGGTTCAACGCCAATGGGCCCGTGGTTCCAAGAGGTGGTACCTGCACCATAAACGGTATCCACGGGAACGTTGGCCCCACTGATGCACTCGTAGATGATGTACCCTTGGGTGTCACTCGCGGTGGAGGGGAACCAGTTGACTTGGTACTGGTTGGTGGTGTGGTCGATGGTGACCACATCTACTTCCGGAATGTCCGGGGAAGTCAGGTCTTCAAAGTCGTCGGTGGCCACATTCGAAATGAACTGACAACCGCTGGGCGCAGTGTACAAGATTTGGAAGCCGTAGGTGGCCACACAATCGTCCACGATGTACTGGTAATTCTGATTGAAGTTGTCCGGGTTGTGTGGAATGGTGGCCACTTGATTCCAGGTGCCCGCAGGGAATTCCAGCCACACCTCATAGTCACCCGTCACCGCAGCTGTGTTGACACGAGGGGCATTCCAAAACAGGTTGGCAATGCCGCCACCGCCGAGTACATTCAATGTGAGGTGGATGCCACAGATAGTGTCCGAGGGCACCGACACTTGCGCGGTGCCGTCATTGCTGTTGGTTTCCAAGTAGTATGCGCCAATGTCGTTGTTGAAGTCCACAGCCATGTCAGTGTAGCTGGTGACCGCGTACGTGGCCTCGCTGAAAAGCTGGGTACCCGGATCTGCCGTGAAATAGTCGGTGGAGTAGACAATGTCGTAGGAAGTGAACTCACCAGCAGGATCCGCAGGGGGAAGCCAGTTGACGATGGCAGTGCCATCAGCCAACACCTCTACGCACGTAGCGGTGGGCGGGTCAAGCTGGGCACGCACATCTGCGGCAAACACGGCGCAAAACGCCAGAACACATGTCAATATAGTCAAACGCATAGGCGCATCTGGGGCTGCAAAGGTAACGCTACTTGTTCAACGTCGCGGCACGCTGTTGTAGTACAATACACACCAAGGGGTGTGGAGGTTGCTCACGGCAGGTACTTTTGGGCCTCGTCCCACATGGAGGCAACAATTTCTGCCGCAGGAGTGATGGCGTGAATGCGGCCCGCTACTTGACCGATTTCCAACTCGCCGGACTCCAGATCGCCCTCCTTCATGCCTCGTTTGGCACGGCCGCGTCCGAGCAGATCGCGCAGCTCCTCAGCAGAAGCCCCTTTTACGTACGCTTCTTGAATCTGAGCGAAGAACGGGTTGTGAAGCAAGCGCACCGGCGTGAGCTCCTTCAACGTGAGTGTAGTTGCTCCTTCGCCGGCATCTACTACCGCCTGCTTGAATGCCTGATGTGCACTGCTTTCAGGTGTCGCCACAAATCGACTGCCCACTTGTACGCCACTCGCACCTAAAATCAGTGCGGCAGCCACGGTGCGCCCATCACAAACACCGCCCGCAGCAATCACCGGAATATCCACCGCATCCGAAACATCTGGAATGAGACAAAAGGTGGTGGTTTCCTCCCGCCCGTTGTGCCCTCCAGCCTCGACGCCTTCGGCGACCACCGCGTCCACGCCAGCCGCTTGTGCCTTGAGCGCAAATTTTCGGCTACTCACCACATGCACCACAGTAATGCCATGGGATTTCAGACGAGCAGTCCACGTCTTGGGATTGCCTGCGGAAGTAAAAACGACAGAAACTCCACCTTCAACAATGGAGGCCATGTGCGCTTCAATATCTGGGTAGAGTAAGGGCACATTGACCGCAAAGGGCTTGTCTGTGGTTGCTTTGCACGCCGCGATTTGGTTGCGCAACTCCTGCGGGTACATGCCCCCTGAGCCGATGATGCCTAATCCGCCGGCATTGCTCACGGCACTGGCCAACTCCCAGCCCGAACACCAAACCATACCGGCCTGGATGATGGGCACTTCAATGCCCAGCATTTGGCAAAGGATGTCACTTTTTTTCCTCATTTACGTATCCGAATAGTTCGAATTAGGTGTCGGAAGCTGACCAATCTGCCAAGTCACAGTCCAAACACTTGAATTGCCCACTAAAGAACGCTATCTTTGATATATAGAACCCAAACTGTCCTAGTACCAATACCTTCGGTCATGAAACGACTGCTCGTCTGTCTGATCGCCATCCTCAGCCTCTCCACCGCACAAGCGCAATACTCGTGGGAATACGGACTCGCCGTTGGCGGCTCCAACTACCTCGGCGATATTGGCGGTAAAGGACTTTCCCGACGTGATTTCGTGTGGGACATGCACCTGAACCAAACGCGGTTGGCCGTGGGCACCTATGGTCGCTACAAGTTTAGCCGTCGTTTTGCGTTGCAATCGTCGCTGAACTACCTGCGCATTCAAGACGCGGATCGCTTGACCACCAACCCGGCTCGCCGCGCGCGCAACCTCAACTTCCGCAACCGTCTTTGGGAGTTCAGCACCCGTGCAGAGGTTACCGTTTTCTACGACAACGATGTGGGCGGCCGCGGGTACTATAATCCGGATTTCAAATTCTACGTGTTCGCGGGTATTTCGGTGTTCAACCACAACCCTCAAGGACAGATCTACAAAGAAGGTGAAGTGCAATACGGTGGCGAATGGTTCGATCTGCAGCCGTGGCAAATTGAAGGCACAAACTACAGCCTGTGGGGTGTGGCTCTTCCAGTAGGTATGGGTTTCTACTTCACATTTGACAAAATCTGGCGTGTAGGCTGGGAGCTCAACTGGCGTTCCACTTTCACAGACTACTTGGATGACATCTCCAGCACGTACGGCGACCCCGCCAAGTACGAAGACCCATTGGCCAAAGAGTTTGCCAGCCAGACCTACGACGACCTGATCACCGAGATCAACGATCCTCTTGCCTCTGGCACTGAGTTCGATCACCAATACATGCCCCCTCCGCACCCTGCGGTGAAGCGTGGCGACAACACGAACAACGATTCCTTCATCGCCACCCAAGTCACGGTGGGTCGTGTGATTCGTGGTAAGAGTAACTTCTACAAGCGCAAGTACGGCTGGCTCCGCCAGATACGTAGATCGCGTGCGAAGTTCTAAGCCAAGCACAACGCATTTTTCAAAAGGGCGGCCCCAGGGCTGCCCTTTTTTGTTGCCCTGTGTTCAGGTTGTCAAAGGCATGCACAAGGCCAAGTGAGCCAACCACCAAATCAAGAAGGGGTGCAGTTGGAAGTGAACGGTGGGTAGCAGACCTTCGAAAGGTTGCACGACGGGAATCGGATGACAGGTGAAGCAGGCGGGGCTGGCGGCCCTAGGGGGTGTTAACCGTGTCGAAAGAAGCGCTACTTACGGATGAACTGGGAGAGCTTGCTCAACGGCTTCACCGTCAACGTATACCACGCCGGCGTCAACCCATTCATCTTCCACGCCCGGCGGTCTTCCTTGTTGGCGCGAATGCGGTTCTTTAACGAAACGTTGCTTTGCCCTCCTACACGCATTTTGGTCAAGACCCGCGGCAGGTGTACCGC
>JBMYJR010000018.1:0-44763 GCA_049594615.1 Flavobacteriales bacterium
CCATTCCGGTGGACTTTGGAGATGGATCCGGACTGAGTACCAACCTCGCTGGAGGGGGCAACCTCAACTACGACTTCTCGGACATACTGAAACTGGAGTCCAGCGCCTTCTACAACACCACCGACCGCACCCTGACCGAACAGGTAGACGGCCAAGGCACCACCGCAGCCAGCGACTACCTGTTCTCGGAGTCGCGCGATGAACGCGGCACCAACGAAAACATCCGAGGCAACGTCAAGCTCAAATGGACACCCGACAGCCTCAACCAACTGATCGTAAGTGGTAACGTGCGCCTCAACGACTTCGGCGAAACCCTGCTGGGCAGCAACGCGAACCTGGGACTGGACGGCACACCCATTTCAAACGGCTCTTACAACACCACCCGCGGTTCAGACATTCTTTCTGCTGGCGGTAACCTGAGCTATACCCGCAACTTTGCTCGTGAAGGACGCTCGCTCAGCATCCGCGGCAACGCGCGCCACTATGTGACCGACGGCAACGACCGCGTGTACAACGAGTTCAACGATCCTGTGGTCCCCACTAACAGCTTCACCACCGACCAGCGTCAAGTGCGCGACCAGGTACAAGACGAGTTTGGCGGCTCGGTGCGCTTCACCGAACCGCTGGGCGAAAAGGCCTACCTGACCCTGCGTACCAGTTTCACCAACCGCACCGAAACCTGGGCCAAAGACTTTTTCGACATCCAGCCCGAAGATGCCAGCGAAGTGCTCAACGAGGACCTCTCACTCGGCTATGCGTACACCTATACCGCGCTCAACACCACTGCCGGCATCCGCTACTTGACCGGCGGGTGGAACCTCTTCGCGCAAGGTGGGGTCCAGCGCTCTACCCTGCAGGGCGCCACCTCGGACACCGAAAACGGATTGGCTCGCACATTCCTCTTGCCCGTGGGCGCGGCCTCGGCCTTCAAAAAGATCAGCAGCGGTAAGAAAATCCGTTTCAACTACCGCGCTGCGGTTCGCGAGCCCTCATTGGTGGACCTGCAGCCCACGGCGAACAACTCAGACCCACTCAACATCTACATCGGCAACCCCGACCTGCGCCCGGAGTCGAACCACACCGCCAGCCTGTTCTTCAACAGCTACACGCGGTTTTCTGGGGTCAATATCAACGCAGGTGTGCGCGGAGGTGCCACCTCCAACCCCATCACCCAATCGGTGGAGTTTGACGAAAACCTGCGTCGCGTAACCTCCCCTGTAAACGCACCGCTCGGATGGAACAGCAGCCTGTTTTGGTACAGCTCTATCCCCTGGCAAGCGATCAACATCGAATTTGACCTCGACGCCCAGGCCGGTCTCAACGAGCGCTACGTTTACCTCGACGGTCTGGAGGACATCTCCAGCACCCAAAGCATAGAAGTGGGCGGCGGCATTGGCATCTACAACGACGATTGGTTCGACTGGGACCTCGGTTACAACCTTGAAGTGGGCACCACAACCTACGCGCTCAACACCAACGCCTCACAGGAATTCACCAACCACAATCTGTACGCTGAGCTAGCCATGGAACTTGGCGACAACTGGTTCTTCGAAATCTGGGGTGATTACTTCGTATGGGACGGCGATTTTGCGGCGCCGGATCAGCTCATCATCAACGCAGGCCTGGAACGCTACTTTGGCGAAGGGCAACGCTTTTGGCTGAGCCTGGAAGCGCGTGACATTTTGGGGCAAAACAACCAAGTGAACCGTTCGGTAGGCTCCAACTTTGTGCAGCAAACCCAGAGCAACCTGCTCACCCAATACGTGATGCTGCGTGCCCACTGGAAGCTGAGCAAGTTTAGCCGTGGCGGCGGTATGGAAGTGGAGGTGGACTAAGCCCTAGCGGTACGCGCGGGCCCGATCGGCTTCGCGCTTGAGGTCCTTCTCTTTCAACGAATCGCGCTTGTCACCAAGCTTCTTGCCTTTGGCGATGGCAATTTCAAGCTTGGCCAACCCTTTCTCATTGATGAACAGACGTGTGGTCACTACAGTTTGGCCCACGTCTTTCAGTTTGCGCTCAATTTTGCGCAGCTCGTGTTTGTTGAGCAGGAGCTTGCGTGCGCGGCGTGGTTCGTGGTTGGTGTACCCGCCGTTGTGGTATTCAGCGATGTACATGTTGTACACGAACAACTCCCCCTTGTGGATGCGGCAATAGGCCTCCCCGATGGATGCTTTGTTGCCCCGGATGCTCTTGATCTCGGTACCTACCAGCTGGATGCCAGCCGTGAACCGGTCGGTGAGAAAGTAGCGGAACTCGGCCTTTTTGTTTCGAATGTCTACGGACATGCCTCTCCGCGGATTCAGTGCCTTAGCGACGTACCATACGTCCAGTGATCGGCGCTTGGCCGCTGAGCTGGAGGGTGTAGAGGTACACGCCTGAAGGCAAGTTGTTAGGAATGAAGGTCACCGCGTAGGAGCCGCTGGGCAGCGCCTTGTCCATGAGCACCGCCACAAATTTTCCATTGGCGTCAAAGATGCGCAGGGTCACGCGATCGTTGGCCTCGGCCAGGTTGAAGTTGAATGAGGTGGTTTGGGCAAACGGGTTGGGAAATACGTTTAGGTCCAGCTCGGTGGTGCCGTTGAATTCGGTCACGTTGACCTCCACTTCACCAATATCAGCCATATCAGACATGTCACTGATGTCGCTCATATCACTCATATCGCTGATGTCGCTCATGTCCGAGAGGTCGCTGAGGTCACTCATGTCGGAGATGTCTGCACCATCGGTCATGTCGGTCATATCGGTGATGTCCGAGAGGTCGGAGATGTCACTCATGTCCGAGAGGTCGGAGATGTCCGAGATGTCCGAGATGTCCTCAATGCCGGTTAGATCGGTCAGGTCGGAGATGTCCGAGATATCCTCAATGCCGGTTAGATCGGTCAGGTCGGTGAGGTCGCTGAGGTCGCTGAGGTCGGCAAGGTCACCCACGTCTGCGATGCCGGTGAGGTCAGTGATATCCGAAATGTCTTTGCCTACGTCTGCAAGATCGCCCAGATCTGCGAGATCGGTAAGGTCGGCGAGGTCGGCGAGGACAGAGGCGTCGCCCAAGTCGGCCAAAGAAAGGTCGGCTTCGATGTCTGAGAGGTCCGAGATGTCTGAGAGCTCTCCGAGGTCGGCCAAGGAGAGATCGGCAGAAATGTCTGCCAAGTCGCCCAAATCAGAAAGATCTCCGAGGTCTGCAAGCGAGAGGTCCGCTGCCAGATCGGCGATGTCTGAGAGGTCTGAGAGGTCGCCCAAATCGGCGAGCGATAGGTCTGCGGAGATGTCTGAAATATCACTGATGTCACCCAGCTCGCCGAGGTCGGCGATGCTGATGTCGGCAATGCCGCTGAGTTCACCTTGGGCTTCGGCCACGATGGTAACAGGTACGGTTTCGGTGAAATCGATGTTGGGGATGATCAGAGCAGAAGCTACGGCCACGCCGGTAGCAGCAATCCAAACTTGTTTCATAATCGGACGTTTATCAGCACTTCAAAAATAGCATTTTACTCCGCCTTGGAAGACCGGTAACGGTAGATCACCCGGCTGCGAATCACAGGGGTTTGGTAGTCGGGACGGGTACGCTCATGCATGAACACCAAGTTGAACGCATCAATGTGCTCCTTTTCAGGCCGGTCGGCGTTCCAGGTGTTGACAAAGTAGCGGCGCCAATAGGGCAACAGCTTTTTGTGGTTGCCCTTGCGTAAGCTGCGGTAGTACTTGCTCCAGCGCGTGTTCTTGAACATGGCTGATACCTGTGCGGGCTTGTCCTCGGTGATGGGCAGACCCGTCATCAAATCCAGCGAAGTGCCGTTGTTCAAACGGCCGTCGATGATGTACCACCCATCGGATTTGTAGGGGTACGGCGCAAACATGCTCCAATTCTGTACGATTTTGAACACCTGCCCCACTTGGTTGGCTTGCTGCGGAATCTTCAGCCGCTCCTGACTGACGCTGACCACATTCACAAACACCACATACACGAGCGACGCCATGCACAACATGGCTACAAACGTGCTGTGGGTGTACATGCGCGCACCTTGCAAACCGCGCGGCACCGACAAGCCCCGCATGCGGTCTCGGCGGTCGGCTACAAACCGGTACACCCGTTTTCCAAGCGGTTTGATGGCGGACCACAGTTTCCAACTCCACCACCACAAACGGCTGCGTCGCACGAGCGCAGGAAACACGTCATAACCTGTGCGCCAGGTGTCCTCCTCGTGCAGCACCCAGCTGCGTGCAGTATTCATGTGCTCGGTGGCCTGGGCGTCGGTTTGGGCGTGCACCACTTCTACCCCACTCCACACCAGCAAACTCTGCAAGGCCGCCACTGCACGTTGGCAAAAGCCACAGGTGCCATCCACGAACAAGGTCACAGTAGGCAAGGATTTGCGTGCCGTACGCTCCGCAAATCGGTCCCAAAACTCCGCAGGCAAAAACCCGAGTACGCACACGCAGGAGATGTAGGGGAAGATGCCCAGCCGCATAAACAGACCAAAGCCAATGTGCAACGCCAAGAAGCCCAACACTCCGATCAAACGCGTCCGCCACCAGGGAAGCAGCAGGAGGAACGGCCCCAATCCTTCCCAAGCCAAGGTGCCAACGGTCAAGGATTGGTGCACCCAAGGCGGCTTGTTGTAAAGCCAATCGGTGAAGGGGGATTTCAATTCGTCCAAAGCCAGCGCATAGTAGACTGCTGAAAAGTCTGTGATCCACTCTGCGCCGTTCTTGAGCAGGGTGGCACTCCAGTAGATCAACGCAATCTGCAGCACATACCCGATGGTTCCCAGATGCAGCGCACGGGTGCCCAACTCCTGTACTTTCAGTCGTCCGGCGTCCAATGCAAAGCGCAGTCCCCAAGGCAGGAACATGCCCCAAAACAACAGCATGCGCATCACCGAGTCGCCCCCGTAGCAAATGGCCGGATTGCGGTTTTGTAAAGACACCAGCAGCGCCCAACTCACAATGGTGGCCAAGCGCGTGCGATACCCCACCAAAAGCATCATCGCAAACACAAGCTGGACGGCAAACAGCACCCCCACGATTCCCGCCTCACCGCTCAAGGTGTGGATGGTCAGGTGAAAGCTCCCGTAGAACTTCAACAGGGCTTGCCGCGGGAGAATCCCCGCGTCGGAATAGTGCGCAGCCAAATCGGACCAGCGTTGCACCAAGTCCAAGATCAGCACCGCCGCGGTACCCACGCGCAGCAAGGCAAGGGAACGGAGGTCAAGGGTGAACATGTTGTGGAAGAAGCGCATGGTGTGATTCTGGCGCGGGAAAGATCGGAATTTGGAGCTTCAACCTCGCCCCCTCGCTTACCTTGGTGGGCGCCCGCCCCCGCCTACCATCCTGAGCATGTCGCTCGTGGCTAAGTTCGCCTCACACCCAACACCATCCAACCGCCAAACCACGGCCTTTTGTAGATAGCACATGCAAGCGTCTCAAGTGCATAATTCACCTTGTAGATAGCTACACGCCCAGGTCGGCCAAGCGCAGATCAGTCCCAATCTCAGCAAATAGCATTCTGCATTCCAAGCTGCAAATAGCAACGCACTGCAAGTCCCCACTCTGCAAATAGCAGCGTGGTGCCACCGCCTCGAGTGTACTCGAGGCGACCAGATGGAAGAAATTCTGCATGATCAACCTTCTGCGAGTTCCACCTGCAAATAGCCCACTCTTCACTTTTCACTTTTCACTCTTCACTTTTAACTCCCCCTTGCACTAATCGCTTGCACTTTCACTTGCACTCCCCCTATTGGCTATTTTCGCTCCCATGTCAACCCTCCTCAAATCCCAGATCGGCGGCGTCGCAATTTTGACCTTGAATCGCCCCGACAAATTCAACAGCTTCAACAAAGAAATGGCCATGGCCCTGCAAGAGGCGTTAGACGCGGCCGAACATGATCCTGAGGTGCGCGCCATCATCCTCACCGGCGCGGGCAAGGCTTTTTGTGCAGGACAGGATTTGCAGGAAGCCGTGGAGGACAACGGGATTGACATTACGCGCATCGTGAGCGCGCACTACAACCCCATCATTGGCCGCATCCGCAGCATCGAAAAGCCGGTGATTGCCGCCGTGAATGGTGTGGCAGCTGGTGCGGGTGCCAACATCGCCTTGGCGTGCGATCTGTGCATTGCCTCGGAGCATGCTGCATTCATCCAAGCCTTTAGCAAAATTGGCCTGATTCCCGACAGCGGGGGTACGTTCTTCCTTCCGCGTTTGGTAGGCATGCAGCGCGCCACAGCTCTGATGATGCTCGGCGATAAACTCATGGCTGCCGAAGCTGCGGACATGGGCATGATTTACCGCTCGGTGCCGGCTGACAACCTCGCTGAGGAAGCCCGAATCCTGGCTGAGCGTTTGGCCGCGATGCCCACCAAGGCCTTGGGCCTGACCAAACGCGCACTCAACAAGTCCTTGGAGCAATCTTTGGGTGAGCAATTGGCGCTCGAAGGCGAGCTGCAAACCGCCGCGAGTGGCACCCAGGATTACAACGAAGGCGTTGCAGCCTTCCTCGAAAAGCGCAAACCCGAGTTCAAAGGCGCCTGAGGTATTTCCCTACGAAGCGTGCCCATTTCTTCTGAGAAGAGGTACTTTGGAGCATGCGCTGGCTGCTTTTGTTCTTCCTCGCCTTTCCCCTTTGTAACGTGGCCCAATCGGACTCCACCCGCACGGTGGTGACCGAAAAGGAAATGCGCCAAGCAGCCGCCCACATCGTGCAATTCAGCGGTCTCAAAGGCAGCTTTGTGGTCCGCGAAAATCCGGAGGTGAAATCAGCAGTGGCCTTTGTCAAGGGCAAAGCGCGTTGGGTGGAGTACAACGCCACCTTCATGAGCGCCATGCTCGACAGCAGCGTGACGCGGTGGAGCGCGGTGAGCATCCTGGCCCATGAGATTGGACACCATTTGATGGGCCATACCCTGGATCCAACCTCGCTCTCGGTAGGCAACGAATTGGAGTGTGATCACTATAGCGGTTTTGTGCTGGCCAAGATGGGCGCTACCTTGGAAGACGCGCTGGCCGCAATGAAACTCAGTGGCAGCACCCAAGGCACGGCCACCCACCCCCCCAAAGACGCCCGGTTGGAAGCGATCTCTCGCGGTTGGTATCAGGCCAACAGGCAAGCCGTGCAAACCCTAGAAGAGCCGTTTGAGTCCAGCAATTTTTTGTTGCGCCTGACCTTTGTGGGTGATCCCCACGTGTACTTCGCTGACACCGACAGCAACCTGGTGTGGCTGGACCTCTCTGGAACACCCTTGGTTTTAGGGCCCTTCACCACCACCACCAAGGGCGACTACCTGTACGCATTCGATTGGAACGGCAAGCACTTCCTCATCGACAGTCGGCTGAAAATTTGGACATTAACCCCGTACAACGTTTGGCGCCAAGTGGGCGCCGTGCAGGAGCTATTACCCTAATGTTAACAATTTCACCAGTCTGTCGCGGCTGAGGGAAGCTTTCTTCCTAATTTAAGCTCCTCTTAACGAACAACATGAATACGGATTTGCCCCGCTCTCCCCAGCGCATTCTGGTGATTGATGACGACTCGATTGATGTCTTCGTCCACGAGGAAGTCCTTCGCCAGCATGTACCCACCGCAGAAATCGTGACGTATATGGATGCGCGCAGTGCGCTTGACCGCATCCGCGCAGACCACGCCAACATTGATCTGATCCTGATGGACATCAATATGCCTGTGCTCAGTGGCTGGGATTTGATTGAATCCATGCGCGAAGCGGGTATCCACACCCCTGTGCTGATGGTCTCCTCTTCCAACCACCCCCGGGACTTGTCACGGATGGACGCCTCAGAGCTCATCCAGGCCTTCATCCCCAAACCGCTCACCATCGAAAAGCTGGAAACGTATCTTTCGGATTCCTAATCCGAACACCGTGCACTGGATCGCCGTTTCTGACCAACTTCCTGCCGATGGGCAACGCCTGTTGGCCTTCATTCCGGGCAACAAAGTCTACCTCCCCGGAAAGTCCCTGGACTTCGAAATCCGCGAAGTCATCGTCCTCAAGTTTCTCCAAGACTTCTACCCCGAAGGCTCCGAAAAACGCACCAAGCACGGACCCCACTTTTGGCAAGGCGAAGGAAATTCCAACCACTTTTTTAAGGACGTAACACACTGGGCTCCGATTCCGGCTGGACCGGAAATGAGTGTTTAGCAGGAGTGCAAGGGGCCAGCACAAGGTATTTTTCAGTGAAACGTGGGTATTGGGCGGCTTAGTGCGGTTCAAACGCTGCGCTTCTGGCCTGCCCATGGAGCCCTGTTCTTCTGGTAAAGTCCAGTACACTCAACCATACCAGATGGAGGAATCCCTGCTACTTCGGCCTGCTGCCAGCCGATGAAAAACAGCCCCCCTTCACGTTTAACCCTGCACGTTTAACTCCCCCAACGGAACACCCCTTGCACTCATCATTTGCACCAATTCCATGACACTGGTCACCGAACTATTAACACCACTTGTCGGATAAATCATACCTGTAATCGACATATCGGTCACGTTGGGCGAGCGATTTCTTCCTAGATTGCTCCACGCAACCAAATTGTTGAAACCATGCCTGAAAGCACCATCACCGCTGTAGGTTATCTGGCTGATATCGAGATCACTTTCCGCCGCTATAAAGGCATGGCGGAACGTGCCATGGCCCAGGTATCGCCCAACCGCATCAACTGGTACTTCCACAACGACTCCAACTCGCTGGCCATATTGGTCAAGCACATCAGCGGGAACCTTGTTTCACGTTTCACCGACTTCTTGCGCACCGATGGTGAGAAGGTTTGGCGCCACCGCGATGTGGAGTTCATGGACGACATCGAAGATCAAACCATGCTCACAGAAGTGTGGGAACGCGGCTGGACCGTGCTGTTCAACACCCTTTCAGAATTGGAAGACGCCGACTTGGAGCGCACCGTGTACATCAACGGTGACGGCATGACCGCGCGTGAGGCGTTCAACCGCGCGCTCACTCACCAATCGTACCACATCGGTCAGATTGTGTTCCTCTCGAAAATGCTGGCCCCCGAATGGACGAGCATTTCGATTCCCAAGAAGTTCCCGTTTCACGGGGAATAATCAACGCACTACGATTTCATCGCAGAACAGCCAAGATTGTTGTCCTGCTGCGGGGTGTCCCTCCGGGCAAATGCCCTTGGTGTGTCCAGTCATGCGCACGTAACGTGCACGCAGCATGCGGTCTGGTCTACCGGTCCAAAAGAACCCCTGCTTGTATTGCGGCTCCAGACGATCGGTGAGCTCCAGATCCACAAACATTTGGTGTTGTTCGCGGATACGCAGCGCATCCAATTGACCTAAGCGGGTCTCCCATGTTCCTTCGGGCCGCAGGCGACGGTTGCCCCAACTGGGGAGTTGGTTCCAGGTTTGACCATCCTCGGAGTATTCGAAGGTGACTGAATCCGGCAAGAAAATCCATGCATTGGGGTACGACTGAAAATGGGTCTCCAACCACCAGAATTCCTTGGCCACGCCCATGTCTAGGGTAGCCACCACATTCTGCCCTTGAAATCCTTGCCAGAAGCCGGAGCGAAAATCGCCGTAGGATGGGTCCAATTGACCGTCTACCAACGCCCCTTGACCACTTGCAGGATAGCTGGCACTGTAAGTACTTTCAAGCGAGAGTTGCGCCCCCACGGCTTTGTGGTGTTCCAGGTTCAGTGCAAAGTGCGGACGGTGCGCTTTACTGCGGAACGAGGCCTTTACAATCTGACTGCGTACTTCTTGTTCATCCAAGGTATAGCTCAATGCTTCCAAGTGCGCCGTATCGCACCTGGCCAACCCTTGACCCGAAGCGTGCGGAACTGGTGTCAACTCAAACAACTCCAATCCAGGAAATTGCGGAGTCAGCGTCACTTCCAGCTGCCCATCCGACAACCCCACCTCGGCATCCAAAGGCAAGCGAGGCAAGCCGTATTCAACTTCCATAAAATCGAGCATTGGGTAGTGCGCTTGCATGGCTTGTTCAAAGGCTTGGTAATTCCGCACGGCCGTATCCTGGCGCCACAACACCTCACTCATGCCCAACAAGCGCGGGTAGATCTTGGATTCGATGACCGATTGCGGGGCGCGCTCGGTCCACATGTTGCATTCGCCGCCGCGGATCAGGGCCGCCTCTGAGGCCGTCAAACCGTTGGGAATGGGATCAAACGCGAACACCTCCGGCAAATCGGTGCTGGAGAGTGGGTAATCAAAGTAGCAATGGCTCGTGGGCGACATGATGGCCGGGTGGCCGTGCTGCACGGCTTCTACCCCACCTTCCATGCCGCGCCAGCTTTGGACAATGGCGGTTTCAGGCAGATCTCCCGCTTCGAGGATTTCGTCCCAACCGATGATGGTTTTGCCATGATCGGCCAAGTGGTGTCCGATCTCGCTGATCAGCCAGCCTTGGAGGGCGTATTCGTCTTCAAGGCCTTTTTCGGCAATGCGCTTTTGACATTTGGGGCACTCCTTCCACCGGGTGACCGGGGCTTCGTCTCCTCCAATGTGCACATACTTCGAGGGGAAGAGCTGCACCACCTCGTCCATGACGTCTTTGAGGAAGGCCACGGTGCTGTCGTTGCCCGCGCAGTAGACGTCGGGGAATACGCCCCATTCGGTGACTACTTCAATCGAATCGCCGGTGCATCCGAGGTATGGGTAAGAACTGATGGCCGCAGAACTGTGCCCGGGTAATTCGATTTCGGGGATGATTTCAACGTGGCGCTCGGCGGCGTAGTCTACGATATCGCGGATCTGGTCTTGCGTATAGAAGCCGCCGTAGGGCTTTCCGTCTTGGCCTTTGCGCCAAGCCCCGTGCTTGGTGAGGCGGGGGTACTTCTTGATTTCGATGCGCCAACCTTGGTCCTCGGTGAGGTGCCAGTGCAGGACGTTCATCTTGTAAAAGGCCAAGTGGTCAATGGTGCGCTTGACAAATTCAGGTTCCATGAAGTGGCGGCAACAATCCAACAGCAGCCCGCGGTGGGCAAAACGCGGAGCATCGTTAATGGTGCAAAACGGAAAGTTGGGCAGTTCGCAGTTGTCGCCCTCTCGACTGGGCAGCAGCTGAACCAAGGTTTGCAGGCCGTAAAAAACGCCTTGACCCGTGGTGCCTTCCACACGCACACCACTGGCATCTACGGTCACGCGGTATGCCTCGGGAGCTTCCAACTCCGGGTTGAGCAGCAATTGGATGGCTTTGCCCCCTTGCCACTCGCGATCAGGCTCCAGCGCGCCGTGGTAGTCCAAGTAGTCGTGGAGAAAGGTTTTGATCCATCGCCCCTCAGCTTCCAAGGCGCGTGGGTAGGTGATGCTTTGAATGTCCGCCAAGGCCAATGTACCGGCCGCCACCTGCGCGGTTTGCACCACGGGAATGACGCGATTGATGCGCGCGGAGTTGGTGTCTACTGTGCCGGTTTCGGCACCGCACGCCGCCAGCAGCAGCGCCATGGACCAAATCAGGTGTTTATTCATCGCGATCGGGGTTGTCCAACATATCGGAAATGGGGTCCGACAGCTGCAGCGGAATAAACGTGGTAAACACGCCCAAGTAGCGGTACTCCTTGCTCCCCAAATCCACGGTGTACAGCGAGGCCACGTGGAAATTCTCTCGGGTGGTGGCCGCTGTGCCCAACCCTCCCAGCACGTTGCCAAAGAATGCGTTGAGCGTACCTCCGAAGAGGCCCTCTTCAGCGTTTTCGTCCAGCTTTTGTTTGGCCTTGGCTTTCATCCAAGCATCGAATGCGGATTGCTCTGGGTTTGTGACAAATGCGGTTACCCCTAGGAGGGCCAGCACGATCACCAGGTTGCGAAGTTTACGCATGGGGTTCAGGGTTGGTCAGTGCAAAAATATGCACCGCGGCCAGCGCTGCGGTTTCGGTGCGCAAGCGTGCGGCGCCCAAGGTCACTGCAGTAAATCCGGCGTCCTGCGCAAGGGCAATCTCCGAAGGGGCAAAATCTCCCTCAGGGCCAATGAGTACCGCCGTTTCGTGATCGGGTTGCAGGTGGCTTTGGAAGGAAGCCCCGGGATTGGATTCGTCCAGGTGACAGACCACGCGGGTGGCTGCGTTGCAGCTGGCCACAAACTCCGAAAGCGGGGTGAGCGGTTGGATGTCAGGCAGGTGTGCGCGCAGGCTTTGCTTCATGGCAGAGGTGGCAATGCGCAGCAAACGCTCGTGCTTGATGACTTTGCGCTCAGAATGCTCGCACAACACGGGCACAATGCGTTCGATGCCGATTTCGGTGGCCTTTTCCACCAGCCATTCCATGCGGTCCATGTTTTTGGTAGGGGCCACCGCCAAGGTCAGGGCCGCCGGGCGGGCGGGCACCGCGATGCGCTCGGTCACTTCCAGCACAGCCGCTTTGGGATTGGCGTCCACCAACCTGCAGGTCAAGTGATGTCCATTCCCGTCGGTGGCGTGGAGCACATCACCGTTTTTTTTGCGAAGTACACGCACCAGGTGTTTGCTTTCCACAGCGTCCAAGGTGGACAGCTTGGCATCAACTTCAGGGAGGTAGAACAGCTGCATGGGGTAAAAATGGCCAATTTTGTCCCTTCGGTCATGAAATCGGCACCCACAAACCGCATACAATTTTTGGACATGGCCCGCCTTGTGGCGGTGTTCATGATGATCCAAGGGCACACCATCAAGACCCTGCTGGGCGATCAATGGCAAGATCCCTCCCACGCGGTGTACGGTACATGGCGCTATGTTCGTGGCTTTACCGCCCCCATGTTCATGCTGATTGCGGGCATGGTCTTTACCTATTTACTCTTCCGAGGACAACCCCTGACCGGACCGCATCCGCGCTACCGCAAGGGCATCATCCGCGCTGTTTTGCTGCTGGCCTTGGGCTATTGGATCAACTGTAGCGGGTTCTATTGTGAGATTTGGGAGAACCACACCTTGGCCTTCCGCCGCGCGCTTTGGCGGGTGGATGTGTTGCAGTGTATTGGTGCCAGCTTGTTGGTACTGTTGGGACTGCACCGCTTGTTTAGGCCTTCGGTGAAGCACTTTGCCCTTGGGGCCTTGGTGCTGGTTGCAGGGGCGATGGCCGGGCGCCTATTGATCAACGACATACCCTTGAGCGAGTACCTGCCTTTGGCTTTGAGCCAGTACTTCACCGCTGGTGAGGGCTCCCTGTTTCCGCTGGTTCCATGGGTGAGTTACTTGCTGATTGGCGCGTTGATTGGCGGGTGGATTTCCACCAAACCGGCTTCGGTATTCAACACGCCCAAGTTTGCCCTTCAGCTGGGCGCCATTGGCGGTGGATTGGTACTCATGGGCATGCTGGGCGACAAATTGGAAATGGCCGTCTGGGGCGAGTCGCGCTTTTGGAGCGGCAGCCCCTGCTTGGTGTTCTTCCGCACCGGCTGGGTGGTGGTAGCGTGCGCGCTGCTCGTGTTGGTAGGTCGACTCTTGGGCCCCATGCCGCAGTTTGCCCGACAAATCTCGCGCAACGCACTGTGGCTGTATATCGGCCACTTGCGCCTGATCGGGTGGATCCACGGTGCAGGCTGGAACGAACTGAGCCCTTGGATGGCCATTGCCACCGCGATGTTTGTGCTGCTGTGCATGGCAGCCTTGACCAAGGTGCTGGTGTGGCTGGGTAACAAGACGGGCATCCGGCTTTGATGATTTTTTAATGTCCACCCTTGCGCAGTCGGCAGCAAACACGTGTACCTTTGTATCGTAAGATTTCGATGATGGGATTTCCTCGCATGCACGTTTCGCTGTACGTCAGCAACCTCGCCGCCACGGTGAATTTCTACAACCAATTCTTTGGCCAGGCAGCAGCCAAGATTGAGACCGGGTACGCCAAGTATGTGTTGGACGCTCCCTCGCTGATCATCTCCTTCATCGAAAACCCTGAGCGTGTGCAGCAGAACTTCGGCCACCTGGGCTTTCAAGTGGAAACCAAGGCCGAGCTCCACACCCGCCTCGAAGTGGCCAAATCACTCGGCCTGGTAGCCCTGGAAGAAGTGGGCACCGCATGCTGTTATGCCGTACAGGACAAATTCTGGGTGAACGACCCCGACGGCGTACAATGGGAGGTCTACT
Source organism: Flavobacteriales bacterium (assembly GCA_049594615.1). Classification (GTDB taxonomy): domain Bacteria; phylum Bacteroidota; class Bacteroidia; order Flavobacteriales_D; family Sanyastnellaceae; genus CAXPZW01. The sequence goes on from JBMYJR010000018.1 coordinate 14,043, forward strand.
ACTTCCATGCTGACGCCCAATTCAACGACCCCAAGTACACTGGCCAAGGCGCCAACGCGTGTTGCAGTCCCGGGGACAATGCCATTTCCTCGGCCATTGCCACCGCAGCTGCCATGCCTGCCAAACCCAAGGTCCAGCTCAGCGAAATCCAGAACGGTTGCGCTCCGGACTCAGGCTGTTGCTAAAGGGATTCTACGTTACTTGAGGGTACCAACCCAACTGTTCATGGTAGTACTGCAAGCCATCCGTGCGTTTCTTCGCGTGTTGACCTTCATCGTGGTCTCGCTGTTTACGTGCCTGATCATGGTGATTGTACTTGCAGTCAGTCGCAACCAACGTGCCCTTGCGCGCATTCTGTACATCTGGCGACGATGCATGACCGCTGCCCTTAATCTGCGCGTCACTCAACATGGCCAACTCCCCGATGAAAACTGCATTGTGATGAGCAATCACCGCAGCTACACCGATATCCTGCTGCACATGGTGGGAGTGCCGGTGGTGTTTGTGGCCAAGGCCTCCATTCGCTCATGGCCCATTGTGGGATGGGCGGCGCGCATGATCGGGGTGATTTTTGTGGACCGCAGCAGCACCAAAAGCCGCGCAAAAACCCGCAACGATATCCGCGACCGTCTGCGCAGTGGTGCCAACATCCTGATGTACCCTGAAGGCACCACCCACCGCGGCCCTGAATTGCTGGAATACCGCCCAGGTGCATTCCGCGTGGCGGCCGAAGAGGGCTTCCCAATTGTGGCGTGTGCGATTGAATACCGCAACCAGAACATTGCTTGGGTGGGCGAAGACACCTTTCTCTCTCACTTCCTGCGCACCTTTGGTGGTCGCCGATTGGAGGTGTCTATCGCCTTCAGCTCGTTGATGCAAAGTGGCGATGCCGAAATGATTCGTACCCAGGCTGTCGAATGGACCTCAGCTCAAGTGTTGGCCTTCAGAAACGCCTACGACGCCTAAGGCAATACGTGCCGCGAGACATGCACTTGGCCTGCCGCATCGCGCAAGTGTACCACTACAACACCTGTTCCCATTGAAGCGGGAATGCGCAGCCCGTTTTGAGCCGGACGTGTGGCGTGCAACAATCGGCCATCGGCACTGTACACCGTCACTTCGCCTCGCCACTGCTGCGGACCTTGAATGTAGAGTGCATCTCCCAACAGGAGGACTCCGACCCCACCCGATTCCGCTTGTGGCTCGTCTACAGATAGCGGGGTGCTGGTACTCAGGTCGAACACAACAGGCAGGTGGTCACTCATGTGGTACAGGGCCCAGTTGACCGCATCTGAAACGGTGGCCCCGCCATCCTGGCATTGGACAAAACTCTGGTTGTAACACAGCCCACTGTTTCCGTAAGCCACATAACTGCCTTCCACGTACTGCAGCGCAGAAGTGGCCTCAAACAAAGGCGTGGAGAGCATCGCGAAATCAAACCGATCATCAAGTCCTCCTCCTGCGCCGTCTCCATAAATCTGAGAGGTGCGGGTAGATTGGGTCAACAACTGGGGCTGGCCAAAACTGGCTTCGCTCCATTCTCCTGGCGCATCAATGGGATCCCAGAAAACCACCGGATTGTCTGGGCTTAGGATGGCCTGGTACGCCGGTTCGTTGCTGGAATACAGGTTGAAGTCTCCGGCGAAAATGGCCGGAACCTCAGGGTCGTATGCCTCCAACGCAGCCACAAAATCCTGTACCATGGCCAAGCGGATGGCCTCGTTTTCGGCGCCTTGGCTGCTTTTGAGGTGGGTGACAAACACGTTGAGGAAGGTAGTGTCGCCGTCCAAGGTGACCTGGTCCCGGACAAACATGCGGTACGCGTTTACATCGCGGTAGGAGGTCAGGATGACGTCCTCTTCAATCATACCCAGTACCTCGTTGTTGTATACCAGCGCTTGTTGCAACGGCCAGCTGCTGTTGGGGTTGGACTGCAGCGGCACGTAGTCACTCGCCATCCAATTGCCTGGCAATCCCGCGCAACTCTCCTCGACAATCATGGCCAAGCCTTCGGCGCTTTTGAGCTCTTGGAGCAGGAGCAAATCGGGCTGGATGTCTTCGAGGATGACCGCCAAGGTGTCCTGACGGTCAGGCATGGTTCCGGTCGGAAAGTTCAACACATTGTAGCTGGCCACCCTAACGGTGGACTGGGCCGGGCTCATTAGCGGGAGCCACAGAAAAAGCAAAAGCATTGCACGCATGCAGCGAAGGTACCGGGCTGGACAACAAATCGTATCCCACTGGGTGGATTTGTTACTTTGACGATCAAACCTTGTTCATGCGCTTGACTCTGCTTGTTTTCGTTTTTTGCTGCGCTCAACACCTTGCCGCTCAGATTGCAGATGTGGTCTATACCGGTGGCAACATCTACACGGCCAACGCCACCCAAGAATTCGCATCGGCCATGGCCATCCTGGGCGATGAGCTGGTGTTTGTGGGCGCTGACGCCGGAGTGCTTCCCCACGTCGGTCCCGAAACTTCGGTGATCGACCTCGATGGCAAGACCGTGCTTCCAGGTTTGTTTGATCCCCACATCCACCTCTTGGAAGCAGGAGCAGAAGGCGGCGCATCTTGCACCCTGCCTTGGAATGCGAACGATGTTTCTGAGCTGGTGCAAGCCTTGGTCGATTGCGACCCTCAGCCCAACAGCAATGGGTGGATTTTTTCGTGGGGCCACTCCATCTATCCGCTTCTGGAATCTGGCCAGCACCCCTTAAACCTGCTGTCTGAGGCATTTCCGGACGTGCCCGTGGCGGCCATGGATGAAACCTCGCATTCGGCCTGGGTGAACCAAGCGGCGCTGGATGCCTTGGGCATTTCGGGAGTGACCTCGGATCCCGAAGGTGGCCACATCGTGCTCGATGAAGCGGGCGAACCCTTTGGCCTCTTGTTGGATGCCGCCGGAGACCTGGCTTTTGCAGCGGCAAATGCTACTAACCCAAGCTTGGAACAAGGCCAAACCGATGGGCTGGTCAACTTTGGCATGCCCGCCATGGCGGCGGTGGGCATCACCTCCATCACCGAAGGCCGCACCTACTGGGACCGCAACTACCATGAAACCTGGCAAGCCCTGCATGACCAAGGGGCCTTGACCTTGCGCGTATCCCTGGCCATGTATGCCTATCCGGAAAACGACGACACCGAGCAGCTCCAGCAACTCACTGACCTGTTTGACGCCGGGGACGCTTGGCTGCAAGCGCGGCAAATAAAACTGTATGTAGACGGGATCGCCATCAACGGTACGGCGGCCATGGAGGAACCCTACGTTTATGCGTTTGGATGGCCGTTTGACAGCGGTCTCAACTATTTCACCCCCGAGCGGCTGGAGACCTACATCTCCGAGTTGGAGCAAATGGGTTACGACTTCCACATGCATGCCATCGGTAACCGCGGGGTACGCGAGGCGTTGGATGCCGTAGAAGCTGCGCAAGCCGCCAACGGTGACGTAGGCGCACGCCACCAAATCACCCACTTGGAATGGGTCAATCCAAGTGACTATCCGCGCTTTGGAGAATTGAATGTCACGGCCAACGCACAAGTAACCGCCTGGTGGGCGCAACCCAACAGCTGGAGCGAGAATGCCTACTTGGTCGGGGACGAAGTGGCATCGGCCATGATGCCCATTGGGAGCATCTTTGATGCCGGGGGGCGGGTTACCTTGAGCTCGGATTGGGACGTGAGCTCCTTCAACCCCTTCCGCAGCATCGAAAACGCCGTTACCCGTGACCCCGAAGCCCTGCCGTCCGTGGCTGATGCCGTGGACGCAAAGACCATCCATGCAGCCTATTCGGCGCGTACCGACCACTTCACCGGGAGCTTGGAGGCGGGTAAAAAAGCAGACTTCATCTGTGTGGACCAAGACATTTTCAGCGTTTCTGAAAACCTTATTTCCGAAACCAACGTGACCTTAACGGTGGTGGGTGGCATGGTGGTGCATGATGAGGGAGGCCCTGTTGGGGCTCCCATATCCGCGGAGCAAAAAATTCTGATCGGTCCCACGCTTGCCACCCAATCCATCTCGGTTCAAGGTGTGGCCGCCGGCGCTCGTTTTCAGCTGCTGCATATGGGAAGCGGGATGGTGTTGGACCAACGGTTGGATGCAGGAGTGAATCACATCGACGTGACGGGACTGGCCGAAGGGACCTACCAAGTAGTGGTTACCTCTGGTACCGAGCGCGCCTCTAGGAAAATTGTGGTGGTTCGCTAAGCGCAGCGATCGCACACCCCACTCACGCTCAAATTCGTGTCTTTCAGGGTAAAACCATCGGGCAATTGGAAAGCCACTTCCACCGATTCCAAACACCGGGTTTGCCCGCACGTGGTGCACGAAAAGTGCAAGTGGTCGTGGTTGTGCGCATGGCCGTGCGCTTCGCAGGTGTGGCACGAGGCGTAGCGCACGGAACCGTCCAAGTCACTGACTTTGTGGACCAAGCCTTCGTCGGTCAGGCGACCCAGCACGCGATAGATGGTCACGCGGTCACATGTGTCTTCAAGCACGTCCTGCAACTCGCGGTGGGTCATAGCGCGTGTACTGTCGCGTAGTGTTTCGAGTACAGCAGTTCTGGCCTTGGTCTTTCGCATTGAACAAAATAACGCAACAATGTTGCACTTGTCAAACTGAAGTCTACATTTGCAACTAAATTGCATTAACCCATGAAACGACTGCTGCCCTTGGCGTTGTTGGCCCTGACCTGGACCGCTTGCCAAACCGATGAACCAGAAGTGTGCACCGTCCCCAATGAAGGAGAGGTCATCACCACTGTAACCCTGACCTTCACTCCAGAAAGCGGCGCTGCCGTAGAATGGACCTTTGACGATCCCGACGGCGACGGCGGCGAGGACGGCACGATCACCACTGCTCCTTTGGCTGCGAACACCAGCTACACCGTAGTGGCCACCCTGCTTGATGCAAGCCAAGATCCGGCTGAACCCATCCACGAAGAGGTGGAAGAAGAAGCAGAAGAACACCAAATGTTTTACGTGGTGAGTGGCGCCAACATCACCTTCACCTACAATGACACCGATGCCAACGGCAACCCACTCGGATTGGAAATGACTGCAACCACTGGTGATGCCAGTTCAGGTGATGTCACTGTGATCCTGCGCCACGAGCCAGACAAGGACGCTGAAGGAGTTTCAGATGGTGACGTGACCAACGCCGGTGGCGAAACCGACGTCGAAGTCACCTTCGATGCCGACGTGGAGTAAATCCATAATCATATTTGTCTTCGTCCTGCTCGGCGGAGACTTATCTCTTCAGGCACAAGACACCTGCTCCCTCGTGGTTCGTGGGGTGTTGTTGGCCGATCGGACTGGGAAACCAATACCGTTTGGCCATGTGCAAACAGCAGATACGGCCGTGGTGTGTGACGCCCACGGCCGTTTCGTTCTTCAGCATTGCTGCCCAGGACCGTTGCCCATAACAGGCAATGCCCTGGGTTTTGAGTTGGCGCGCGACACGGTACTGCTCCCACTGTCCGGCGGTAACTTGGAGCTCCCTTGCCTTGAAAGCGTGCAACAACTCGGCCCCTCTGTGGTAAGTGTACGGGGCGACCACCGCACTGCTGAGCAAACGGCTGCTCTTACTCGTGGCGCCAACGCCATGGAGCTGGTGGCCTCGCTTGAAGCCCTTCCCGGCGTGCGCTCATTGGCTTCTGGCAATGTGGCCAAACCCCTGGTGCACGGGCTGTACGGGGCGCGTGTGCCCATTGTGGACGGCGCCATTGAACTGGGTACCCAGGGCTGGGGATTGGACCACGCCCCTGAACTGGATGCCAATCGTGCACGTCAGGTGCGCGTGATTCACGGTGCGCGCAGCGTTTGGTATGCGGGCAGTCGTGGAGGAAGCGTGGTGCAACTGCAGCCCCACAGCCCGGACAGCACCGGCAACACCAAAGGGCACGTGCAACATGCCTTTTCCACCAACGGGCGGGCGCTGCAGACCTCGGCCCGCATCACCCAAGGCTCTCCAAAATTTGGATGGCAATTGCAAGCCAGCCTCCACCACGGCGGCGACCTGCGCACACCCGACTACTTCTTGCGCAACACAGGCGTGCGCAACGGCTCGGGTGCTTTGGGCTTGCGCGGACGTTTTGGTGATCGCTTCGGATGGGACGCTTCGGCCAACTACTACGCCAGCAACCGCGGTGTGCTACGTGGTGCGCACATCGGCAACCTCACCGACTTGGAAGACGCCCTTGAACGCGGCACGCCCTTCTTCACCGAACCGGACTTTTCCCGTGAACTGATCGCCCCACGTCAAGAGGTGCAACACTGGGCGGCGCAAACCGGAATCACCTACGACAACGGGCAGCACACCCACGTGTTGCGCGCCAGCGTACAACACAATGACCGCCAAGAATTTGACGTGCGCAGGCAAGCTTTGGCAGGCAAGCCTTCCCTGGACCTCACGCTGCAAACCGCCGACCTACGACTGGAAAACCATTGGGGACGCTTGCAAACCGCCACCCAATGGCGCCGCAGCGAAAACCGCAACCAGCCCGGCACACAGGTATTGCCCCTCATTCCTGATTACGTAGAAAATGCCTTCCGAACAGCTGCAGTTTGGAGCCCTGCTGTAGGCTTTGCGAACTGGACCTTCGGCGGACAGTTTGAATGGGCCAACGTGGTGGCCTTCCCCCTGACCTCTGGCTTCAACCCCACTTTCGTGCGTACCAGGCGCGAACGCATCAGCGCGCGCTTGGCGACCGACTACAGCTACGACTACCAAGCCTTTCACCTGGAGACCTCCGCCATTCTGGAGCGCCGTGCACCCACCGTGCAAGAGTGGTACAGCCAAGGCCTACACCAAGGGGTAGGCGGACTCGAAGAAGGCAACCCCAATTTGGAGGCTGAACACACCGCCAAGCTGGCGCTGGCCCCTACCCTAAAACTCGACCGCATGCACGTGGTGGCCGTGGCCTATGCCCAATTGTCAGAGGGGTTCATCCAACTCACGCCAACCGGCGAAACCAGCCTTACCACGCGCGGAGCCTTTCCGGTGTTTGCTTACCTCCAGCAGGACGCCTTTTTGGCCGGCACCGATGCTGAAATGCACTGGTTCGTGAAAGCCCTCGGCTATGCGCGGGTGACAATGGGCGCAAGCTGGTCCTACGCCCAAGCCCTGGGGGCCGATCCGTTGACCCTCACGCCAGCGCCAGAAACCTATGTGGCGCTGCGCGGAAATTCATTCAAGACCATCCAAAAAGACCGCCGTACCTCCATCAACTACCCACACTGGAGCTGGTCCACCGAAGTACGTCGCGTGGGCAGCCAACAGCGCTACCCTGCGGAATTTGATTTCAGCGCACCGCCTGCCGGGTACTGGATCTGGAACGCAGGCATTACCTGGCACCCCGTGGGCAGTGAAGGGGCCACCAAGTGGTCGTTTGTGTTGACAGCAAACAATTTGCTGGATGCTTCTTACCGCAGCTACCTGAACCGCATGCGGTACTTCGCCGATGATCCCGGGCGCAATGTGACCCTCTCGGTTCACTTCCGCTTTTGACGGAAGGCTTTGTGGCACTTGAACTTGGTCAAGTCTGAAGGTGCCTTTTTGCGACCAATTTTTTTGTTGCGCTTGGCGTGTGCCTTGTAGTTGTAACCACGCGTTTGAGTGCCGCAAGAAGAAGCGGTCAACAGCAAGCCCGAGAGCAGCAGCAGGGTAATGAAACGTGCAGGTCGCATGACCACAATAACGCCAAAATCGGGCAGATAATTTCAACCCAAGCAAACAGCTGGCCCAAGATGGACCGGCCGAACGCTGGTTTTGATTACGTCTCCGCGTGCCAACACGCCACTGCTTGGCAGTCGTTCAAGGGGATCATGTGTCCTTCGATCTCATCTTCGATGAACAGCATGTGAAAACGGTTTCGTCGATGAGTGCGAACGCGCTAGCGCTTATGCTCCTTAAGCACAAGAAGTGTTTCGGGCCAGTGCTTGTGCCTATTGTTAGAATAATCTAACTTTGCTTTAGCTATATGCAAACTCTAAAGCTCGTACTCTTCTTACTTCTGGGTTTAGGTGCCCTAGGTCAGCACGGAAATGACGGCGTGATGCACTTCTCCATCGCCGCCGAAGGCAAGCCGGTGCCGTTTGCCACCATTGAAGTGCCCGAAGCCGACCGCGTTTTCTCCACAGACCTGGACGGCACCACCACCGCCAGTGGGTTTGCCTGGGGGACGTATCGCGTGGTGGTGCGCTACGTAGGTCACTTGCCTTCCATTCAGCATGTAGTCTTGAGCCCGGCGTCTCCGGCAGCCTCCGTGGAAGCCGATTTGCAACTCGACCCGCTTCAATTGGAACAGGCAGTGGTAACCGGGACACGCACCTTTCAGCGCCGCACGGATGCACCGGTAATGGTGGGCATCATCGGCGCCCAAACCTTGGAGCGTACCCAGAGTTGTGACCTGAGCGAAGGCCTGAATTTTCAACCTGGCCTGCGCGTAGAAACCGACTGCCAGACTTGCAATTACACCCAACTACGCATCAACGGCCTGGGTGGCGGGTACAGCCAAATTTTGATCAACGGCCGGCCTCTGTTCTCTCCCCTAACCGGGCTGTATGGCCTGGAGCAGATTCCCACAACGCTCGTGGATCGCATTGAAGTGGTGCGCGGCGCGGGGTCGGCGTTGTACGGGTCGAGCGCCATTGGGGGGACGGTGAATGTAATGACACGCATTCCCGAGGAGAGCCAATTCAGTTTGGGCCAAACGGTTAGACACATCGGTGGCCAAGCGTGGGAGCAGCAATTCACGGGCTTCGGCACGTTGGTAGTGCCCGGGAAAGACCTGGGCATTTCGCTCTTTTTGAATCAGCGCGATCGCCAAGCCTACGACCACAACGGGGATGGCTTTTCGGAACTCACCCAGCTCAACACCACGGCCTCTGGCCTGTCGCTGTTTTGGCGCATGGACCCGCGGCAAAAACTGGAATTCAGCCTTACCCACACCCACGAGGAGCGCTACGGCGGGGAACTCGTAGACGCCGTTCCCCACCTCACCCAGCAAGCCGAACAGCGCACCCACCGCGTCACCCTGGCCAGCTTGGATTACCAAAAGAACAACGCCGACCGCACGGGTTCCTTCATTGCCTACCTCGGCGCCCAACGCACCGATCGCGATCACTTTACGGGAGTCGCACCAGACGATCCTCTGGAATTGGCCAACTACATCAGCAACGCGCCTTACGGCCAATCGCTAGCACGCACCTTGCAGGGGGGCGTGCAGGTGAACCGCTTGCTGACCGCCTTTGAAGGGCGCCACGTGGTCACCCTAGGGACCGAGGCCATCGCCGATGACATCAACGACCGCATTGAAGCCTATGACTTTCTGGTGGACCAAACCACCCTAAGCGCCGGGGTATTTGCCCAATCGGACTGGCAGTTCCGCCCCAAGTGGACCTTGCTGACTGGCGTGCGCGCAGATGCACACAACTTGGTGGAAGGACCGGTGGTATCGCCCCGTTTATCGCTGATGTTTAAGCCGTACGACACGCAACAATTTCGCGTGAGTGCAGGGCGTGGCTTTCGCGCTCCGCAGGCGTTTGACGCCGATTTGCACATCGCGTTTGCAGGTGGTGGAGTGTCCCGCATCTCGTTGGATCCCGACTTGGCTCCTGAATACAGCAGCAGCCTCAGTGCCAGCTGGAACGCGGACTGGATTCGCAGTTCCTGGATTGCCGGAGTGACCGTGGAAGGCTTCTACACCCGACTCGAAAACGCCTTCGTGCTCGCGGCCGCCGGTCAGGACGATTTCGGACTCCGTTTTGAGAAGCAAAACGGCCTTGGCGCTACGGTCCGCGGCCTCACCTTAGAGACCCGTGCCAACCTCGTCCAGAAGTGCCAGCTCGAAGCAGGATTGACCTTGCAACGCAGCACCTTTGACGCCCCGGTCGAAAACATCGAAGGTCTGGCTGGCCGCACCAATTTCCTGCGCACGCCGGACACATATGGCTTTGGCAACCTGCAATGGATGCCGAGCAAGACCTTCAACGGAACAGTGGGCTTGGTGTACACCGGCCGCATGGAAGTGGCGCACTTTGGCGGAGCGCCCGAGCAAGCCGAGGACGCCTATGTCATCACCGATCCCTTCTGGGTGTGGAACCTGCGTTTGGCCAAGCAATTTGCCGCCAAGTGGGAAGGGTCTTTTTGGGAGGTATCGGCCGGCGTGCGCAACCTGAACGGGGCGTACCAAAACGACTTTGACACCGGCAAAAACCGAGACTCCAATTTCGTGTACGGTCCCGGGGCACCGCGCACGCTGGTGCTGGGCGTGAAATTCAGCGTATAAGCGTGCGTCTTTCTTCACGGAAATTGGCTAGGACGCCGTTCGGGTTCCCGGCATCTTTGCGCCACCCAACCAAACACACTGATGAAGTCCTTCTTCACCGCAATGGCTGTGCTTTGTACAACAGCCCTTATCGCCCAATCTCGCACTGTTTCGGGCACCTACCTCGACGCTGAATCACAACCCATTCCATTGGCCACTGTGCTGTTGTCTGACACCGCGGGCACGTTGGTGAAAGCAGGCGCCACCGATATGGACGGGGCCTTCCGTGTGGTTGCACCCAAAGACGGGTTGTACCAACTGGCGATCACCGCCATTGGATTCAAAGCCTTTGTACAAGCACTGGAGTTGACCGGAGCTGACCTGGATTTGGGCACCCTGACGGGTGTTGCAGATGCAGAAGTATTGGGCTCGGCTGAAATCACCGCCAAAAAACCACTGGTGAGTGTGGACCCCGACAAAACCGTGTTGAACGTGGCCGAACACCTCTCAGCCTCAGGTGACAACGGCTTGGAGCTGCTGCGCAAAGCACCCGGAGTCATGGTGGACAACAACGAGAACATCATGGTCGAAGGCAAGTCCGGCATCCAGGTGTTCATCGATGGGCGCCCTTCTCCCCTGCGTGGTGAGGATTTGACCAACTACCTGAAAAGCCTGCAAAGCACCGACGTGGAATCGGTGGAGATCATCACCCAGCCGTCCTCTAAATACGACGCTGCAGGCAACGCCGGTATCATCAACATCATCCTCAAGCGCGAGAAAGGACTGGGCACCAACGGCACCGTCAACGCCGGCTATGTGCGCGGCGAGCGCAACCGTTACAACGGCTCGGTGAGCATCAACCACCGCAACACGTTCATGAATGCCTTTGGCAACTACGGGCTGTTCACCGGCGAGAGCACCGGGTTCATGAACTTCTACCGCGAGCAGAACGGGTACACCTTCGATTCCAAGACCAACTCGGTGTACAACAACGAAAACCACAACGCGCAGCTGGGTGCTGATTTCTATGTAGGCAAGCGATCGACCATTGGTTTTTTGGCCAGTGCCAACACCGGGCAGCGGGGCGACAGCAGCATTTCCAACACCCCCATCTACTCGCCTGCTTCTGCTGTGGTGGACAGCATCTTGTACGCGCCCACCGTGAGCGACGCGGAATCCATCAACGCATCGTTCAACATCAACTACCGTTTTGAGGACACCACTGGGGTCAGCTTTTCGGCCGACTTGGACTACGGACAGTACACCCGCGATCGTCTGGACTTCCAGCCCAACTTCTACCTCGACCCTGACGGCGTCACTGTGCTGAATGAACGTACAACACGCCAGGAAACCCCCATCGATATTGAGCTCTACAGCGCCAAAGCCGACTACGAACGCCCGGCCTTTGGCGGCACCTTTGCTACCGGCGTGAAGTGGGCCGATGTGCGCACCGACAACACCCTGGATGCATACAACGTGGTTTCCGGTCAAGCCGCGTTGGACTCTTCACGCAGCAACAACTTCACCTACCGTGAGCAGGTGTACGCGGCCTACATCAACCAGCAATACAAATGGGGCAAGTGGGGCCTGCAAGCCGGTTTGCGCATGGAGCACACCGAAAGCCTTGGGGAGCTCACTGCCTTCCAAGAAACCGATAACGATCGCGTACCACGGTCGTATACGAACCTGTTCCCGTCTGCTGGACTCACCTTCCAGCAGAACATGCTGAACACCTGGTCGCTGATCTACAGCCGCCGCATTGAGCGTCCGGATTATGCTTCGCTCAATCCCTTTGAGTACCAACTCAACGAACTGTCGTTCATGCGCGGCAATCCTTTCCTCCAACCCCAGTACACCGAGAACATCAAGCTGACCCACACCTGGCGTTACACCTTGAACACCAGCTTTTCGTTCAGTTACATCTCGGACTTCTATGCCCAGGTGACCCAAGCCGAGGATCAGGTACGCAACTTCTTGACCACCCTAAACGTGGCCGATCAGCAGATCTACAACTTCAGCGTGAGCTACCCCATGCAAATCAAAGAGTGGTGGAACGTGTACGCCAACATCTACGGCTATTATGCCAAATACACCGCCAACGATCCGCTGTTTGTGCCCATTGACCAGCTGACCTACGGCGGTTATGCGCAAAGCACCTTTACCCTCAACCCCGCTTGGAGCCTCGAGGTGAGTGGGTGGTTCTCCTCGCCTTCGATTTGGGGAGGTACGTACCGCACCGCTTCATTGGGTGCACTCAACACGGGGGTGAAGTACCAGTTCTCACCGCGCGGCACGCTGCGCATGTCGGTCAATGACATCCTCTACACACAGCCCTGGGAAGGTGAAACCGAATTTGCGGACGTACGCATCAACGGCACCGGCGGTTCAGATTCACGTCAATTCCGCATCAACGTCAGCTGGCGCTTTGGCGATGCCGAAGTGAAGGAACTGCGCAAACGCAAGACCGGGCTCGAGAACGAGCAGGGCCGCATTGGCGGTTAAGCACCCACACTGGACCAAGCACTGTGGCCTGCCCGGTTGCTATACCTTGCTCCAAGCCTTTGTACCTTCGCCGCAAATCACGCAACCATGAGTCCTGCAGTACGCAACATTTTGGCCATCATCCTGGGTATTGTTCTGGGATCCTTGGTGAACATTGGCATTTTGAACATGGGCGCCATGCTCTTCCCCTTCCCCGAGAGCATCGACAAAAACGACGCGGAAGCCGTCATCGCGTACATGCAAACCCAGCCCACACTGTCGCACATGTGGATTGTTCCGCTGATGGCCCACATGATTGGGACCGTGGTGGGCGCCATCATCTGCTCGCGCATTGCAGTCTATGGACACTTCCGCCTGGCCATGGGCGTGGGCATCTTCTTTTTGGTGGGCGGCATCATGAACAAATTCCTCATCCCGCATCCACTGGTGATGAGCATCTTGGACATCGCTCTTTACATCCCTGCCGCGTGGCTCGGATGGAAGCTGGCCGGTTCTCCTGCGGATACGGCTGCACCGGAATAGGCGCTTTTTTAGGTGCGGTACCGGACGCGCGTGCTACATGAGTTCCAAGGCTTGTGTGTGATGAATAATACTCGCGCGATAAGAGTCTTGGATCTTACCCAAACCGCCGCAAAAACTGCGTGATTAACGAGGGGGGGGGTGTCTTTTTGGCGCGCCTTTTTTGCGCACACGCTCAGTTGGTGAACCAGCTCGGGTGGGTTGAATACGAAGAGTAAGGTCAACGGCTGACGCCATTGATGTCCGTTTCAACATAGCCCTCTCACTTCTGCACTGGAATGATCGATTCACCGATTATTTTGTACTTTTTAAGGGCTTAGAGCATGCATTTCAGCATACCCTTCAGCGGCCTTGTGCAAATGCCTGACTGAGTTCGCCTCAACTAAAACAAACATGCGAAGAGTTAGTACACACCTGACTCCAAGACTGCTGGCCAGCTGTGCCCTCTTGTCATTTGCCCAAATCGTATTGGGGCAAACATGTTTAGAATTCGCCGTAAACGCCATTCCTGTTGCCGCTTGTCCTGGAGACTGCGTCACACCCGACCTCTCGTTTACCGAAATCAAGGCAACAGATACCTATACCGTATCAAGCATCGACTATTTGCCACCTGTCCCTTTTTCGGAAGGAGACCCCATCATCGTCGGGTACGATGATATTTGGACCGAGCCACTCGACTTGCCTTTTCCCTTCTGTTTCTTTGGTGAATCTTACAGCCAAATTACGGTGGGCGCAAATGGGGTACTGTCGTTCAATATGGATTTGGCAAGCCCCGTTGGGTATGACATCTTCACTGCGTCATTTTGCGATTGGCAATTCGACCAAACGCTGCCCAACACCTTCGAAGTACCCTATCACAATTCCATCAATGGTGCTTACCACGACATCGACCCCTTCTTTGGTGGCAACGTGCGTATGGCAGTAGTTGGAGAAGCTCCCTGTCGCAAAGTGGTGGTGAATTATGAAGCTGTCCCGCACTACGCACCGTGGTTCGCACCGTGGTGCGCGGACCTCATTACCAATCAGCAAATCGTGCTGCACGAAAGCACCAACATCATTGAAATCTATTTGGGCGATAAACCCACCTGCTTTGACTGGAATTTAGGAAACGCAGTGGTGGGTATCCAAAACGCCAATGGCACATTGGCTTACACACCGCCAGGTCGAAATACAGGCAATTGGTCGGCAACAAACGAAGCCTGGATGTTTCTTCCTGATGGCGCTCCAGTGCATTCGGTGGTCTGGACCGATGCCCTGGGGGGCATCATCAATTCGGGCACGTCCGGAGAAATTTGTCCCGAGGAAGACACCAATGCCACCGCCACTTTAACCTACGACATCTGTGGTACGCCCTTCTCTCTCGAGCAAGATGTCCTCATCGAGGTTGCAGGGGCCAACACCACATCCCTCACCAACCTCACCAACTGCGAATCGGTCGAATGGAACGGTACCACCTATGATGCAAATGGCACCTACACATACACGACTGTGAATGCAGCGGGATGCGACTCCATTGCAACCTTGGAATTGGTCATTGCTCCCCCCGCTACATCCTTGACCGAAGTGAGCGCCTGCGAGAACTATACATGGAACGATGTAGAATATTCCACTACGGGTTCCTACGACTTCATTTCAACGGCAGCCAACGGGTGCGACTCCATTGCAACCCTGGCGTTGGACATACTCATGCCCTCCACCAGCAACACAACTCTGGTTACTTGCGACAGTGTCACTTGGAATGGAACCACCTACGATACAGCGGGCGAATACTCCTTTTTGACGGTAAATGCCGTCGGATGTGATTCGATAGCTACTCTGACTTTGAGCGTGGTCCCACCCATCGAGGTTGAAACTGCTGCTGCGGGATGCGACTCGGTTTCTTTTGGAGGTGCAACCTACTTTGAATCAGGCATCTATACGTTTACCGAAACCGCTGTATCGGGCTGTGACTCGATCGTGGTTGCTGATTTGCAAGTCTTGTACTCCACCTCTTCTTTGGAGGAAGTTCAAAGTTGCGTCCCCATTACTTGGAACAGTACGCTTTGCGAAACATCTGGTGTGTACAGCTTTGAAACTACCAATGCAGTGGGGTGTGACTCGTTGGCCACATTGGATTTTTTGCTCACCACCACCCTCACGTCCACCTCACAAATTGAGGCCTGCGATTCGCTGCTTTGGAACGAAAACATCTACTACGAATCGGGAACGTATGACTTTGAAAGCACCTCGGTGTTGGGGTGTGACTCGGTTGCTGTTTTAGAGCTCAACTTGGCGGCAAGCAGCACGTCGTTTCAAGTTGAACAAGCATGTGCTCCCTATACATGGAATGGAACCACCTACGACACGTCAGGGACCTACACCTACCTCACGACCAATGTGGCTGGATGCGACTCGTTGGCCACGTTGGACATTGACATTGCCGCGCCCTCCACGTCTACCACAGTGATAAACACTTGTGATTCCTATTTCTGGAACGGCACACTGTACAGCGCATCTGGTACCTATGAATTCTTGACCAGTACCGCCCAAGGCTGCGATTCAGTTGCCGTGCTGGAATTGGAGCTGGCAAACGCGACTTCTTCCACAACAGCCCTATCCTCATGCAATGAAGTCGAATGGAACGGTGCGATGTACGGGACCACGGGCACCTATGAATTCATGACAACCACAAGTGCTGGATGTGACTCGCTAGCCGTTCTCGAGTTGGAAATACTGCCTTCCAGTACCGCATTTATCGAGATTGAAGCATGCGCCCCCATCTTGTGGAACGGGGACCTTTACGAGGCGAGTGGTCTTTTTGAATTTACCTCTACCAATGCTTTGGGTTGTGATTCAGTGACCACCATGCAATTGACGATCACAGAAGGACCTATTGAAATACAAACCGAAGCCGAATCTTGCGAACGCTTTTTTTGGAATGAAGAATGGCTCGAAAGTAGCGGCGCCTTCACCTCTGTTGCAATTGACACCTTGGGGTGTGAAACCATCACCACCCTGAACCTGACGCTTTATTCTGATAAAATCTACGTGCCCAACGCCTTTTCTCCCAACAACGACGGGGTGAATGACGTGTTGGAAGTGGTCAGTGAGGATGTGGAGTGGATGGAGCTGCTCATCTTCAACAGATGGGGTGACATCGTTTATCGCGGAAATGATACACAATCGCCTTGGAACGGTTCTCACCAGAGCGGTACGCATTACTGCCCTGATGGGATCTATTGTTACAAACTGGCCTACCGTTGTCTAGGGGATATAACCGAGCGGTTTGGATTCATCACGCTGATCAGATAATGCCCTCGATGGAGCGCAGGCAGCCGCAACGCTGAAGGCTCGCGAGAAGTATGGGCATCACCGCTTAACGCGGGAAAATAAGCTTGAAGCAACGCGTCTAAAAACGTTTCTACCCGACTGCGCCCGGCTCCTCTTCCACCACCTGCACCACGACCTTGCCTTGATTGGCCAAGTTGTCCAGTACCCGGTAAGCCTCGGGGGCGCGGTCATAGGCATAGGTGCCGTGGATGTGTAAGTCCACCTCGCCTTGCTGGACCAAATCAAGCAATTCCTGCATGCCGCCGTTTTGTTGCACGAAGCACATTTTGCTCTTGCGGCTGCTGAACAGCGAAAGCAGACCTCCGGTGAACCACGTGTTGAGGATGCGGCGAATGGGGCCACCTACCAGTACGAACGTGCCGCCAGGGGTCAATCGGCGGCGCGCGGCAAGCAGTGGCGCCACGCCAATCAGGTCCAGGATGTAATCCCACTTGTAGGTTTGGGTGGTGAAGTCGGTTTCGCGGTAGTCCCAAACCTCATCGGCACCGATCGCACGAACGAAGTCGGCTTTGT
Source organism: Flavobacteriales bacterium (assembly GCA_049594615.1). GTDB lineage: Bacteria > Bacteroidota > Bacteroidia > Flavobacteriales_D > Sanyastnellaceae > CAXPZW01. The sequence continues at coordinate 31,175 of JBMYJR010000018.1, forward strand.
CGCCATGATCTACCGCAGTCACAAACGCGCCCTTGCGTTTGGCAAGTGGCACAGCAAAAGAACCGGCCCCTCCCCCAGCACCCAAGATCAGCACCCTGTCCCCTTCTTTTATGCCGCCGTTGACAGCCAGCCCTTGAAATGCCACAGCGCCCGCTTGCGGCAATACGCTCGCGTCGTGATGGGAGATCCAATCGGGCTTGTGGGTCAGGTGCTTGGCCGGGCAGATGGCGTGGCTGGCGGTCCCTCCTTGCCCCACCAAAATGTCGCCAAACACCCTGTCGCCGCGTCGGAAGCCTCCGGTGCCCGGGCCGATGTCGATCACTTCGCCCGACACATCGGTGCCGAGCACTTGCAACTTGGGCTTCTTCCAGCCCCAAATGCGCGTGTAGACCGGGCTGCCGTGCAGGAATTCACGGTCCGAAGAGTTGAGCGAGACCGCATGCACTTTCACCAGCACGTGGCCTTTGGGAACCGGTCCTAGAGGCAAGGTTTCGCGGTGCAGGACATCGGCGGTGCCGTATTCGCGGTAGGTCCACGCGTCAAACGTGGCAGGTGGGGTGGGAATGGTGGGGGATTGTGACATGGAGCAAGTATTCGCATGCAGGACGAATCATCCTGCCCAAAGTTACAGCCGCCCAAGAACTAGCGCGTCAGCGCAGCGATGATGTTGGCGTGCTCTGGAAACAGACTTGCCAGCACACCACGCTCAGCCAACTCAAAATCAGCAAAATCAAACCCCGGCGCCACCGTGCAACCTGTCAGGCCGTATTCCCCTGCGGCCTTGACCCTGGAGCCGAACCAAGCACCTCCGGGTACCACGTGTTGGGGAACCTGGCCGGCCGCGAAATCGGTGCCGAGTTCGGTGATGGTGAGTGTGCCTTCGGGCGAAATCTCGATGACCTCTACCGGGTCTCCGCTGTAGAAATGCCACACCTCGTCCTGACGGATGCGGTGAAAGGCCGAGAAATTCCCTGCGGTAAGCAGGAAGTAAATGGCGGTGCTGTGGTGACGGTCGCCCAAATAGCCCGGCAACGCCGACTGCGGGATGGCGGCCGTGCTGCGGTAGGTTTCGCGGTAGTAGCCGCCTTCGGGGTGGGGCAACAACTGTAGTTGCTGGGCAAGAGATTCGGCAGGGTTCATAGCTTTGGCTGAGTTCCAAAGAACGTGATTATGCTCTGGCTTGCCCCTTGGTTCTTCATTCCCGCCATCACCGCTCCTACCTTGATTCTGGTTGGGGGGCTCATGCTCAAGCGTCCTCCAACCAAGCCCAACGGCATGTACGGCTACCGCACCCGCCGCTCGCGCGCCTCGCAAGAAGCCTGGGATTACAGCCAGGTGGCCTCCGCCAAGCGCCTGCTGGTGGGCGGCATAGCCATGGTGGTCTTGGGCCTTCCGGGACTGTTTGTGACCGTGTCCGAAGCCACAGGCATACTGTTGGGATTGGGGCTGGTGATGCTCGGGACCTTTCTGCCCGTCATCCAAACCGAGCGCGAATTGAAGGCGCGGTTTGATCCGTGAGGAGTTGCCCTTTCCCCTGTAACCAAACATCTGCCCGGCCCCACTGGTTTTACCCCTATGAACTGGAACGACGTCCTCGAACACGCCCAAAAAGGCACGCCTGTGGCTCCGCGCCGCGTGGAGAAAACCGACGTGGAATGGGAAGCGCAGCTGACCCCCGAGCAATTCCGCATCACGCGCCAACACGGGACCGAGCGTCCGTTTTCCGGCGAGTACTGCGAAGCCCACGACCCGGGCAAGTACAACTGCGTGTGTTGCGCTGCCCCGCTGTTTGACTCCAGCCTTAAGTTCGACTCCGGCACCGGATGGCCCAGCTTTGCCGAGCCGATCACTGAAGACGCCATCAAATACATCGTAGACCGTTCGCACGGCATGGTGCGCGTGGAAGTGCAATGCAACGTGTGCGACGCCCACTTGGGCCACGTGTTCCCCGATGGACCGCCTCCCACAGGCCTGCGCTACTGCATCAATTCCCTGGCGCTGATGAAGGCAGCGGACCAAGAGTAGCCCCAAAATTGGCCTTGTTCCAGGGCACTGCAATCCGGCGGGGCAACGTACTTTTAGGCCCCATGCCCAAACACCTTTCCCGAATCCTGCTTTGCACGCTGCTTGCACTGCCCTGCCTTGTGCGAGCGCAGGTGATCAACGAGGTGATGACCGCCAACTTCACCACCTGGGTGGACGAACAGGGCGACCCCGACGACTGGATTGAACTCTACAACCCCACAGCCGATCCCATCGACATCAGCGGCTGGTTCCTCTCCGATACCGACGCCAACCTTCAAAAGTGGCAGCTGCCAGCGAGCGAGGAACTTGTGATTCCGGCCGAAGGATTCCTGGTGCTGTTTGCCGACAACGAGCCCGACGAAGGCCCGCTGCACTTGGGTTTTTCCCTCAAACAAACCGGCGACCAGGTCTACCTCTCCAACGCCGAAGTGCTGGTGGACTTCATCGAATTCGATTTCCTGTGGCAGGATGTGAGTGCGGGCAACACCGCCACGCTCGAATGGGCCGTGTTTGACATTCCAACGCCCGGCATGGCCAACAACGACGTGAGCTACTTGGGCGTCCTGGAGCCGCCGCAAGTCTTCCCTCCAGGAGGCCTGACGTTCGCCGGTGAAGGTGAGGAAGACGAAGTAGAAGTCACCCTCTACCACGACTTGGAAACCGCCGAAATCCGCTACACGTTGGACGGCACCACGCCCAATGAGTCCTCATCGCTGTATGCCATACCGTTTGAGGTGGAGGGCAACACCACAGTCAAGGCCCGGGCGTTTCACCCGCTGTTTTTGAACTCCTCCACCACAGCAGCGCCATTCTTGTTCGAGTTGGAAAGCACCTTGGATGTGATCAGCATTGCGTGCTTGGAAGAAGACTTCTCGGGAAGCGCCGGCATCAACAGCGTGAACAACGGCGCCGAAATTCCGGTGGACGTGACCTTCTTCAACGACGCAGGCGAGATTGAGCACACCCAAACCATGGGCATGAAGCGCCACGCGGTGGACCAGAACGACCAACACGGCTTCCGCCTGCTGTCGCGTGGGGTGTACGGCAACAGCAAGCTGGAGATGAACCTGTTTGACATCCGCGACCACGACACTTACGACCACCTCATCCTGCGCAACTCGGGAAACGACGCGGTGGAAAACAACGGCGCCGGCCTGCGCGACGGACTGCTCTCGATGCTCTACCACGATATCGATCCCGATTACGGCATGAGCGCACACAAACCCGTATCGGTTTACATCAATGGCGAATACTGGGGCTTCTACAACCTGCGCGAGCGCCAGGACGCCAACTGGATGGAGATCAACTACGGCTACCAGTGCGACGACCTGGACTATTTGGAGCGCACCGCCGGCGAGTCCGACACGCGCGACGAGTTCTGCGGCAGCTGGGATGCGTTTGATGCCCTGGAGGAAGAAGCCATCGACAACGACCTCACCGATCCCGATGCGTACGCGGCGCTGGTGGACCGCATCAACGTACGCAACCTGTACGACTACCAAGCCATCGAAGTCTACGCCGTCAACCAAGACTGGCTCAGCAACAACATGAAGTTCTGGAGCACCTACGAAGACCCGGAATGGAACTGGGTGCTGTGGGATGTGGATTGGGGACTGGGCACCTTTTACCCCGCCTACCCGCACGGGTATCCAGATTGGGACGCCCTCGGCTTTTCGCTCTCCAACTGGGGCGGATGGACCTCGGCGGTGGAAACCGAGCTCATGCAGAACCTGGTGGAAAACGAGGAATTCTACTCCGGCTACGCCACCCGCGCAGCCGACCTGCTCAACAGCACCCTGCGTCCAGACCGCGTGTCCGAGCGACTGCTGGACATGCAGGCCACCATCGCCTCGGAAATCCCGCTGTACATCGAGCGCTGGAGCGGCAACCAAAGCGTGTGGGAGAGCGAGATCGAATACATGCTCACCTTCATTGCCGAGCGCCCGGGCTACATGCGCGAGTCGTTCAGCTCCTACTTTGACTTGGGCGTACAGGACACGCTGCACTTGGATGTCAGCCCCGTGTCCACCGGGTACATCGAGGTCAACACCATCTACACCGACGTCCTCCCTTGGGAAGGCGTGTACTTTGAACTGCTGCCCGTGCGCTTGGAAGCCATTCCTGAATTTGGGTTTGTGTTCGACCACTGGGAAGGCCTGCCCGAAGGCGCCGACGCCGAGTCCTCGGAGATCTTTGTAGACATCCTCGATGCGCCCGATGTAGTGGCCGTGTTTGCCCCGGTGGACCCCGGCAACGAGCTGCTCCCGGTCATCAACGAGCTCCTCTACAAATCCAGTGACCTGACACAAGACTGGCTGGAACTGCACAACCCCCACAGCGCGGCACTTGACCTCTCTCCTTGGGAAATCTGTGAAGACGGAAACTGTTTGGCTCTGGAAGGGTTGACCTTGGCCCCGGACAGCTACTTGGTGATTGCCCAGGACATCGAGGCCTTTCAAGCCCACTACGGCACCGAAATCACCGCCATTGGCGGACTGCCCTTTGGCCTCAACTCCAGCGGCGAGCAAGTGGTGGCCATCCACCCTGATTTGGGCCTGGTGGATGTAGTGGAGTACGACAACGGCAACCCGTGGCCCGAGGTCCTGCTTGAGGGTACCTCCATCCAACTCACCAACCCAGACCTGGACAACGCCCAAGGCGAAAACTGGTTCGCTGCGGTAGACGTAGCCACCCCCGGCGCCATGAACAGCGACGAAGGCGCCTCTGTACAAGAACTCACCCAAGAAGCCACGCTCGAGGTGTTCCCCAACCCGTTTTCGGAAGTGGTGGCCTTGCAGTTTGATGCCCCTACCGGTGGCACTGCCTCGTGGCGTTTGGTGGACCTGTCGGGCAAAGAAGCCCTTCGCGGTTCGGCCACCATTCATACCGGGGCAAACACCGTGCTGCTCTCTCCTCAGAACACCCCAGCACTGGCCGACCTCCCGGCCAACCTCTATGTACTGGAAGTCACCGGCACCCGTTTCCACGCCCGCACGCGCGTCGTGCGCCGTTGATCTTACACCACCCAACCACCGGCATCGCCGGCTCCTGGTCCCAAATGCACGATTTCTGAAGCGCAATCCGCCAACAAACCGCCATGTTCAATCACCAAAACCGTCGCCCCATCGGCAATCCATGAATCGAAGACCTGCACCAAGCGTTGCACATCGCTCACATGCAGGCCTGCGGTAGGTTCGTCGAGCAGGTAGAGGACGTTGGGATCCTTAGGACCGAGCACATGACTGGCAAGTTTGAGGCGTTGGCCCTCCCCGCCGCTGAGGGTGTGGACGCCTTGGCCAAGTTGAAGGTGGCCAAGTCCCAAGCGTTGGAGCAAGTCCAATTGGGGTGCGGCTTTGGTGCCGTCAAGCAGTACCAAGGCCTGTTTGATGGAGAGCTGCAGGAATTCACCGATAGTGTGGTCCGCGACCCTTACTTGCAATGCGTCTTGGTGATAGCGCTGCCCGTGACAGGTGTCACACGGCACCCACACATCGCTCATAAAGTCGAGGCTGGTTTTGAGTTGGCCGTGACCACCACAGGTGGTGCAACGTCCGTTTTTGTGCAGGTAAGAGAAGTGGGTCTTTTTGAGCCCGAAGGCCTTGGCTTCTTCGGTGTTGGCAAACAGGGTTTGCAAGTCCTTGAGCACTCCCGTGAAGGATGCTGGGGTGGTGGATCGATTCGCTTGGAAAGGCTGCTGATCCATGAGTACGACCTCGCTGAACTGGTCCAGCCCAAACACCTCATCGCAACCTACCGGGCGGCCCTTGGTCCAACTGGCAAAGAGTGCATCCCGCACCAAACTCGATTTACCACTGCCCGAAACGCCGGTCACCGCCAACAATCGGCGAGAGGTCCAAGACACATCAATCTGCTTGAGGTTGTTGGCATGCGCGCCACGCAGTCCAAATGAACTGCCCGCACTGGCGTCCACCTCCAACGGAGTCATAGCCGGGGCGTTCAGCAACGCATACGTCTGGGTTTCCGGAACTTGAGACACGGCTTCCACACTGCCTTCAAACACCACTTGACCTCCGCCTGCGCCAGCTACCGGGCCCATTTCCACGATGTGATCGGCGGCGGCCACGAGTGCCTTGTCGTGTTCCACCACAACCACCGTGTTGCCGTTGGCGCAGAGTGATTTGAGCAGCCCGGTGAGCACCCGCACTTGCCCCGCATCGAGCCCAATGGTGGGTTCATCCAGCACATAGGTCACGCCGCAGAGGTGCGCAGCCAGTTGGTTGGCCAGGACCACGCGCTGCAATTCTCCTCCTGAAAGCGTGCTTCCCGAACGGCTGAGGCTCAAGTGGCCCAACCCCAAATCATCCAGCGTTTGCAGGGAGCGAACCATACGGGGGACGGCTTGGGTCATCAGCGCCTGCATAAACGCCGTGCCTGGTTCGGCCATGGCGTGGAGCTCCGCCAATGCTCGCGAAACCGGAAGGTCAGCAAACGCACTGATGGGCTTGCCTAAAAATTCAAAGGTGAGCAACTCGGACTTGAGGCGCGTACCCTTGCAGGTGTTGCACGTCTCTAGGCGCATCAACTCCTCGAGGTGGCCGATGTTTTTGTTGTGGAGGCGGCGCTCGTACTCGTCTTGGATGTAGTTGCAAAGCCCTTCCCACTTGGCCTGCAAGGACTGGATGCCCGTGCGGCCCTTGGTGGTGAATTCCCATTCCACGTCCCACATCTGATCGCCTGTACCGTACAGCACAGTGTGTTTGACCTCATCAGCAAGCCCATTCCAAGGCATATCCAAATTCCAGTCTTTGGCCGCAGCTACGGCACGCAAGGTGGCCATGAACTGCCCCCCGGGATCGGCGTAGTACTTCACCGCTTTGTTGCTGGAACAAGCGCCATCCAATACACTTCGGGTAGGATCGGTGATGATCAGATCCGGATCGGCTTTGAGCTCGTAGCCCAGGCCGCCGCAGGTGGTACACGCGCCCAGGTGATGGTTGAAGGAGAAGTGTTGCGCGGTGTAACTGCTCCCTTCTTCTTGCGCGATGCGGGAATAAATCAGTCGTAGCACATCGTACACGCCACTCAGGGTGCCCACCGTGGAGCGTTTGGACAGTTGGCCCACCCGGCGCTGCAAGCCCACCGCCGGGCCCAACCCCGAGGCTGATTTCAGCTTGGCGGGATTGCTCTGCTGGATGAAGGTGCGGCTGTGGGCCGATAGCGATTCGGTAAAGCGGGCATGGGACTCGGCGAACAAGGTGTCGAACGCCAGGGAAGACTTCCCACTCCCTGACACACCGGTCACCACCGTCAATTTTTCCTTCGGGAAGCATACGTCTACCTGCTTGAGGCCGTGGGTGCTCACCCCTTTGAGGACAATGGTCTCCAAGGATTTCTCCGGGGCCGTTTGCGCTGGCAGGTCTTCCAAGGGTCTTGGTATTTCGCGGGGTGGACCCATGTGCTCTACCTCTCCTCCTGCGCTTCCGCTGCATGGGCCCAGTTCAATGTGCCAATGGGCGTGCTGGAGGATGGCGGCGGACTGCTCGATGCACACCACGGTATTGCCTTTGGCGGTGATGGCATCAAACATGTCCAGCAACGCATGGATGTTCGCGTGATGCAAGCCAATGCTGGGCTCGACCACGATGTAGAGGGTATCACCGGTGTCGGTCTTTTGAAGCTGGTTGGCGATTTTGACGCGTTGGGCTTCTCCACCAGACAGGGTCGTGGAGGATTGGCCAAGGGTGAGGTATCCCAACCCCAACTCCTTCAGCACGCGCAGCCCCTTGAGCACCTTAGGACAGTTGGCAAAGAAGTCAAGCGCTTGGTCCACCGAGAGCTCGTAGATGTCCGCGATGGTCTTGCCTTCAAACCGGACCTCCAAGGTTTGGTCGTTGAAGCGCTTGCCGCCGCACGTATCGCACACCAAGTCCACCTTGCCCAAAAAGTGCATGCCCAGCTGGGTTTTACCCGCGCCCTGGCAGGTTTCGCACCGGCCGCCTTTGTTGTTGAACGAGAAGCGTGACTTGGTGAATTTTCGGGCCTTGGCCTCTTCAGTACCCGCCAACAGATCCCGGATGGGGTCTGAAAGCCCTAAGTAAGTGGCCGGATTGCTGCGAGGGGTTTTGCCGATGGGCGTGTGGTCGATGAAGACCAGCTTGTCAATGGCCTCCATCCCCCGGTGACCGGTCAATCGCAGTGGGACCTCAAGGGCTTGTCCCAAATGCTGCTGCACCGCCGGCATCAAGGTCTGCAGCACCAAGCTGGACTTGCCCGCACCGGAACGGCCGCTGACCACATTGAGCCCGCCGAGATGGAAGGTCACATCGATGTCCTTGAGGTTGTGCTGGGTGCAGCCCAAAAGCTCCAGCTTGCCTTTGGCGTGCGACAAGGCGTTGGAGGACGGCGTGGATGCAGGCACAGTCAACGCCCGGTAGGTGGCACTGCGGTCCTGCAATTCGGAGTGGTTTAGAAAGTCCGAGAACGGCCCGTTGTAGAGCACCTCTCCCCCATGCACCCCAGCCTCTGGCCCCATGTCAATCAGGTGATCGGCATGGCGGATGGTGTCCAAGTTGTGCTCCACCACCACTACGGTGTTGCCGCGTTGCACCAGTTCGCGCAGTTTGCGGATGATGTTACGGTTCTCCTCGCGTGACAGGCCAATCGAAGGTTCGTCAAGCACGTACAAGACATTGCTCAACGGCACCGACAATTGGTTGGCCACCCGGATGCGCTGCACCTCGCTCGGCGACAACGTATGCGCCGGCCGCGACAAGGACAAGTGCCCCAATCCCAATTCATCAAAGAGCTGCACGTCTCGCACGATGCGGTCCACAATCGCCTGGCCCACAGGATCCCAGGCTTGCGCTTCAAGCCAGTCTTTGAGCGCATACAATTCCAAGCTCGCCAAGGCGTGGATGGCTTGCCCGTGCACGGTGACGCTGCGGGCGTCTTGGTTCAACCGAGCGCCGCCACAAGAGGGGCAGGTGACCGCATGCACATACTTCAAGATGTTGGCGTTGCGGTCCCGGCGCAGGATGTCCGACATGATGGGGAGCATGCCTCGGTAGTGCCCCTCTTCCCGCGGCTTGGCCTTGATGCCCGACCACTTCAACCGCGATTCCAAGCTGTGCTTGCCAAAGGGGACTTTGATTTTTTCGCTGCCGTAGAGCACGACCTGTTGTTGCTCGGACGTCAGTTCGTTCCAAGGGATATCCACGCTGAACCCTTCGGCCTCGCACACCTGGTTCAGCACGTCAATGGTGACCTGCGAGTACATGATGTACCCCGTGGGCAAGGTGGGCGCCAACGCCCCTTCTCTGATGGTTTTGGTGGGATCGGCGATGAGTTTGTCCAGACTGATTTCTTCCTGCTGACCAATGCCGTTGCACGTGGGGCATTGACCGGTGGCGGTGTTGAACGAGAACAGCGAGCGCGACAGTTCGATGTCCCGATCGGTTTCCCCCCGCCGCGCAAAGAGCAAGCGCAGCATTCCATACACATCCGAAAGCGTCCCTACCGTCGAGCGCACATGCGCACCGCTGGTGTGCTGTCCTATAGCAATCACCGGAGAAAGTCCTTCAACCGCCTCCACCTCGGGACGCGTCAACTTACCCGCAAACTGCGCGGCAAACGAAGGCAAGGTCTCCAAGTAACGCCGCTGGCCTTCTCCTGCGACAATGTCAAACACCAAACTCGACTTCCCCGACCCCGAAATCCCGGTCACCACCACGAGCGTGTTGTGCGGGATGGCCAACGACACGTCCTTCAGGTTGTGCGTCCGTGCACCGCGGATGGTGATGTGTTTGGGGGTGGTGGCCATGGGCGAAGTTCTAGCACCAAAAGTAGAACGAATGCCCATCTCCTTGCTCCTCCTCAACCACCGGCTCCGCAAATAGCCACTCTTCACTTTTCACTTTTTACTCCCCCCAACTCAACCTCTACACCACCCTTTGCACTTCCACGAACCCCCTACCTTCGTTCCATGATTCGCCCTGCAACCTCACACGACCTGCCTGCCATCATCCGGCTACTCAACCACTACATCGCCCATTCCAACGCGGTGTACGAAGAGCAAGCTTGGGATGCCCACAAGGCGCAGACCTGGTTTGATGCCCGTCAATCCGAAGGGTTTCCCGTGCTCGTGTATGAAGCAGATGGTGTTGTACTCGGCTATGGGAGCTACGGCACCTTCCGGGCGCGCATGGGGTATCGGTTTACCGTGGAACACTCAGTGTATGCAGATCCTGAGCACAAGGGCAAAGGCATTGGGAAGGCTTTATTGGAAGCATTGATCGCACAGGCGCGGGCTGACAGGCTGCATTGTATGGTTGGAGCGGTGGATGCGTCCAATGCCGGATCGGTGGCGTTTCACGAAAAACTTGGTTTTACCCAAGTGGGCACCTTTCGTCAAGCGGGACGTAAACACGGGGTGTGGCTGGACGTTTGCTTTGTGCAGTTGATACTCTGATTCCCAATGTTGGACTAACTTGCAGGCTCATATGCTTACCATGAAATCGTTCCTTACGGTCGCACTCCTGCTCTCCACCCTGCTTGTATCTGCCCAAACCCTCACCCGGGATTGGAAAAAAGGCGACTCCTTTGAAGTATCCTTCACCAAAACCCGCCAAGACGACGGCGGCGAAGTGGTGCGAGAAGAAGACAGTACCTACACCATCGAGGTGATTGCCACCAACAAGACTGCGTGCACCCTGCGCGTCATCTCAGATCACCCCCTCTACGACGACGAGGAAGTGTCCAAAGACGACGAAGATTTTGTGTTTGACGTCCCCCAAGACATCACCTACGAAATCGTGCTGCCCAAAGACGCACCTGGCATGACTGTGACCAACTGGGAAGCCATTTCCAAGTCAGTGCTCAGCCCGTTTGAAGCGTTCGAGAAGGAGTTGGATGACGAAGACGAATTTGCCCAATTCTTCATGCTCATGTTTGAAGCTGTTGTGGAACCCTTCCGCTCTCAAAAAGGCATCGAGGACATGATTTCCCAAGAGCTGCGCTACCTGATTGATCCGTACTTCTTGGAGTTTGAAGGCCAAGAGGCCATCACCGTTTCCAACGTCTGTCCAAACCCGATCAAACCGGAGCTGGAGAGCCACATGGATCGCGTGTACACCCACAGCACCGACGCCGATGGCAACACGGTGATTACTGTGACTTCGGACATTGACATGTCCGGTTTGCTCGCGCCCATGAAAGACATGATCGTGGCCATGGCCACAGCGGGGGATGATGACATGACCGACCAGGACAAAGCCAACATGGAAGCCAAGCTCGCCGAGATCGACGCCATGGAAATGACCGCCGTGCTCACCGAGACCTACACCGTAGGCAAGGACAATTGGCCCATCCGCGTAGCGTCCAGCATGACCCTTGAGGGCAACGAGTTTGGCCGCCAGCGCAGCACCATTGTCGAGGCCACCAATACCCTGACTCGAAAGTAATTTCACGTATGGCTCAACGCATTGCCCTGATTGGGGCAGGTAACCTGGGTGCCAGCCTTTTGCAAGGCTGGGTGAACGACCCCGCCGTCACCAACACTTCCATCACCGCCACCAAACGGGACACGTCCAGCCTTGCTCCTTTTGCAGCACAAGGCGTGGTGGTCGCCCCATCAAATGTGGACGCTGTGAACGGTGCAGATCTGATTGTGGTGGCCGTCAAGCCGCACAACGTTGAGGCTGTTGTGCGCGGCTTTGCCGGTGGTTTGCAACCGGGGCAAGCAGTGGTTTCTGTCGTTACGGGCGTATCCACGGCAGCCATCGCCAGCTGGGTGCCCGAAGGCGTGGAAGTCTACCGTGCCATGCCCAACACCGGCGCGCACGTGGGCGAATCCATGACCTGCCTGTGCGGCACAGGAACGCACCAAGCGGCCGTGGCCGCTTTGTTTGATGCCATTGGGCAAACCGTGGTGATCGATGAAACTTTGATGGACGCCGCCACCGTACTGGGTGCGTGCGGCATTGCGTATGTGATGCGCTTCATCCGTGGCATGATCCAAGGCGGCATCCAAATCGGATTTGACGCCGATGTGGCGGGCAGAATCGTCACCCAAACTGTGGCCGGTGCCGCCCAACTCTTGGCCCAAGAAGGCCGCCATCCCGAAGCCGAAATAGACAAGGTCACCACCCCACGTGGCTGTACCATTGTGGGACTCAACGAGATGGAGCACAACGGCTTTTCCAGTGCACTCATCAAGGGCATTGTGGCGTCACACAAGCAGATCGTGGAGCTCTAAATCTGCATTTGCCCCCTTCCCGCCTGGGCTTTCAGGTCACACTTGATGATCAACCCTCGGCTGAAATTCTTCGGCCTTCACAAAACCAGCCGTAGCGCAGATTGGTTGTTCCTATTGGAGATAAGCACAACCGATTTCGATGACCTGCGGTTGCGTGCCATCTTTGTACCCAAACCACACCTACCATGGAGATCATCATGATCAAAAAGCAAGGCTGCATGCCTTGCAAGCAGTTCGAACCCACCGCGCAGCAGCTCGCCGAAGGCAAGAACCTCGGTTTCCGTTCCATCATGATGGAAACCATGCCCGAAAACATGCGTCCTGAAATCGCCCCGACATTCTACTTGATGAAAGAAGGCGCCATTTTGGAAGAATGGGCCGGCACCTCAGACCGCAAGTTTGAGCGCGTGCTCGAACGGCATGTGAACGCATAGTTTAGCCGTGCAAATAACTTGGAGGCGGCATTTTGCAAACGGCGAAGCGGTCCTCGACCGCCACAGCGGTAAAAACCTCCTATCTTTGACGCCCCGCTTTTGTGCGGGGTATGTTCTTTGACAGTGGAAACTCCAACCACGACCTGGGGCCGAAATGGTTTCGACAGCAAGGTCAACGGATTGGTAAGCATGTCGGGCTTTGTTTGTTGGCCCGTTAATCTCAACATCCCAGCCTATAAATGGCAACACTGACTACGCACTCGCTGCATAATCATAGCTCAGCTAGATTAGCTTCATTCCAGCCCAAAGGGCGGAACGAGTTGTTCCACTACTGGGGGTACCTGAACGGTAGATTCGGAGCATCATAACCAGGTTCTAGCCAAGACCTCGTCTCAGGGTCGCGGCGAAATCAACGAGACTAAGTCCAGGATTTGGCGGGCGATAGCCTGTCCTGGATCGAAAAACAACATTCGCCTAAGCATGTAGAAAGCTCTTTTGTTGCTTGTTTGGACGGGGGTTCGACTCCCCCCGGCTCCACCAAGAAATGGTCAATTGACTAGAAATATTTTAAGCCTTTTGGCCATCCTATATGGCTTGATCTACTTCTTCTATGAGTCGTGGTATCACCTCAACTTCGGCCAATCGGTTTTGAATCTCTCGATCGACTACTTGGCAATCATCCTCTTGCTTGTGGCAGGAACGGTCAATCTGAAGGCAAGCAACGGCGAGGGGCTTCTATGCGGAGCTTGGGGCTTTACCGCATGCCTTATGATGAGAGCTTATGCTTGGAGGCACGACGCGGCCGGCTTAGGAATCGAAGAATCCAAGGTCATGTCTTTACTCATCTTGGCGATTGCCGTATCGACTGTTGCATTTGCTGCTTCGTTGATTCTGTCATTTTCGCGCAGACAGAAATG
>JBMYJR010000019.1:0-43515 GCA_049594615.1 Flavobacteriales bacterium
GCTTTTACGTGAATGATGCCTTTGGCAGCAGCGTGATTGGCGTATGGGGTCCTGGCAACTCTGAAGGTCAACCCAACGGCAACAACGCCATCTTGGTGGCCCAGCTGACCTGTGAATCCGGCGTGGTCATCAGCGGACAGTTCAACGTCCAGGTGCGTCGCCTCAGCCCTGACGGGTCCCTTTTCATCCCTGTAGAAACTTACGCAATGGTTGGCATTACTTGGAGCAACGTGAGCGATCTTGATCCGTGTCCCGTGGTGTTGCTTCCGGTCACCCTGACTTCCTTCTCGGCCAAACCAGAAACTGAACGCGTGTTGCTCCAATGGACCACAGAAACCGAACAACATGTCGATCGCTTTGAAGTGGAACGTTCCAAGGATGGGGTCGACTTTGAATACGTGACTACCGTTGAGGCCAATGGCAATACCTCCAGCCTCTCCATGTATGGGGCACACGACAACAACCCTTTGACCGGCTATTCTTATTACCGTTTGAAAGCTGTGGACATCAACGGCGAGTTCGACTACTCAGACTTGCGCCGTGTGGAATTTCGCCCTGCAAACGCTGAGGTATACCCCAACCCCGCACGCGGACAAGTGACCATCTCTGGTCTGGCCGATGACATTGAGCACGTTCGCCTGTTGGACAGCCGAGGCGCCGCAGTGCGTAGCTGGCGTGTAGCCGGTGAGGTGCAAATTGAAGCCCCGGTTACCGACCTGCCCGCAGGCGTATACTTGGTAGAATTGCACACCGCGTCAGGTGCTGTGCAGACTGAGCGTTTGGTTATTCGGCCGTAACCACCTCTCCAAACAAATCGTAATCTTCTGCTTCGGTGATGTGGACCTGTACCACGTCTCCTACGCGCAGGTGCATGTCGTCTTGCATGGCGATGACCACCTCGTTGTCCACCTCGGGTGAATCCTGTTCGGTGCGTCCGTACCAATAGCCGTGCTCAGCGCGGTCGATGACCACTGGCAGTGTTTGGCCCACCTTGGCCTGGTTGTGCGCCAGGCTGATGGCCTGCTGGGTTTGCATGATGGTGGCGGCGCGCTCCTCTTTTACCTCCGAAGGGACATCGTCCTCAAAGTTGAAGGCGTGGGTGTTTTCTTCGTGCGAGTAGGTGAAGACACCCAAGCGCTCAAAGCGCTGGTTTTCTACCCATTCGAGGAGTTCTTGGAAGTCCTCCTCGGTTTCTCCTGGATACCCGACAATCAAGGTCGTGCGAATGGCAATGCCCGGCACGGACTCGCGGATGTTGTCCAATAGCGCATCGGTCTTTTCACGGGTGATGCCACGGCGCATGGCCTTGAGCATCTTGGTGGTCCCGTGTTGCAGGGGCATGTCCAGGTAGTTGCACACCTTGGGATTGGTGCGGATTACCTCCAACACATCCTCAGGAAAGCCCGCCGGGAAGGCGTACTGCAGGCGGATCCACGAGATGCCCTCCACTTCACTCAGCTTGGTGATGAGTTCAGCGAGGTTGCGCTTCTTGTACAGGTCCAGTCCGTAGTAGGTCAAGTCTTGGGCGATGAGGATGAGTTCTCGGGTGCCCTGTGCGGCCAATTGCTCGGCGTGGGCCACGAGGTCTTCCATGGGGGTGCTGCGGTGCTTTCCGCGCATCAGAGGGATGGCACAAAACGAGCACGGGCGGTCACACCCTTCGGCGATTTTGAAGTAGGCAAAGTGCGCCGGGGTGGTGAGCAAACGCTCGCCCACCAGTTCTTTCTTGTAGTCGGCCTTGAGCGTTTTGAGCAGGCGCGGCAAGTCTCGGGTGCCAAACCACGCGTCCACCTCCTCGATTTCGGCCTTGAGGTCATCTTCGTAGCGTTGGGAGAGGCAGCCGGTGACATAGAGCTTGTCTACTTGACCTTCTTTCTTGGCGTCGGCGTAGCGCAGGATGGTATTGATGGACTCCTCCTTGGCGTTGTCAATGAAGCCACAGGTGTTGATGATGACAATCTCGCTGTCGTCTTGCTGGGCTTCGTGCTCCACTTCAAACTTGTTGGCCTTGAGCTGGGCCATCATCACCTCCGAATCGAAAATGTTTTTGGAGCAGCCTAAGGTCACCACGTTGACCTTGTTCTTCTTTAGGGTGCGGACTTTCAAGCCTCTTCGGTTGACGCAGACCCAAAGAGCGAGTCTACGAATTCATACTTGTTGAACACTTGCAGGTCATCGATGCCCTCACCCACGCCGATGTAGCGTACTGGAATTTGGAACTCATCGCTGATGCCAATCACTACGCCACCTTTGGCAGTGCCGTCAATCTTGGTCAGTGCCAAAGAAGACACCTCGGTCGCCTTGGTGAATTGACGGGCTTGCTCCACGGCGTTTTGACCAGTAGAACCGTCCAGGACAAGCATGACGTCGTGCGGCGCATTCGGCAGGATTTTCTGCATCACGCGGCGGATCTTGGTGAGCTCGTTCATGAGGTTCACCTTGTTGTGCAGGCGGCCGGCGGTGTCGATCAACACCACATCTGCATTCTGGCTCACGGCCGATTCCAAGGTATCATAGGCCACCGAAGCGGGGTCTGAGCCCATGCCTTGCTTGACTACCGGTACGCCGGTACGCTCTCCCCAAATGCAGAGCTGGTCTACCGCTGCGGCGCGGAAGGTGTCGGCGGCGCCGAGGACCACCTTTTTTCCGCGTGCGTTGAATTGGTGGGCAAGTTTACCAATGGTGGTGGTTTTGCCCACACCGTTGACGCCCACGACCATGATCACGTAGGGACCGTCGGTTTCTGGGATGCTGAAGTCCTCGCCGTCGCCGCCTTCGGCATCGCTGAGAAGTTCTGCGATTTCGTTTTTGAGGATGGCATTGAGCTCGCTGACGTTCATGTACTTGTTACGCGAGACGCGCTCTTCGATGCGCTCAATGATCTTGAGGGTGGTTTTGACGCCAACGTCAGAAGTGACCAAGACTTCTTCGAGGTTATCGAGCACCTCGTCGTCCACCGTGCTCTTGCCGGCGATGGCGCGGCTGAGTTTGGTAAAGACGCTTTGTTTGGTCTTTTCGAGGCCCTTGTCCAGGGTCTCTTTTTTTTCTCGGGAGAAGATGCGTTTGAACAGGCTCATGCTCCAGAATTAAGGGTGAGTGGGGCAGCAAAGCTACGCCCGAGGAACAAAAAAGGCCTTTTCCAGAAGGAAAAAGCCTTAGGCGTTTTTACGAATGACGTGAATTACTTGGCGAACCAGGCCTTGACGTCATCGTTGTGTACCATTTCCTCCTTGAAGGTGTAGGCACCAGTTTTCTCGCTTTTCACCATTTTCATCACTTTGGTGAAGTTCTTACCTGCACCAGTTTGCAGGGATGCTACCGTCTTCTTTGCCATGGCTTACTTGATTTCTTTGTGAACCGTCATGCGACGGAGAATGGGATTATACTTCTTGAGCTCAATGCGCTCAGGGGTATTCTTGCGGTTCTTGGTAGTCACGTATCGTGAAGTACCAGGCATGCCCGATGTTTTGTGCTCGGTGCACTCGAGGATAACTTGTACGCGGTTGCCTTTCTTTGCCATTGCTTTTAGCTTGGGGGCTGCAAAAATAAGATGATTTTTCTGAATTCCCCGCGTCTGGCGGTGTTTTTTGGCAGCCGGAGCACTCGTCCGAATGATCGTGCTGCAAGATCGCACTTTTTACCGCGCATTCCCTCCACCCTCTCCTGTTGATAATACCCACGTCAATTGGGCGTTCTAGGGTTGTAGCACCCCTAACTTTGAGCGTTTCGTACCTCATTTTGTTTGCCTGTGGGCCTCTTCAAAAAAACACCCGCCACCCCCACCAATAAAAGCCGTACCGCTGGCGACACCAAAACCAAAGCGGGCAAGGGCAAGCGCAAAGCCAAGGGCAAGTCCAAAAAGGCCGCCCCGCCCTCTGCGCTTCAAGTGTGGATGCAAGACCGCCGCGTGCAGCGCATTGGCGGCACCTTTGTGCTGCTCGTCAGTGTGTTTGTGGCCATGGCCTGCATCAGCTACCTGTTCAGCGGCCAGCACGACTTACGTTTGGTGGAAGGCACCGCTGCCGGCGACGAACTCCCCGTCTACCGCAACCTATTGGGCAAAGGCGGCGCACACATCGCCTGGCTTCTTATGCACCGCTACTTTGGCATTGCAGCCTTGGCGATTCCTTTTGTGACCTTCTTGTTGGGCTGGCGCATTGTGTTCCAAAAACACCTGTTGCCGATAGCCAAGAGCATTCGCCTGGCCACCTTGACCTTGTTTGTGCTGCCAGTGGTCATCGGTTTCTTTACCCACACAACCCCTGATGGCGTGGACGACCGCTTGGAGATTGTAAGCAACGAAAACCTGGTTGGCGGCTACGGACATTACATGACCGAACGTGCCGTGTTTGCGCTGGGACGTGTGGGCACATTTTTGGTGATCTTTTTTGTGTTGGCGGCTGTGGTACTGTTCAACTTTGAAAAGCCCTTGCTCTGGCTCAAAGAGAATTGGAAGGATTGGTTGCACCGCGACGACGACCCCGAGGCCGAACTCGCCACCGAGGCGGAAGAGGCAAGTGCGGGCAATACCTTGCGCCCCGAAGAGAGTCCATTCAAATCCGACGAAGAACTCGGCGAAGCCTTCCCTCCCACCCCTGAGACACCCGAAATCGACGCGGTAGACGACGCCATCAGCTTTATTCTGGAAGACGAAACTTCCGAGCCCGCTCCTCCTCCACCCGCTCCCGAACCCGAAATGGACCTCGAGCTCGAAGCCGAAGTACCGGAGGCAGCAACGACCGTAAGCGTAGCACCGGCTGTCGCCGAAGCAGAAACCGAAGAAGACGAGCTGATCATCGAGGAAGTCAAGGAAGAAAAGGTCCTGAGCGAATCCGAACTGGACGACCGCGTGCAGCAGTTTGGTGAATACGATCCCAAACTTGACCTGTCGCGCTTTGAGCTCCCCCACATTGAACTGCTCAGCGAGCACGGTGGCAGCGGACTCAGCATCGACAAAACCGAACTCGAGGCCAACAAAAACAAGATTGTAGAAACGCTGCAGAACTATAAAATCGGCGTCTCCAAGATCAAGGCCACCATTGGTCCTACGGTCACCCTTTACGAGATCATCCCGGAAGCCGGGGTGCGCATTTCAAAAATCAAGAACCTGGAAGACGACATCGCCCTGAGCTTGGCGGCACTCGGCATCCGCATCATTGCCCCCATCCCAGGCAAGGGGACCATTGGTATCGAGGTGCCCAACAGCAAGCCGAGCATCGTGAGTATGAAGTCGCTCATTGCTTCTGAGAAGTTCCAGAACAGCGATTACGAGCTGCCTGTAGTCTTGGGTAAGACCATCTCGAACGAAACGTATGTGGCCAACTTGGCCAAGATGCCGCACTTGTTGATGGCGGGGGCCACCGGTCAGGGTAAATCGGTAGGACTGAACGCCATCCTTGTTTCACTGCTCTACAAAAAGCACCCCTCGCAGATCAAGTTTGTCCTGGTCGACCCCAAGAAGGTAGAGCTCACCCTGTTCAACAAGATTGAGCGTCATTACCTGGCCAAGCTGCCCGACGAGGAGGAGGCCATCATCACCGACACTTCCAAGGTGGTCAAGACCTTGAACTCGCTGTGCATTGAGATGGACCAGCGTTACGAGCTGCTGAAAAATGCCCTTTGCCGAAACATCAAAGAGTACAACGCCAAGTTCGTGGCCCGCAAACTCAACCCCGAAAACGGGCACCGCTATTTGCCGTACATCGTGCTGGTGGTGGACGAGTTCGCAGATTTGATCATGACCGCTGGCAAGGAAGTAGAAACCCCAATTGCACGCTTGGCCCAATTGGCCCGTGCGATCGGCATCCACTTGATCATTGCCACCCAGCGCCCCTCAGTGAACATCATTACCGGTATCATCAAGGCCAACTTCCCGGCGCGGATTGCGTTTCGGGTGACTGCCAAGATTGATTCGCGCACCATTCTGGATACCGGAGGTGCCGACCAATTGATTGGACGCGGAGACATGCTGTACAGCACCGGATCTGAGTTGGTACGCTTGCAATGCGGCTTTGTTGACACCCCGGAGGTCGAAGAAATCTGCGACTTCGTGGGCAGCCAACAAGGCTACCCCGATGCACTTCTACTGCCCGAAGTGGTCGGCGAGGAATCCGAAATGGGTAACTTGGCCGACGAAGACCGAGACGAGTTGTTTGAGGAGGCTGCACGCGTGATTGTGCAGCACCAGCAAGGTTCCACTTCACTCATTCAGCGCAAGCTCAAACTGGGCTACAACCGCGCCGGACGCCTCATCGACCAGCTGGAAGCAGCAGGGGTGGTGGGTCCCTTCAAAGGCAGCAAGGCTCGCGAGGTGTTGATCCCCGATGAAATGGCTTTGGAACAGTTCTTGAATAACCCCTCGTAGCAAACACATTTACGCACGCAGATGGGACGTATCGCACTCCTTCTTTCGGCCGTATTGATTTCGGCCACTGCCTTTGGACAAGACTCCAAGGTCATTCTCGACAAGCTCAGCAACAAAGCCAAGGGCTACTCCACCATTGATGCGCAGTTCACCCAGCGCATCGTGGACAAGCAAAGCGGCATTGATCAAACCCAAAAGGGCTCCATCCAGCTCAAGGGCGAGAAGTACAAAGCCGTGCTGGGTAACTACGAAATCTACTCCGACGGCGAGAGCCTCACGACCTACGATAAGGAGCTCAACGAGGCCATGATCGACTACCTCGAAGACGTAGAAGACGGCACCCTGTCCCCTTCGAAGATGTTCACCATCTGGGAAGACAACTTCAAGCACGAACTCGTGGGCTCTGAAAAAGTAGGTGCCACAGATTGCCACAAAATCAACCTCTACCCCGAGGACCCCAAGGAAAAGACTTACCACACGATTACCATGTGGGTAGACAAGACCAAGATGGAGGTCACCCAGGTAGTGGTTAAAGGAAAAGACGGTACCGAGATGGTATACAACATCACCTCTTTTGTGACGGGTAAGGACTTGCCTGACAGCACCTTCACCTTCAGTGTCAAAGGACATCCAGGAGTGGAAGTCATTGACAACCGATGAAAAAAGCCTGATAGCATTTAAGAGAGCCCTGCCGTTTGGTAGGGCTTTTTTAGTGCAGGGGGCCACCTCCGCCCCCAACCACCCACCCGTAAATGTCTCAACCAAGTCCTAAGCGAACCAGGTTTAAACGCTTCTACCCGTTTATACCCGGGCATACCCGCTTCTTGCACGCTTAGATTCGAGTATAAACGGGTGTACTTGGGTTGGATGCGAAATGTGCAGGAACTTTTGGGAGGTGGGAGGTTCGGGCGGCGGGAGGTGCGCCAAGCCCCAGAAAAAAGCGTTGCACTACCCCCTAGCCCTTCCACTAAAGGCGACCACCAATCCAATCAACGCCTTTCTTGAGCACATCCAGAGTGCGACGCTCCTGGGAGCCTTCTTCTGGTTGGTGGTTGTACATCCAGCTGGCGTGTTCGGGCAAGCTCATGAGGATGGATTCAATGCGTCCGTTGGTTTCCAGGCCGAACTTGGTGCCGCGGTCGTACACCAGATTGAATTCCACATAGCGGCCGCGACGGATGCGCTGCCACTCCTTATGAGCTTCAGTGAAGGGCTTGTGCATGTGACGGCGGGCGAGTTCCTCGTAGGTTGGCGCAAAGGTCTCCCCTACGGCCACCACATAATCGAACAACCGCTCCAAATGCACGTCGTCCTCGGGCATGAGGTGATCAAAGAAAATACCCCCAACACCACGAGTTTCGTCACGATGTGGAATGAAGAAGTAATCGTCCGCCCATTCCTTGAAGCGGTCGTAGTCGCCGTCTGGGTGAGCATCGCAGGTGCGCTTGAGCTGCTGGTGAAAGAACTGCGCGTCTTCCTCTACCACGTAGTGTGGGGTGAGGTCAATGCCACCGCCAAACCATCGCTTGCCGTCCGACATTTCAAAGTAGCGGACATTCATGTGGATAATGGGCACCAAGGGGTGCGACGGGTGCAATACAATACTGACACCGGTGGCAAAAAAAGTGGCTTCTTCCACCCCAAAGTGCTTTTGCATCAAGGGGGGCAAATCACCGTGCACCGCTGAGAAATTGACTCCGCCTTTTTCCAACAGGTTCCCGTGGCTGATCACGCGGGTGCGTCCGCCGCCACCGCCGGGGCGTTTCCAGGGATCCTCTGCAAACTTCGCGCGGCCATCTAGAGCTTCAAGTCGGGTGCATATGCTGTCCTGCAACGTTTCAAAACGCGCAGCAATCTCACGGCTGGTCAACATCGATGGAGAGGGGCTTGAGTTGGTATTCCTCGTGCCGCAACAGCACGCAGTACGTGTTTTCAAATCCGGATTCCACACCGGTCTTGCGGAAATCGTAACCGGTACTCAGCAGTCCGAGAGTCTCCCACATGCCAAAGCGCGCCGAAAACAAGGTGCCGTGCTGCAACAGGCCGGTGCCGTAATACAACGCGGCGTCGTAACCGGCAAAGGCGTACTTACCAGGATCGGTATCAAACGCCTTACGGTACGCGGCTGCAAAGGCCTGTACGTCCTCCCGGGTGTAATCCACGTAAGCGGCTGAAGGTACGGTGATGTGGAAGCGCTCTTTGTATTCAATGTCAATCAGGTCGTACCCGAGCCACGTTTCCATGCCGTAAAGGGTGATCTCAATGTCATCGGTGAGCCCGAGTTTGGTCAGCAAATCTTGCAACACCGATTTGTCTTGGATGGGTGCTACCACAACGTTGGGAATGCCAGGGCGCAAGGCACTTGAAACCGCACCCGCTGTGCGTCCACTGGGGTTGAGCTCTACCAACTGCTGGGTTACCGCAGCGGGGAAATTCGCAACAGCGGCATGGTAGGCATTTTGGAAGAACAGGACGTTGCGCACGTCGCGCGTGTCTTTGCTGTTCAATACCACCACGTTGGCGTCTTGGTGAGCGCGGGCAATGTAAGCGCCCATGGCCTCCATTTGACTGAGCGAAGACGCTACAGTCTTGCTCAAGTTAGGGTGACTCAGCAATATTATGTTGGACTGGGGAACGGGGCACACCAAGTGCGCACCTCTAGCCCCAAGATCTTCGGCCACAGCCTCCATGGCCGAGCGTTGAAGCGGTCCAATCACCACATCACTGCGGCGTACCGCCTGATCTTTGAGCACTCCATTGAGCTGGGCCTCCGTGCCTTGCACGTCATACACACCTACTCGGGCGTTCAGGCCGCGCAGCGCCAAGGAATCCATGGCCATTGAAGCGCCGCGGTACATCTGCAACGCTATGTCCTGAAGGGCGCGCTCCTTGCGGCTCAACATGGCGGTGTCTACCCCTTGCACGTGGAACGGCAACAGCATAGAAATGGAATAGCTGTCCTTCATGGGGTTTCCGCCAAGCAAAACAGTTTCCTTCAGGTTTTCCCAGGTGGTCTGGGTATCGGGAAGCGTCGCCTCTTCGGTGGTTGTTTTGTTGAAGTCAGGGTTGGGCAACGGCAGGCGCAGCAATTGGCCCGCTTTGAGTCCTTGCACCAGATCCGGGTTGAGGGCTTCAAGCTCACCGATTTCGACGCTGTATTGCTTGGAAATGCCGTACAGCGTTTGCCCGGGGATCACCTCATGGGTGAGCAGGCTGTCTGGACCGGCTGGTATCACGGCCATTTCGGGTTCGGGCAAGGTGATGTCGGCTTCGTCCACGTCGTTGAAGGGGATGCGGAGTTCTTGTCCTTTGCGCAGGCCATCGGCCACGCCTGGGTTTTGATCGAGGATGTCGTTGATGTCCACCTTGTATTGGCGGGCAATGGCAAACAGTGTCTCTCCGCGGTTGACCTTGTGGATGAGCAAGCCGTCGCGGATGTCAATGGGGTTTTCCCATTTGTCCATGTTGGCCTCTTCGGGCACCGCAATGGTCAGGGTTTGACCTATCTGCAGTCCGTCAGCGGCACCTGGATTCTGACGTAAGATGTCCTCGATGTCCACCTTGTACAGGCGCGAAATGGCATAGAGGGTGTGTCCGGGCTCGACCCGGTGAACGTAATGCGGTTTGCCATCGATGGTCTGTGTGACCACATCCACCTGGGCTGAGGCGATGTTTACCAGGCAAACCAGGGAGAGCACGGCGATGATGCGAAGTGCTTGCATACAGTATAGACGCTGCGCGGGCTAGGTTTATTCCCACTCAATGGTGGCAGGAGGTTTGGATGAAATATCGTAAACCACCCGGTTGATGCCGCGTACTTTGTTGATGATGTCATTCGAAATGCGTGCCAAAACTTCATACGGCAGGTGACACCAGTCGGCCGTCATGCCATCGGTGGAGGTCACCGCGCGCAGAGCCACGGCATTTTCGTAAGTGCGCTCGTCGCCCATCACGCCCACGCTTTGCACCGGGAGCAGGATGGCGCCGGCTTGCCAAACGTCGTCGTACAAGCCGTTGTCTTTGAGGCCTTGGACCCAGATGTGATCCACTTCCTGTAGGATACGCACCTTTTCTGGCGTGATGTCGCCCAAGATGCGGATACCCAAGCCCGGTCCTGGGAACGGGTGGCGTCCGAGGATGGCTTGAGGAATGCTCAGTGCCTTGCCCACGCGGCGCACCTCATCTTTGAACAGCAATCGAAGCGGCTCTACCACTTCGAGCTTCATGTATTCGGGCAAGCCGCCTACGTTGTGGTGCGACTTGATGGTGGCCGAAGGACCTCCTGTGGCCGATACCGATTCAATCACGTCAGGGTAAATGGTGCCCTGCCCCAACCAGCGCGCGCCTTCCACCTTGGCCGATTCTGCATCAAACACGTCGATGAACACCTTGCCGATGGCTTTGCGCTTCTTTTCAGGGTCAGACTCCCCGGCGAGTGCGGCATAAAACAAGTCGCCGGCACGTACGCCTTTGACGTTCAATCCGAGACCTTCGTAGCCCTCGAGCACAGACTCGAATTCGTTTTTACGCAGCAGTCCGTTGTCCACGAAGATGCAGTGCAGGTTTTCACCGATGGCCTTGTGCAGGAGCACGGCCGCCACAGTAGAATCAACCCCTCCAGAGAGACCCAGGATGACTTTGTCGTTGCCGAGTTTGGCTTTCAAGCCTGCGATGGTCTCGTCTGCGAACGATTGGGGTGTCCAGTCGCCTTTGCATCCGCAGAGGCCGATTACGAAGTTTTCGAGCAGTTGCTTGCCGTCGGTGGAGTGGTACACCTCGGGGTGGAACTGGATGGCCCAGGTGGACTCGTTCTCAATGGCGTAGCCGGCGTACTCCACATCGTCAGTACTGCAGAGGACATTGAAATTTGAAGGGAGCGAAGTGATGGTGTCGCCGTGGCTCATCCATACCTGAGAGCCTTGATTCACACCTTTGAAGAGCGGAGAGTCGCCCTCTACCTTGGCCAGGTGTGCGCGGCCGTATTCGCGGTGTTCAGAAGCTTCCACGCTACCGCCTGAACTGTGGGCCAAGAACTGCGCGCCATAGCACACGCCCAACAACGGCAGTTGGCCGCGGATGGCGCTCAAATCCGGCACAGGGGCCTTTTCATCGCGCACCGAAAACGGGCTGCCAGAAAGGATGACTCCTTTGATGTTGGGGCCAATCTCTGGCACCTTGTTCCACGGATGGATTTCGGAGTAGACGTTCAGCTCACGGATGCGGCGCGCAATCAGCTGGGTGTACTGCGAGCCAAAGTCCAGAATCAAGACGGTTTCTTGCATGGCGCAAAATTACACACCCGCGTGGGCTGCCAAAAGGCGCTGCACGTGGTTTTTGCACAACCTTTCCCCCTTGGCGAGCAAGCGCGAGGGATGACCTGCTTCCAGAAGTCGAAAAAGCGCATAAAAAAACCCCTGCGCCAGGCGGAGCAGGGGTTCATGAACAAATCTCGTGTTCCCTTAGCGGATCACTACCGCTTTTTGGGACTGGCCTTTGGCGGTCAGTACTTGCAAGGTGTAAACACCTGCAGGCAATGCTGACACATCCAAAGTGCGCACGTTGCCTTGCTGAATCTCCAGCGCAACACGGCCTTGCATGTCGATCAAGCGTACGCCGAGCAGCTGGGTGTCGCCAGCTACTTGCAGGTTCAGCTGAGCGTCAGCAGGAATCGGGTATGCGGTAAAGGCAGTGCCTTGGGCATCGTCGATGTTACTCGGCAGGGTCAGTACACGGTCAATGACGTGCACCACTCCATTGTAGGTTTCGATGTCCGCAGTAATCACAGTTGCGTCGTTCACCATAACCATAGTACCGTCGATGGTGATCACTACGCTGTTGCCTTCGAGAGTAGCAAACTCGTCGCCATCGGAGAGGTCACCGCTCAAGGCAGTTGCGCCCACAGCGTGATAGAGCAACACATCGGTCAATGCACCGAATGGATCGGCAAGCAGGTCGGCAAGCGCATCTGCGTCAACCTCGGCAAAGGCAGCATCGTCGGGTGCAAAGAGGGTAAAGGGTCCTTCCGCACTAAGATCATCAGCCAGTTCTGCTGCAAGCACAGCGGTCTCCAATGTTTCGTGCGTATCAGAAGCTACCACAACATCTACTACCGTGATAGGCTTCGGCAAGAGCACAGCGTCGATCACGTGCACCACGCCATTGTAAGTTTGAATATCCGCAGTGGTGACCATGGCACCGTTGATCATCACGCCGCCGTCAATGGTCACGGTGATGTCCACACCAAGCAGGGTTTCAATCACGTCGCCGTCCGTCAGCGTACCGCTGAATGCTTCAGCACCTACTGCGTGATAGAGCAAGACGTTGGCAAGCTCGCCGGTAGGATCTTCGAGCAAGTTCTCGAGCAACCATGCTGGCAATGCTGCGAAAGCATCATCAGTAGGGGCAAACAACGTGAACGGACCTTCAGCGCTAAGATCATCAGCCAATTCGGCAGCGATCACAGCGGTTTCGAGCGTTTCGTGGTCTGCAGATGCAACCACAACATCGACAACAGTCGCCGGTTGCGGGGTCAATACTGCGTCGATCACGTGTACCACACCGTTATAGGTCTGGATATCTGCCACAGTAACCAAGGCATCGTTGATCAACACACCACCGTCAAGCGTAACGGTGATGTCCTCACCAAGCAAGGTTTCAAATTCGTCGCCATCCATGAGTGAACTGCTCAGTGCTTCAGCGCCTACTACGTGGTATGAAAGCACTTCTGCCAACGCACCTTCTGGTTCGTCGAGCAAGTTTTCGAGCAACCACGCCGGCAGGTTGGCAAACGCTTCATCTGTTGGCGCAAACAAGGTGTAAGGACCGGCATCTGAAAGTTCAACTACGAGATCTGCAGCAATCACGGCCGCCTCTAAAGTTTCGTGGTCAGACGAACCCACTACTACATCTACAATAGTCATAGGTTGTGGAATCAGTACCGCGTCGATCACGTGTACCACACCGTTGAAGGTTTCAATGTCGGCCACAGTTACCGTGGCGTTGTTGATCATCACGTTGCCGTCGATGGTCACGGTAATATCTTCACCGAGCAAGGTCTCGAAAACATCACCATTCGACAGGTCGTCACTGAGTGCCGTGGCAGCTACAGCATGGTACAGCAGCACATTTGCGAGCTCACCGGTGGGATCAGCAGCGAGGTCGGCGAGCAACCAAGCTGGCAGGTTCATGAAGGCTTCGTCGGTAGGCGCAAACAGCGTGAACGGACCTTCAGAAGACAGGTCGTCGGCCAACCCTGAAGTAATCACCAATTCTTCAAGGGTTTCGTGGTTGTCAGAACCCACAACCACGTCTACTACCGTACCTGGCTGGTAGGTCAATACAGCGTCGATCACGTGCACCACACCGTTGTAGGTCTGGATGTCTGCTACAGTGACCATGGCGTCGTTGATCATCACATTGCCGTCGATGGTCACGGTGATGTCTTCTCCATAGAGGGTCTCGAACATGTCGCCGTCCGCCAGGTCACCGCTGAGGGCCTGGGCACCTACTACGTGGTAGAGGAGTACGTTGGCCAGCGCTCCGGTTGGATCGTCGAGCAGGTTCTCCAGCAACCATGCTGGCAGGGCTGCGAATGCGTCATCGGTAGGTGCGAATACAGTGAAGAGACCTTCAGTCATCAGGTCATCTGCCAAACCAGCGGCCACCACTGCGGTCTCGAGGGTTTCGTGATTCGGTGAACCCACAACTACGTCCACTACAGTCACAGGCTGGGTGGTGAGTACTGCGTCGATCACGTGCACCACACCGTTATCGGCTGGGATATCTGCGGTGGTGACCATGGCGCCGTTGATGAATACGCCACCATCAATGGTGACCGTCACATCTGGGCCGAGTAGGGTCTCGAGCATATCGCCGTTCATGAGGGAGCTGCTTTCAGCTTCAGCGCCTACCACGTGGTACAGCAGCACGTTGGCCAGCTCGCCGGTTGGATCGCTTGTCAGTTGAGTCACCAACCATTCGGGCAATGCAGCGAAGGCCGCATCGGTAGGTGCAAATACGGTAAAGGGACCGGCGCCGCTCAAATCATCTGCCAGCTCGGCTAAGATCACCAAGTCCTCGAGGGTCTGGTGGTCCGGGCTTTCAACGACGATGTCTACGACGGATTGGGCGTGCAGGCCAACGCACACAAATAAGGCCATACTAAGGTTGAGTAGTTTTCTCATGTCGGATTGATGTTTGATTCGAGACTCTAACCAACCCTTACGCGTTTTGTTTAACGCTGGTCAAAATTTTCTTCTGCACGTGTGATTCCCATAGTTGCACGCTCTGGCGCAGAGAACCAAGGCATTACAGCCCTTAGGACTGCGCCATTTGGACCGATAAGTAGCACAGTGGCACCTATTCAGACTTGAACAAGAGTGCAATTCAAGCACCCCAAACACGACAAACCGAGCAAAAAAAATCCCCGCTCCGGATGGAGCAGGGATCTTGTTAAATGCGTTGGTTGCCGTTAGCGGATGACCACGGCTTGTTGTGCAGGGCCTTGGGCCGTGAGCACTTGCAGGGTGTAAACGCCTGCGGGCAGTGCCGATACATCCAGCGCACGCACGTTGGCCTGGGCGACTTCAAGGGCCACACGGCCTTGCATGTCAATCAAGCGTATGCTCAGTACTTGGGTGTTGCTGGCCACCTCCACGTTGAGTTGTGCATCGGCTGGAATAGGGTATGCAGTAAAGCCTGCACCATCTGCTCCTTCAATGCCACTGGGCAGCGATAGCACACGGTCAATCACGTGCACCACACCGTTGTAGGTTTCAATATCGGCATCAATCACTGTTGCGTCGTTTACCATCACCTCGGTATCGTTGATGGAAATCACCACGCTGTTGCCTTCCAAGGTCACGAATTCGTCGCCGTCGTTGAGGTCGGTGCTCAAGGCGGTGCCGCTGACCACGTGGTACTGCAGCAACTCTGCGAGCTCACCGGTGGGATCTGCAAACAGATCGGCTACCGCGTCCGGGTCGAGGTCATCAAAGGCATCGTCGTTGGGAGCAAAGAGGGTGAAGGTGCCTTCTTCTCGCAGGTCATCATCGAGCATAGCGGCCACCATGGCGTCCTCCAAGGTCTCGTGGTCTTCAGAGTCTGCTACCACGTCCATCACGGTTGCTGGCTTGGCGAGCAATACTGCGTCAATGACATGTACCACACCGTTGTAGGTATCGATGTCTGCTACGGTCACCACCGCGTCGTTGATCATGATGTCGCCATCGATGCTCACGGTGATTTCCTGGTCAAGCAGGGTGTTGAAGGTCTGACCATCAGAGAGGTCAGTCGAGAAGGCCTCGCCTTCTACCACGTGGTAGAGCAGGGCCAGGTTCAACTCGCCGCTTGGGTCGTCCAGAAGGTTTTCCAGGAGCCAGTCCGGCAGGTTGTCAAACGCGTCGTCGGTAGGTGCAAAGACGGTGAAAGGACCTTCGTCAGAAAGTTCGTTCACCAAATCGGCTTCGATCACGGCGGTCTCGAGGGTCTCGTGGTCTTCTGAGTCCACAACCACATCCACCACAGTCACCGGCTTCGGTGTCAATACCGCATCCACCACGTGTACCACTCCATTGTAGGTCAAGATGTCTGTCACGGTCACTACCGCATCGTTGATCATCACATCACCATCTACGGTCACCACAAGGTCTTCGTCGAGCAAGCTGGTGAGGGTCATGCCGTCGGCCAACATAGACGCTTGGTTTTCGCCTTCCACTGCGTGGTTCGAAAGGACCAAACCGAGTTCACTCACGTCGGCACTCAACTGGGCCAGCAACCAAGCGGGCAGGTTGTTGAAGGCGTCATCGGTAGGCGCGAACAAGGTGAATGGGCCCTGCGAAGAGAGGTCGTCTACCAAGTCGGCGACGTTGAGGAATTCTTCGAGCAATTCATGGTCAGGAGAATCCGCAACAGCTTGGACAATGGTTTCCGGCTTGGGCAGGAGTACTGCATCAATCACGTGTACAACCCCGTTGTAGGTAGGAATATCGGTCACGGTCACCACCGCGTTGTCGATCATCACATCGCCGTCAATGGTCACGGTCAGTTCTTGGTCGATGATGTTGGTCAATACCATGCCATCGGTCAAAGACGCGGCAAAGTTCTCGCCGTCCACTACGTGGTTGGAGAGTACAATACCGAGTTCACTTGCATCGCCACCCAGTTGTCCGAGCAACCATGAAGGCAAGGCTTCGAAAGCTGCATCCGTAGGCGCAAACAATGTAAATTCACCCTCGGCGGTGAGGTCGCCCACCAAGTCGGCGACGTTCACAAATTCTTCGAGGAGTTCGTGGTCCGCAGAGTTTACAACAACGTCCACGATGGTAGGCTCCTGGGTCAACAGCACAGCATCAATCACGTGTACCACACCGTTGTAGGTCTGGATGTCCGCCACAGTAATCATGGCACCGTTGATCATGATATTACCGTCTACGGTTACCTCCAAGTTGAGGTCGAGTACGTTGGTCAGCATGTCGCCGTCGCCCATGGCGTCTGACATCACTTCTTCTGCAAGCAGGTGGTTGGACAGCACCACACCCAGCTCACCAATGTCACCGGCCAATTGGCCAAGTAACCATGCGGGCAACGCGTTGAACGCATCGTCGGTAGGGGCAAACAGGGTAAAGGGACCTTCAGCAGACATGTCTTCCACCAAGTCTGCGGTGTTGATGAACTCTTCCAGCAATTCGTGGTCGGGAGAATTGACCACTGCATCCACAATGGTCAACGGCTGCGGCAACAACACCGCGTCGATGACATGGATGATGCCGTTGTCGGTGGAGATGTCGGCCACAGTGACCATGGCACCGTTGACCGTCACACCACCAGAGGTAGCGATGGTGAGATCGCTGCCTTCCAAGGAGGTGAGCGGACCATCCAACAGGTCGCCGCTCGGCAAATTGTCGCCTACAACGTGGTACAACAGTGCATCGGCCAAGTCACCAGAAGGGTCCATGGCAAGCTGCGCAAGCACCCAGCCAGGCAAGTTGCCGAATGCTGCATCGGTGGGCGCAAATACGGTAAATGGTCCGGCGCCGCTGAGGTCATCGTCAAGTCCAGCGATGAAAATAAATTCTTCCAAAGATTCATGATCCGGGCTATCAGCAATCCAGTCGAGTACAGTCTGAGCCTGCAAGAAGGACGCTACGAGAAGCGCGAATGCCAGTGTAAATAGGTTCTTCATTGGGAGGGTGTTTTGAAAATAAGTGAGTTGTTATACGTGAGAAACTCGTCTCGGGTTTAAATTCTGCTACAAATGGACACCGATTTTCATGACTGGCGCATGAGAACCACACCCCTTCGCGTTGTAGGAATTATCCTATATTGATTGTAGGCCGTTTCAGGCCAGCCTCCCGTTTTGTTTAACGATTGGCCCATTTGGCGCAGAATACACCTACCAACCGCCCCACCTACTCCACCTTCGCACATCTGCGAAAAGCCCCGCCAAGCAACCCTTAGCGTAGTACAGCGCTCCCCTGTAGAAAAAAGTGACTGGAATTTGCTCAGAAAGTGGGTTGAACAAAAAAACTTTCGCGAACAGCTCCTGTTCCCTTTTCAGTTCTTGAGCCAGAGCAATCTGGCGTTTTTCTAAGGTAGAGTCGTTTTTTCGTCTCGTCCGAGGGGTAAGTCTTACGGCTTGCCCCTCTCTTTTTTGGTAAGAATTTAACGGGTAGAGCGAACATCCGTTTGGAACAACGGTTGTATAAAGGTGACGCATTCGCGATCACGATCGTAAGGTAAATAATTTGATTTTGGAGGAATGGCTGCAAAGGCAGCCATTCTTTTTTTCCCTCTGGCCCATGGCGCATCCCGTAACCCTGTTCTGGCACCGAAGAGACTTGCGGATTGAAGACAACCGCGGCCTACACGCCGCGCTGGAATCCGGACATCCGGTGCAACCGGTGTTCATCTTTGATGCCAACATTCTGGCACACCTTCCGGAAAAAGACGGTCGCGTAGCGTTTATTCACCAAGAGCTCACGCGTTTGCGCAATGCATACCAAGCCCATGGCGGTGACTTGCTCGTCCTCCACGGCAAACCTGAAGAGATCTGGCCCCAATTGCTCGAGCGCTATGATGTACAGACGGTGTGGTGCAACCGCGACTACGAACCCTACGCCCAAACCCGAGACCAAGCTGTGCTCGCCTTATTGGAGGAGCATGGCATTTCATTCAAAGGCGCCAAGGACCACGTCATCTTCGAGAAAAGCGAGGTCACCAAGGACGACGGGCTTCCTTACACGGTGTTCAGCCCGTACATGCGCAAATGGAAAAAACGTTGGGAAGAGGACCCGCAACTCCCCTGTCCTTCTGAATCCCTGCTGGACCAACTCCACCCCACCGCACCCTACACTTGCCCCACCTTGTCGGAAATGGGCTTTACTCCTTCTGAATTGGAATTCCCAGGACGCGAGGTCTCCAACGACCTGCTGCGCCAATATGGAGAACGGCGCGACCTTCCTGCCGTGCGCGGAACCAGCCGGTTGAGTCTGCACTTGCGCTTTGGAACTGTATCGATTCGGGCATGCGTGCAACAAGCGCTTGCCACAAGTGAAAAATGGTGGAATGAACTCATCTGGCGTGATTTCTATCAGATGATCATCTTCCACTTTCCCCACAGTGTGGACCAAGCCTTCAAGCCGGCCTACGACCACATTCCCTGGCGCACCGACCAAGATCACTTTGAAGCGTGGTGCCAAGGACGTACCGGGTACCCCTTGGTCGACGCTGGCATGCGCGAATTGAACCGCACTGGATTCATGCACAACCGCGTGCGCATGGTCGTGGCCAGTTTTTTCACCAAACACTTGCTGCTGGATTGGCGCCTCGGCGAGCGCTACTTCGCTGAGAAGCTATTGGATTTCGAACTGGCGAGCAACGTTGGCGGCTGGCAATGGGCCGCAGGCAGCGGATGCGATGCGGCTCCCTACTTCCGCGTGTTCAACCCTGAATCCCAATGGAAAAAGTTCGATCCCGACAGCCGCTATGTGCGCAAGTGGGTGCCCGAATACCAGCAACTCCACTACCCCAAACCCATTGTCGATCACAAGTTTGCGCGCCAGCGCGCCATCGACACCTACAAGGCGGCGCTCGACGCTGTGAAGTCGTAATTTGGCGGCATGCAGCCGTTGAAAAACCTACGTGTGGTGGAATTGGCGACCGTGCTCGCGGGCCCTTCGGTGGGCACCTTTTTGGCCGAGCTCGGGGCCACCGTCATCAAAGTAGAACATCCTGACCGTCCGGATGTCACCCGCAGCTGGAAGCTGCCTTCGGAGGCCCCTTCCGCTTCTATTTCGGCCTATTTTGCTTCGGCCAATGCGGGCAAGGAATACATCCAACTGGACTGGAAGTCCACCCAAGACCAACACGTATTGCTCGAAATGCTGGGCACTGCCGATGTACTGCTGACCAACTTTAGGGATTTTTCCCGTTGTCCGGGTGTGCTGCAGCCCGCTGCCTTTACCCTGCGCAACCCTCGCCTGATCTACTGCCAACTCGACGGGTACTCCAGCACCCCGGGACGCGCTGCTTACGATGTAGTCCTCCAAGCCGAAACCGGCTATACCGCTATGAACGGCACGCCTGAGAGCGGTCCCACCAAGCTGCCCTTGGCCTTCATGGACCTCAACGCAGCACATCAAATGAAACAGGCCATCCTGCTGGCCCTGTACGAACGAGAAAAAACCGGCAAAGGAGCATTGATCCGCTGCTCGCTGGAACGTGCCGCGCTGGCCAACCTGGCCAATCAAGCCGCCAACTGGTTGATGGGCAACCACGTGCCTCGCCCCACAGGGTCGTTGCACCCCAATATTGCCCCGTACGGTGAAACCTTCACCTGCATGGACGGCCAATTACTGGTGCTCGCCATAGGCAGCAACGCACAGTTTGCCGGGCTACTCGAAGTATTGAGCCTAGATTTGGCTGATGACCCGCGCTTTGCCACCAACGCAGACAGAGTGGTGCACCGCACAGCCCTGGCCGACCTCCTCACCCCCGTGATTGCGCAGGAAACCGCAGCCCATTGGTCTCAGCTGTTTCAGGCCAAGTCCATTCCTGCCGGCCAAGTGCGTAGCATGGACCAGGTGTTTGAAAGCGACTATGCACAATCGTTGCTTTGGGAAGAAGACATTGATGGGCAGCCCACAGTGCGTCCCACCACCGTTGGGTTTTCGGTGAGCGGCCTCGCTACTCCGGTGTCGTAAAGGCCGGATCAACCGGCAATTGAATTGCGTACGATTTTCCGGAAGAAACCGTCAAGCTCTTGGCGCGCAGCCACGGGTTGAGGGTCTTGAGGATTTTATAGTTGATGCCCTGCTCCAAGGCCCAGTCGGCCAAGTTGGGAATCGAGGAGGTCACCTTCACGCTTGCCGTTTGATAGGTCGGGTACAAGTCCGACTCGTCCAAAATAAAACCGTAATCAGCAGGGTTTGCAAAGAGCTGCTTCACCGCCAAGATGCGGTACACGTAGCGGCCGGTTTCAGCGTTGAGCAAGAGGTCCCAGTAGGTCTCCACTTTTTGCTCGGCCAAACGTTTGTCCAAGGCACCGGGACCCATGTTGTACGAGGCCGCAGCCAACGCCCAGCTGCCGTACTTGGCGTGCATGGATTTGAGATAGGCACACGCGCCGCGGGTGGCTTTTTCCAGGTGGTAACGCTCGTCCACTTGTTCGGTTACTTCCATGTTGTACTTGCGTCCGGTGGACTTTAAAAACTGCCAAAAGCCTGTGGCGCCAGCAGGTGAAACCGCGTTGGTAAGCCCGCTTTCAATCACCGCCAAGTACTTGAAATCCTCGGGCAAGCCCTCTTCCTCCAAAATCGGTTCGATCACCGGGAACCAACGATGCGCGCGCTTCATGATGAGCATGGCGTTCGAATGCCAGTAGGTATTCACGATCAGCTCGCGGTCCAATTTCTCACGCACATCCAGTTGGGTGATGGGTACGGCTTCGCCGGCCAAGAAAAGCTCCTCAGGGATGCTCCAACTGCGCACAGTCTGCTTGGGAACATCAGCGGCATTGACCTCTACTTCAGCACGCAGCGCGGAAGTGGGTTTTGTGAATGCGGTGGTGACCAAAATGGCGGCGAGGGTGATCAAGGCGGCGCCGAAGGCCCAGGCGGTTTGCGAGCGTTGCATCAAACGTTGTACGTGTATTTGCCCCGGCGCAAGTTGTACCGGGAAATGAGGAAAAAGACACAGAACACTCCGAGGCCCCATGCTGTGGCTGTGAAGATAACGAACTGCTCGGGCTCGCCGTATGCGATCCACAACGCCCAACACAGGTTGATCATGCTCAAAAAGCTGTAGGTGACCGCCACGTAGTTGTCGGCCATTCCCAGGTAGCTCAGGTTGTGGGTGGTGTGGTCACGTCCCCCGGTGGCCGGAGAAACCCCGTGCGAAAGGCGGTTGATGATCACCACTGCGGTATCGGTCAATGGCAAGGCCATCACCAGCAGGGCCACCAGCAAATCGGTGCCCCTAAAGCTTCCAGTAATCGCGCCCAGATTCCAGCAAAACGCAATGCTTCCGGTGGCCAACAAAAAGCCCAGTAACATGCTGCCGCCGTCGCCCATGTACATCTTCGACGGATGCCAATTGACCACCAAAAAGCCAAAGAGTCCGGCAATAAGCGCAAGGAATACGGCTGCCTCGGTACCCAAACGGCCCAGGTGCAATGCCGCGGCCAACACCACAAACAACGCAGAGAAGATTGAGGTGATGGTGGTGATACCGTCCATGTTATCCAGCATGTTGACCGCATTCATCAAGCCCACCACCCAAAAAACGGTGATCAATCCGTCCACGGCGGCCCAACCCGTGCATTGCACACCTAGACCCACGCCCACGACCAAACCGGCGCATGCCAATTGTACCAGCAATCTGCGCAGGGCTGATACGTGTTTGAAATCGTCCAACAGGCCGACACCAAAAGCCAACACCGCGCCGGCTGCGAGACCGGTCCATTGGAGCGGCGCCCAAGTGCTGTCCAGCTCCCAACCGAAGGCCATCCCCAACACCAATGCCA
This sequence comes from Flavobacteriales bacterium, assembly GCA_049594615.1. Classification (GTDB taxonomy): domain Bacteria; phylum Bacteroidota; class Bacteroidia; order Flavobacteriales_D; family Sanyastnellaceae; genus CAXPZW01. The sequence goes on from JBMYJR010000019.1 coordinate 22,386, forward strand.
CGGCAAAGCTGATACCTCCTACGGCAGGTTTTTGCTGGGAAGCCCAACGAATTTGACCCGGATTGGGTGTGCGTTTGTGCGCTTTGAATTTGCGGAGTAAGAACACATTGGTCACCACCGAAAGCACAAAGCCCAGTGCCAAAAGCAGAATCACGTCGGTGCGTGCCAGGCCTTGGAGCATCATGTGCAGGTAAACGGACTGGTGTAGTCCGCCAGCAGCGGAGCGGCCGCGTCCTTTTCGCTTAGAATGGGATCATCGACGCCCCAGGGAAGGTCAAGTTGAGGGTCGTTCCAACGCAAACTGCGTTCTGCGGGCTGGTGATAGTAGCCGGTGCATTTGTAAGCCACAACCGTGTCGTCTTCCAGCGAGAGGAAGCCGTGCGCAAAGCCTTCAGGGATGTATAGCTGGCGCTTGTTGGTTTCCGAAAGGCTCACGGCCATGTGTTTACCGTAGGTGGGACTGTCGGTACGTAAGTCCACAGCTACATCCACAATGGAACCGCGCACCACACGCAGCAATTTGGCTTGGCCGTGCGGCGGCTCTTGAAAATGCAAGCCGCGCACCACCCCTTTGGCCGACTGGGATTCGTTGTCTTGCACGAAGGTCACATCCAGCCCGGTCACCTCCGCAAAACGGCGGGTGTTATAAGGCTCAAAGAATGTTCCTCTGTGGTCTGAAAATACCGAAGGTTGGAGCAGAATCAGTCCTGCAATGCCGGTTTCAATCGTGGTCATTTGCGGCCAAATATTCGTCGTAGCAAGGTAGGTTTCTTGGGGGTATCTTCTTGGTAATACCCCGCACCGTAATTCTGGCCGTAGCCGTACCCGTATCCATAGCCATATCCGTACTTGGAAGTGTAGCGGTTGCGGCTCACGTCCACATTGTTGAGCACCACACTCAGGCGGCTTACGCCACTCTCGTTGATCAGACGGTCGGCCACTTGTACGAACTGCTTGCGGCTGAAATCGCTCTTGAATACATAAATCGGGTAATCCACGTTTTGGATAATTTCTACCCCGTCGGTCACCAGACCCACCGGTGGAGTGTCGATCACGATAAAGTCGTAGCGCTCGCGAAACTGGTCCAGCAGCTCAGCCATACGTGGTTGGATGATGAGCTCGGCAGGGTTCGGCGGCACTGGTCCGGCGGTGATGAAGTCCAGGTTTTCAAGCTGGCTCTTTTGGACAGTCTCCTCCAAGGTGGTGCGGCCGATGAGCAGCGTGCTCATGCCCACATTGTTTTTGGACTTGAACCCGCGGTGGATCTTGGGCTTGCGCATGTCCAAATCCACCACCAGTACTTTCTTGCCGCTGAAGGCCACAATCCCGCCCAAGTTGAGCGATACGAAGGTTTTTCCTTCTGAAGAAATGGTAGAGGTGACGGCCGCCACTTTGGTTCCAGAGCCGTTATCTACAAACTGCAGGTTGGTGCGGATGGATCGGAATGCCTCGGAAATCACGCTCTTAGGGTTGCGGTCCACGATGAGCATGGACTCGGGCAAGTCTTCGCGGTATTTGGGTACAATGCCCAAGGTGCTGATGCTGGCCTGTGAAATCCGAACGACCTCGTTGAGCGAGGTGATATCGTTGTGTACCAGGTAGCGCAACGAAATGAATACCAACCCGAGCAACAGGCCAATCAAGCCAAAGGTGAGTGTCACCGATTGCGGACGCGGGCTCACAGGGGCTGACGGGTAGATGGCTTCCTCAAGGATGTTGTGGTTGGTCACAAAACCCTCGCGCGAGATGCGGTATTGGATGCGCTTTTCCAGCAGCATGGTGTAGTACTTCTCGTTGATGGCAAACAGGCGCTTGAGGCGGGCAAATTCCAGCTCTTTACTGGGAAGTCCATAGTACACGCCACGGACATCACCGAGTTGGTCTTCGAGACCGGCGCGGCGTTCGGTGATCTTGTCGCGCAAAGCGCCGATGGTCTCAACCACCAATTCCTTTTGGACGCCAATTTGGTACTCCAGTTGGCGGATACGGTTGTTGTTGGGGGTGGCCGAATAGAGCAGGTTTTCTTTTTCAAGCAGTAGGTTGTGCAGCTCTTCCAGCAAACCGCTGAGTGACGATTCAAACTTGCTCCCGGCCACAAGCGGTACCAAGTTGTAAATAGCAATGCTATCGGCCTCCACGCCCGCCAAGTCTTCCACCTCTGCCAACAAACGTTCTTCCACCTCCAGGCGAATGACCTCATCCTCGTATTCGGTCAACCGGTCCAAGTACACGCCCGAAACCGACTCCAAGTCGTTGATGCGGTTTGCTTGCTTGTAGTTGTTGAGGGTGCGCTCGCTCTCGCTGAGGTTGGTGTACACTGTGTCGATCTGGGCGTCAATAAACCGCAGAATGTTGTCATCGGACTGAATACGCTTCTGCAAGTCGTAATCCACAAAGGTCTCGGCGTGCGCTTTCACGAAGTCGCGCGCCAGCATGCCGTTGTTATCCTTGAAGGAGATCTCCAAGGTCTTGGCCGTTTGGTTCATTACCCGCACCGCCAGGTTTTGGTGGAATCGGTTGACCAGTGCTTGGGTGGTGTTGATCGTGAAATAGAGCGAGGCGGCCTCAAGCACCTCCTCCAACCCAGAGGGGTCTACCACGTCCAACGTAAAGGACAGGCCGGGCAACTGCACGCGCTGACCCACTGGCAAATTCTGGTGCTCGGTACCCGCCAGGTCAAAGGAGCGTGTGGAGTTGAAGGTGAGGTAAATGGGGCGGTTCTTCCATTGCCCCTCTGCCTGTTCCACCACAACGGAGTACGGCGATCGGCGGTAATGCTCGGAGGTCAAGATTTGGCCCTCACCGTAGTAGGAGATGTCCACCGGCAAGCGCTTCAGTGTGCGCGCCACAAGCAACTTGGAACGCAAGAGCTCCAGGCGTGCGTCCAAGCCATTTTCGTTGGCGAAGTCCACATTGAGTATGCGGGAGGAACGGTCGTCTTCGCCCAACTGAATTAAGGTGTCTGCCTTGTAGACTTCAGGGGTGTAACGCAGGTACACAGAGGCCGCGAACATGGCCAGAACCAAGAAACCAACAGCCCATATAAGGCTTTTGCGCACGATGTGCAAAAACAGCCCCAAATCGAATTCGTTCGAGAAATTAGTGAGTCGCTGGCGGTACTCACTATATTGTACAGACGCGTCCTCCTGCATTAGACTTGGGATCGAAGTACCGCAATAAGCAGCGCCATACTGCTAACGATGCTCACCACAGGTGAAATGTCTCGGAAGATTTCGCGGGCGATTTCAGGTACAGGCTCTACGTAAAGAATGTCGTTGGCCTGCACGGGCATGGTGGCATACTGGATGCCCTCTATGGTGGAGAGGTCCATGAGAAAAATGTCGTATTCCTTGCTTTCCCTGTTGAACCTGAAGAGTTTGACTTTTGAAGCGTTCCCGCGTTGGTTGAGTCCCCCGGCTAGCGCAAGGGCTTCAACCACATTGGTGTTTTGGTTGGCCAAAGAGATGACCTGGGCATCCCCTCCTCCACCGGGGTATACAATGACCCGGTTGTTGATTACACGCAACACTGCGTATGGGTTGGTGTACAGGGCGGCATATTCGCCTTCCAAATAAGACTGGGCTTCCACCAGCGTGAGTCCGGCCAGGTGCACACGGCCAATCTCCGGGAAATCTACCATTCCGTCTTGTTCTACAAAGTAGCTCACCACGTTAAGGCGCTGTCCACCCAAAAGTTGGTTGCCGCTGAGTGCGGTGATTTCCAACAGGCGTGACCCGTTATTGGAGTACAGGTCAAAGGTGAGTATGTCGTTGGGAGCCAACCGGTACGACGAGTCCTGGGCCGACGTATCCGGCACATCGAAAACAAAATCCCGGTCCGTCTTGAACATGATGTCCTTGTTGATGGTACAACTGGACGCGAAAAGGGCAAGAAGAGCGGCGATCAGAATCAGGCGCATGGGTGTTTTTTTGTACGGGTTTCAAAAATAGGCAATCGGGCGCGGGCATTCGGGTGCAGTTCAGGGTTCGGAACTCTGGGCTGGCCTTGTACCTTTGTAAGCCATGAACTGTTCCTCCCACTCTGCCACCCCAATATTGGCCTTGCGCGCCCTCGAACCCGAGGACTTGGAGCTGCTGTACGCTTGGGAAAACGTGCGGGAATGGTGGTTCGAAGCCAGCACCGTGCAGCCTTGGACCCGCGAAACGCTCAAGCGCTACATCGCCCAAATCCAGGACATCTACACCGACCGTCAGCTCCGGCTGATGATCACCCTGGATGGACAACCCACCGGACTCTTTGACCTGTATGACTTTGACCCCAGACATGGCCGCGCAGGCATTGGAATCTTGATCGGAGAAGAAGCACTCCGTGGACAAGGCTGGGGCAAACAAGCCTTGGCAGCCGGCATTCAATACGCCAGTGAACACCTGCTCATGCGTGTGCTCTATGCCCACGTGGCCGAAAGCAACGCGGCGTCTCAAGCCCTGTTCGCCACTGAAGGCTTCCAACGCGTGGCCACGTTCCCTGCGTGGCTCGCCCACCCCGACGGAGCGGTCGACGTGCACCACTACCAATTGAACCTGACGTGAAAAAGAAATTGCTGGCCGTGGCGGCCATCCTCCTACTCGGCGGCTTGGCCTTAGTGGGCTATGTATACCCAAAGATTTACAGCGCCAACGTCGACTTATCAGGTAGCCAACAAGTCCTCTACATCCCCACCGGGGCCACCTACGATGATGTCCTGGAATTGCTCGAACCCATGCTCAACGACCCGGGCAGCTTTGAATTTGTAGCCGGACTCAAATCTTACCCCGATCGCGTCAAGCCCGGACGCTACACGTTGCGCGAAGGGTGGAACAACAATGCCTTGGTCAACCTGCTGCGCGCCGGCAACCAAACGCCTGTCCGTGTGACCTTCACCCCGACACGCCACATCATGGAAGTGGCCGGAAAAGCGGCGCGTCATCTGGAACTGGACAGCGTGGCCTTGCAGTCAGCCATGATGAACCCGGACATTGCCAAGCAGTACGGATTCACACCAGCCACTTTCTCGTGCATGTTCATTCCCAACACCTACGAGTTCTATTGGAACACCAACGTGGGCGGCTTCTTGGACCGAATGGGTGAAGAATACAAGCGGTTTTGGAACAACAGCCGGCGCGACAAAGCCGCAGCCATCGGCCTCACTCTAGAAGAGGTGACCACCTTGGCCAGCATTATCAAAGAAGAAATTGTCCACGCCGATGAAGCTCCACGCGTGGCCGGCGTGTACCTGAACCGCGTACGGGAAGGCTGGCGTCTAGACGCCGACCCCACCCTCAAATTTGCCAACAACGATTGGACGCTACGCCGGGTACTGGATGAGCACAAAGTCGTAGACTCGCCTTACAATACCTACAAGTACGCCGGCATTCCACCGGGGCCCATCACCCTGCCCTCAAGTACCCTGATTGACGCGGTTCTCAATGCCGAGAAGCACGACTATTTCTTCTTCGTGGCCAACTCCAACGGCGACGGATACCACCATTTCAGCCGTACCCTTGGCGAACACAACCGCTATGCGCGCAGGTACCAAAACACGTTGAATCGTCAAGGGATCTACTGAGCTCAGTAGCGGGCTGAATACGGGAACCAGTGCCGGATTTTCTCCTCCAGTTCATCGGCATCAAACGGGGCGCGCAGCACGTCGTCCATGCCGTGTGATCTCCAGACTTTTTGATTGCCTTTCCGAAGACCATCGCTGAGTCCGATGATCACAGGTGCATCTTCTCCGGTGTAGAGCGACTTGATTTTGCGGGTGGTTTGCAGCCCATCGAGAAGCGGCATGTCCAAATCCATCAGGATCAGGTCAAAGGTGTGCTTGTTCATCTTCTCCAACACTTCTTGGCCATTGAAGGCGCGCTGGGCGGAGTAGCCCAGCATTTGCAAGTTGCGGGTGGTTACAGCTTGTTGCAGTTCGTTGTCTTCGGCAATCAGAATGCGCAGATCATCGTGGTCCAGGTCTTTGAAGGTGGCGCTGCCTTGGGACACGGTTTTAAGCGCTTGGGCTTCTTCGCTGACACCCGATACATTCTGGATGGTGCGCAGCAAACGCGCTTGCTTCACGGGTTTGGTGAGGTAGCGGTTGTACAGGCCTTCTTCATCCTTGAGTAAGCTTTGGCCGGCGCTGCTGAGCAACACGATGGGCAGGGTCACTGGGTCGTACTTCTCGCGAATGCGACGGGTGAGCTGGTGGCCGTCCATCTCGGGCATTTGCATATCGAGGATACACAAGTCAAATTTGTCCAGGTTGTCCAGTACCTCTAACACCAAGTTGGGTGAGTTGAACGGGGTGGCTTGGATGCCCCAGTTGCTGAGTTGCTTGACCAAAATCTTCAAATTGGTCATGTTGTCGTCCACGACCACCACCTTGAGCCCTTGCACCGACTTGTAAGAGAAGTCCTGCACAGCATCAGCTTTTTCGGCCACGAGTGTGAAACTGAAGGTGGCGCCTTTGCCTTTTTCACTGTCGGCCCAAATGCGTCCACCCATGAGTCCAACCAACTCCTTGCAGATGGCCAAGCCCAGTCCGGTGCCGCCAAAACGACGGGTGGAACTGGTGTCTTCTTGGGTGAACGAATTAAACAGGTTGGGGATGACCGTAGGATCCATACCAATCCCTGTATCTCGAATCGAGCACTCAAGCTGGATAAGGTCGCCGTGGGTGTTGGTAGGCTTGAGGGTGACCTCTACCTCACCTTGCTCGGTGAATTTAACCGCGTTGCCAATCAGGTTGAACAGGACTTGTTTGAAACGGTGCTCGTCCTGCACCAATTTGTGGGGTATGTCAGGATCAATGTAGTACGCCAACTCCAACCCGCGTGAGGAAGCTGAGGGCTTCATCACATCGATGACGTCTTCCATGCATTGGTGCAGGTCAAACGGTTCGGGGACCAGGCGCATATTGCCGGCATCCAGTTTGGAGTAATCCAAGATGTCATCGAGGATGACCAACAGGTTTTCGGCGCTGCGCTGGATGGTATTGCGGTAGTCGGATTGTTGCTCAGTAAGCTTGGTTTTGCCCAACAGTTCTCCCATGCCAATGACCCCATTGAGCGGAGTGCGGATTTCGTGGCTCATGTTGGCCAGAAAGTCCCCTTTGATCCGGTTGACGTTCTCCAAGTTAGCATTGAGGTTGATCAACTCGCGGTTTTGGCGTTGCAAACGGTTGACCAACGGACGCAAAATCAATAGGAACGAAAGGGCAAGTCCCAACAGAAGCAACCCACCGAGCACCCAATACAGGTTGCTGGTGAGCGTCATTTGGGAGCGGTTCTCTTGTATAAACTCGTGGACCACAAAGTCCATTTTACGTCCGAATGCCTCGGTGTCTTCAGACAAGCGGGCCAGCGCCGGAGACAAGTCGGCACCTTCCTCAACCTGGAGCACGGTTTGGGCGTCTTCCAGAATGTTGTTGAAATAGGGGTCGACCTCGTTGAGAAGGTCCATGACTTCTACCGAGTGTTCGCCGTCGAGCTGGAAGTCTTGGCTCCCGTCGACCAGGCCCATGTACCCGTTTTCCAAAGTGATGACGGCCTGACGCAGGTCTTTGACCGATTGGCCGTATTCAGCGCCCTGTTCTTTGGCGTGGGCCACCACCATGGCGTGGCTCAACACGTTCCCAGCCAGCGCTTGTTGGCGGCGCGCCACGTTGATTTCGGTGCCGGACCACTCTTGATCGCTCAAGTGCACCTGCAACGCCACAATGCCCGCAATGACCAATCCGGCCAGGGCGAACAACACCCAAAGAAAGGTGCGCTTGAATGAGTTAGGTTGCGGTAGGCGTCTCACGTTGACAGAAGATAAGTGATTTATAGACGCGAAAAAAATCAAAAAGGTCGCCCGCGGCAGCACAAAATAGCCAAGCTTCTTTGGAGGGAATCATGCACATCTTTGGGAATGATGGAGTTAACACACAGCTGCGCATGCCCGGTTATACCTCTACGAGGTGCTCCAGCTCCTTGGCCTTGGCAGGGCCTTCAACGGTTTTGGCGGCGTGACGCACCAAGATGAACGCCCCGCAGAACAGCATACCCGAAAGCGGGCCAATGAGGGCCAAAAGACGGCAAAAGGACCTTCCGTCTCCCCGTTGGGGTTCGAGGTGCAGAGATAATCACAGGGTATTTTCGGGCACTTGTATACCCGTCCTACCTTTGCAAGGCAACCACACACCCTGCTGAGCTTGACGGCACAAAAGCGTTTCGAAATCGTCCTACAAGCGATTGGCCTCTGGCTGCTCGCCACCTCAGCGTGCGCGCAAACGCCGGCTGATTCTGTGGTGAACAGGCGCCTTTGGATCGCAGGAGGTGCGGTGTACGCCGGTTCCATGGTGGGGCTTAACGCCTTGTGGTACAAGGACTTTCCACGAACCTCATTTCACACCTTCAACGACAATGCCCTGTGGCTTGGACTCGACAAAGCCGGACATGCATTGACGGCCTACCACATCAATGACGCAGCTCACCGAGCACTGGTCGGCTCTGGAGTAGAACGCAAACGAGCAGCGTGGCAAGCAGCTGGTGTTAGCTTCGCGTACCTCACAAGCATTGAAGTGCTGGACGGCTTTAGCCAGAAATGGGGGTTTTCCATCGGCGACCAAGTGGCCAACACCGCAGGCATCGGCCTGTTCCTCGCCCAAGAACTCGGCTGGCAGGACCAACGTCTGCGTCTCAAATACAGCTACCTGCCTAGCGAATTTGCCGACCTCAACCCAAGTCTGCTCGGTGCGGACTGGACCGAGCGCTGGCTCAAAGACTACAACGGACAAACCTATTGGCTCAGCGTCAATCCCCGCTCCTTTTCCAACAAGGAATCCGGATGGTGGCCCACCTGGCTGAACATCGCCGCAGGGTATGGCGGCACCGGCATGCTCACTGGCCGCGGTGAACCGCTGGATCCCCTCTCCTCCTACCACCCGGTGCGCGAATCGGAATACTACCTCAGCCTGGACATCGACCTCACCCGGATCCAAACGCGGCACCGGGCGCTGCGCATCTTCCTGGATGCCTTCGGATTTGTAAAGGTTCCGGCGCCGGGCTTGCGTTTCAGTCCTTCGGATGGACTGGGAGTATGTGCAATTTGCGGGTAAAGAAAAAGGCGCCACACCGGGCGCCTTCTTCGGAGTCACCTGGGGTGACTTAGTTCATGGGAATCCGCTCCAACGTCTGCAGCAGGTATTTCCAGAATTTCTGCACCGACGACACCTGCACCTTCTCATCTGGAGAGTGGGCACCGCGGATGTTGGGACCAAAGGAAATCATATCCATGCCCGGGTAATTGGTCCCCAAGATGCCGCATTCGAGCCCTGCGTGGCAAGCGTATACATGCGGATCTTCTTGGAACATGTCCTTGTAAATGTTGACCATCAACTGGTTGATGGGGGCGTCCGGCTTGGGCTCCCATCCAGGGTAATTGCCGGACAGACTGACGTTGGCACCCATGGCCTCAAAGGTGGCCGTCAGGGCGTTGGCGATGTCGGCCTTTTCGGTTTCTGAGCTGGAGCGGGCCAAGCACAGCACGCGGTAAGTGCCTTCGATGAGTTCAATACGGGCAACGTTGTTGGAGGTTTGTACCAATCCTTCTACCTCTGGGCTCATTCGGAAGATGCCGTTGGGCGCAGCGTAAATGGCGCCGATCAAACGGTCTGTGAATCCTTCTTCGGCCACTTGAGCAGGTGTGTCCACAGCTTCCAAAACGACTTCCAGATCCGGGTCTACCGTGCGGTGCTCAAACCGAATGTCACGGGTGAGCGCTTGGATGTGCTCGGCAAACGGACCGTCCTGGTTGGCAGGCACCGCCAAGTGTGCCACCGATTCACGTGGAATCGCGTTGCGCAGGCTACCTCCTTCAATGCGTGCCAGTCTTACACCGTAGTTCTCATAGGACTTGTACAGCAGGCGGTTCATGATCTTGTTGGCGTTGCCCAAGCCTTTGTGGATGTCCATGCCCGAGTGGCCTCCGTTGAGTCCGCGAACGGTCAGGCGGTAACCGGTCATTCCCGAAGGGGTGTCTTCCAAAGCGCAGTTGCCCTCGGCGGTCACGTCTACCCCGCCGGCACAACCGATGGTGAGTTCGTCGTCGTCCTCGGTGTCGAGGTTGAGCATGATTTTGGCCTCCAACAGTCCGCCTTTGAGTCCCATGGCACCGGTCATGCCGGTTTCCTCGTCAATGGTGAACAAGGCCTCCAGCCGAGGGTGGGGAATGTCGGTGGAAGACAGCAGGGCCATGATGGCGGCCACACCAATTCCATTGTCAGCGCCCAAGGTGGTGCCGTTGGCGCGCACCCAATCGTTTTCCACCAGCATCTCAATGCCTTGGGTATCGAAGTCGAATTGGGTATCGTTGTTCTTTTGGTGCACCATGTCCAGGTGACTTTGGAGGACCACAGTCTGGCGGTCTTCCATGCCTGGAGTTGCGGGTTTGTAAATGATCACGTTGCCCACCTCATCTACAATGGTTTTGAATCCGAGGGACTCGCCAAAGTTCTTGGCGAAGGCAATCACACGCTCTTCTTTTTTGGAAGGACGTGGCACCGCGTTCAGGTCTGCAAAGTGGTTCCAGAGACTCGAGGGCTCGAGTTGTCGTACTGCTTGGCTCATGGTTACTGTTGAATGAGGGTCATTTTAATGGGCAGGTGGTCGGAGTACCCGCCGTAGTAGTTGGGTCCGCCGTAGGTCCGACTTGGATAGGCTTCTCCACGGTCGTTGACATACATCATAAATTCTCGACGGAAGGGCTCGGCGGCTTGGCGATCGGCTTTGAAGGCCGCCTCGCCATCGATGAAGTTCCAAGTGCCTATAAATTGGTCAAGGGCACCCCAATCGCCTTTGTAGTTGTAGGTACCGCCGCCCTCCTTGTGGAGTTCAGCCATGAAATTGAACAGCTGGCTCGGCTTGGAAATGTTGGCGCCGAGTACTTGCTGGATGCTTTTGTCGTTGGGATGGTCGTTGAAATCTCCCATGCACAGGACTTGCGCACCGGGAACGGCTTTGCGGATGCTGTCGATGGCGTTGTCCAATAGATAGGCTGCGGTCAAACGGCGTGGCTCGCTGACGTCTTTGCCCCCGTAACGAGAGGGCCAGTGGTTGACAAAGAAATGCAGGGTGTCATCGCCGGAAATGCCCCGAGCATATACGATGTCACGTGTGTTCTTGCGATCACGCACAGGCAACACCACCTTGTGCCACGCCGACTTGTCGATCTGGATGCGAGAGGGGTTGAACAGCAATGCGCAATCGATTCCACGTCCATCGGGGCTGTTGCGGTGCACAATGTCATAGCCGTTTTCGGTGAGTAGTGGATGGGCCACCAAGGCCTCTAATACCGTGCGGTTTTCCACTTCGCAAACGCCAATGACATCGGGCAAATCGTTGTTGAACATCTGGCTCAACACTTCGGCCAAGTGGTCAATTTTGGTCGCGAAACGCTTTTGGGTCCATTCTTTCTCGGAACTTGGCAAGAATTGCTGGTCGTCGGTTTGGGGGTCGTCGACGGTGTCAAACAGGTTCTCTACGTTGTAGAAGGCCACATTCAGCGGGCCGGAGGTTTCCGACGCGGGAGCTGCATCAGGCGCAGTTTCGACGTGGACATCCGGACGCGAGCAGCGCTGTTGGGCCAACAAGCCCATACACAGCAAACAAAAGATCCAAGGGGATCGCATAGCAGGTGTTATTGGGAAGGTAAAGGTCGAAATCGCTGGCGGATGTTTGGGGGTTGAAGAGCGATAATGTGTTTTGGGTGTATGGATTGGGGGGTGGATGCTGTGATTTGGAAGGGAGCAGGGCGGTACAGAAGATGCTCTTGCATCGAGGTGACCTATCATAAGGAATCCGGCGCGCGCGTGCGCCCATCCGTAGGGGATGCCGGGCCCCTTGCACAAAGTTGGAGTATGCGGAACTAAGAGCCGGGAGAGAAACGGATATACCCGGGTAGAAACGGATATACACGGTACGTATTCATAGCTGGTTCACACTTTCGGCAGTTTCTTGACACTTTTTACACTCCTTAACAGACCCACCTCCCCTGAGCGACAATGGTAGCATTGCGAAAAACTACTTTCGCAGCGCAAGCCCTGCACCATGCCTAAAACCAACTGGTTTCTGACCGTGCTTTGCTGCGCATGCAGCGTCCTGACCACTGCCCAAGAAGGCGTGGTAAAACAGCAACTCTCGGCCCAACGCATCCCTGCGGCTCCAGCCATCGACGGGAAGCTTGATGACGCGGTGTGGCTCTCGGCGCCGGTGGCTACCGACTTTGTGCAAAACCGCCCCAACCCAGGTGCAGCGCCGTCTCAGCGCACCGAAGTCAAGGTCTTGTACGACAACGACGCAGTGTACGTAGGCATGTACAACTACGACAATGCCGCCGACTCCATCCTCCACCAGCTTTCCCAACGTGACCAAATCGAAAACACTGATTGGTGCGGCATGTGGTTCTCGTGTTTCCAAGACGGCATCAACGCTTTTGAGTTTTTCGTCACGCCAGACGGGGTGCAAATCGACGCGCAGGTTTCGGCCAACGGTGAGGATTTCAACTGGAACGCGGTGTGGCAATGCAACACAACCATCACCGAAGACGGCTGGGTGGCTGAGTTCAAAATCCCATTCTCTGCACTGCGCTTTCCGGAGCGCGACGTGCAGACTTGGGACATCAACTTCACCCGCGTGATCCGCCGCCACCGAGAGCAGCTCTTTTGGCAAGAAGTGGATCCGGAAGTGGCAGGCTTCATCAATCAAAGTGGTCAGCTCAATGGTGTTGAACACGTGCAAGCCCCAGTGCGTTTGTTCTTTTACCCCTACGCCTCAGCCTACCTCGAGCGTGCCACCGATAACAACGGCAACGCCGTTTACGGCAGTAGCTACAACGGTGGGATGGATGTGAAATTTGGGATCAACGATGCATTTACGTTGGACGCGACACTCATTCCTGACTTCGGCCAGGTCCAATCCGATAACTTGGTGCTCAACCTGTCTCCCTTTGAAGTTCGCTTCAACGAAAACCGCCAATTCTTTACCGAGGGCACCGAACTCTTCAACAAAGGCGGCCTGTTCTACAGTCGACGTGTGGGCGGTACCCCGGTCAATTTCGGGGATGCTTATGACAATGTGCAGGAGAACGAAGTGGTGGAAGACTTGCCCGGCACCACCCAGCTGCTCAACGCAGTCAAGGTGTCGGGTCGTAACGAGAACGGCACCGGACTCGGAGTGTTCAATGCGGTGGCCGGACGCGAGTTTGCCACCATCCGCGACACCATCACCGATCAACTGCGCCAAGTGGAGGTCAACCCCCTGACCAACTACAGCATTTTGGTGGTGGACCAAAACCTGCCGAACAACTCATACGCCACGCTGATCAATACCAATGTCATGCGCAACGGAGGCACTTACGATGCCAACGTGACCGGCACCGAGTTCGAGCTGCGCAACAAAAAGAACAGCTACTCGATTTCAGGATCTGGCGCCTACAACCGCAAGTTTGGGTGGGACGATCCCGCCGCCGAAGACGGCCACCGCTGGAACCTTTCGCTGAGTAAGCTCAATGGCAACTTCAACTTTGACCTTCAGACCAGCGTGGAATCTGACACCTATGATCCCAACGATCTGGGTTTTCTGTTCAACAACAACGAACAATGGAGCAACCTAGAGGTCAGCTACAACATCTTTGAACCGTTTGGCCCCTTCAATCGGATGTGGAGCACCTTCAACCTGAACCATTCGCGTTTGTACGATCCGCGTGTTTGGATCCGGACCAACTTCAGTGGAAAGGTGGGCTTCAACACCCGCAAATTCCACTCCTTCGGCTTCAATTTCGCAGGTGAACCTTGGGGCAACCGCGATTACTTTGGCCCGCGCAACGACGGGTACTTTCAACAGAACCCAGAGAACTACAATTACAGCGTTTGGTTGAGCACCGACTACCGCCGCAGGCTGGCTGTTGACATACGTACCTGGAACAACCAAACCACCCAAGAAGGACGTTATTCGCGCAACTGGCGCTTTGCTCCACGTATTCGCGTGAATGACAAGCTGTTCTTTAGCTATGTCTACAGCTGGCAGCGCAACTTCAACGGCGAAGGGTACGCTTTCCAAAACAACTTCCCCGACCAAGACATTGTGGCGCAGTACGAAGACGACATCATCTACGCCCGTCGCGACGTCACCAGCCACACCCAGGTGCTGAATGCGCGCTACATTTTCACCAACCGCATGGGGGTGACCTGCCGCATACGCCACTACTGGAGCTATTTGGAGAACAGGGCGTTCTTGGAACTGCAGGAAGACGGCTCGGTGATTGACAGCGATTTCCCCGGCCTGCGCGACGACGGCACCAGCCCACTCGACCAGAGCTTCAATGCGTTCAACATTGACCTGGTATACACGTGGGTGTTCAGCCCGGGAAGTGAGTTGCGTATGGTTTGGAAGAAGTCCATTGCTACCAACATGGACCAAGATCAGCGCATCCCGGCCTGGAGCGATAACTTCCAGCAAACCCTGCAAGCGCCGGGACTGGACAGCTTCAGCATCCGCATTTTGTACTTCGTGGATTACCTGAGCCTGCGACGTGGCCAAAAGCTGGTGCTCAACTAAACAGGCATCCCATCCTTGATGATCGTTTCAGAACGTCGTCACCCGCTCCAATCCTCGGTTACCAACTGAATTCTTGTTCCACTACAGTTTCATTTCCACGCTCGTCGCGGACGGTGACGGTCAAGGTGTGTTCACCAGAGGGAATATCACCGGGCTTCGGGCGGTATTCGAGGCGGTTCTTTTTGTAGTCGTAGGTAAACAACACCCACTCCCCGTCGATGCGGCCTTCATAGAATTCGATGCCCGAGAGGTTGTCTGAGATACGTGCACGAAAAACTCCGCCCGTGCCTGCGCTGGTGATTTCAGCTGAGGGAGGTGTTTCGTCGATCAGCACTTGGTAGCGGCCGAGCTCAGGCACCCAGGTACTCACCCACCCAAACATGTAAGCGCCACCGTAGCAGCGGTAACGCTTTTTGGCTGGGTCATAGCGGGCGATGAGGACCTTGGATTGTTTGTCGGCAGGCAACTCCCCTACCCGCAATTCCACCAGCATTTCTTCTTGGATGGACTCTCCGTCAGCGCCGATTTGGATGGATGGACTGAGCGCATCCGATCGCGAAGCGGCAGAGGCCGGCGACCAGTGTGCGCTGGTATAGAGACTGCCTTTGCGCAGCAGGACGTTGGCCCCGTCCAATTGCCAAAAGTTGTCTTTGTTCCAAAACGTGCTGCGTACATCTGCGGATTCTTGGCCCGGGATGGGGTCGTAAATCTCACCTTCCACCACCGTTTGATTGCCGTAGGTATCTGTGACCACGACTTTGAACGGTTCCTTTTCACCAGTGATGAAGTGACCATTGCCAGGGTAGTGGTAGATGTCCAACGCGTTGTTGGGCTGGCGGTAGCAGCGGTGCACGTCGCGGCGGTTTTGGCCGTATTGACGCGCGTCCATGTGGGCATTGATGTAGCGCTTGGTGGAGAAGTCGAGCTTGTCCATGCGGTGGTGGTAGAGGGTGTCCCCTCGCAAAAAGACCGTCACCGTATATACCCCGCAACGGTTGGACGCGCCGTTGAGCCGGTCCACCGTCTCCACACCAAAGCCAAACTTGGCACCCCCTCGGGCAATGGGTTCGGCCACGCGGTAACCGGTTGAGGTGCGTTTGACGGGGTAGCGCTTGCCGGCATCATCGGCCACATCAAACACCCAGATCGCGGGTACTTCGGGTGCGCGGGTATCGGTGATGTCAAAGCCAAAGAGCAATCCGTTCATCGGAAACTCGGTGGCCGTCTGGCGAATCTCAAAGTGCAAGTGCGGCCCAAACGAACCGCCTGAATTGCCCGAAAGGCCTATGAACGCACCCCGTTTGACTGGAAACTGTTCGGGATCGGGATGGAGTTGAATGGCGTAGGTCTCTTGGGCATATTGCTGCTGGCGCACCCACTCCTGAATCAAAGGAGCAAAGGACTGCATGTGGGCGTAGACTGTGGTGTAGCCGTTGGGGTGATCGATGTAGAGAACGTTGCCGTAGCCATAAGGGCTGACTCCAATGCGCGACACATAACCATCGTGACAACTGAACAGGTCAATGCCTTCGCGGCCTTGCGTTTTGATGTCCAATCCAGTGTGGAAGTGGTTTTTTCGGAATTCGCCAAAGTTGCCCGAGAGCGCCATGGGGATATCAACGGGAGCCCGGAATCCCAGGTCCGCGTACGGCGACGAGGACTGTGCCGAGGCCTTTCCTCCCCCCAAACACAAGGCCAAGCAGGTCCAAATAAGCAGTCGTGTCATCACTTAAAATCAAAGGTGCCCAACCCGGCGCAGGTGCGCAACCGTTTGGTGCGTTCGGGGATAAAAGACACCCTACTGTGAATAACGCTGGAGTCCGAGGTTGTATGGCCGTCGGGCTTCCTTAATTTTGGGGCTGTTCTTCGCCGGCGTTGTCGGCCCCGGACCCCTACCGCTTTGGATACCACAATTGCTGCCATCCGTACCTATGTGCGGAAGTTGATTGACGAAAACAATCAACTCCGCAGCCAGTCTTCGCAACATGCTGAAGAACTGGGGCAATTGCGCGACCGTGTATCATCGCTAGAGGCCCAACTGGCCGAACAATCCGAGAAGGAACAAGTCCTGAGAATGGCCCAATCGCTGGGTGGAGAGGCCGCTGACAACAGCGCTGCCAAACGCCGCATCAACGAATTGGTCAGGGAGATTGACAAGTGCATTGCGCTACTGAATAAATAGCTGAGGCTGTGGACGAACTTTCCATCAAAGTATCGATCGGCGGACGGACTTATCCGCTCACCATCCAACGCGATGAAGAAGAAATCATCCGTAAGGCGGCCAAAAAGGTAGAAGACACCTTGTTGCAATTCCAGCAGAATTACGCTGTACGCGACAAGCAAGACCTGCTCGCCATGGTGGCGTTGCAAATGGCTACACAAGCGTTAAAATCCGGGAGCAGCCCGGTGTCGGCCCAAGCGGCTGAAGACTTACAGGCCGTGCACGATATGCTGGCCAAGCACCTGTCCTGAACCCCGCCGTCCAGGCCCGGCCCGGAAGGGCTTATAACCACAGAAACGACCCATGGATACACTGAACATTGCAGTGGGGGGCGGAGCGTTGGTACTGGGCATCCTACTGGGATACCTCGGGTTCAACAGCGTCCTCACCAAGAAGAAAAATGACATCCTCAAAGAGGCAGAAGCCAAAGGGGAAAACATCAAGGAGAAGAAGATTCTCCAGGCCAAGGAAAAATTCCTCGCGATGAAGGAGAAGCACGACGCTAGCGTCAAAAAGCGCAACTCCGAAATCCAAAGCAAGGAATCGAAACTCAAAAACCGCGAGGGACAGCTCTCCAAGCAGCTTGAACAAAACAAGCGCAAGGAAAAGGAGCTCGACAACCAAAAAAACAGCTTCAATCAGAAGCTAGACGCGGTAGACAAGAAGAAAAAGGAACTCGACAAGCACCACGCCAAAAGCGTAAAGCTCCTGGAAGAAGTCTCGGGCATGAATGCCGACGACGCCAAGTCGGCCCTCATGGAGGAACTGCGCGACGAAGCCCGCAAGCAGGCCTCGATTCAAATGCAAGAGATCATCGACGAGGCCAAACTCAAAGCCAACACCGAAGCCAAGAAAATCGTCATCCAAAGCATCCAACGTGTGGCCACCGAGGAGGCCATCGAGAACTCGGTTTCAGTCTTCAACATCGAGAACGACGACATCAAGGGCCGCATCATTGGCCGCGAGGGACGCAACATCCGCGCCTTGGAAGCCGCTACCGGTGTTGAGATCATCGTGGACGACACCCCTGAGGCCATCATCCTGAGCTGCTTTGATCCGGTCCGCCGTGAAGTGGCCCGCCTGAGCCTGCACCAACTGGTCACCGATGGCCGCATCCACCCTGCCCGCATTGAGGAAGTGGTGAACAAGGTGCGCAAGAACATCGAGCAAGAAATCATGGAAATCGGCAAGCGTACCACCGTTGATCTGGGCGTACACGGACTGAACTCCAACCTGATCCGCATGGTGGGTCGTATGAAATACCGCTCTTCTTACGGACAGAACCTGCTCAAGCACAGCCGCGAGGTGGCGAACCTCTGCGCGGTGATGGCTTCCGAACTCGGCCTCAATCCCAAAGCGGCCAAGCGCGCGGGTCTGCTGCACGACATTGGCAAGGTGAGCGATGAGGAAAGCGAGTTGCCGCACGCTATCCTTGGCGCCAAACTCTGCGAGAAGTACGGCGAGAAGCCGGACGTCGTGAACGCAGTCGGTGCCCACCACGATGAAATTGAAATGACCGCTTTGATCTCTCCCATCGTACAGGTGTGTGACGCCATCTCAGGCGCCCGCCCAGGTGCCCGTCGCGAGGTGGTGGAGAGCTACATCAAGCGCCTCCAAGACCTCGAGAACCTCGCCATGGATTACCCGGGCGTGACCAAGTCGTACGCCATCCAAGCAGGACGTGAGCTGCGCGTACTTGTAGAGAGCGAAAAAGTCAGCGATGAACAAGCCGATTCACTCAGCTTTGACATCTCACAGAAGATCCAGAACGAGATGACCTACCCGGGTCAGGTGAAGGTGACTGTGATTCGTGAAAAACGTGCGGTGAACTACGCCCGTTAAGTGCGAACGCAAAACGCATTTTTGAAGCCCTGCTCAACCGAGTGGGGCTTTTTTTATGGGCATTTGCAAAGTCCAATGCACTAAAGACTTCCACTTGCAAATAACCCTGCCGTGCTAGCATATCGCGTTCACGCGACACCAACGGACGACAAACCTCCTGCCCATACGACCATCTGCGAGCCCACCTGCAATTGGCCACTTTTCACTCTTCACTTTTCACTTTTAACTCCACTTGCACTCTCCTGTTTCTTCCGATCTTAGCTCACGTTTTTATTCTTCGAACCTTCTTCTCGTGCACCTCGCCCACCTCAGTCTTGTCAACTTCAAAAACTACCACCAGGGAGAATTCGATTTCTCGGCGGATGTGAATTGCTTGGTGGGGGACAACGGTTCGGGGAAAACGACGGTGTTGGATGCGGTGCATTACTTGAGTTTTTGCAAGAGCTACTTCAACCCGATGGACAGCCAGAACGTGCGGCACGGGAAGGATTTCTTTGTGATTCAGGGAGATTTTGAGGTGGACGGTGAAACCGACAAGGTGCACTGCGGAGTGAAGCCCGGGCAGAAGAAATCCTTCAAACGAAACGGCAAGGAGTACGACCGATTGGCCGAACACATTGGGCGGTTTCCGGCGGTGATCATCACGCCCAACGACGCGGATTTGATTCGGGAAGGCAGCGAAGTACGTCGCAAATTCATCAACGGGATCATCAGCCAGTACAACCGGGCCTATCTGCACGATTTGATGCAGTACAACAAGGCCCTGAGCCAGCGGAACAACCTGCTCAAGCACTTCTTTGCCGAGCGCCGCTTTGATGCGGAGAGCTTGGAGATCTGGGACGTACAACTGGCCGAGTTGGGCGACCGCATTGCCGCCGAGCGCGCCAAGTTCATGGCTGAATTCCAACCGCTATTTGCAGAGTTTTACGCCGCGATATCTGGAGGAAACGAAACGTGCAGCGTGGCACTAAACACCAAAGTGGGTGAACAGTCCATGGGGCAACTATTGGCTGTATCTCAGCACAAAGACCGCTCGGCCCAGCGGACCACCCAAGGCATCCACCGCGATGATTTGGAGCTGCTGATCGATGGGCACCCGGTCAAGAAGTTTGGCAGTCAAGGCCAGCAGAAGTCGCTGTTGATTGCATTGAAACTCGCGCAGTTTGAGTTCGTGAAGGCTGCTTGTGGCCGCAAGCCTTTGCTCCTGCTGGACGATATTTTCGATAAGATCGACGACAAGCGTGTTGGCTACCTGATGCAACTGGTCAGCGAAAATCGCTTTGGCCAAATCTTCGTCACCGATACCCACGCCCGCCGCGTGCCCGAACTCTTTGGCCATGTGGACTGCGAACTCCGTATCTTCGAAATCACCCCCGAAACCACCGGAGTATGAAGCGCGATCGTGACCACAAAGCCGTAGGCGACGTCCTAGGCAACCTCCTGAAAATCAATAAGCTTGAAAGCGGATACCGCCAGGCAGAAGTGCGTGCAGCCTGGACCACTGTGGTGGGCGACACCATCGCCAACAAAACCCGCTCGGTCCGACTCGACGGGGCTACCCTGCGCGTACAGATCGACTCGGGCGTGGTGAAAGAGGAATTCTCCCTCAGCAAAGACCGCCTGCTGGAACTGCTCAACGAGGAACTCAAGCATGCTGTGGTGCGCAAGCTGGAGATCTACTAAATGACCACCCCAGAAATCCTGGACACCCTGCGCAGCCTGGGCACCGCCGAACGCCGCGCCTTCATGGAACGCGTGTGCCCCACGGGGATGGAGGTCTACGGCGTCACGCTCCCCGACATCAAACAGATCCTGCGTGAAATGCGCGCCCTTAGCAAAACCTGGGAGCTCGATCGACTTCACGGTGCCGCGCTTGAACTGATGCAGACCGGCGTCCACGAAGCACACCTGTTGGGATTGGAATGGCTGACGGCTTCCAAGAAGCACATTGCCGCCTATTCTGCTGCCCAACTGTGGGCCTGCAACGTCCACATGGACAACTGGGCCGCGGTAGACACCTATGCAGTGCGTTTGCTCGGGCAAGGCTGGCGATTGGGGACGGTACCCACCGCTGACATCTATGGGCTACTCACCCACCAAGACCCTATGCAACGCCGATTGGGCGTGGTGTGCACGGTGGCCTTGAACTTGAAAGCCCGCGGCGGCACCGGCGATCTGCCCCGCACCCTGGCGGTCTGCGAACAGGTCGTGACCGATCACCACGACATGGTGGTCAAGGCCCTCAGTTGGGCGTTGCGCGAAGCCTCCAAGACCGACGCCGAACCGGTGCGTGATTTTCTGGATGCGCACCGTGAAACACTTCACAAGCGAGTGATTCGCGAAGTGGAGAAGAAGTTGGATACAGGGAGGAAGAACGGGTAGCTGTCAAGGCCATCCACAAACCCAACTCCACCAGCTACAAAGTGAAATGCACATGCGGTTGGATGGGATGGCGCGAATCCGGAGCTTTCACGCGTTCGCT
>JBMYJR010000020.1:0-41787 GCA_049594615.1 Flavobacteriales bacterium
CAGCGCTACGAGCTAACCATGCAGAAACACTTATGGACATTGGTCGCCGGGATCTTTCTCTCGGCGACCGCCCTTTTGGGCCAGAATTCCGACCAAGGGAACTGGTTGATGTACTTCGGCAACCACAAACTCTCGAAAGGATGGAGTGTACACACCGAGTTGCAGTACCGCCACCATTCACTGGTGCCCAACAACCCCGAACAAGTACTCTCGCGCGTGGGGTTGAACTACCACGCGTCGGCCACAACCATGCTGACCGCAGGCTACGGTTTTATCCCCTCATACGCGGACCCCGGCGAATTGGGTGACCCCTCCACAGTGGAACACCGCATTTGGCAACAAATGATCCTGGTGCACAAAGACAGCCGTGTGAAGTTTGAGCACCGCTGCCGTGTGGAGCAGCGCTGGGTGGATGATAAAGAAGACAACATCGACACGTGGAGCTACAAAGGACGTTTGCGCTACCGTTTGATGCTGACCATACCCATTGGAAAACCCAACCTTGAAGACAAGACATGGTTTGTGGGGGTGTACGACGAGGTGTTCATCAACACCCAGCGCACCTTCTTTGACCGCAACCGCTTGTATGCAGCGGCAGGGTACAAACTCAACAGCCAGTTGAGCTTCCAAGCCGGGGTATTGCACCAAGAAGTACAGTCCAGTGGCGGCAAGTTTTACGCGCAATTTGCCGTGTTCTTGAACACCGGTTCCTGGGAGTAATTACTCCAACACCTCAGCGCCTACTACAACCTTATCAGCGGGCAAAGTACGCGCGCTGCGGACTGGATCAAAGTGCATTTGTTCCAAGGTAACTTCGCCGAGTTGTTCGGTGAGGTCCTTTCCACGACGTTATGCCCAAAATTTCGATGCGTGTGGCACGGGAATGCCGTTCACTTCGCGGTCATCATGGTAGGTGATGGCGTGGTGGCCAAATCGGCCCAAAACGAGCAAGCCCTCACCCACCTGGTGGATGCGGGCTTGACCGCGCTCAGAGCGTAAACTCCGGATTATTTGATGATGCCGTGGGTGCGGGCTTCGGTATCCTCACCGCTCACGCGCACAGCGGTCCAACCTTGAACGGAGCTGGGCAGGGTAACTGTACCTTCTGCCGAATCCAGAAGCTGAGTATAGACCCGGCGACCTTGCAAGTCGAACACCTCCAAGGTGGCTCCGGGGCTTGCAACGTAGCGCACTTCGTTCTCCCACAATTGTACAGAGGCCGGCGCGGCGGTCAGAGCGGTAACGCTGGTTTCGCCACAGTCAGAGCAAGTGCCCCAGCATACCGGGGGCAGAATGATCTCGGTGTCGACGATGGAGGCTTGGAATCCATAGTTGTAGAACTCATCGCACGGTTGGTAGTCGCATTCGCTGCCTTCAGGCGCGCCGCCGAGTTCTTCCCAGAAATTGAGTGTGAACAGGTACTCGTGTTCGCCAGGTTCTATGTTGACCGTGAGGGTGTATATGTTGTCTCCGTCGAGGTCTGACATGGGGGCACAGGTTCCGCACCAATTGTTGAAACCGCCGTTGAGGTACACCATATCGGTGGCTTCGAGTTCCACGTTGCTCATGTCCACTTGGAACGTGACCGGAACGGTGACGATCCAATCGCCAGGCTCGTTGAGGGTCAGGGTAAGCACACCGTCGGCCACCGACACGTTTTGCTGGTAGAAGCCCGCGAGGTTGCCCTCGAAGTCCCCAAAGTCGGTGATTTCCCAGATGTCTGGGTTGAGTGCGTCGCCTTCAAAGTGATCTTCAAAATCCAAGGTAAAGTTGTTGCCTGTGCCGGCGTCGCCTGCACCCGGGGTGTAGTTGTATACCTTGACAAAGTCGTAGTGCGAGCTGCGGGGAAGAACGGCAGGATCCCAAGGCCCCACCCAGTTGACGGCGTTGGCCACCCACAGGTTCATAAACACGCGCATGGGGTGAATCAGGTCGTCTACGAACGACTCGTTTTGGGTGTAGACCAATTCGTCCTCAATGTACCAACGTACTGTTCCGGGAACCCATTCGATGGCGTACTCTACCATTTCTTCATGGGGATTGTACTCGACCTCATACTCGTCAGAGAAGAACCAAGGCCCGGGGTAATGGGTGGTAAAGTGCAGATCTTCATCGTTGCCCGTCATCTCGATGTCGATCTCGTTGTTCTCTGCGGGCCAGTTGCAACCGATGTCCCAGTTGTAGAGGAAGAATGAGCTCACAATGCCATTGCCCGGAGCACTTTGCATGGCTACTTCAAAGCGGCCGTACAGGTAGTTCTCGTGGGTGAGCACTTGTGCACCGGTCACCGTTTCCTGGGCATACAAAGCGCCAGAAAGGCCCAAAAACAGGGCGAAAAGCAGAGATTTTTGATTCATGTGTACAAAGTACACAATCTCGGCCAACAAAGGGATGAAGGGCAGTTACAACTCGTGCGATACTCCTGAATTCTTGGCGCTGTAACCTGCCTTGGCTCCCGCACCACAGCAAACGCCCTAATTAGCGCTTGCGCGATTTGTAACCGCCACCGCCGCCGCTGCCGCCTTTGTAGCCGCCACCGCCACCACGGCCGCCTTTGTAGCCACCGCCGCCACCTCGGCCGCCTTTGTAGCCGCCTTTGCGGTGACCACCACCGCCACCGTGGCCGCTGCGCTTCTTGCCGTAACCGCCTCCGGAGCGTCCGCCTTTGCCACGTGGGCGGTCTACCTCTTCACGCGTGGCGCGTTTGTTCAGGTCGGTGCCTGACCCCAGGTTGAGGCGATCGAGCTCACGTGCCACCAATCGGGCCACCAGCTCTTCTTTGCTGATTTGGGCGAACAGGAGGTCCACGGCTTCCAGAAGTTCGCTCGGGATGCGGGCAGTGCCGCCCTGTTCCATCACACCCAACGCCCAGTTTTCCATCCGGGTTTCCACGATGTCTTCAGCGCTGGGCACCATGACTTGGCTGAAGTGGATGTCCAAGTCATGCGCCATGCGGTTGAGCTTGGACTTCTCCTTCTTGTTGATGAAAGCCAACGACACCCCTTCCTTGCCCGCGCGTGCGGTGCGTCCCGAGCGGTGGGTGTAATACGCCTGATCGTCCGGGAGTGAGTAGTGGAAAACGTGTGAAAGGTCGTTGACGTCAATTCCGCGCGCGGCCACATCTGTGGCGATCAGCACTTGAAGTTCGCGGTGTTTGAATCGGCGCATCACCCGGTCACGCTGGTGTTGCGACAAATCACCGTGCAGCGCGTCGGCGCGGTACCCTTGCTTCAGCAGGTCTTCCGCGAGGTTTTGAGTATCGCGTTTGGTGCGGCAGAATACCACGCCGTACAGCTCTGGATCCAAATCCAAGAAGCGCGCAAGGGCCTCTGCCTTGTCGGTGTGACGCACCAAGGTGTACATGTGCTCGATGTTGGCGTTGACCGCAGTCTTGGGGTCGATGCGCACCTCCACCGGTTGGGACATGTACTCGTTCACCATGCGGCGGATCTCCTTGGGCATGGTGGCCGAGAAGAGCCAGGTTTGCTTGGTCTCAGGCGTGAAGTCCAGAATGGTATCGAGCTCATCTTTGAAACCCATGTTGAGCATCTCGTCGGCCTCGTCGAGTACCAAATACTGGATGCGGTCCAGACGAACCGCCTTGCGCTTGGCCAAATCGATCAAACGTCCAGGTGTGGCGATGATGACTTGACGCGGCGTTTTGAGCAGCTTCATCTGGGTGGCGATGTTTTGACCGCCGTATACCGCCAGGGTATCGATGTTCTTTTGGAAACCCGCGAACAGCTCAATCTGCTGCGCGATTTGCTGACCCAATTCTCGGGTAGGCGCCAGAATGAGCGCCTGGGTGTGCTTGACTTCAGGATCTAACAGGTCCAGCAACGGCAGACCAAACGCCGCGGTTTTACCCGTCCCGGTTTGGGCCAGACCGATGAAATCACGGTCGCCTCCAAGCAGGTGTGGGATGGCCTGGGCTTGAATGTCGGTGGGGGTTTCAAAGCCGAGTTGACCGATGGCTTTGAGCAAAGGGGCCGAGAGGCCAAGGCGTGCAAAGTTTTCCAAAAGGATGGGATTTGCCGAAGGCGTTAAAAGCGGCAAAGGTCCGCATTCTTTCAGGAACGGGTGTAGGCATTGGGAAGAAAGGTGCATTTAAGATTGTGGAAAACACCAGTAATGGGGTGAAATGCACCATCTATTTGACCGGGTTGACCATCCACAAAGTGCGGGGGAAATGGCTTGGAGCGCCCGGCTGGAGGAGGGAACTTGCGGACATCAACACAGCGAGGCGGTGGTGGGGAGGGGCCGGAGGGGCCCCCAAGCCCGGAGCCCGCTTTCGTCACGATTTTGGCCCAACGGCCTGCTTCAACTTCGGTTTCGGGATGGGAATGTAGGGATCATCTCCAGGCACCGTTGAAACCCCTTGACCTTACAAAGCGCCGTGGCAGCATCTAAACTTCTCCTTGGAACTGGACACAAAATTCCAGCGTATGTGACGCGTCTCGGGAAAGGATTCTCCACCAAAAAGCAACAAGCGTACCACTAGAAATTCGCCGAGTTAGCGCTGGCGTTCACCCACCAGCAATGCATGGTTCACAAGGAACGGGTTGGATCAGGCATCCGGTTCCAGTAATAGCGAACCGTCAGGCTCAACACATGTTCTCCCGCCCCCGGATTGCGGTCTGAAAAACGGAAGTAGGTCGGACGCCACACGGCCCCCACGTGAAACGCATCATGCACGCGGTAGAGCCCTTCCAACTGCGCACCTACTGCCCAGGTACGGGTTTGCAACAACGGACGGGTAGCGGGAATCGAGTCGGGCACTCCAGTGCGGTCGTACACCCACACGTGCTGGCTCAGTAGCACACCAGCCGACCACATCCAATGGTCGGTTTTTCGCGTAGCCAATACCGCAATGTGCCCGCTCCCGAAAGCCGAGAACTCGCCGTTGTCCGGACGAAATGCTGGGCGTGGACGCGCCAGATTGACGCCCGCACGCAAGGTCATGTCCCAATCCAAGGTAAGTTCACGTTGAAAGCCCAGGCCCGCCCCTGCCCAACGCACGCCTGTTTTGCGGGTGTCAAAATCAGGGTCAAACGCGAAGTGATTCAGCGCATAGAGGTCCACGCTAGGCTCCCATTTTTGCGCAAACCCGCTGCATGTGGCAAACAGCAGGGCGCAAAGCCACCCGATATGGTTGCATGTCTTCACGTCCATAAGGTACTACCTTGTGGGCGCATGTCCAGCCAACCCGCATCCCGATGGTGGTCATTGATCACCCTGATCATTGCCGGAGAATCCATTTTCTTCCTGCCTTTTGTGCTCACCCGCATCTTTCGGGTGACCTACCTGGACGTGCTCGGCATCGACAACACCCAGCTCGGCAATTGCTTTACCGCATACGGTATAGTGGCTCTGGTCAGTTACCTGTTGGGCGGACCCTTGGCCGATAAATTCTCGCCACGCTACCTGATGACACTCGCCTTGGTCAGCACCGGAGCGAGTGGCTTTCTGCTGGCGCAGGTGCCGAGCTACAACACCTTGATACTGCTCTATGCTTTTTGGGGCTTGTCTACCATTTTATTGTTTTGGTCCCCCCTGCTGCGCGCGACACGGGAGGCCGGAGGGGCTGGTGGATCCAACATGGCCTTTGGACTGCTAGACGGAGGACGTGGACTCAGCGCAGCACTGATTGCCACCTCGGCGGTGAGCATCTTCAGCGCCTTGATGCCCGATGTGGGCCACCAAGTGACCGATGCGGAAAGGGCGGCTGCTTTTGCCCAGGTTGTGCGCTACTTCTCGTGGTTTGTGATTGGGGCCGGCGCAGTGGTGTTCATCACCCTTCGCCCACGCCAAAAAGAAAAGACTGGGCCCCAGTTCGAGTACAGAGACTTGGCTAAAGTGGCCCGCATTCCTCAGGTCTGGTGGCAAGCCGCGATTGTGGTGTGTGCCTACAGCGGCTACCGCGTGACCGATGGATTTCCTCAGTTTGCACAAGACTACCTGGACCTGACTGAACAGGCCGCTGCGGCCTATTCAAGCCAGGCCCTGTGGCTACGTCCGCTGGCCACCGTGGGAGCAGGCGTGTTGGCCACCATGTTTACCACCTCGCGCATGGTGCAATGGATGTTTTTATGGATGTTGGGGGGGAGCGTGATGATCGGTACTGGCGGTGTAGCCGTTGGAGACTGGGTGGTCTTTGGCGGAACGCTTACCTGCGTAGCGTGCAGCATGTACGCCTTGCGAGGATTGTACTACGCGATTTTGGAAGAAGGGCGCATTCCATGGGCCGTAACCGGGACCGCAGTGGGCTTGGTATCCATCATTGGCTACCTGCCGGACATCTACATGGCGCGTTTCATGGGTTACTTCTACGACACTTATCCCGGCATTACCGGTCACCAATACACCTTCTGGATGTTGGCTGCGTTTTCAGCAGTAGGACTGCTGGCTACCGTTGGTTTCCGGCGTTCGGTGCGGGTTGCTTAGCCTATTCTGGCAGCTCGGGATTGGGGTTGAAGTTTTCGGGGACCACCGTCAGTTCAAACGTGCCTTGCCCTATGTCCTCGTGAATGAGTTCAATGCGCGGGTCGCACCACTCGATGATGGAGCGGATGTCATCTTGGTTGTAGACCACCAGGTAATCGGCCACTTGGGTGCAATGCGCAGGGTCGATGCTGCTGCCATCGGTGGTTTCAAAAGCGGTAGTTTGAAATACCTCACCCCGCTCTCCTGGTCCAATGTGCACCTCGCCAGATTCAGGACCTTCGCGGCCTACCTGGGTTTGGTACTTGACCACGACGGTACCCGCGGTCTCGTTGCGAACAAAGACGCCGTACTGGCATTTGCGATCGTTGAACATCAATATCACCAGCAGAATGCTGACCGCCACCAATCCGGCAGCAACGAGAAGCGTCCGTTTCATGCACCCAAGTTGGGCATTGCCAACGATCAGGACAAGTAGGCGCTGTACATCCACACGAGTTTTTCCTATTCGCGGATGCAGTCGCTCATAAGCGCAGCGGTGCCTTCATCTTCTGCCTCGACGGCCTGTGACAACAAGCGGCGTTGCATGATCAGCAGTGTTTTGAACGCGTCCAGGATGGAGATCACTAGCTGCGGTATTCAGGCGGAACAATGGCTTCCTGCTGGGTACTCCACAGGATTGGAAACGCATCTTGGGGACCTTGAATGGCCACGCGTCTTCCCCCAAACACCTGCACTTCGCTGCCTTCGAGGTTACGCAGTTCGTTGCCCACTTCATTGACCCAAGCCACCCACTTTCCGGCGGAGTCTTGCAATAAGAAACCGTCTCCAAACGGCTCCTGACGAAACGTACCGCTGCTCTTGATCTTGCTACCAAACAAACGCTTCAACCCACTCATCCTTCCGAAGCATGTGGCAGTGCTGGGACAGCTGACTGCGCCATGGGCAGCGCCACCTCATGGGTGTTGTGTTGGATTTCCAGCAAGACCAATTCGTGGATGCCCCAGGTTTCCAGCGCCTCATTGTAGCTCGGGCGTTGGGGAGCGTCTTGGTATTCTACCACGGGTTCTGGGAAGGCCCAAATGCCCGGTACATGCGCGCAGAACGCTTGGTAATTCCGGAAACGTCCTATGATAAAATCGCTCTTGGGTTCCACCATGGCGTAAAACGACTTTTCGGATTCACGGTGCAGGGCATACAAGCGTACGTCGCGCTCACCCAACTGGCTTGCAGGGTGGAACGGCACCCACCCCAACAGGTCAAATGCTTGCGCAAACCCCACCTGGTGAGGCAACTCCACTATGGTTAAGGGGTCGTGTGCGTGCCACTTCAAGGAAAGCTGCGTGGCCGTATGTCCTTCTCGCTCCCATGCCTCGAGTGCCTGGCCGATGGATGCGATTTCGGCCGGGGATACCAGATACAGACTGTACCCCTCGCGTTGGAGGGTGCGGAAGCTGGAAGGCAAGGCTTGCCCGGGAAGCGGGCCTGCGTTCCAAAGCGGATCCGGATCGCTCAAGGCGGCGTTGCGCTTGGTTTCCGCATCGGGAATATGCGCGTCGGGGGTGGTGTCCCAGCCAAGGAACCACGCCAAGCGTTTCAAGGGGCTGTTTGGGCGTTCAGTCATGGGTGATTACGCGTAAAAATAGCGGGTTCGCAGCTGTCATTGTTGAGTTGCCAGCTCGTACCGACACACCTATACCGAATGCGGAATAAGGGCTCCAGCCAATACCCACAAAACACCAGGATAAAAAAAAGGCGGTCCGAAGACCGCCCAAGGTTCAACTTAATTCTGTTGAGGTTCACGCTGCCATACTGCAGCTGAGTTCCTCTCGTCCTTTTTTGGTCAAGGTGTAGCCTCCTTTGTTTTGGATCAAACCATCGAGGTACAGCTTGGTGATGCGCTCGCCGATTTTGGCTTTGCCTACTGAGAGGGTCACATCGTTTTCGATGCGTTTCCAAAAGGTTTGCTCAATCACACCCAGACGAATGAGTTCGTGGTGGGTTTTTTTGTACGCGTGGATGATGTCCAACAGAAGGTAGTCGTACTTGTCCATGGTCACTGCTCGGATAAAAAAGTCAACAAAAAGATTCCAAGGCCGGTCATCTCAACCGGCCGATAACAACGGCAACAAAAAGGGGGTGTTTCCTCGTGTTTTCCAGCAGCAAGATATCAAATGTGTCCCCCGCACACAGGAGCCTGTCAACCTTTCTATTCACACGTTATTAACGATTCGGCAACACCGCAAACCCTTAGCGTACCGGCACTTATCCAGATCCCAGATCAAGTTACCACCACTAGCGGTCAAAACTCTGGAAGTACCTTTTTAGGAATCCAAGATCGCGTTTGGGATCAATGCTTGGGTAGAAGTACGCATGGAACTTCACCCGGCGATTGCGGTGGTCCAATCCCACCGGCACAATGGGCATGCCGGTTTCGAACGCGATCTCGTAGAACAAGTCGTCCCACAGCTCAGTGCGTTTGCCGTTGCGGTAGGGAGTGAATACAAAACTGCAGGTGCGGTGCGCGGCGTAGGCGTCTAACAGCTGTGCTTTGGCCGCTTCGCGGTCGGCGGGCAAGGGCACCGCCTTGCACATACGCAGCAGCAGTCCGGAAAGCCCCTTCATCCGGCGCTCATCCACCAAAATCCCAGTACGGAAATGGGTCACGCTGATCACCCCAAATGCCACCATCAAGTCACGCGTACGCGTGTGCGGAGCAGCAACTATGACCGATTTGTTCAACCGCTTGGGCAGCGTTCCAGTGAAAATCCATCCACTGCGGCGGAACCAGTATGACATGAGGCGTTTGAACATGGGGTCAAGGATGGAAGAACGTTGCGTTGGACCAACTGCCACGGCGCGTGGGGGCTTCCATTCCGCGGCGCAAATGTTCCAAAAATTCCGCACGTGGCATGGCCTGGGCGCCTAAGCTTATCAAATGGTCGTTCTCGACCTGGCAATCGATCAAAGGTATGCCCGAGCGCTCCAGCCCGCGGGCCAAGCAAATCAAGGCCACTTTGGACATGTTGTTGGCTTTTGAAAACATGGATTCCCCAAAGAACAGGTTGCCCAAACTCAAACCGTACAGCCCGCCCACCAACGCGTCGCCGCGCCAGACTTCAATGGAATGGGCAATGCCCAAGCGGTGCAGGTTGATGTAGGCCGAGACCATGTCCTCGTTGAGCCAGGTTCCCTCGCGCTTGCGCGTGTCCATACATGCACGAATCACATCGGGAAAGGCCTTGTCTGCGGTCACTTCAAAATCACCGCGGTTGAGCACATTGCGCATGCTCTTGCTGACTTTCACCTCTGAAGGCCGCAGCACACAGCGCGGGTCCGGACTCCACCAAAGCAAAGGTTGGCCGTCGCTGTACCACGGAAAAATGCCCGACTCATAGGCCAGCAAGAGTCGGTCCATACTCAGGTCCCCACCCACCGCTAGCAAGCCTTGCTCATCGGCGTGCATGGGGTCTGGGAAAACCAAGTCTTGGGTGAGTAGAAATACGGGCATGACAGGTGTTGGCGACGAAATTACTGTTCCTTTGCGGGTATGCAGGTGACCGAAGCCATGATTCGTACAGCCATTCGGCAACCCTTGCCCGGGCAAGATGCGCACGACCGGCTGATGCCCTTCAAGCGGCCCACCCCGCAAGCGGCAAAAGCGCAGGGCAAGTCACCCAAAATCGGAGCGGTCATGATGCTGGTTTACCCCGATGCTGGTGAACTCCATACTGTACTGATGCGCCGACCTACATATCCAGGAGTGCACAGTGGCCAAATCTCCTTTCCCGGCGGCAAGCAAGAACCCGAAGACCTCGACCACCAATTCACCGCACTGCGCGAGACGCAGGAAGAAGTCGGCGTGGCGCCTTCACAGGTCGAGGTCCTGGGCAAATGGACTTCGCTCTACATTCCGCCCAGTAACTTCATCATGCACCCTTACCTGGGCTGGACGCCCGAAAAACCTTCATGGGCGCCCGACCCGCGCGAGGTGGACGCAGTGCTGGAAACACCCCTCTCCCACCTGTTGGACCCCAACACCCTGGAAAAGCGTGTGGTACCTACCGGAGTAGGCGGCACGCGCATAGAAGTGGGCGGCTTTGCCCTGGAATCTGACTTTATCTGGGGCGCCACGGCCATGGTGCTCATGGAATTCCGCACGGTACTCGAGTCCTTGCGCTGAGCCGTTGCTATCTTTGCCCGCCAATCCACGTCCCTATGCCTGAGAACATTGCCAAACAAAAACGCGCCGAAATCGAAAAGAACCTGTTTGCCTCACAACCCGTGCTGGTGCAACAGGCCATCAAGGATGCCCGTGACCTGGGTGATGCTGCGTTGATTGAGCCGCTGCTGGTGCTGCTGCGCGACAGCGACGACGCATCCATCCGCACCAGCGTGCATGCCATGCTCTCAGAGCTCAAAGTCACCGCCGCTGAACGCGCGTTGATGGACGCTGCCGTGGAAGAACGCTTCGCCCCCATCCGCACCCAAATCTTGAGTTTTGTTTGGAGCAGCAGCCTTCAACCCGTGGAAGACCTCGAGCCCCTGTGCCGTATGGCCATCGAAGGCGACTACCCGCAGCTGGTGGAGATCTACACCATCATGGACAACATGGAAGGCCCTTACCGTGAAGAGCACGTCCTTGAAGCAGAGCTTTTGCTCCGCGACTGGGTGGCCGATCCGGCCAACGAAAACAACGAGAAGTTTGAGTTGATCCAGACCCTGCGTAAGCAACTGGCCAACATGCACCACAACCTCACCGAGTAAGCCAGCGTCCAAACACCCACAGGTTCCACACCAAATGGGTCAATGCCGGTGATGGTCGCTGAAAAAAGGCGCTTGTTACCGCTTCCAACCCTCGGGGTTTCCAGCCCATTTCTGAGGTCAACACCTCCCCGCTTACCACCCGGTTTACATCGGCAGCCAAGGGGCCCTTCAACCAGCGCGCCATAGGAATTTCAAACCCGTGTTTGGGGCGTTCAAACACTTCTTTGGGGAGTTCGGTACGCAGGGATTCACGCAAGGTGTGCTTGCCTACACCTGATTTGATCAACCCCGCAACAGGCAATGCCCGCGCCGCACGCACCACACGCGGGTCCAAAAAGGGCACACGCACCTCCAGCCCATGGGCCATGCTCATGCGGTCTACTTTCACCAACATGTCTCCGGCCAGCACCCGAGATTGGTCTTCACGCAAAACCGCTTGCAGGGTTTGGGGCTGAGGCAATGCGGGACACGTCCCACTCCACACCTCAGACACCAGTTCAGGCTGCACAAAGCGCGTTAAAAAGGCATACCGTTCAGGCGTAGAAAGCGCAGTCAATGCACGCATCTTTTCCGCTTGATGCACCTTGAGTCCAAGTGCCGATTCGCGGCTTGCGGGCAGGGCATTGAGCAGAGCACCTGCCCACTTGCTCCCCGCAAGTTTTTGCACACCTGTTCCCGCGTGCTTGGCACGGTCCCAAGCCACATACCTGCGGTAGCCAGCGAAGAGCTCATCGGCACCGTCCCCACTGAGGGCAACGGTCACTTGCTTGCGAGCAAATCGACTCAAATGATACACAGCCAGCGCACTCGCATCGCCAAAAGGCAGGTCCAGTGCTGAAATCCACGCATCCAAGCTGCCGAGCATATCCTCTTCGGAAAGCACCAATTCGTGGTGGTCGGTTTTCAAAGCCTCTGCGGTAGCCCGGGCCGCATCGCGCTCGTCCAACAAACCCTTGCCTTCAAACCCGAGCGAAAAGGTCTTCAACCCGCCGAGCCGCTTAGTGGCCAATGCCGTCACGGCAGCGCTGTCCAGCCCCCCGCTGAGGAAGCAGCCGAGCGGCACATCGCTCACCAAGCGATCGTACACCGACTCACGAAGTGCCTCCAACACGGAATCCGGCTGATGTGTGGTTGTAGGAGTAACCGTCCACGATTCGGAAGTCGAAGTCCATACCTCTCCGGGTGCCAAGGAACGCACCCCATCCACCAACGGTGTTGAAGGGTCTTCAAACGTCAAACTCAACCACTGCGCCACACCACTGGTCGACCACGCAGGATTATCATCCAACAGCACATGTGCCTCAGAAGCAAATTGCAGCCCGCCTTCAGTCTCCTTGATGTACAGCGGGTTGATGCCCATGGGGTCGCGTGCCAAGGTCAGTTCACCGCGTTCGAGGTCACAATAGGCCAACGCAAAACAGCCGTTGATATCGGCCAGTCCTTCGGCTCCCTTTTTGAAAAGCCAATGAAAGAGGACTTCGGTGTCGGAATGGGTTTGAAAGGTGACACCTAGCCGAACCAACTGCGAGCGCAGCTCCTCTGCGTTGTACACCTCGCCGTTGAACACCATCACCGCCTTTTCGTCGTGGTGGACCCAAGGTTGGTTGGCGCGGTCAGAAACGTCCTGGATCTTGAGACGGGTGTGGACCAAGTGGAGGTTGTGGTTGTACCATTCTCCAGAGGCATCCGGGCCACGGTGGGCCAAGCGCTCCGCTGTACCCTCGGGCAAACGCGGGTTACCGCCGTCTTTCCAGTATCCGGCAAAACCGCACATCAGGGCTGGCGATCGAAAATGTACGGTCCGTATTCTGCGCCCCAGATGTATACATCCAAGCTGTCCAATCCGCGGTCCCAGCTCTGAATTTGATCGGCAGAAATGGTCACTTCGCTTGTGGCATAGGACGCGCCGTACAGCGTACTGGAGCATCCTTTGCCTTTGGTGCTGCCTTGGTAAGTGCCGTCGGGGTGGAGCGCGAGGTACACTTCACAATCCTGCTTGAGGGTGAGCGAGTCGGGATGGAGCGAATCCCAGTATTCTTCCTGCCCCTTGAATCCAATCACCAGTGAATCCACCGGTAAATTGAACATGTCGCTACGAAAAACACTGTCTTCCAACTGCTGTACGGCATACACGCGTTGGCGGTACGGACGGTCCAAGTTGGACGTGGCGGCCTGCTCCACATACAACCAAAAACGGTTGCTGTCGGACGCCCAAATGGGGTTCATGTGCAGGGTGATGTCAACGTAGTTGGAGTCAGTTGCACTCTGGGCCGCACTGGTGAAATGTCCGGTCATCAGCGTTTGCAGGCGGTCCAAATGAACGCGGTTGTGGCTGATTTCAATGCCCACAGGAGCGTTGGAAGAAGAACACGCAGCTGCCAGGGTGGCCAGCAGAGGAAGCAGGATTCGCAATTGCATGCGGCGAATTTCGGGGATTTCTGGAGTCAGTCCTGCGCTACAGCTTTTTCAAAACAAGCAAAGGGCCATGCCTGCGGGGTAAAGTACACCCGTTCGGGCACTTCAGAGTAGCCCCGCTTGCGGTAAAACTGCATGTTTCGGGAATTGATCAGGTAGGTGTCCAACCGGATGGCGTCGGCCCCAAAGACGTTTGCTTGACGTTCGCAGAACTCCAGCATGCGGTGCCCCCACCCCTGCCCTTGGCTGCTAGCACGGGTGGCCAGACGGTGTATGATCAACGGACGTTCAGCCGGAATGCGCCAATTCACCTCCCTGTATTGCGGGGCGGCATGGAAGTCCAGGGTCACTGCGGTGGTCAGTCGGTCTTGCCCCATGCCCCACATGTTGCCGGCTTCTATGTCCGCCAATTGCTGAGCGGGATTGGGATACCCGTGTTGCCACAAGTCCAACCCGCGCTGGGCCAACTCAAAACGCACCGAAGTGAACAGGGCATTCACCTCCGGTGCGTCTTGAATAGTCAGTTTACGAACCCAGTAATCAGGCTGCGGCGGTATCGCTTTGGAATTTGGCACGTCCATACCACGCAATATAGGCGTAGCATACAATGGGCAGCATCAGCGCAACGGCCCAACCGCTGGCGTCCACCAACACACCGAGCGTTGGTGGGATGAATGCCCCACCCACAATCGCGGTACACAGGATACCTGAACCGTACGGTGTATCGTTGCCCAACTTGGAAATACCGAGCGAGAAAATGGTCGGGAACATGATCGAGTTGAACAGCCCTACACCCAGCAGCGCCAAGAATGCAGTGGTACCAGAGGTCACGATGCTGAGCAGCACCAAGCTCGCCGCAATGCCACCAAAGATGGTCAGCAGGCGGTTGGCCGCAATCGATTGCATGAGCACTGAGCCGATGAATCGTCCAAGCATGGCCCCACCCCAGTACAGCGCCAAGAGCACGCCTACAATGGCCTTAGCGTCCATCTCAGCCAACTCCTTGCCCTTGATCATCGCCGAAAACTCAGCCAGCGCGCTGAGTACGGGACTTGAAGATACCGATTCGGCCATGCCCAAGTGCAAACCGTAGTTCACCATGTAGCTGGACAAGGCCACCTCAGCACCCACGTAGACGAAGATGCCCAGCGCTCCAAAACGCAGTCGCTTGTCTTGCCATACACGCTTATAGCCCGCGGTTGCACCGTCGCCGGTCTGCACCGCATCAGTATCGTTGGAAGAACCCAAGATCTTGGGCAGCTTCACCGCAGCAATGATGCCTGCCAACAACAAGAAGCCACCAGCCAATGCCAGAAAAGGCGTTTGCACCGCAGCTGCTTCGGTGGCGTAGTATGCCTCGCGCGCTGCACCGTCAAGTTGGGCTTGTTCGTCTCCGGTCAGGATCTTATCTGACAGCAGGAAGGCCGCTGAAATAATAGGAGCAATTGTGGTTCCCAACGAGTTAAAGGCCTGCGCCAGGTTCAGTCGGCTAGAGGCACGAGCGGGGTCGCCCAGCACCGAGATGTACGGATTGGCTGCCACTTGCAGTACGGTCAAACCGGCAGCCACAATAAACAGAGCGCCGAGAAACAGTCCAAACACACGTTCACCTGCCGCAGGGTAAAACATCAAACACCCTGTAGCCGCAGTGGCCAAACCGATGATGATGCCCTTCTTGTAGCCCACCTTGCGGATCATGATCCCGCCGGGCACACTCAAGAAGAAATAGGCCGAAAACCAAGCCATCTGCACCATGCCTGCTTGCAGGTAAGACAATTCGAAAACATCCTTCAAACGGGGAATAAAAGCATCTACAATGACTGTGATAAACCCCCACATGAAAAACAGGGAAGTCACGGCAATAAAGGCGGAGCGGAACGATTGATTTTGGCTCATGGCGCGGGATCTAGTTTAGAAAGTGTACAAACTACACAAATCACACGAAACCGGGCAAAAAAAAGAACCCCCGGTATTCACCGAGGGTTCCAACGGGTGTTGATATCGTGCTTAACGGGTTACGGTCACCTGACCGCGTCGTTCAAAGGCTTCGGTATCGTTTCCTTTCAATTTGATCAACCACGGGTACACGCCGTCCGGCACGTAGTACTCGCCGGTGCCTTGGTTGTCCCCCAACCACACGCCGCTGAGGTCGGTACTTTGGTAAACTACGTCACCCCAGCGGTTGAAGACAATGATCTCAAATTCGCTGATGCCGGCGCCGTGCAGGGCCCACACATCATTGATGCCATCGTTGTTGGGCGTAAACGCGTTGGGCACGTACAGGCTGATGGGAGAATCGATCAGGATGCTCACGCTGTCGCGGCAACCGATGCCGTTTACCACGGTCATCCACGACAGGTACTGGTCCAGTCCGTCGTAAGTGTGTAGTGGGTTCTCCTCTTCTGAAGTGGCGCCGTCGCCAAAGTCCCAGTAGAAGTTGAAGTCCGGCTGGGCTTCGGGTACAGGGGTGGCGGTAAACTGCACTTCGGTATCGGTCACGTAGGTCACTTGAAAGAGTGCGGTCACGTCCTGCACGTCTACCTCGATTTCGGTCTCGACCACGTAGCCGCACACATCCGTTGCAGCCACCGAATAGGTGCCTGGACCACTTGGCGTGAAAGACACGGTTGGACCGGCCTGCGCAAACTCATTCCAGTAATAGGTAAAGCCGCCCTCACCACCAAAGGCCTCCACGTTGAGCTCCACGTCCTGGCCAAAGCAAATGGCGGTGTCAGGAGTTGCGGTGATGCTCAATGGAATGTTGGGGATGATGATCATCAGCGAGTCGCTGGCGGTGCCGCCACAGGCGTCTACCACGTCTACATTGACCTGTTGGGTCACGTAGGTTTGCCAGCTGAACGTGTTGCTTGCGCCGGTGGCCTCGGTATTGCCATCGACGCTCCAGGTGTAGCCGTAGTCGCCTGCACCCGTGAGCACGTCGGCGGTCACCTCGGTGTTATCGATGCAGCTGGCGTTGATGTCCCCGCCAAGGTCCACGGTCACTTCCGGGTTTTCGATGTCTACCTCTACCTGGGCTGTGGCCTCGCCTCCACAGCTGTCTTCAACAGTCAGGGTGATGGTTTGGTCTTCGTCCGAAGAGTAGTTCAGTGCAGAGCTGGTCGAGACTGTAGCGCCTGCGTTGTTGATCCAGGTGTAATCAAAGTCGTTGTTCCCGCCGGTCACTGTGGGGTCGATCACGAATACCTCGGTGCAAGGCCCGGTAACGTAGTCTTCCATGGTGATTTCAATCGGCACCACCACCACGTTGATGGGGATGACAAAGTTTTCGGTTTGGCCACAGTTGTCCGAAATGTCTACGCTGATTTCCACATCTACATCGGTGCTGTAGGTGAAGGTTTCGGCCCAATCGGTCCAAAAGCCGTTGACATACCAATTGTAGAAGAAGGGCTCTGCGCCGCCTACGATGTCGGGTACAAGCGTAAACTGCTCGTTGCATCCTACCTCCAAGGAATCAACCATTGTGACTTCCAAGGTGGGTACGTCCAGTATGACATCTACGGTATCTGTGGCGGTAAAGCCACAGCCATCTTGCACAGATACAATAATCTGTTCAGCGCCACTCCAAGTGCTGTAGAACAGGCTGTTCTCCCAACCGAAAAGGTTCACGCCATCTTCGTTGGTCCAGAGCCAGTTGCTGTAGTTGCCATCACCACCTGAAGCGGTAGCCAAGACTTCCACAAACTCACCGCAGTTGAGTTCCACGTCGCCGTTGTCAATGACGACTTCGAACGGTGGGAATTCGGCCACGTTGATGGTGATGTCTGCACCGTCCGAAGGCATACCGCAGGTATCGCCCACAATCACATTATAGGTCGTGGTCAGCGCCGGATTGACATCAATGGTCGGCGTATCCTGGCCGGTATCCCAGTCGTACACGTAGTTGCCATATCCGCCACTGATCAGGGGCGCCAAGGTGATGGTATCACCCAAACAGATTTCTTCCGTATAGCCGTCCACTACCAAAGGTTCAGGCTCGTCGTTGATGAAGAATTCGAAGAACGTCGTGAGTCCCGTACCGCCGCAGGCCGCAACGTTCAGGATTTCCATGACCACCATTTCTTGCCCCTCGACCAAGCCGTCCTCAAACGCATCTAGCGGAAAAGACACTTCGGTCACGAACGGTTCAAAGAAGACCGTGTCAGGCAACAGGGTGTAGTCCAACCCATTGGTAGCTGTAGAACCCGAGTAATCGATGATCACATATTCCTCTACTTCTAAAATGGTTTCGATCGGACGGGTAAAGGTCAACAGTGCCTCACCACAATCCTCGTAAATGGTGTCTGCGTCCGGACCACCCACGTCGATGCTCAGGTCAACTTCTACCACTGAGTTGGAGCTGAACGAGCCCGACTCAAGGATCACCACCGACTCGAGCGCGGTATCCGAACCGTCGCCGATGGCCAGTTTGATGTGGTAGGTCTCTCCGCAGATGACGTTGGCAATCGCGGTGAGTTTGGTGGTAAAACCGTTTTGGTCGATGTCTACGTTGGGGAACGGGTTGTCGATGTAGTACTCTGAGTAACTGCCGGGGTTCACCGAAGAGATGGTGATGGGCAAAGGAGGGTCCGTGTCAGGGACTTGCGCAATGTTCATGGCCCCGTCAGGGAATCCGGCCGGAGATGCGTAAGGCCCCGTAATGCCTGGTCCTGATAGAAAGAATGCGAAAATGTCGTTGTACTGGGTGTTGATCCATGTCAGGTACTCATCCGAACCGAACGAGTAGTTGAAGCTCATGGTATCGCCTGTGGCGATGAAGTCAAACTCGAGGATGGCCACATCGTTGACCGAACTCACCGAGAACGACTCACCAATGAGCGGCGGAACGCTGTTTGCGATGGTGAGCAGGTCGGGCTCACCACTGACTTCCTCCCCGGCGGGGATCACGTCGTCTGCCGGCAATCCGTCTGCGCCTGCTTGCTGCAGGTTGATGGCGTGCTCAGAACTCAACACCAGTCCTGCATCCATCGGGAAGATGGTACCTTCACCACCGGTCAAAAAACCGATTTGCGCCTCGGAGCCGGTGAACGATATGTTGGACGCCGAAATACCCGATCCCAGAAGAATGTCGTTGACGTATTCTTCAATGGTGTAGCTCTGATCAATCTCGATTTGAGCGAACGAACTGATAGTCAGGCAAATGAGCGCACTCAGGAGGAGTAGTTTACGCATGGTCTTTCAGGTTGACACAAGCAAGACTGCAATGCATTCAAATGAGTTGCACCTTTGCCTCACTTTTTCTAAAGTTTAAAGTTAGCAATCCCCTCCCACATGGCTCAAACCGGTGCTTCACAATTCCTCCCCGACGATGTTTTGGGCCGCGCCATACTGCATGCCTTGCAAACCGGGGCACCTACCCAGATCGAATTGGCCCTAAATGGAGTGAGTGACGAGTCCATGGATGCCTCCGTTTTCTTGCGCCATCCAAGCGATTGGCCCGACTACGAGCACGTGGCCATTGAAGCTTGCCGTGGCAAGGTATTGGACCTTGGAGCGGGAGCGGGTTGCCACAGCTTATTCCTGCAAAATCAAGGTGTGGACGTGACCGCCCTCGACATCTCTTCACACGCGGCCGAAGCAATGCGCTTGCAAGGACTCTCTCAGGTAGTTTGCACCGATGTGTTTAGCTGGAATCCCGGCGTTCAATTCGACACCATATTACTGCTCATGAATGGGTTTGGGATGGGGCAGCGTGCCGCCAAAACCAAAGCCTTTCTTGAAACCTTGAAACCGCTGCTGGCCCCCGGAGGTCAAATCCTAGGCGAAGGCACCGATGTGGGCTACATGGCTCAAGAATGGAAACACGTCCCACTCGAATACCACGGGGACGTGCAATTTGCCGTGCGTTGGAACGGCCTCGAACAACAATTCCCTTGGGTGTATATCGACAAAAAACGGCTTGCGCTAGAAGCACAAGCCGTTGACATGTCTATGGAAATACTGTACGAAGGCGAAGGGTTCAACTACCTCGCCCGTTTGACCGTTGACTAACCTCGGTAGTCGACCAGGTCTTCTTGCAATTTTTTGCGGGCGTGGAAGATGCGGCTCTTCACAGTGCCCATTGGAATCGAGAGGTGATCTGCGATTTCGTCGTAGTGGTAGCCTTCGAGAAACATCGTAAACGGTACTTGGAAGGTATCACTCAGTTTGTCAATGGCTTTGTTGATGTCCTTTTCACTGATGTGCCAGGTCACTGAATCTGCACTGTACTTGGTGTTCTGATTCAGGTAGTACTGGTTCTCGGTAGAATCAGTGATCGTATTCTGGAATTTCTTGCGCTTGTAGTTGTTGATGAAGATGTTGCGCATGATGGTGTACAACCATCCTTTAATGTTGGTGCCTTCCGCAAAGTTGTTGCGGTAGCGGAGTGCTTTGACCATGGTTTCCTGCAAGAGATCTTCAGCATCGTCCACGTTCTTGGTGAAGCCGATGGCAAACTGACGCAGGTAATTCATGTTTCCGGTAAGCAGTTGGTTGAACTCTAAGGTAGACATGACGAATTGTGTTTAAGTTTCACCCCACAAATATTAAACAGGAATTCGTTCCCAACAAATTTCTGTTGAACTTTTTTAAGGTGTATGTTAAACACTTTGGGCGCTAAAAACAAAAAAGCCGCTGATAATCAGCGGCTTACGAGTGTTTAACTTTTTTACTCTAAATGCTCAACAAAGCATCAATCATCACACCTGTGTTGGGGTAAACGTGCATCCAAGGCTCGTCACGGTCCTCGAATCCTTCCAAATTACGACCGGCCAGATGCATGAAACACCCCTTGGCGGTCAACAGATCTGAGAGTTTGTCCAGGTACTTGCTTTTGTTGGTGGTTGAAGAGTGGGCCGTGAAGATGGAGACAAAGTGCACACCACTCATTTTAGCCAGTAGTTGTTGCAAGTCTTCTGCAGGTACGCTTTGGCCCAGATAAATGGACCGGTGTCCCGCATTTCGCATTAAATACTGCAACATGAGCAGACTCAACTCGTGCATTTCACCCGAAGGCAAAAACAGCACAAAGGTCTGGTCGGAGGTAGGTACCGCACCACGCATGTCGTTGAGCGCGCCCGCCACTTGCTGGCGGATCAGGTTGGAAACGAAGTGTTCGTGAGCCGGGCATATGCTATTGGCTTGCCACATGAGCCCCACTTGGTTCAAGAATGGAATATAAATGCGCTTGAACAGGTCAAACATGTCATGACTTTCGAGGTACCCGTCTACTGCGCTGTAGAACAAACGCTCGTCGAAGTTGATGGTGCAGATCTTCAGCACGTTCAGCACCTCTGCGTCTCCGGCTTGTTTGCCGGCTTGCTCCAACAAGGTCCGGTTGATCTCCTCATCGGCCATGTGGGCGATGTGTGAGATTTTGTAACCCAACTGGCACAGCAGCGAAACGTTCAACA
Organism: Flavobacteriales bacterium; assembly: GCA_049594615.1. Taxonomy (GTDB): domain Bacteria; phylum Bacteroidota; class Bacteroidia; order Flavobacteriales_D; family Sanyastnellaceae; genus CAXPZW01. Next base: position 21,036 of record JBMYJR010000020.1, read on the forward strand.
GCTTCTTGAGGTCGGCCTCAGAGTAGCGTCGAATGTTTGTGTCGGTCCGGGTGGGTTCCAGCAAATTGTAGCGCTGCTCCCACATCCGGATGGTGTGGGCCTTCACGCCGCTGAAACCCGCAAGGTCCTTTATGCTATATACCTGTTCGGTTATCATCACAATATAACACCACTCCCAGCGGAAAGTTCACAGGGAACTTTCGTTGATTTACAGGGGTTAGCCCGAAATTAAATCCGTAATTCGATGCAATGTTCACCCCTACCCTAAAGTTTTTCAATCATGCACGTGGTCCTCTTTGACGAGCCCGACATACAAGACTTTTTGCCTTTGGCCTTCACCCGCCCCACCGCAGAATTGCGATGCGGCATCCGCACCAACACCGAACGTTGGACGGCCGCTGGTCACCAAGTTTCCTTTCACACCCGTCCACTGCTCGCTGAGCGCTTTCCCAACCGTGCAAAAGGTCCGTGCTTATACGCAAACGGCCGCGTTCTGTGGAACGCAGACCTGCGCGCTGAAGCTGAAGCCCTTCAACCTGGAGAGGCCCTCATCAAGGGAGATGCCCTGCTCGCCCTTGCGATGCAGGCCCCACTGGACTCCCTCGACGAGGTGGACGTAGACACTGCCTACGACTTGGACGCCGAGGTCCATATGCTACAATCGGTGCGCGACTTGTTTGGGCTGGCAGCCCAAGCCTTGCGTGACGACTTTGACGAGATGACATTGGGACGCACCTCTGCCCCACTCTCGGAGTCCAACCGTTTGATTGGCAATCCGGCAGAGCTGTTTATCGAACCAGGTGCTTGGGTGGAAGGCGCATCGCTCAACACCGAAGGCGGTCCCATTTACATAGGTAAGGATGCAGTGGTCATGGAAGGCAGCCTCATCCGCGGCGGACTGGGCCTGTGCAACCACGCCGAGGTTAAAATGGGTGCGAAGCTTTACGGCGCCAACACCATTGGACCCTGGTGCAAAGTGGGCGGCGAAGTGGGGAACAGCGTATTCCAAGCCTACAGCAACAAAGGCCACGACGGCTACGTGGGCAACAGCGTCATTGGCGCATGGTGCAACCTCGGCGCCGACACAAACACCTCCAACCTCAAGAACAATTATAGCGAGGTGAAGGTCTGGAGCTACCGGGATGCATCCCTGATCCCCAGCGGTCTCACCTTTTGTGGACTGGTCATGGGCGACCACTCCAAGTGCGCCATCAACACCCAACTCAATACCGGTACTACTGTGGGAGTCAACGCCAACATCTTTGGCCACGGATTCCCACCCAAGTTTGTGCCCAGCTGGTCTTGGGGCGGTTTTGACCCCGAAGACCAATACGACCTCGAGCGCAGCTTTGAAGTGGCCGAGCGCGTCATGGCCCGCCGCAAAGTGGCGCTCACCGATGCTGACCGCCGATTGCTGCAAGCCGTGTTTGACCAAACGGCAGACCTGCGCAGCTAAATCGGCCAATGTTGCAGGCCGTTGCCGGTTGGCACACCTGTTGACCTGATGGTCCTGCCGGTGCTTTTCCGGCTTTCGTGCCCCGGGCACTGACACATTGACAAGAGACCTATGGACATCGATCCCCAGACATACAACATGCTCTCCGACGAGGTGGGCGACAACGAACTCATACCGCTGATCACCTCCGAAGACGAGGAGCAACTCGACAGCGAAGACACACCCGAAACCATTGCGCTACTCCCCTTGCGCAACACCGTGTTGTTTCCGGGTGTGGTCATTCCCATCACCGTGGGACGTGACCGCAGCATCCGCTTGATCCAAGCCGCCAACAAGGGCGACAAGGTCATCGGCGTCATCTCCCAGAAGGACCCAGAAATCGAGCTGCCCTCACAAGACGACCTCAACCGCGTGGGGACCGTAGCGCAAATCCTCAAAACCCTGCGCATGCCGGACGGCTCCACTACAGCAGTGATCCAAGGCAAGAAGCGATTTGAGCTGGAGAAGGTCACCCAAGACCAGCCGTACTTGGAAGCACGCATTCGCGCCTTTTCAGACGGCACATTCCCCCAGAGCGAAGCCGAGCGCAAGGCCATCATGTCCAGTCTGAAGGACCTCTCGCTGCAGATCATCAACCAGTCTCCCAACATCCCCTCGGAGGCCAGCGTGGCAATCGAGAACATCAAGAGTCTGAGTTTTTTGGTGAACTTCATTTCCTCCAACATGAACGCCGAGGTGGACTTCAAGCAAAAGCTGCTGGAGATGAACAACCTCGAGGAGCGCACCAATGCCGTGCTAGAGCACCTCAACGACGAGCTGCAGATGCTGGAAATGAAGAACGAGATCCAAAGCAAGGTCCGCACCGACATTGACAAGCAACAGCGCGAGTACTTCCTGCAACAGCAGATGAAGCAGATCCAGCAAGAACTCGGCGACAATCCAATCACCCAAGAAATCCAGGAGAAAAAACTCCGCGCCGAAACCAAAGAATGGCCCGACTATGTGAAGGCCGCCTTTGACAAGGAGATGGCCAAGCTAGAGCGCACCAATCCGCAAAGCGCAGAATTCAGTGTGCAGGCCAACTACGTGGACATGCTGCTGGAACTGCCTTGGATGGACTACACCGAAGACAACTTTGACCTCAAACACGCCCAAAAAATCTTGGACCGCGACCACTACGGGTTGGAGAAAGTCAAGGAACGCATCCTCGAGCACTTGGCCGTGCTCAAGATCAAGGGCAACATGAAGGCTCCTATTTTGTGCCTGTACGGCCCTCCCGGGGTGGGCAAGACCTCTCTCGGAAAGTCCATTGCCGAAGCCTTGGGGCGTAAGTACGTGCGCATGGCCCTCGGCGGCTTACGCGACGAGGCTGAAATCCGCGGCCACCGCAAAACTTACATTGGCGCCATGCCAGGGCGCATCCTACAGAACCTCAAGAAAGCCGGCACGAGCAACCCCCTTTTTGTGTTGGATGAGATCGACAAGCTCGGACGCGACCACCACGGCGATCCTTCTTCGGCCATGTTGGAGGTGCTGGACCCTGAGCAAAACCATGCCTTCTATGACAACTACGTGGAGCTGGACTATGACCTCAGCAAGGTCATGTTCATTGCCACCTGCAACTCACTCGCCTCCATCCAAGCCCCGTTGCGCGATCGCATGGAAATCATCGAGGTCACCGGCTACACCGTAGAAGAGAAGGTGGAAATAGCCAAGCGCCACCTGCTGCCAAAACAGCAACGCGAGAACGGCTTGGAAGACGGCCAACTTGAGGTGCCTGGCCACACCTTGGAGCGCATCGTTGAAGCCTACACGAATGAATCGGGTGTGCGTGGCCTGGACAAACGCATCGGAAAACTCGCACGCCATCGCGCCAAGCAACTGGCCATGATAGAGGAGTTCGAAACCGCCGTACAGCCCGACCACTTGCAAGACATCCTGGGTCCTGCCCGCGAAAAAGACACTTACGCCAACAACGACACCGCTGGCGTCGTGACGGGTTTGGCCTGGACCCCCACTGGCGGCGACATCTTGTTCATTGAAACCAGCTTGACCAAAGGCAAGGGCAAACTCACCCTAACCGGCAACTTGGGCGATGTGATGAAGGAATCGGCCGTACTGGCCCTGGAATACCTCAAGGCCCACGCCCACATTATTGGGCTGGAGCAACAGGTGTTTGACCACTGGAACGTCCACATCCACGTGCCTCAAGGCGCCATTCCCAAAGACGGCCCTTCGGCAGGCATCACCATGCTGACCGCATTGGCCTCGGCCTTTACCCAGCGTAAAGTGCGCAAGTACCTGGCCATGACCGGCGAAATCACCTTGCGCGGCCAAGTGCTTCCCGTGGGCGGCATCAAGGAAAAAATCCTCGCTGCCAAACGCGCGGGAATCAAGGAAATCATCCTGTGTGAGCGCAACCGCAAGGACATCGAGGACATCAACGAACGCTACCTTAAGGGCCTCAAATTCCACTTTGTGACCGAGATGATGGAGGTGGTGAACCATGCCCTGCTCAAAGAGAAGGTGGCCCAACCCCTGCCGGTGGCCTGACATGGAGCGGCGCACTTACTTTGCCGATGTCATCCTGCCCCTGGCCATTCCCAGGCAGCTGACCTACCGCATTCCGCACGGAGTGCACGAGCAGGTCCTGCCCGGCATGCGCGTGGTGGTGCAACTCGGCAAGACCAAGCGCTACACCGCCATCGTGCGTGCCGTCCATGAAAACCCACCCGAATACCAAGCCAAGTACGTAGAGGCAGTGCTCGACCACAAACCCATTGTCACCGAAGGCCAATTGCGCCTGTGGGAATGGATGGCTGACTACTACGTGTGCACCACCGGAGAGGTCATGAGTGCCGCACTGCCCGGCTCCTTTCGCCTGGCCAGCGAAACCAAGGTGGTACTCGACAGCCGCTGGGACGGTGACGATACAGGGCTCAACGACAAAGAGTTCCTCATTGTAGAGGGCTTGCAAATCCAAGGTGCTCTATCCATCGGGGACATTACTGACCTGCTGGACCAAAAGACTGTCCTCCAACACGTCAAGTCGCTGGTGGAAAAAGGCGTGGTGATCTCCGAAGAGGAACTCAAGGAGCGCTACACGCCCAAGAAAGAAACCTGGGTCACACTGCACCCCAGCGTGCACACCGAAGATGAACTGCAAGCCGCCTTTGACCAACTGGAAAAACGCAGTCCGCGCCAAATGGAGGTACTCATGGCGTTCTTCCACTTGACCGGCAATGCCGACATGGCCGATCGTGCTGTCACGCGCAAAGCTTTACAACGCCACGCCGGTACCGATACCTCGGTCACCCGTAAGCTGGCCGACAAAAACATACTGGTGCTGGAAGAGCGCATTGTGGACCGCATGGCCGAGGCCGCCCAGCGCGCAGCCGGATCCCCCACCCTCAGCGCGGCACAAAACACAGCCTACCAAGAAACCCTCACCGGCTGGGAGGAAAAACCCGCGGTGCTGCTGCACGGGGTCACCGGATCGGGCAAAACAGAGGTGTACATCACCCTGATGCAAGAAGCCATCGCCCGCGGTGAGCAGGTGTTGTTTCTGGTGCCCGAAATCGCCCTGACCACCCAGCTTACCGCGCGTCTCAAAAAAGTTTTTGGCGAACGGATTGGTGTGTACCATTCCAAGTTCAACCCCAACGAACGGGTAGAAATTTGGAACCACGTGTTGGACTGGACCCCGGGGCGTTATGATGTGGTGGTGGGTGCGCGCTCGTCGGTGTTTTTGCCGTTCAAAAAACTCGGACTGATCATTGTGGACGAGGAGCACGAGTCCAGCTACAAACAATACAACCCTGCTCCCCGATACCAAGCGCGGGACGTGGCCCTGGTACTGGCCAAGCTCTTCAAGGCCAAGGTGCTGCTGGGATCGGCCACCCCTTCGCTGGAGAGCTACAACAACGCACTCGAAGGCCGCTACGCGTTGGTAGAGATGCACGAACGCTACGGTGGCATCACGCTGCCCGAGGTGTTCTGTGGTGACATCAAACAGGAACTGAAGCAAAAGTCCATGAAGGGCATCTTCACCCAGTTCCTATTGGATCACATGCAGGAGGTGCTGAGCAAAGGCGAACAAATCATCCTGTTCCAAAATCGGCGTGGGTACACCCCGCTTTGGCAATGCCAAGTTTGTGGGGAGGTGCCCCAATGCAAGCGGTGCGACGTAAGCCTCACCTACCACAAGCACGCACACCAGTTGCGCTGCCACTACTGCGGGTACCACGAGGCCCCGCCCAGTACGTGTGGGCACTGCGGCAATCACCACCTGAAAATGCTCGGGTTTGGCACCGAAAAAATCGAGGAAGAAGTGCAGCAGTTCTTTCCAGACGCCCGCGTACAGCGCTTGGACCTGGAAACCACCCGCAGTAAAAACGCCTACCAGCGCATCATCCAATCCTTTGCCGACCGCGAGGTGGATGTGCTCGTGGGTACCCAAATGGTGACCAAAGGCTTAGACTTTGACAACGTGGCCTTGGTGGGTGTACTCAACGCCGATCAAATGCTGAAGTTCCCGGACTTTCGTTCGTTTGAGCGCAGCTACCAACTCATGACCCAAGTAGCAGGCCGAGCCGGACGCCGGGAAAAACGGGGCAAGGTGGTCATCCAAACCTACTCACCGGACCACTGGGTGCTGCGTCGGGTGATGGAACACGACTACCTGGGCATGTACCGCGACGAACTTCCAGAGCGCCGCAACTTCATGTACCCGCCGTTTTTCCGCCTGATCGAAATCACATTGCGCCACAAAGATGCCCGTCTGGCCGAAGCCGGCGCACACCGTTTTGCCACCGAATTGCGCGGCGCTTTGGGAGACCGCGTATTGGGGCCCGAGCAGCCCTACATTTCAAGGATCAACAACTATTTCCTGCGCAAGGTGTTGGTGAAGGTGGAAAAGGCCGCCTCACCCGCCCATGTGAAGCAGCTCATACACCAGGCGCAAGTGCGTTTGCAATCCCATCCCGATTACAAATCCATGCGCGTGGCCATTGATGTAGACCCGGCTTAGCCCCTGTTGAATGCCTACTTTTGCTCGCATGAAAATCGGAATCGTTTGCTATCCCACCTTTGGTGGAAGTGGTGTGGTGGCCACCGAGTTGGGCAAGGCCTTGGCAGACAAAGGGCACGAGGTGCATTTCATCACCTACAACCAGCCGGTGAGGTTGGGCTCGTTCCGAAAAAACATCTTCTACCACGAGGTACGTGTCAACGAGTATCCCTTGTTTGACTATCCCCCGTACGAACTGGTACTCGCCAGTAAAATGGTAGACGTGGCCCGCCACGAAGGCTTGGACCTCTTGCACGTGCACTATGCCATCCCCCATGCTTCGGCGGCGTACACAGCCAAACAGATTTTGATGGAAGAAGGCCACCACTTGCCGGTGGTCACCACCCTGCACGGCACCGACATTACCCTGTTGGGCAAGGACCCCTCCTTTGAGCCGGTGATCTCCTTTGCCATCAACCAGAGCGACGCCGTGACCGCGGTGTCCCACAGCCTGCGCAACGATACCTACAAGCTGTTTGGGGTCAACAAAGAGATTGCGGTGGTGCCCAACTTCCTGAACGTGGAAAAACTCCAATTCGAGGAGGACCCTGAAATGCGTGCCGCTTACGCACAAGATCACGAACGGATCTTGGTACACATCTCCAACTTCCGCGAGGTCAAACGCGTGGTTGATGTGGTGCGCGTGTTTGCACAAGTGCGTGAAAAAATGCCGGCAAAGTTGCTCATGGTGGGTGACGGCCCCGAGCGCTCACGCGTGGAGCAGCTCTGCCGCGACATGGGTACCTGCGGCGACACTGTCATGCTCGGCAAGCTCAAGAACCCCACTGAGGTATTGCAAGTGGCTGACCTGTTTGTGCTGCCTTCCGAAGCCGAGAGTTTTGGACTGGCTGCCCTAGAAGCCATGGCCGCACGCGTGCCTGTGATCAGCACCAACACCGGCGGTCTACCTGAGGTGAACCGCCACGGTGTGACAGGCATGATGAGCGAAGTGGGCGATGTGGACGAAATGGCTGCCAACGCCATTTTCCTTCTGGAAGACGAAGGACGCTTGCAACAGTTCCGTGACCGTGCACGCGGCCGCGCAGAGGAATTCCAAGTGGCCTCCATCATGCCCCAATACGAGGCCATTTACAACCAAGTACTCCAACCCCGCACAGCCTGATTCTGATGGACCAAATCGACTCCAAGCAAATCGGTGAACGCGTCACCTTCTCCAAGTCCAAGGAACGCATCCATGTGGCCATTCACCAGCGTGTTCCTGCGTGGCAAACAACCTTGTTGGGGCTTTGGCTTGCCGGCTGGACGTTCTGTGGCGTGGTGTTTTTGTACTTCCTTGCTCAATCCCAAACCCAAGGCGAACGTGTCATGATGCTGATCTGCGTGGCAGTGTGGGCGTACTTCGAGTTTCGCGTGGGGCGGGTGTTGCTGTGGCGCTTGAAAGGCGTGGAGCACATCACCATCCGCCCGGGAGAGTTGGAAATCCGCAACGCCTTGCTGGGCAAGGGCAAGGCCAACGTCTTCAAGCTTCAACACGTCCATAAATTCACCGAGTCCAAAGAGAGCACACGCAACTTCTTGGCGTTTTTGGACAACAGCTTTTGGATCATGGGGGGCGACCGGTTCCAGTTCACCTATCTGGACAAGACCTACCTCATGGGCAAGTACCTGTCGGACAAAGACGTGCGTAGCTTGAAAATGGTGTTTGACAAAGCCCTGCGCCAATTCGCCAAATCAGGCGACTGAGTCGATCAGAAACTGCAGTGCGGCGCGGTAGCCGTACACCCCCATTCCTGAGATCGAAGCCACGCAATGCGCGCCGATGAACGACACGTGGCGAAAATCCTCACGCGCGAACACTTGACTGATGTGCACCTCCACCACCGGCGCGGAAACGGCCTTGACCGCGTCCCCAATGGCCACTGAAGTGTGCGTATAACCGCCCGCGTTGAACACGATGCCGTCGGCTTCAAACCCGCGTGCGTGCAAGTGGTTGATCAGCTCACCTTCCACGTTGCTTTGGGCGTAGTCCAATTGGTGGCCTGGAAAAGCTGCGCGCAATTCGACCAACACATCATCGAAAGTTTGGGAGCCGTATATCTCAGGCTCGCGGGTGCCCAACAAGTTGAGATTAGGGCCGTTGAGGATCAAAAAACGCATGGTCAGTCGCGGACGTCGAGGGTTTCTTCCTTCCAGGCCTGTTCGGTGATGGACTGGTCGTTTTTGAAGTAGTAGGTGCCGGCTTTGCTCACCACCTTTTTGTAGACATCCACCTTGTTGCCCACCTTCACGGTACGCTCAATGACAATTTTGTTGCCGAGCTCGTAAGACTTTTCACTCACCCCTTCTGGCAGATCGCCGGTGCCGTCTTTGGGCAACAGGTCATCCTGGTCCTTGGGGGAGCCGCTGTCCCTGCCGTGCAGTTCCTTCTGGCGCTCGTAGCTGCGGCGCTGCGCCTCAAGCGCGCGGTCGCTGATGAGGTTGTCGTTGGCCGACTTTTGCTTTTGTATGCGCACCTGAGCCTCGATGGTGAGGTCTGCCTTGTCATTGGCAATGGTTTCGGCTTGTTCTTTGGCGTAGACCTTGTCCTCGGCAGCAGTGGTTCGGCGCTCCTCTGCGGCACTGCTGACGTCTTGTTGGAATCGGTCCACCTCTTCCTTGGTTCGCTCGCGGTCGTCCGCTTTGCGCTCCTGCAGGCTGCGGCCGTCGTTTTGCAGGCGCTGCTCAGATTCTTTTTCCTGTCGGGTGTCGTACGCCTTGTCGCGGCGCAGGGTTTGGCTACGGTCTAAATGGCGTTGGGCCACTTCTTCTTGTTCGGTGGTCTTGCGCTCGAAGGTGGCAAGGTTGGTCTTGCGTTGGCCCGACTTGTCGAGTTGGTTCTCGGTGTAGTCCAATTGCGCTTGGATATCCATCTCGCGACGGCTGCGCGCTTGGCGGCTTTCTTCGGACTCTTCCACCACAAAGCTGCCGGCAGCTTCCACCTCTTGAGCTGTGGTGCGCTGGCGGTCATCCAGGTCGTAGCCACCTTGGCGGTAGATCTCTTGCATGGTACTCACCTTGGCGTCGCGTTGGCGGGCCTGTTCGCTGCGGGCGTTACTGGAGCGGTCAGCACCCATGGCGTAGAGGTCTTGGGCCCCTTCTTTTTTGTCCAGGACGCGCTTGCGGCGGGCCTCCTCTTCCTTCTCCTTGGCGTTGCGGAAGTATTCGTCTACTTCGTCTTCCTTGGAGCGGTCGATGTTACTGAGCATGCGCTCGCGACGCAGGCGATCTTCCTCTTCCTGACGGCGGCGCTCTTCTTCCTCACGGAGCCGTTCGGCCCGCTCTTCGTCCATGCGACGTTGGCGCTCTTCTTCGGCCATGCGTTCGCGTTCTTCTGCCGCGAGTCGGGCTTCTTCTTCAGCGGCCAAGCGTGCGTCTTCATCGTCTTGGCGTTGTTGGTCGGCCACCAGATCGTTGGCCATGCGGGCCAGCAGATCATCAATGCGTTTGATGCGCGACTTGGGGTACTTCTCGTTTTCCTTGAGATCCAGCGCTGCTTGGTAATCCGCCTTGGCGGCTTCCAGTTGTTCCTGGTCGAACTTTTCGTCGGCAGAGGTGATCAGGGCGTTGTATGCGGCCTCAATGCGGGCGCGCTCTGCGTCGGCAGCGTTGGCCGCTGCATCGGCGGCGTCTTGGGCAGCCAGTGCGTCCAGAATCTCCTGAATTTCTTCGATGCGGTCCTGTGGCTCACGTTCATCGGGAAAGATGGCCGAGGCATCCTGGAAATTGCGCAAGGCAACTTGGTAGTCTTCCTTCTTGAAGTTCTTGCCTCCCAGGTCCATGAGGTCGCCGTAGCGGCGCTGCATCTCCTCCAGCTTGGCGGCATCTGCCAGCAGGGCATCCAAACGGTTTTGGGCTTCGGCGATTTGATCTGAGGGGTATTTCTCTGAAGGCATCACATCGCGAGCGGCCTTGTACTTGTCGATGGCCAAAGCGTAGTCTTCGGAGTTGAAGAGTTTGTCGGCCTGGTCGATCAGGGTGTCGTACTGCTCTTGATCTGCGGCAAGCGCCATCTGTTTCTCGGCCTCGACGATTTGGTCTTTGGGATACTTCTCGGAGGGCTTGAGTTCAAGGGCTTTTTTGTACGTGTCGATGGCCTTGCCCCACTCCTTGCTTTTCATTTGGCCGTTGCCTTGGGTCACCAACGCCTCGTATTGAGCGTCGAGCGCAGCAGCGGCATTGAGGGCATCGATTTTGGCTTGGGCCGCATCGCGCTTGGCATTGGCGCCTTCATCCTGCGGGAAAATGCCGAGGGCATCGTTGTAGTAGCCCAAGGCGTCTTCGAACTTCTCGGTGTCCATCTTGCCGTCGCCCTTCTGAATCAGTTCATCGAACTTCTTCTGCATTTTCTCCATGTTCGCGGCGAGGTCTTCCAAGCGCTTGCGTTCGTCTTCGATCATGCGCTGACGATTAGCCGTGTAACCAAAGTCGAATTCGATGGAGTTCTTCTGCGGGTCAAACCCGGCCTTACCGATGGGTGCGTCGGTGATAGAGGTATCAAAGCCCTCGATCATGGTGAACAGGGTCATGTCCAGGTCAAGCTGGAAACCGCCTGATTGGTCCTCTTCGGGAATGCCCACGGTATTCATGCGGACGGTTTTGCTCACAAAGCCATTCTGGGTAAAACGGATGTCGTATTGGTAGCCGAGGGGCAACGAGAACTCGTATTTTCCGCCTCCGTTGGTTTGCACCGCATCGAACTGAGTGCCATTTTGGAGCACAATAACGATGACGCCGGCCATTTTCTTCAGCGTTTCATCGTCCTTGACGAGCCCGCGAATTTGCAGATCATCCTGGGCCCAAGAAGCGAGCGAAATCAGGCACAACACAAGTAGCGCAGCAGTGTTGCGAAAGACGTGGTAGACAGGAGTCATGTTCAAAACGAGGCCAAAACCCCAGACGGGGCGCGGCTTCCTTGCATTTTGAGTTGTAACGTAAAAGTATGCATTTAAGTTATTGGGAACAGGCGGCATTTTTGGGAGAACCCCACACCGTGGTGGTGGGCGGTGGCATTACTGGACTCAACGCAGCGCTGCACACCCGACGGTTGCATCCTACGCGCGAGGTGCTGCTGATTGAGCGGGGCGCCTTTCCAGCCGGAGCGAGCACCCGCAATGCCGGTTTCGCATGCTTTGGATCAGCGGGCGAAATCCAAGACGATTTGCGCACCCTATCTCCCCATGAAGTCACTGCACTTTTGAGACTCCGCTGGCAAGGACTTCAACGCTTGCGCGAGACCTGCGGAGACTTCTCCTTGGGTTATGAGACGACCGGAAGCCTCGAGCTGTTTGAACGCGCAGAAGCATTTGAAGCCGTTGCACAAGACCTGCCCAAGCTCAATGCCCTTGTGGCACAAGCTGTTGGCCACGAACCGTTCGAAATCGTAAAGGATCCATTCAGCCACACCAGCCGCTTTCCCTGGGGCATTCGAAACACCCTGGAAGGTGCGTTGCACACCGGCAACATGATGGCGCGATTGACCGCCGTTGCCCGCGAAGCAGGGGTCCGGATCGTGACGGGTACCAAGGTCTTACGCATTGCAACCAACACCGTGGAATTGCAGGACATCACCCTCCATCCTAAGCACATTTTGGTGGCCACCAACGCCTTTGCCCGCGAACTGCTGGACGTACAAGTCACCCCGGTGCGTAACCAAGTCTGGATCACCCACCCCATCCCTGGATTGCCAGTGCGCGGTACCTTTCACATGGACCAAGGCTATGTGTACTTCCGCAACGTGGAGGATCGCCTGCTGCTCGGAGGGTTTCGCAACCTGTTCCCGGGCACCGAAACCACCGATCAATTCGGTATCCATGAAGCGTTAGAGGCCCACCTCAAAGCATTTGCAGCCGAGTATCTGTTGCCAGGCACCCCACACACCTGGGACCGCGGGTGGAGCGGCATCTTGGGCGTGGGCAACCAAAAAACACCCATTTTGAGGCAAGTACTGCCCGGCGTATTTGCCGGCGTTCGCTTGGGGGGCATGGGCGTAGCGATTGGCTCAGAGCTTGGCTGTCAATTGGCCGATATGGCTGGCTGAGCGCCCCCAGCACCATCGCGATTGTTAAAAACTCTGGGGCAGGAGGAACTTTGCACGACTTTTTTTTGACGTAGTTGCTCTTGGTGAAGCCCTGTTAAAGGCCCGCATTCACCTGTATTTGAACTTTTAAACCTAGTACTATGTCTGAAAATGACACCCTCGATGGAGGCATGCCGGCGCAAGGCGGTAGTGCCCCTTCCTTTCTCAATGTAATTTGCATCCTCTCCTACATCGGCAAAGGCCTCTTGGCGTTGCTGTTTTTGATCGGTGCGTTCGCCACCACTTGGATCCTCTCCTTCTTTACCAGCGCCATGGACAGCGGCATGGAAGGCCTCGAAGGCCTCGAAGGCTACGACGCTGCAGAATTGGAGCAAGCCTCCAGCGCTATGGATTCGTTCGCCACCATGGGCTCTGGACTGATCATGGGCGTGTTCTTGTTTTTTGCGCTGTTGCAAATCCTTGCCCTCATCGGCGTGGCGCGCATGCACAAACTGAAGAAATCGGGCTTCGTACTGTACATCATCGGCAACGGCATTTTTGCTGTGTTGCTCCTGCTGGGTATGGCCAGCGGTGGCAGCCCTTTGTTGGCCCTGCTGACCGTCGGTTTCATTGTGATGTACATCATCAACCGTAAAGAATTGGTGCACTAGGCCACCAGCAACGCAATATCAAAGGCCGCTCAATGAGCGGCCTTTTTTCCTTTGCTATCCCCTTCAAATCACAAACTATACCCGTTATGATTCTAGCACTTCTGTTTTACATCGCATTCATCGTGTTCGTCGTTGCGGCGCAATGGATCACTTACCAAAAAGCCAACCAGCCGGGATGGGCTTGCCTTGTGCCCATTTACAACATCATCGTACTCTGTGAAATCGCGCAGAAACCCACTTGGTGGGTGGCCATGATGTTCATTCCCTTTGCCAACATCGTGTTCCTGATCATGCTGATGAACGGCGTGAGCAAGGCCTTCGGAAAAAGCGAAGGGTTCACCGTTGGCTTGGTGTTGCTCTCGCCCATCTTCTGGGCCATTTTGGCTTGGGGCGATGCGCAGTACCAATACGGCACCGTTCCGCCACCCCAAGGCAGCGAGGACATCCTCGACATGTAAGAAACTGAACGGATCACCACCGCAAGCCAGCCTCAACAGGGCTGGCTTTTTTTATGGATCAATCCTCCTGTCCGGTCAAGGCGTACTCGAGGATGTTGGCGCCCATCTGTAGGGCCTTGTTGCGGGTTTCTTCTGAATCCTTGTGGACTTCGAAATCTTCCCACCCGTCGCCCAAGTCGCATTCGTAATCGTAGAAGCACACCAGGCGGCCTTCGAACACCAACCCAAAGCCTTGCGGTGCCTTGCTGTCGTGTTCATGAACCTTGGGCAGCCCTTGTTGAAAGTCGTAGGTCTGGTGGTAAATGGGATGGCCAAAGGGCAACTCGGCGAATTCCAGTTCGGGAAACACCTTTTTCATTTGGCTGCGGATGAAAGGGTCCATACCGTAGTTGTCGGAGATGTGGAGGAATCCACCGCCTACCAAATAATTGCGCAGGTTTTCGGCCTCTGCGGTGTTGAATACGATGTTTCCGTGACCGGTCAGATGCACAAAGGGATAATTGAACAAATCAGGAGACCCCACTTGCACGTACGGCACCTCGGGATCGATGTCCATGCTGAGCTTGGTGTTACAAAATTCAACCAAGTTGGGCATGGCGGTGGGGTTGGAATACCAATCACCCCCGCCGTTGTACTGAACCACAGCCAATTGGTAGGAGGCCGCCGCTGACGTTGGCGTGGGCGCCGGCAAGCTGGCCGAAAGAAAACACGCGCCAAGTGCAACCCAAACGGCAGCAGCGCGTTTCACATCGAGTTGAAGTGTGGATTTTCCCATAGTCGACAAACTTCGCGATTCCCGTTGGGACGGGGGCCGCGTTTCAATCTTTTCACAGACGGGCGCAGGTTTTCAGTATATTTGCCGCCCTGAAAATTAACCTTCACCAACACAACCCTCATGCAGAACAAAGGTGCTATTGTACTCTTTACGATCCTGTTAGGCATCGTGGCCCTGTTCACCCTGAGCAAAAACGTCGTTTCGTCCGGATTCGAGTCGAAAATCGAAGAGCTCGTGGACCGGAACTACCGCGATTCGCTCGAGGCGCTTGGTAAGACCGAAGAGGAAGTCAACAAAGAGTTGGCTGAACTCGTTCGCGTGCATTTGCGTGACAGCGCAAACGCCGAGGTCTATCCAGTGCTGGGCTACACTTACCGCGATCTGAAGAAGGAAGAGCTGAACTTTGGTTTGGACCTGCAAGGCGGGATGAGTGTGACCTTGGAGGTGGATGTACCGTCATACCTTTTGGCACTGACGGGCAACACCACTGACCCCACATTCCTCGACGCCATCCGTGCAGCCAAAAACGCTCAACGCGACAGCCAGGACGACTTCTTGACCCTTTTCGAACAAGCCTGGAATGACGCCACCGCCGGCAATGAAAACGCCGCTCTCTGGAAGTATTTCAACACCCTCGACAACGGTGACCGATTCCCAATGAACGCGACTGACGCGGACATCATTGGAATCTTGCGCACCGAAGCCGACGAAGTGGTATCCAACACCGAAGACATCCTCGGCCGTCGTATCGACCGTCTGGGTGTGGCCCAACCTGTGATTCAAAAGCAGGGCACCAGCGGCCGTATCGTTGTGGAACTGCCCGGCGTTGAAGACAGCGACCAGATCCGCGACTACATTACCGCAACCGCGAACCTCGAGTTTTGGGATGTTTACTACGCCGGTCAAGTGATGCAATCACTGTTCCGTGCGTCAGAAGCTGTGGGCCGTGCCCTCAACCCCGAAGCCTTCGACGAAGTAGATGAAACCACCGCTGACGATGCCACTGCAGATGCTGCAGACGCGGATTCGACCGACGACCAAGCAACCGACGTTGCTGGCGACGATCAGAATGAAGGCGAAGCTACCGAAGAAAACGACGACGACCTCGCTGACGATGAACTCGATGAGGAACTCGACGAGGAGGCAGACGAGATCACCGACGAGGAGATTGCCCGTGCCCGCTTGCGTTCGCCGATTGTGGCCTACGCGAACCTCAACCCGCAAATTCCGGCCAACTCTGTAGTTGTCGGATCTGCTGAGGAGAAGGACACGGCTTACGTCAACACCCTGCTGAACCACCCCGAAGTACGCAAGATCCTCCCCGAGGACCTCGCCCTGATGTGGGACGCGTACGGCCGTGAAGTGGAAATCGAAGAAGGCGAACGCACCATACAGGTGTACAGCCTCTACGCCATCAAGCGTGCACCCAACGCGACCCCTCGCATTGACGGTGGTTCCATCACCGAGGCCTCTTCTACCTTCGACCAAGCCAACAACCCTGAGGTGGTGATGCGCATGGGCGGTGAGGCGGCTTCTGAGTGGAGCAGCTGGACTGCTGAGGCTGCGGCCGACGGCAAGCGTCCGATTGCCATCTCGATGGATAATCTGGTGTTTAGTGCACCGAGTGTACAAGGCCAAATCGACGGCGGTGTATCGTCGATCTCGATGGGCAGCGGCAACCGTTCGCAGAAGCTCGAAGACGCTGAAAAGCTCGCTTCGCTGCTGAACGCAGGTTCGCTTCCTGCACGTGCCAAGATTGTAGATCAGTTTGCCGTTGGTCCTACCCTGGGTGAGGCCAACATCAAGGCCGGTTTGACCTCGTTCATCCTGGCGCTGATAGTGATCCTGGTGTACATGATCTTCTACTACAAAGGCGCGGGTGTTGTGTCAAACATCGCCCTGCTGATCAACCTGCTGTTTCTGGTAGGTCTGCTGGCCACCTTTGGTGCGGCGTTGACCCTACCCGGCATCGCTGGTATCGTACTGACCATTGGTATGGCAGTGGACGCCAACGTACTGATCTACGAACGTATCCGTGAGGAGATTCGTCTGGGCAAGGGCATGGCCGTTGCACTCAAAGACGGTTACCGCAAGGCGTACTCTGCGATCGTCGATGCAAACATCACCACCCTGCTGACTGCGATCATCCTGTTCGCCTTCGGTTCGGGCCCCATCCGTGGTTTTGCGACCACGCTGATGATCGGAATCTTCACTTCGCTCTTCTCGGCGATTGTGATCACCCGTCTGGTGTTCTTCAACCGTTTGGAGAAGAAGAAGTCAATCTCATTCTGGACCAACCTGACCAAGGACTGGTTTACCAAGATGAACTACCAGTTTGTAGCCAACCGTCGCAAGTTCTACATCCTTTCGGGTGTCATCATCGCGGCTGGTATCGGTAGCATTGCTACTCGTGGTGTACAATACGGTGTGGACTTTGACGGTGGCACCCAGTTCCAAGTGGCCTTCAACGAGTCGGTAGACGCCGACGCCGTGCGTGAGTCCTTGAGTCAAGCCTTTACCGAAGGAAGCGTGAAAGGCGCACCGACCGTTCAGTCGGTAGCAGGCACCAATTCGTACATCATCAAGACCAGCTACTTGATCAACGACGACGGTGCTGATCGCGAGTCGCGCATCGACGATGCACTCGCTTCAGGCCTCGAAGGCATGGGCGGAGGATTCAGCGTAGAGTCGAAAACCCTGGTGGATCCCACCATGAGTGACGACTTCAGCCGCGAAGCCGCCACCGCTACGATCTTCTCGCTGTTGATCATCTTCGCGTACATCGTGTTCCGCTTCCGAAAGTGGCAGTTCGGTGTGGGTGCGATCATCGCGATGATCCACGATGTGTTGATTGTACTCTCGCTGTTCTCTTTGCTAAATGGCATTGTAGGTTTCTCTCTGGAAATCAACCAAGCGTTCATTGCAGCCATCTTGACGGTGATCGGTTACTCGATCAACGATACCGTGGTTGTGTTTGACCGTATCCGTGAGTACTTAGGCCAGTACCGCAAGGACGACTCAAAGACCGTTATCAACCGTGCACTCAACAGCACACTGAGCCGTACCATCAACACCTCGCTCTCGACGTTTGTGGTACTGTTGACCATCTTCATCTTCGGTGGAAGCGACATCAAAGGTTTCGCCTTCGCCCTGATGGTGGGTGTGATTGTGGGTACCTACTCATCGATCTTCATTGCAACCCCTTCGGTTGTGGACCTCTCGAAAGACGTTCGCAGCTAAGGCTACGCAATCAACCGATACTGAAAACGGGCTGCATCTGCAGCCCGTTTTTTTATGCCTTCATCAGCGCTTGGACAGCGCTGGTCACCGATGCATGCTCCCATTGGAAGCCGGTGTCTAAGATCTTTTTGGACGTCACCCCCACCGAGCGCAGGGCTACTTGGCTCATCTCCCCCATCACCAGCTTCAGCGCAAACGCGGGCACTCCAATGGGCAAAAGCGGGCGGTTCATGGCCAAAGCCATCTCCTTGCTAAACGCTTTGTTGGACAGCACTTGGGGCGCTACGGCATTGTACACGCCTGCTACATGTGCGTGGGTCAAGGCGTGCACAAACATGCGCGCCAGGTCGTCGATGTGGATCCACGAGACGAGCTGCTTGCCGTCCCCTAGCGCTGCTCCAAGTCCGAGTTTAAACACCGGTTTGAGCTTTTTGAAGAACCCGTCCTCGTTGGCCAGTACCAAGCCGATACGCAGGGCACACGTCCGGGTAGCTGAGCCTACCAGCGGCTGCCACGCCCCCTCCCACTTCTGTACGACCTGAGAGATGAAGGAATCGTCGCCCGTGGCTTCTTCGGATTGGACCTCAGAAGAGTCCGGATAAAGCCCAATCGCACTGGCCGAGACCATGACTTGAATGCGCGGATGCTTCTGCGCCGTCTGAACCAGCAGGCCCGTTGAATCTAGCCTTGAATCAATGATGGCCTTTTTGTGGGAGGCGGTCCAGCGTTGGCCCACGCTGGCGCCTGCCAGATTTACGATGGCATCAGCGGTAGACAGGACAGCGTCGTCCAGCTCACCCTGGGCGGGGTTCCATGCGCTGTAATGTACGCGCGGGTCTGGATGGGTACGAGAACTGTTGCGGGAAAGGATGGTCACGCGCTCAACGCTGGACGGGAGGTGCTTCAGCAAGGCTTGGCCCACAAGGCCTGAACCTCCACTGATAACCACGTGTTGTACGGAAGTGCTCATGGTATGGGAACAGGAGTTCTGACAGGCATGTTCGCCTGCGCCGAGGCTATTTTCTTACCTTAAGCATTCCTACCAACCAAATCCGAAACGATGAAGCTGTTCTGGACGCTACTGCTTTCCACCCCCTTTCTGTTGACCGGACAAACCCTCTGCGACATGGGGGAAGCTGCCGGTTATCCGTGTAACAACGTAGACCTGATGGCGCACATGCCCACCTCCACCTTTGGATCGGGCATTGAGTTTAACGACATCTGGGGTTGGACCGATCCTCTGGACGGCAAAGAGTACGCCTTGCTTGGCATGACCAATGGCACCGCCTTTGTGGACATTTCGGACCCGGTAAATCCCGTTTACTTGGGTGCACTTCCCACCCAAACCTCAAGTTCTCTTTGGCGCGACATTAAGGTGTACAACAACTACGCGTTCATTGTGAGCGAGGCAGGCAGTCACGGCATGCAGGTGTTTGACCTCACGCGACTTCGCAACGTGCCCGCTCCGCCCGAGACCTTCACTGTAGACGCGCTCTACACCGGTTTTGGTAACTGCCACAACATTGTGATCAACCCCAGCGTAGGCTTGGCATACGGCGTGGGTTCCAACACCTTCAGCGGCGGTCTGCACATCGTGAACATTTCCGACCCGTTGAATCCGGTCATTGCAGGCGACTTCTCACTGGACGGCTACACCCATGATGCCCAAGTGGTTACCTACAACGGCCCCGACGCTGCTTACGTAGGCCGTGAAATTGCCTTTGCATGCAACGAGGACGACGTGACCATTGTGGACGTGGACGATCCCACTGACACCCAGCAGCTCAGCTCAACCACCTACCCGGGTGTGGCCTACTGCCACCAAGGCTGGTTGAGCGACGACCACCAATTCTTCTTCAGCAACGATGAGTTGGATGAGAGCAACTTTGGGGTCAATACCACCACCTTCATCTGGGATGTTTCTGATCTGGACGCCCCTGTATTGGTGGGCACCTATGTGAGCAGCGAAGCGGCCATCGACCACAACCTATACGTAGACGCCAACCTCATCTACGAGTCCAACTATCGGGCGGGACTGCGCATCTTGGACAACACCAACGCCGCTGCTGGCGCCTTGTCCGAGGTGGCCTACTTTGACGTATATCCTGCCAGCAACTCGGCGGCCTTTAACGGCACCTGGAGCAACTACCCTTATTTCGACTCCGGGATTGTGGTGGTCAGCCACATAGAGTCTGGACTGTTTCTGTTGCGTCCGCGCTTCATTGACACGAATACCGCTACCGACCTGGTCTGCAACACCGATGACTTTGTGATCAACATTGATCTGGCAGTCGGTTTTGCCGGCCCCATCAATCTGGCCATGGACAACCTGCCTGCCGGATTCAACGCCACCTTCTCGGCCAACGATGTGGCGCCGGGCAACTACACGGTGACCATCACCAACCCCGGGGAATTGGAAGGCGATTTTGACTTTACCGTTGTGGCCACCGGTGCACACTTCAGCTACAGTAGCACCCAAAGCGTGACCACCTATGATTGTGCAACGGCAGTGTTAGGCTGTACTGACCCTGCTGCCGACAACTACGACCCTGCGGCCACCATCGACGACGGCTCCTGCACCTACCCATGCTACGATGTCACCCTCGACCTGTTGACCGATTGCTGGGGCAACGAAGTCACGTGGGAATTGGCAGACGCCACCGGTGCCATTGTAGCTTCTGGTGGTCCCTACGCCAACCAAAGCGCCAACGTGGTCAACCTGTGCTTAGACGCCGGTTGCTATGACTTTACCATCCTCGATTCGTTTGGGGATGGCATGAGTGGAGCGCAATACTCTTCATGCGGGGTAGACGGCGACTACGTATGGACCTACGACGCCGATGGCAGTGTGTTGATTCAAATGCTGGTGGCCAACTATGGAAACAGCGAGACCCAACAGTTCTGCGTGCCCCTCACGGTTAACGGTTGTACCGATGCTACCGCTTGCAACTACGACCCCGCCGCTACCAGCGACGATGGCTCGTGTGAATTCCTGAGCTGCGCCGGTTGTACCGACCCTGCCGCATGCAACTACGACGCCACCGCCACCATCGACGACGGAAGCTGTG
>JBMYJR010000021.1:0-41694 GCA_049594615.1 Flavobacteriales bacterium
CGTATGAAATTCCTCGTGTACATCTGCCGCGTGTTGGTGGGATCGCTCTTCATCATCTCCGGTCTGATCAAGGTCAACGACGCCCTTGGCTTTTACTACAAGCTTCAGGAATACGCCGAACCCGGCGCCTTCAACTTGGCCTTCTTGGACGAGTACGGCATGGGCCTGGGTATTTTTGTTTCCATTGCGGAAATCCTGCTTGGCGTAGCGCTGGTGGTGGGGGCATTGCCCAAACTGACCACCATACTATCAGCTGTGATGATGGTATTCTTCACGGTGCTCACGGGATATACGTGCAACTGCGATCCAGACGGCACCACCACAATTGTGATGGTCAACGATGCCGGCATTGAAGTCCAGGAAACCATCCCTAACCAGTGCGTTTTGGAATGCGGATGTTTCGGGAATGCCATACCGCTCAAGGCTTGTGAGTCCTACGCCAAGGATTGGATCATCTGCATCTTCCTGCTACCCATTCTGATTTGGGCACTCATGGGACGCATCCAACTCAACACCAAACAAGAAGACATTTACCTGTTTGCCGGCTCCCTTGGGGTGCTGATGTGGTTCTGCATGACGTGGTTGGATTGGCTGTGGCCTGTCCTGTTTACCGCGGTGTGTTACTTGGCGGCTACCGCCATCAAGCGCCGCAGCAGCTCTCCCCACAAAGAGTGGTTCATGGCGGCGGCCATTTTGGTCATCACCGGAGCCGTGCAGTGGTACACCCTCTCCCACCTGCCGTTGAAGGATTACCGCCCTTACGCCGAAGGCAAAAACATCGCCATCCAAATGCTGGATGTGGACGGGCTGGTACAAACCCTCTCCGACAAGTTGATGGACGGAGATAAAGCTTCGGTAAATGCCTGGTTGAAGGAATTTGACGCGGTGGACCCCGATGTGGCCATCGCCCTGCGCGGCAAGGCCAGCCAAATCCTGGCCCTGAGAGGTCAGGCCAAGCAAGACAGCATTGACGCGCTGCCAGCAGCCGCTGCACGTGCCGGTTTGCGCGCCCCTGAACTTGCGACTGAGTTTACCTTCCGCAATACCAAAACGGGCGCAGACACCATCGTACTCAGCACCGATTGGCTCAAGATTTACAACGAGCCTTGGTTCAAGAACACCTACGAGAACGTAACCTATGAAGGTAAGTCCATCACCCTCAGCGAAGGCGTGGAACCCAACATTGTGGACTTGGCTCCAGAGAACTACGACGGTGAGCCTATGCTCGACGTCATCTTGGATGCCGAGTGGGTGTTCCTCCATGTCTCAAAAGACCTGAACACCGCTTCTACGGGTACCCAACAAGACCTCAATGCCCTGGCCAAAGCGGCCGAAGCGGCTGGTGTCAATGTCTACGGTATGACCAACGCCGGGTACGACGAAGCCGAAGCCTTCCGCCACGAGCACCAAGCGGCCTACCCCTTCTTGGTGGCTGACCAGATTGAGATGAAGATCATCGTGCGCTCCAATCCAGGGCTGGTGCTGCTTAACCGCGGTACCGTCGTGAAGAAATGGGCGTGGCGCGATGTGCCTGCGTGGGACGACGTCAAAGGCAACCTCATCCCTTAAGGCTTGAAAGACCTGCTGCGCAAACTGGGCTTGGGCCTCAGCGTGTTGCTGGGGGTGGTGACCTTGGTATTCGCCATCTTCTCGCTGGGCGCCGATCCAGTCGAAAACCTGGTAAGCGAAAACACCTCCGAAGAAGTCAAGCAGGCCATCCGACGCAAATACAACCTGGACATGGGTACAGGGCAGCGCTACCTGCTGTTCCTCAACGACCTGTCTCCCCTATCCATCCACAACCCGAACGTCCCCGAAAGCCGGTTGCACTTTGACGACAGCTATTCCGGGGTGAAGCTCATCGGTTTTTCCGAGGCCCGAGCGCTGTACTTGAAAGCGCCCTACCTCGGGCGTTCGTTCGTGACCGACCGCTCGGTAAGTGCGGTACTGGGCGAGGCAATTCCAGGCACGGCGCTGCTGGCGCTGGTGGCCATTACCATTGCGCTTGTATTGGGCATTGGACTGGGCACGCTTGCAGCGGTCAGGCCCGGTTCCTTGTTTGACCGCTTGGCGCTGGTCTTGGCAGCGCTTGGCATGAGCGGACCGTCCTTCTTTATGGCTATGCTCATGGCGTGGCTCGGCGGGTGGGTGTGGTATGAGACCACAACCTTGCCTGCCCTCCCACTTGCTTTGGCGTTGCTGTTTGCGCTGGGCGCTTGGTTTGCCAAGCGTCAAGGCCGTATGGTTTCGGTGCTAAGCGGAACGCTGGTAGGCGCGCTTGTCGGAATAACGGTTTGGATCGTAGGCAGCGTGTTGGGCTGGAACACAGGCACCATCCGGTTGCCGGGTACGGGACTCTCCATGAGCGGTTCGCTGTTAGAAGTAGACGTGTGGAAAGGGCCCTACCTGGCGTGGGAAAACGTCGTGCTCCCGGCCATCACCTTGGGCATTCGTCCCTTGGCTGTGGTGGTACAGTTGATGCGCAATGCGCTATTAGAAGTGCTCAGCCAAGATTACATCCGCACCGCCCGAGCAAAGGGCTTGAGTGAATGGCGTGTGGTGCTGGTGCACGGGGTGCGCAACGCGTTGAATCCAGTGATCACAGCCGTCAGCGGCTGGTTTGCCAGCATGCTCGCCGGGGCAGTATTTGTGGAGTTCGTGTTTGGTTGGAGAGGCTTGGGACTGACCACCTACTCGGCCTTGGAACAAAACGACATGCCGGTGGTGATGGGCGCGGTGATTCTGATCGCGGCCACCTTTGTGGTGATCAACCTGCTGGTGGATGTACTTTACGCAGTGGTGGACCCCAGGGTACGCTCAAACCGGTAGGCCCGCTCGACTTTGCAGATGCGCACCTTATACCAATCGTACCATTCCTGTTTTCCTTTTTGTTGTGCCACCAAGTGTTGGCTGTGCTGGCGCCAGATGTGGATGGATTCCAAGTCCTTCCAATAGCTGACGGTAATGGTGGTGTGGTCGCCTTGGTGGTCTTGGCCGAGGTAGCCCGGTGACTGTTGGATGGCGGTATCCAGCGCAGCAGACATGGCTTTGTACTCCTGGGTGATTTGGGATTTGTGGGCGGTGAAGATGACAGCGTAATGCGGTTGGTCGAGGTTCATGCACGGAAGATACTGGGTTGAATTTAGGTGGTGATTGAACGACTAAACAGGACGTAGCTTCCGCCTGTGGGGCCCCACCGCCCCACCCCGCCGCCAGTAGATTCCCAAAATTCTGCCTTCACCTAGCTCATCACCAAACCCAAACCACCGCATTTGGTGAACGGTACCTCTCCATGAATGCCTTGCAGATTTCACCCCACCGTTGACAACTCTCACCCCGCTCCCAGCCCATCGTCCGCAACACTTACTTCAGACAATTGTACTTTTGCGGCAAGTTTTGCGGCAATGACCCGCTTAACTGCTTGAATTTCAATTATTTATAAAATATCCCCATGGCTGTTTCAACCGCCTCACAGACTTACAGCAACGAACTGGAAGTATTCGTGAACCAACAGCGCGCAGCGGTAGACCTGCAACACTGCATCGGCAAACTGCTGCTTGAAAAATCCATTGAACTGGTCCTGTTCCGCAACCACCTCGTGGACGTGAACACCTCAGACATCCTGCGTTTGCACAGCTACGCAGCTGAGGTTGTGGGCAAGCCGATTTCGGTCTTCGACAGCGCCGAACTCGCCGACCACATCTACCAGATGGACTTGGCTCCGGCCAAGATTGATATCGGTAAACTCTCAGCAGAGTGGTTGGCCGAGCGCGACCGTTTCAACAACAAAACCGACTTCCTCGAGGACAAGCTCGGCAACTTCCTCAACGACGGCGGTGACAGCCTCGAACCTCGTGACGTAGTGCTTTACGGCTTTGGCCGCATCGGACGCCTGTGCGCACGTGAACTCATCAAACAAGCCGGTAAAGGCCAGCAATTGCGCCTCAAGGCCATCGTTACCCGCAAGGTGGACGAGACCATCCTCGAGAAGCGCGCAGGTTTGCTCGCCAACGATTCGGTGCACGGTGAGTTCGCCGGTTCCATCCAAGTGGACTACGACCAACAATGCTTGCTGATCAACGGTCAACGCGTGCAAATGATCGCCGCGAACGACCCGTCTGAGATCGACTACACCCACTACGGCATCAACAATGCCCTGATCGTGGACAACACCGGTGTTTTCCGTGACCGCGATGCCCTTTCGCTTCACCTCAAAAGCAAAGGCGCAGAGAAGGTGATTCTCACTGCTCCAGGCAAAGGCGTACCCAACATTGTATACGGCATCAACCACCGCGACCTCAACATCGAGCAAGAGGACGTCTACTCTGCTGCCAGCTGCACCACCAACGCCATCAGCCCTGTGTTGAAGGTGATCGAAGATTCCTACGGCATCCAACACGGTCACATCGAAACCGTGCACGCCTACACCAACGACCAGAACCTGCTGGACAACATGCACAAGAAGCACCGTCGCGGACGCTCTGCGGCCGTGAACATGGTGATCACCGAAACCGGGGCAGGCAAGGCCGTAACCAAAGTCATTCCAGACCTCGACGGCAAACTGACCGCCAACGCGGTTCGTGTACCGACTCCAAACGGCTCTCTCGCCATCCTCAACCTCACCCTCGGCAAGTCCGTGGAGCGCGAGGAACTGCTCGGTGTGCTCAAGGCCGCAGCGCTGCGTGGCGACCTGGTCAATCAAATCCACTACTCAATCAACGAGGAACTCGTGAGCAACGACATCATCGGCAACGAATGCTGCTCAGTGTTTGACAGCCCTGCCACCATCGTTTCGCAAGACGGCAACAATGTGGTGCTTTACGTGTGGTACGACAATGAGTTTGGCTACACCAAGCAGGTGATCCGCCTGGCCAAGTATGTGGCCAAGGTGCGTCGCAACATCTACTACTGATCCTTGACCGAATCTTCGGTTCGCAAGGCCGCTTCCGCAATGGGAGCGGCTTTTTTTTTAAGGCTTCAGGGAAGCCCGATTTGAGCGTTCCCGCTACCAACACCCACGCGCGCACTCTCCTCTGGTCAGCGCTGATTTGCCTGAAATCCTCAGCGTGTTTGGCACCACCTGCGAGTAACGTATAAAACAGGAAAGGGTTGGCCAATTGGCCAACCCTGGTCCTGCTCTTTCTCACTCTTCCCTCCTGTATCTTCCCTTCTTTCTCTCTCTGCGCAAATGGTTCTAGTCGGAATCAGAATTCAAACCGGGCGGATCAATTCCCGATTGAAATGTTTTCGAGGTCGTGGTCGCTGATCGATTTCCTTATGTATTCGTAAAAGCCCTGCCGAGGTTGGTGCGGAGGTGTCCGAGGGGCGTGTCGGCCAATTCTGACAAATCAAAAACGCCGCCCTGATGGGGCGACGCTCTTGAACCGTTCCAAAACACGTGCTGGAGGCGGCGCACCGGAAGAACCGCAGTCCTCCCGGCGTCCGTCCAACAACAAATCAGCCCGCCGCAAGGGTGCGGCGGCCCAACATCTTTAAGGTGAGCAGCAAGGCAAAGAAGCCCAGCAGCACCCACATGCCAGCACCCGGACCTCGGGGTGGTTCCGGCAATTCAGGAACAGCTGTAGGCAGGACTTCACCTTTGTTTGAATCCTGGGGCACGTTGTTCATCAAGTGGTCCAGCTCGGTGATGTAGCGCTGAGACTTGTGGTGTTGCCAACCGGTCAGGGCTTGCAGGTTGTCCACCTCGTCTTGACGACGCTGGCGTTGCGTTTGCAGATAAGCCTGGCCATCATCGCACGAAAAATCTCCCGAGGCCGAATGGGTCAACACGTAACGTGCTTGGTAGTGCTGTTTGTTGGGCGTCACTTGAAACTGAAGGTCCTGCGGAAACTTATCGCGGCTGTAGCGCACGTGCATGCGGGTAAAGAACACCGGGTCTCCGCTGTTGAGCCAGTCTACCCCCGCATCGGCAAATTCCTGTTCCATGGGGGGCGGCCCCACGCACGGATCGCACTTCATACCTCCCCAAGAAGGGGTCACCGTCCAGGCGTACTCGGTGAAGATGCTGTTGCGGCCATTGAGCGTGTACTGACGATCAAACAGGTCCACGTAGAAGTCGCCGAAATCGGGCTTAACAAAGAGGGGTATGTTGTTGCCGGTGGGCATTTCCACATTGCGGTAGTTGGTGCACTCCACGCGGCCTTGGCGGGTCAGGGTGTAGACGACCATGTCTTGGGTACCCTTACTGTTGGCCATCCCCAGGCGAATGGGCAGCATAAAGCGGTCTGACTCGTAAGTGATTTGGATGGGGCTGAGCCCTTGGCTGCCGAGGTTGGCATAGGCCTGCTCGTTGACCTTGACCACAAAGAACTTGAGTTGGTTTTTGATGTAGGGATCAAGCACTTCATGGGCGTTGCCCGGAATCTGGTACCCGTTCCCCGTGAGCCAGGTCTTGAGCCCCTTGGAATCTTTGGCTGAAAGAATGAGAATGTCGTACTCCCCTACCAGGTATTGCGCCTCGATGGTCACGCCCAAGTCGGCGTCTTCTTCCAAATCTACCATCGTGTCCATCATGACTACTCCGGCCAAGGACCGGGCCTCGGCCCATGCGTAATTCTTGATGATTTGCTGACAAGGGTTGTGGTCGTAGTACTCCACCAAACGCGGAGCACTGTAGTTATTGAGCTGCTCAAACAGCCACGGGCGCACCACGCGAATGTCATGCTCGTTGAGCACCACAGGCACAGGCACTACCATGGCGAATTCGCTCACGTCTCCATCAAAATCAGAGCTCATGGTGATCACCGAGTGGTTTTGGTCGCGCACCAAGATGACCTCGGAGGTATTGTTGAACAGGCTGGCGTCGGCCTTGGCAACATAAAAGCCACAAAAAGCGGGCGCGTCGGCTGCGGTCAGCAGCATTCCAAAGGCACCCAATAAGGCAAATAGGGGTTTCAAATTCATAACGTTGGGGATTGAGTTGCGGGGTTGGGCGCGAACCAACGGAAGCGTTCGCCGCGCCAGATCAGGTTGAACAGCACCGTGAAGGGCGTCAGGAAAAACAGCGTCCAAATCGGTGCGGTATGTACGTAGTAGAAATGGCTTACGCCGAAGGTGATCACCGCCAACAGCACGCTCCAAACAACGCGTCCACGTTTGTGGCGCGGGGTGGTGACCGGGTCGGTGATCATAAAGAAGGTGAAGAGCAAGAGGGCCCCGTTGCTCAAGCGGTGCAAGGGCACATCGAAGGTCCAGCCCAGGTACAAGACGCTGCGCGCGACTTCCAACAAGGCCAGCGTGCCTACGAACCACAAACTGGTGTCCAACCGTCCCACCCGAAAGAGCACCATGGCCGCTGCGGATCCAAAGAAGAACAGGAGCATCGGTCCACTGCCCCACTGGCCTGGTGAAATCCACGCTTCGCCGGTGAGTACAATGGCCGCGACGATGCCCAGGTTGGCGGGGTTGAAGATGTGCACCTTGTCGATCCGTAGCAAAAACTTGCTCCCAATGGCCATCATGGCCGCCAGGATGTAGACTTCCACTTGATTGGCTTTCAACAGCAGGCACAGTCCCAGCGCGGTGATGGCTGCACTTTTCATTGAGGTCCACGACTTGCCCGTCCATACAATACCAGTAGCCTGCACCAAGAACGAGGTGCCGAGCAAAGCGGTGTAGGCCGTCCATTGCCCAGCCCAGCCCAAGTCTACAATGCCGTAGGTCAAAAAGGCGCTGAGCGCAAGGATTTGAAAGTGGCGCGGGTCGGCAAAGAGCCAGGAACGAAATGCGAGAAGTGTGGTGTGCATGGGATCGGTATGTGGTTCCCCGTACACGTGTTTGGTAAAGGGGTTCAAATACCGGATGCCTTTTTTGCGTCATTCCACAAAATGGCCCTGTGAACTGCCACAAACTGGCAATCAGCTTGCCGCTGAGGAACCATTAACTTCGCCCTGTATGAAACGCATGCTCAAATGGCTTCGAAATTTGCTGCTTTTCCTGCTGCTGCAGGTATTGGCGCTGTGGGTTGGGCTGCAAACTGAGTGGGGGCAAACCTGGGCTACCCAGCACATGGCCGGCTATTTGAGCGAAAAATTGGGCACTCGGGTTGAAGTGGGAACGGTCAACACCAACTTACGGTCAGACGCCATTTTGGGCGATGTCTACGTTGAAGATTTCGCCGGCGACACCTTGGTCTTCATCGACGAGGTGCGCCTAAACGGGTTCAACTTCAATGAGCGGGCTGAGTGCATTCGTATCGATAAAATTGAGCTGGATCGCCCTACTTTCTATCTGCACAAGCCTCAAGGCGACACCGACTGGAACCTCCAATTCCTTATCGACTACCTCGCCACCGAAGGCAGTGACTCTTCGGAGATGTGCATGGAGGTTAACCGCATCCGCATCGCAGGCGGCCGCTTTCGTTTGGACAACGACAACGAGCCACCCATTGACGCCCCGCGTATTGATTGGCAGCATTTGGGCCTGAGCGCCATTGACATGGAAGCCGATGACTTCCGTTGGTTGGGCGACTCCATCTCGTCACATGTGCTCCACCTGCATGCCCGCGAGCAAAGTGGCTTCCGGTTAAAGGAATTCGCAGGGCTGTTCCAGATGGGCAGTAAGCGGATAGTTGTGGATGACCAGATCCTACGCACCAACAACAGCGACCTTGAGGGGCGTTTGGCCTTCAAATTCAAGTCCTTGGAAGATTTTACGGACTTCGAAACCAAGGTCCGTATGAACTGTTCGTTTGCCGAAAGTCACTTGGAAATGGGAGACTTGGCCTATTTCTCTGAAAGCCTCGAAGGACTGGAGAAGCCCTTGGATTTTAGCGGAAAGATTCGCGGGCGGGTGAACAACCTTAAGGTGCGCAATCTGGACCTGCGTTTCGGCAACCGTTCTCAATTCAAAGGCGATTGTGACCTCACGGGCCTGCCGGAAATCGGCCGCAGCTTCATTTCCCTGACCGTCGACCAGATGAGCACCAACAAGGGGGACTTGGAAGCCATTCCTATTCTTCCCTTCACCTCGGGCAAGAAGTTGAAGACTCCGGACAATTTTGCCCAATTAGGAGACATGCGCTTTGAAGGCAACTTCACGGGTTTCCTCTCGGACTTCGCGGCTTACGGTGATTTGAAAACGGCGATTGGCGCCGTAAGTGCAGACATACACTTGGAGGAAGGCTCGGATACCTACACCTTTGAAGGACGTCTGAACACCGAAAACTTCGACCTTGGAAAATTCTACAGCAACCAGACCTTGGGCAGCCTCACCAGCCACTTGGTGGTGTCAGGCAGCGGGCTCACCCGCGACGATTTGGACGCCACGGTGGTGGGCGACATCGACGCCTTTGGACTCAACGGCTACACCTACACCGGGACCACAGTCAACGGACAATACCGCCAAAACTTCTTTGAAGGAGATGTGATCCTGGACGACCCGGCTTGTATCCTTGACTTTGGTGGCAAAATCGACTTCACCAACCAGCGTCCTACATACCGGTTCGTTGCCGAAATCGGAAACATCGACCTCAAAACCCTCAATCTGTACCAAGGCGCCGAGTACTCCTGCCTCTCAGGCAAAGCCACCGTGGATGGGTCAGGCTTTGACTTGGATGCCTTGGAAGGGAGCTACGTCATCGAAGAACTCACCTACTGCGCCATCTCCGACGAATGCCGGTTGGACCGGGTGAATATGACTGCCTCACATACCGACCGTGGACCTGAGCTCACCCTGGAATCTTCCATTCTGGACGCCGACCTCACCGGGCGCATCGACTTGGACAAGCTCCCGCTGGCCATGGAATTCATCTTGGCCGATTTGGTGCCTACCTATCCTGTCCCCCTTGGTGTGCGCGAGCCCGATGAAGACTTCGACTTCAACCTTACGGTCAAGGACTGGACGCTGGTGGAAACCTTCTTCTTGCCCGAAGTGGGCGTCGCACCGGGCACCCAATTCCACCTGGATCTGCACGAGGATGTGCACGACTTCAGCGTGAAACTTCACAGCGATTCGCTGCGCTACCAAGATGTGGTGGTGACCCGTCCCGACCTGGATGTCGCACGTTTAGATGCGGGCGTCATTGTGGACCTGCACGCCGACCGCTTGGCCTTGAGCCCAGCCCTCGGATTTGATAGCCTGCAAGTGGATGCGCACAGCGAAGGAGCTCGGGTGTTGACCCACATCGACTGGAACACCACAAGCGAAGGCCATGCTGGCGACCTGAACTCGGTGCTGGAGATTGTGTCCATCGACGCGCTCAATTTGTCGTTCAACGCCTCGGAAATTGAACTGAACGGCCGCACATGGGACCTCCACCCCGATGCCCTGCTGCAGTACACCCCCGAAGAAATACACGTCGAAAACATGCTCATCCAAGACGGCCCAGAGTTCCTACGCGTGGCCGGTGATCTGAGTACAGACCCACGGAAAGAGATGGAGGTCGAGTTGGCCGGATTTGAGTTGGACAACATCAACCCATTCTTGGGCGATGCCATGGAGATCCAAGGCAACGTGTCGGGCACCGCCTCCATCCGCGATCCTTACGAGGAGCAATTGATCAACTCCGACCTGATTGTGGCCGGGTTTGAGTTACAAGAATATTACATCGGAGATGTGTGTGTGGAGAGTGTCTGGGACAACTCTACGAACCGCCTCTACCTCAACGGCGAGCTCAAGAAAGACGACTTCGACACCTTCGTATTCAACGGGCAATACATCCCCGAAGACGAAGAAAACGCGCTGGACATCCTCATGACCGTCAACCGCTTTGAGCTGGACTTCATCAACACGTTTGTGGATGAGGGGGTCTCGGATTTGGACGGTACGGCTACAGGGTACGTGCAGGTGTCCGGCACCCCCGACAAACCACTACTCAATGGCGAGTTGGACTTTGATCAAGTCACCGCCAGCGTGGACTACTTGGGCACCACCTACACCTTTGCCGAGAAGGCCACCATCTACCCCGATATGTTCACCATGGACAACATCACCGTGCACGACCAGGAAAACAACGATGGCTTTTTGGTAGGTACGGTCATCCACGACAACTTCACCAATTGGAACTTCGACTTGGCGCTGTTTGTGGACGAGGAACCCTTCCTGTGCATGAACACCACCAAACAGGACAACGATCTGTTTTACGGCAAGGCATACGGGCAAGGCTACATCAACGTCTCGGGCTACGAGGACCACTTGATTTTTGACATCGAGCTGCGCAGCGGCAAAGGCACCTCCTTGGCGCTGCCCTTGGAAGAAACCGGCGAGGTGCAATTCGAAGACTTTGTCACCTTCATTGACCCCAATAAAAAGGAAGAGAAAACCGCGGTAGACCTCTCAGGAATTGAGCTAAACTTTGGGCTGGACATCACGCCCGAAGCCGAAATCATGCTGATTTTGGACGAAGCCGTGGGCGACGTGATGCGCGGCCGCGGCCAAGGGCATTTGGAAATGAGCATTTCCACCTTGGGTACCTTTGAGATGGTGGGACTGATTGAGGTGCTGGAGGGCAACTACCTCTTCACGCTTAAAAATCTGATCAACAAGGAGTTTGCAGTCCGCCCAGGCGGTACCATCGCTTGGTACGGCGACCCCATCGCTGCTGACCTCAACATGGAGGCCATATACGAGCTCGAGGCCCCGCTGTACGACCTGCTGGGCGACGAAAACAACGCGGCTTACAAGAACCGCTCCCCCATTGATTTGGTCATGGAGCTCGAGGGAAACATGTTGACGCCAGAAATCCACTTTGACATTGAGCTGCCCTCTGCTGACGACATCACGCGCTCACGGGTCAATTCCATTTTGAGCTCGGAGGAGGAGTTGAACCGGCAGGCTTTCTCGTTGCTGGTGCTCAAGCGGTTCGTATCGCCTCACCGTGGCGGAGGAAGTGCCGGAAACGCTTTGGCCGTGAATACCCTGGAAATGCTGTCTTCTCAAATGGGACTTTGGCTGAGTGACATCTCCGAGGACTTTGACATTGGCATCAACTACAGTCCAGGCGACGAGATTTCCAACGAGGAGATTGCCATCGCACTTTCTACCCAGCTGTTCAACGACCGCCTGCGCATCAGTGGCAACTTTGGGGTGAGCCAAGGCAACGAGGCCAACCAGAACCCCTCCAACCTCATCGGCGACATCAAGATCGAGTACAGCATCACCGAGGACGGCAAAATCCGTTTGGTGGTCTACAACGAGACCAACGACTACGCAGTGGCCACCACAGCGCAATCCACTTACACCCAAGGGGTTGGGGTGCTTTACCAAGAGGAATTCGACACCATAGACGAGTTCTACTGCGGGTTCAAGAACTTGTTCCGCCGCGAATCTGAGCGCTCACCCTGCCGCTAGACTTCCCATGTTTCGTCGAACAATGGCCGAGCTCGACGGGTCTATTTTGCGTAACTTCACTCAACCAATTGAACCTGCATGCAAGCGAACCATTTTTTCCTAGCGCTCTGCGCGGCTGTACTGACATTGCCTTCGGTAGCCCAAGAGGGCACCTGGGAGGTGGGCAGTACCACCCTCACCGAATACGACTTGGCCACCGGTATTGACCTGCCGTGGGAAATCCTCTGGGGTCCCGACGACCACATTTGGTGCAGCACCCGTCCGGGCAAAGTGCTCCGCATCGACCCCCAAACCGGCACCTACACCGAAATCCTCGAGAAGTCGGTCATGGGCAGCGGTTCGGGCGAAGGAGGCATGCTGGGCATGTGCCTCCATCCCAACTTTGACACCGACCCTTACGTGTACATCGTATACTGCACCGGTTCGGCATGGACCGGGAGCGAGCAGCTGAGCCGTTTCACTTGGAACGGCACCGAGTTGGTGGACGAAGAGGTCATCCTCGACGACATTCCCGCGGGCGGCATCCACAACGGTTCGCGTGTGCTGGTGCTTCCGGACAACACCCTGCTGATGACCACCGGCGATGTGGGCGACGGCGACTTCCACAGCCAAAACCCCAACACCATCGCGGGCAAAACCCTCCGTCTCAACCTGGACGGTTCCATCCCCGCTGACAACCCCGATCCCACCAGCTATGTGTACAGCATCGGTCACCGAAATGCGCAAGGCTTGTGCTTGGGTCCCAACGGACTGATCTACAGCTCTGAGCACGGCCAAAGCAACTGGGACGAGTTCAACATCATCACCCCCGACGCCAACTACGGCTGGCCTGAGGTGGAAGGCCCGTGCAACACCTCTGCTGAGCAAGAGTTTTGCGCGGAAAACGACGTCACCGAACCCCTGAAAACCTGGAGCCCGTGCGTGGCGGTCAACGGCATTGAGTACTACAACCACGAAGCCATTCCCGAGTGGCAAAACAGCGTGTTAATGGCCGTGCTTGGTGGCCTCAGTGGCGTGTACGAACGCCTGAGCGTGCTCCACATGAACGACGACGGCACCGTCATCGACAGCGAAGACCAGTACTTCTCGGAGTTCAACCAGCGCATCCGCGACATCTGCGTGAACCCACACACCGGCGCCGTGTACGTGGCCCTCAACGGCCCCGGCTACCCCGGCTCTGGTCCCAACACCATCAAGGAGTTTGTAAACGAGTCGTACGTGTCGGTGAACGAACTGAAAGGCAACGCGCCTGCGGTGACCGTGTTTCCCAACCCGGTGGACGCCAGCGGTACCATCGCGTTTGACGAGGGCTTTATCGGTGGCAAATTCACCGTGATGAGTTTCGAGGGCAAGGTGGTGGACCAACGCTATGTGGAAGACACCCAAATGATTTTCGACGCCTCGTCATGGGCGGCCGGTAACTACTTTATACGCGTGGAAAGTGCCTTTGGCATTGCCACCCAAACCTTTGTGGTTCGTTAGATGAGCGTATTCAAAACGATTTTTTCACTGGGCCTGCTGTTGAGCGGGCTCAGTGCGTTTGGACAAGATGCCTTCCAGCTGCTGGTCAATGAAGAAGGCAATCTTGAGCCCCTCTCCTTTGCCAACGTATTGGTGGAGTGCGACGGTGTTTTTGCACACGGCGTTCAAACCGACGTTGAAGGTGCCGCGCAAATTCCATTGACGCCTGGATGCGATGTGGTCATCACCGCGTTGGGCTTTGAAACCGTGCGCATTCCGATGCCTCAGACCACCGCTGATGTCACGGTGAGTTTGAAAAGCGAGGTCATCTCCTTCCCGGGTCCGATGAACTGGCCCACCATTTACGCCTACAACGTCTACGAAAACCAACAACCTGAACCGCAATTGGCCGCCAACACGGCCATCCTGCGCGGGCAAAACTGGGACCGCCAGCTGACCGCTTCGATGGCCCAAGCGGTCAACTTGGAAGCAGGCGTGCGTCTGGACGAGCGAGGACTTGGCGGCAGTCGTCGCATCAGCATCCGTGGAAGCGCCTTGCGCAGCCCATTTGCGGTGCGCAACATCAAAGCCTACGTGGACGGCATTGCGCTGACCTCCCCCGATGGGTCTACCCCGCTGGAACTGCTGGACGTGGCCGACCTGGGCTCTTTGGCCATTTTGAAAGGTTCGGCGGGGAGCGTCTACGGCCCCGGAAACGGGGGAGTATTGCTAGCCACCACCAACAGCCATGGGCGCAGCAACGTCAAGACTGAGGCGACTGTGGGGCAATACGGATTCCTGCGCAACCAAACGGCGGTACAGTACAGCTCGGACCGGGCGCGTTTCCGCGTGAGCCACGTATACCAAGAAAACGGCGGCTACCGCGCACAAGAATTCAACCACAAACAACAGGTGACCTTGAGCGGGTTTTGGGCCGCTTCGGACACGGTGAGCTACCGCATTTACGCGACCAACTACTCGGGACGCTGGGGTCTGCCCGGTGGGATTTCGCTGGATGACGCCCGTGAGAACCCGCGTCAGGCCCGCGCCTTTGCAGAAGCCAACGGCACCCGTGTGGAGCGCACCCGCGCCCGCGTAGGACTGGCCCGCATCTGGAATACCGGCAAGTGGCGCAACACCACCAGCGTGTATGCCAACACCACCAACAAGATCAACCCGTACGGTACTTCGGCCTTTTTCAACGGCTACAAAGACGAGCAAGCCCAGGGCTGGGGCGCGCGTAGCGTACTCACCCGCAGCTATGACAGTGTAGGCAGCCGCACAGGCTGGTTGGAAATCAGCCTCGGTGGAGAGTTCCAACTGGAAGACAACCTCCTGAATGAGTGGGAACTGGTCAACAGCAATCCGGGCGACTTCAAGTACCTCAACGAGACGCGTTCTACTGCTTGGACCACTTTCCTGCAGGCCCAGTACGACGACGGTCCGTTGGAACTCAGCGCAGGAATCAGCCTCAACCAAACCGTGTACGACAACACCGGCGAAAGCCAACAGCCCGACACCTTGATCTCGCTGCAGCAGCGCTTTGATCCTGGAGTCATGGTGTTGCCCCGCGTTTCGATGCGTTTGCAAACCGGCAGCTGGCAATGGCACGCGCAAGGAAGTCTGGGTGCCTCGGCCCCTTCCCTGTTTGAAATGGTCAATCCCGAAGACGGCACCTTTGCCCCTGAGCTCACTGCAGAACGTTCCCTCAATGGTGAAATAGGCGTGGTGCGCAACTCAGCAAGCATGCTGGGCGAAGTCAATCGCCCGCTGGGCTTGACGGCCTATTGGACGCGCTTGCAAGATGCCATCCTACCGGCCAACGAAGTGCTCTTCACCAACGGCGGAGAAATCGACTTGCGCGGCTTGGAAGCGTTTGCCGAGGCCATCACTGGATACGAAGGCCAATCCTGGCGCGTGCACGGCCGCACCGTGGCCGCCTTGCAGACCTACACCTTTGTGACCTTCAACGAAGGCGACGTGTCGTTTAAAGACAAGTATGTGCCTGGGCTGCCGCAGTTCACCTGGACCAACCAAGTGTCGCTGCGCTACAACCTAAACGCAAACGCCTACAACGGGGTGATGAACCTCTTTGAACTGACCGCCACCCACCGCTGGAACGACCGCACCCCTGTGGACAACGAAAACGAAACATGGGCCCCTGCGTGGAACACCGTGGACGTGCAACTGCGCTACCACCGCAACTGGAAGCGATGGGACTTTTCTGCCCATACAGGCGTACTCAACCTTACCGACACGTTGTACTCCAACTTCTTGCAGGTGAACGCCTTTGGTGGACGCTTCTTCAACCCAGCTCCAGGTCGTATGGCCTATGGTGGATTGGCGATTCGTTACACCTTGCCGGGGTGAGCACCCTCGATCCTGATTTGAACGCTTACTTGCAATCCACTGGCTTTTTGGCCTTTGGGCACTGCGTATTTCAGCAACCTATTCCCGCAATAAGCACAAAGCAAACAGATCAGACGCCCGTGATCACGAATTCGGTTCGGCGGTTGCGGGCACGGCCCCGTTCGGTGTCGTTGGAATCCACCGGTTGGGTCTCGCCCAGACCGCGTGCTTGGAGGCGGCCGGCTTCGATGCCGCTGTTCACCAGGTACTCCACCACGGCTTTCGCGCGGTTTTCACTAAGTACTTGGTTGTCGGCGGTGCTGCCCACGTTGTCGGTGTGTCCATCGATGGACACCGATACGTCCGGATTCATGCGCATGAATTCCGCCAACTTTTCGAGCTCTGTGGTCGAGGCTGGAAGCAGGTCGTACTTGCCCGAGGCAAAGAAGATGTTGTTGAGCGTGGCCTTGCTGTCCGGTCGAATTTTGCTCAACAGAACCTCAAGCTCATAGGGCTCTCCTGAAGCGGTAGCCTCAGGCGTAAAGTGTCCACTGTAGAAGAGGTAGCCTGCTTTACTGACGTTTAACCCGTAATCGCGGCCGACAGGGAGCGGCACCAGGAATGCGCCCGTGCGGTCGTCGCTGTAGCTTTCCACCACAGTTTCGCCGGTGGTGAGGTCAATCAATTCAAAGCGGGCGCCGAGCTTTTTGAATGAACCGGCGTCCAGCACTGTCCCTCGGGTGTAGGTTACGGGAGTCGGGCGCGCCTTCTCGGGCATCTCAAACTGGTACAGATCGAGCCCACCCATGCCGCCTTCGCGGTCCGAGGCGAAGAACGCCACCTTGCCTGAAGCCGAGACCAGCAACGAGTTTTCGCTGCCAGCAGTGTTGATCGGGTAGCCGAGGTTTTCCGGGGTAGCCCAAGTGCCGTCCTCTTGCTTGCGACTCACATAGATGTCCAACCCTCCCATGCCGGGGTGGCCGTTGCTGGAGAAGTAGAGGGTTTCCCCATCGGGGTGAATGAGTACGGATTCCTCTTCAAAAGGGGTGTTCACCTTGCCGGGAACAGGTTTGGCCTGTGACCAGCTGCCGTTGTCCTGCAATTCCGAGTAGAAGATGTCTTGCTTGCCAATGCCATTGGGGGTGCGGTACCCACGAACGAAGTACAGCGTGCGTCCGTCGGCTGAAAAGCTGGGTTGCGACTCCCATGAGCGGGAATTGACCGCACTGCCCACGTTCTGGGGCTGGGTCCACTGGCCGCCTAAGCGTGTGCACACAAACAAATCGCAACTGCCGAAGCCGTCGCGCCCCGGTCCGTAATCGCCGTAGACCGCACAGGCGGTGAAGAACATGAGTTGACCGTCAGGGGCCAAGGTGGGGGCTCCCTCGCGCAAAGGTGTGTTGACCTCGGCTACTGGGGCTGCCGCTTCCCACGCGTCTACGGTACGGGTGCTGAGGTAAAAATCTTCGTCGCGGCCATCGGGAGCGCCTTTCTTTGGGATTTCGCGGGTGAAGAGCAATTGGCCCTCGTCTACGGTGATGCTGGGGTAGTATTCGCTGTGTTCAGAGTTGACCGCGGGGCCCAAGTTGATGGGTTCAAACGGTACCGGATTGGCCATGGCCTCGAGGGCAAAGCCGCACGATTCCAGCCCCAACGAGGCACGATCTACCGTGATGCCGGGTTGTGGTCCGCTCTTCAGATAGTCCGTAAAGCGCTGTGCTGCGGTGAGGTAATCGGCCTCGAGCAGGTACAGTTCGCCCAAGTAGTAGTTGTTAGTAGGGAAGAAAGACGGGTCCAAGCGCTGGGCCTTCTCCAAGGAGCCAATGGCCTGTGCGTTGCGCCCAAGCATGTTGTGGATTTGACCGGCGAGGATCCAAGTCTCGATGAACGCAGGGTCGCGCTCTTGGGCGGCTTGCAAATGGAGCAAGGCCAAGTCGTAGTCCTGGAAATCGTAGGCGGCCAAAGCCTCCTGGTAAGCCTTGACGGCTTTCTTGTCCGAGGAAGTGTATTTGCGACCGGGTTGTGCCCAAACCGTCAGGGAGACCAACAGGCCGGCGAGAAGAAGAATGCTTCGCATGCAAGTAGATTGACAAAGAATACGCCAAAGTAGCCAACGGGACGGTTGTACCCAGAGCAGCCCTCCCCTGCCCATTCACACAGGGACGTGCATAGCCGGATCAGGCAAGTGCGCCGGCGGGCGAAGCACATACCACACAAACCAGCCCAACAGGAAAGTGTTGCTCACCCCAATCAATCCGCTTTTATCCAGCCACTCATCGGCAGCGTGGCCAATCAGGTCAGGGGTGCTCAGCAGCCAAGGCAAGGCGGCCACGCCTAGGATGGCCCAAAGCCAACGCTTTCCCTGTGACCATGGGAGCATCACCAGCAACCCTGCGAGCACGGGAATGCTCCAGAGAAAATGCTCGGTATCGGTATTGGTCAGGTTGGGAATCAGGCTGATGAGCAGGAAGAATTCCACGTACGCACGGCGGTGATCGGTTTGAGGCAAGCCGTGGTGGCGTAGCAGAAAGAAAATGGCAGCAGCGGCCAGTGCTACAGTGCTTGCAAACAACCAGGTGGGTGCCGGCAATTCGAACCCGATCACCCCAGCACTCATGGACGCCCAGGTGTTGGCCGAGGGCAACATAGATTGGTGCTCACGGATGGCCAAGTACCAATCTTGCAAGAGGGTCAAGTTTTCGCCCCACCCGGTCCAAAGGGCGGGCAAAAGCAGGCCGATCATCACACCTAAAGTAGTGGTGACCAACACGCGAAACTCCTTTCGCATCACAAGCCAAGGCATCAGAATCAGAAAGTGCGGCTTGGCCAGTAGCATGCAGGCATAGGCCACACCAGCCCACTTCCATTTGCCGCGACGGACGTGCACAAACATACTCCACCCTAATCCTAGCAAGAGCAAATTGGTGTTGCCCAAATGCAGCTCGTGCACCAGGTGATCAAGCATGACTGCGCTCAATACCGCCAGCAGCAACCAACCGGGTGTGCCGCCGTACGGGAACAACGCCTTCGCGCGCTGCACCACACGCGGCAGCAGCCACGCCATGGCCGCCACAATGGCAAAGTAAAACAAGGAGCTGGCCACCTTGACTGGCAACCAAGTCAGCGGCATAAAGGGCACCAACATCACCGGGGAATACTTGTAGTAGCCGGTTTCCACAAAGAACCACTGGCTGTAGGGCGACTCCCCTGCCATCCACGCCTCGGCGGCGTCGTGGTACACGCGGAAGTCGGCCATGCCGTCGCGTCCGTTGATCCATTGGAGCACGAAAAAGGCCGTGCATCCCAGCAAAAGGATTACACGGTAGATGCGAACGGTTCTGGCATCAAGGGTGGGCATCGGGACAAAAAACGCAATTTTGCCGCCCAACTGCACCGGTATGTTTGACAATCTGATGAACAAGCTGCAAGACATGCAGCAGCAAAATGAGGCCGTCAAGGCCCAATTGGCCTCCCAACACGTCACCGGCGAGGCCGAAGGCGTGAAAGTCACCGCTAACGGCAACCGCGTGATTACAGACATCCACATCCCCGCAGACCTGCTGGAAGACGCCGAAGCGGTGCAGGACTTGGTGCTGTTGGCCACCAACCGCGCCTTGGAACAAGCCGGTGCTCTGCACGATCAAGAAATGGCCAAAACTGCTCGCGGCTTGCTTGGCGGCATGGGTGGGTTTGGCGGGTAAGAAAAAGGGCCGCCTTTGGGCAGCCCTTCTCCTTCTTAATCTTTGTTCAGCACTTACTCCACAATCAGGCGGAGGGTTTGCTGGGTGCCGTCTTGCAACACGCGGACCAGATATACACCTGCGGTGAGGCTGTCTAGATTCAGTTCCACGCGGTGCTGACCGGCGTTGAAGTTCTCGGTGGTGTTCAGTACGAGCTGGCCTACAGCATTGCGCACCTCTACGGCACCTACGCCACCATTGTGTCCGTTCCACACCAAGGTCACCTCATCGCGCGCAGGGTTGGGGTACAGCAACACCTCTTTTGTAGCGGAGGTTTCCACTACGCTCACCAGGCTGTTGTGCGGCGGCAGGATGATGTCATCCACCCAGCAAGCATCGGCGCCTGACGAAACAATGAAGTCCTTCTCGTAGGTCCACTCTAGGGTGTGGGTGCCTGTGCTCAGGTTGTAGCTAAATTCTTGCCAGTCGTTTTCGCCCGACCAGTTCTCCATCATGGCTCCGTCGATGCGGAAGTAGAGGAAGTCGTAATTGCCCTCGGTAGAGGTCTTGCGCGCAAACTCAACCGGGCCAGCAGAGGTCACATCGATGGTGATCTGCAGCGTGGTGGAGTTGTTGTTGTCGATGTCACCTGACTGCATGGCGTAAGCGCCTTCGTACACTTCGGAGCCGGTGATGAACCAATCAGCATCGCCGTCGTAGGCCCAGTCGAACATTTCGTCGGTTCCGGTTTCCCAGTCTTCGATGATCAGGTTGAGCACTTCGGTGTAGGTGCGGGTAGCGGTGTAGGCACCTGCGGTCAGGGTGTACACGAATTCAACCACTTCGCCGTCCGGCGCATCGTCAGCCACAGTCACGCTGAAAGTAGCCATGGCGTCACCGCCTAATTCTGCCAACACGCCCAGGTCTATAGAAGGATTGTTGATGGTCACGTAGGGGGATGTTGTGGTCAGCGCTCCAGTGGCCGCAACAGTGGCTGCATGGCCCTCATTGAGATTGGTGATCAGCAGGTCAGCAGTTTCGCTGTTGTCCAGACGACCGTTGCCGTTGCCGGTGGCGTCTGACACGTCCAGCGCTTCAGCAGCGTCCACTATCGGCGCGTTCAAGGTCACGTTGAACCCAGGGGTCCACGTGTTGCCGTCGGTGTCGGTGACGTTCATGTCAAAGCTCACGGTGTGTTGATCTTCCACCCCGTCTACCACGCTGAACGCGTAACCGCCAATCGCGTCCACGATGTTGGAGGCATTGATGTCGCCGTAGTTGTGGTAATCGTCGGTGATCACGACCCACGCATCCTCGGTGGTGAGCGTGGCCTCTACGCCGTAGGCATTCTCAATGCCTACGTTCTCAAGGCTGATGTCGAGCAGTACGTCCTCGGCGTAGTCTGCCAGGTCGTTGCCGTTGCCCGCAGCGTCGTCGATGGCCACCGCATCGTCGGTGATCCAAGGACCGTCGAGGGGCAGCACAGTGATGATGCCTTCGTATGGAAGCGCGTTGAATGCGGTACCGGTCACGGTGATGTCCACCACGTCGGTGATGGGTTCGGCCAGAGTGATGGTGACCTCACCGTCTACGATCAGGCCGGTGCCGATGATTTGACCGTCCAAGGTGAGGGAGATCAGTGCGTCCTCGAGGTTGGCCTCGATGGTGATGTCCTCAACGCCGATGAAGGTAGCGGCGTCATGCTCCACTGCCAAGTTGACGGGGGTGGTGGTACGCATCACGGCAGAACCGTCACCAAACACACACCAGGTGTCCATCATTTCTTCACCGCCGCCGCCGTAGTCTTCTACCATGCTCATAGAGCCGTGGAAGTGGATGCCTCCGAAGGTTTGGCGGATGTCTTGCTGGCCGATTTCAGCAATCAGATTCACCATTTCGTCCTGGCCTTCCATCGGAGGTGCCCATGACTGTAGTACCGAAGAGAACGAACCGCCGATACCGCCCGCAGGCTCACCCAGGTAGGTCGCTTTCAACCACTTCTCACCGAAGCAATCGCCAGTGCCGTCGTTTTCGTCGAAGTCACCCACGCAACACGCAACAGCAATCCAGTAAGGCCACGACTTGGTGTTGGTCAGGGCAAGCGCATCCTCGCCGTCGAATCCTGAAGTCGAGAACCCGTTGTGGTAGCCGTGACCGGTGTAGTTGATCAACGAGGCTCCTGTGTTGATGATGTCGGTGACATCAGAGGAGTTCGGGTTGCCTGATTGGTCGGCGGTTTCGTCGCCCGGAGTGGGTGAATCGCCGCCGTGACTGCTTTCGTACATCTCCCACACGTCGGTGTAGGTGAAGTCCAGCATCACTTGCTTGAGGTTGTTGTTGTGCTGCCAATCGGCCTCGTCGTCGTCACCGATGCCGGTGCCTTCGTTCGAACCGATGTTAATGCCGGTAGACGCCCATGACTCTTCGGTGTCTGGGGTGCGCTCGTAAGCGATGGACTTCGCTATCACAGGCACGAGCTCGTCGTTATTGTGTACCAAGAAACGGGCGATCATTACCTCAGGCATGTGATCGTTGCCTTCCAGCATGCCGTAGCAGTTGTCGCAGTAGCCCGGGCCGCCACCGTTGATCACCAGCTCGGTGGTCACTTGGTCTTCATCGCCCACAAGCTGTACGTAGGAGATGTCGTGCTCGGCGTACATCTCATCGATGTGCGCTTGGATGTTTTCAATGCTGTTGCCGATGTCGGCGATGTCGGTCACCCACACGTGGTGGCCTTTTTGGATTTTCCAATCCACCCACGGCTGGATGGTTTCCATGTATTGGTCGTGGGCAATCACCAGAATGCCTCCCAGTTCGTCCACCACATCATAGCGGTACTGGCCGTAGTTGGCAAAGTGACGGCCGTAGAGGTCGTCGTGCAGGCGGGTGGTGCGCACTTTGGGGGTGAAGTTGTTCTCACCAATGTGGTCAAAATCGTTGTGCACCCGTATCTCCACAAAAGCGTAAATACGCAGTACGCCAGTAACTGCATTGTACTGCAAGGGGTGGAAATCCACAGTTTGGCCGCGGAAGTCGCGGTAAACAAACGGAGTACGGAGTTCGGCTACTTTCTTGGGGAAGAAGGCATCCGCGCTGTACGCATCGCCAAACTCGTACGGAACGGTGGCTGGGTCGACGTTGCGGTAGAGGTTCCCTTTGCTGGGGGCCACGTTCACATTGGTCAATTCATAGTACCCAGCATCGAGCACCTCCACCCAAGTGGCAGCTTGGTCATCGATGATGATGGTGCTGGTGAAGCCGTCCACGTCTGGTTCTCCAGCAACCAAGTGGCGATGGCCTTCGGCCAGTCGTACCACTGTGGCGGTTTCGCCGCCCAGCTCCACATTGTGGAATTCAAGTTCCGAGCCGGTCAGTTGGAGTTTGAGGGTGGTTCCGGTAGCGTCGGAATCGATCACCGTGACATGTTGGGCGGACAGGAAGCCACCGCAGCACACCAAGGCAAAAAGCGTTAGAAGACGTACTTGCATCTTATATCGGTTTACAGGTTTCTAGTGTTGAATCAAGACAGGTTTGGTGTGCACGCCGTCCTCGCGGGTGCATTTGAGCGTGTACCAGCCCGCAGGCAATTGGGACACATCTATCTTCCAAGACACCGCAATGCCACTGGCGTCCAAAAGCAGTTGGCCTTGATTGTTGAAGAGTTGCCACTCCCCGGGCACAGGGCTCGAAGCGGTCAGTGTGGTGCTGGCGGGATTGGGGAAGGCGGTCAACGCAGTGCGGTCCACCTCGGCCACCGATACCGGGGCCATGTTGAACCAGAAGGTGATGCGCTGGTAATTTTCAAAATCGTCCACCTCGTACACCCAGAAGGTAACCGAGCCCGAGCCGTCCACTTCATTGGCCCAAACGGTCAACTTCAAAA
This sequence comes from Flavobacteriales bacterium, assembly GCA_049594615.1. Classification (GTDB taxonomy): domain Bacteria; phylum Bacteroidota; class Bacteroidia; order Flavobacteriales_D; family Sanyastnellaceae; genus CAXPZW01. The sequence goes on from JBMYJR010000021.1 coordinate 23,683, forward strand.
AGCCGTCGGCCACTGCAGGAATGGGCTGCATCACACCCGAAGGTGGAATATCCTCGTAACAAAATCCGAAGTCGCACAGGGCAAAGGTCCACTCTGGAGGACAGGTATTGTCAATGAACTTCCAGCCCAGGTGCAGGCTGTCGGTGGTAAGCTCATTGAGGACATAGACGTTGTGGTCGGTAAAGCCTACCAGCGGCACAGTGCCTTGGTAGTCAGTGGTTTCTACGCTGTATTGGGCTGAGCCGGTCAAAAAAGCAACGGCACACAGCAGGGTCAAGAGGTGTTTCATTCCACAAATGCAGGGGTGTCAATATCGTGATTTCTCCGCCCAAGGTGGCGTTCTTGGTGCATGAATTCCCCGTAAAGTTCGGAATGCTGAAGGTCTCAAAGGGGCGGCTTTACGCTTTTTCACAAGCGCTAACACCTGACATACAAGCCTTTGCCTACTTTGCGTGCGCTGATTTGTACCACACCTGAATCCAAAACCTCAAGACCCGATGAAACGCATCCACTGGATGAGCGCACTGCTCGTGGCGCTCTTCTTCGTTGGTTTCGCCCCAGAAGCCTCCGCACAGCGCGGCAAGAAGAAAAACAAGAAAGGCACCGAAGCCCCTGCTGAAAAAAAGAAGCCCAAAGGCGATGTCAAAGACATTGACGACGTGCTTAAAAGCTGCACTTCGTTCGAAGGCCTGCTCAACATTCACCAAGACACCCTCACCGGCAAACTCTACCTGGAGGTGAACGCCGAAGACCTCGGCAAAGAGTTCATCTACTTCTCACACGTGGAGAATGGTGTGGTAGAAGCCGGCTTCTTCCGTGGCAGCTACCGTGGACAAAAGATCATTTCGTTTGACCGTTACTACGACAAGCTGCAGGTCAAGCAGATGAACACCAACTTCTACTTCGACGAAGAAACCGCTCTGAGCAAAGCGGCCGAGGCCAACATCAATGAGCCCCTGCTGCTCAGCGAAAAAATCTACGCATCAGATGCCGACGAGACCCGCTACCTGATTGACGGTGGCAGCATCTTCCTCAGCGAGAACTTCCAAATGGTAAAGCCTCCGAGCAACCCACAATTCCCATCGCTGCTCGGCCAACTCAGCAAGAGCAAGTCGCGCGTAGAAGCCATCAACAACTACCCTGAGAACTCAGAGGTGACCGTGACCTACGTTTACAGCAACAAGAACCCGCGCCGCGGTGGCTCTGAGGCTGTGAGCGATGCCCGCAACATCTCCATCAAGTACCAACACAGCATCCTCTCGATGCCGGACGACAGCTACAAGCCGCGCCGCGACGATGGTCGTGTGGGCTACTTCATGACCCAAGTGAACGACATGACTTCGTTCTCTGCCACTCCGTACCGCGATATGATCCACCGCTGGCGACTGGAGAAGAAAGATCCAGGCGCACCACTCAGCGATCCTGTGGAGCCCATCACCTACTGGATTGAAAACACCACTCCGGAGGAATTCCGCCCCATCATCAAAGCAGGCGTCGAACGCTGGAACGAAGCCTTCGCCAAAGCAGGCTTCACCAACGCGGTCGTGGTGAAAATTCAACCCGACGATGCCGATTGGGACGCCGGTGACATCCGCTACAACGTGCTGCGTTGGACCTCTTCGCCTCAACCTCCATTTGGCGGTTACGGCCCGAGTTTTGTAAACCCTCGCACTGGCGAAATCCTCGGTGCTGACATCATGCTGGAGTTCGCCGCAGTATCCAACCGCCTGTTCAAAACCGAAGTCTTCGGCCTGGCCGGTTACCAGAGTGAGGCAGAGATGGAAAACAACATGTTTGCCAACGATCCACACTTCTGCGCAGCTGGCGGTCACATGCAGCACTGCCTGCACTTTGGCCTGCACGCCATGCGTTCGATGAACATTGAAAAAGCAGCGCAAGAAGAGTTCACCCGTCAGAGCCTGTACCGCTTGGTGCTGCATGAGGTAGGCCACACCTTGGGTCTGAGCCACAACATGCGCGCCTCTACCCTGCAATCGGTGGAAGACATCAAGAACCCCAAGAAAATCGCCGAAGAAGGCTTGTGCAACTCGGTGATGGAGTACCCTTCGATCAATTACGCACTCAACCCTGAGGAGCAAACCCTCTACTACGACGACAAGCCCGGGTTCTACGACCACTGGGTGATCGAGTACGGCTACTCAGAGAGCCTCGACGAGCCTGCAGCGGAAGAAGCACGCCTCTCTAAAATCCTGTCGCGCAGCAACGATCCCAAGCTGGTGTTCGGCAACGACGCCGACGACATGCGTTCAGCCGGCCGCGGCTTTGACCCAGACGTGAACATCTACGACCTCTCAAGCGACCCGGTTGCTTACGGCGTGGAGCGCATCCAACTGGTGAACCAGCTGCTCCCTAAAATCAAGGAGACCTACACCATAGAAGGCCAGAGCTACCAAGAGCTGCTCAACGCTTACTACGTACTTACCGGTGAGCACATCACCCAAGTCCGCATCATGACCCGCCAGATTGGTGGCGTGCACTACGACCGTTCGCAGCCCGAGCAAAACAGCGACACCCGTCCGTTTGAGCCGGTAAGCGAAGAGCGCCAAAAAGCCGCTATGGATGCACTCACCAAGTACGCCTTTGCCCCCGACGCGTTTGACGCTGCTGAGGGCATCTACAATTACTTACTGCCACAGCGCCGCGGCTTTGATCACTTTGTACGCAGCCAAGACCCCAAGCTGCACAACCGTGTGATGGCTGCGCACGCAGAGTGCCTGCGCCACTTGGTACACCCCAATGTGATCCAGCGCATTGTGGACAGCCAACTCTACGGCAACACCTATACCCTGGACGAGTACATGACCGACTTGACCAATGGCATCTTCAAAGCAGACTTGCGTACCGAGGTGAACTCGTTCCGCCAGAACCTGCAGGTGATGTACGTGAAAGGCCTGATTGGTGTGGACGGCGAAAAGTCGCGCCATTCCAATCAAGCACGCGCGATGGCCAACTACGAGCTCAACCGCATTGAGAAAATGATGAAGAGCGCGGCGGCGCCCAACACCATGACCAAGGCGCACCGCCAGTACCTGCTTCAGCTGATTGATGACGCGCGTGATGCGTAAGGAATAGAACGACTTATTTTGGAAAGGAGCCGGTGCGTGAGCATCGGCTCTTTTTTATGGGCCCGTGCGCAGGTTCCCTCCCGTGGGTGCCGGCCCTGCCGCCTCCGCCACCGCCTCCTGCCGACTGTTTCACAACGTGCCATACGAGCAAGGCCCTCCCCTTCCCGCAACCATCCAAATCACCCCCCGTTTGACTTTGTAAATGACCGGGCCGGTTTTGTGGTTGACCTTGACACGCGTTTCGAAGCTTGGCATTCGGTTTGCTTTTACTGATGTAAATTGCCACCATGCGCACACTGTTTATTTCTGCCCTACTGCTCCTGTTCTCTGCCCCTGCCTTCTCGCAAGTAGCGGACAAACAGACCTTTGAGTGCAGCTGCGCGGGCACCGTGCAAATTGCCGAGAAGAAACGCCGCGGACAGGTGCGCTACCGGCAACGCCAGTTCATGCTCAACGTGTGGCAAAACACTTTTGTGGCAGACAACAACTTGGTCAATGAAACCCACACCTTCAACCGCAGCGGATTCCTTTCACGCGGGGGGCGCCTCAAGCTCATCGGATTGACCGCCGACATGCAGTATGTGTTGTATGAAAACGACGTGTACCTGCTCAAGGTCCCGCGGGCCACAGGCGGCTCGGTGTACTTCCGCCAGAAGCTGAACGGAGCGGTGGCCACCGAAAACGAGCTCTCCAATTGGCAATTGTTGTGCGACACCATGGTGAACGAACCCTGATTTGAAGCTGTTGCATGGGTAAATTGGATCCATGCGCGCATTCGTCCCCCTTTTTGTTTTGACCGCCGGTTGGGCGGCCTGTACGAGCCCCACCCCATCCGCACCAGCCGATCAAGCCACCCCGGTCCAAGCGGCCTCCTTTGCTCCCACCGATCCGGCACAAATCCGCAGCTATTGGTACGCCGGAGATGCGGAAATCACTTCCTACACCCTCACCCAAGCCCGCTACGGCGAATTGCGTCAAGGCGATGCGGTGATTGTGTTTGTCACCGAACCCTTCAGCAAGTCCAAGCAAGTCAAACTCGATTACGGCGGCGGCGAGGATGAAGTCCCGGTCTTGAAGATGAACCAAACCCGCACCTTCAACACGGGCATCTACCCCTACTCGATGATGACCTCCACGTTTTCACCCATGGATGGCGGGCCGGCCTTGAAGGCCACCACCAGCAGCCAAGAGTGGTGTGGGCATACGTGGACCCAGATGAATTTGGAAGACGGCCGACGCTACCGATTTGAACAGCGGAGCTACTTTGAGTCCGAAGGAGATCAGAACGCCTCCCTCACCTCAGGCATGTTGGAAGACGACTTGTGGTCTGAGGTGCGCTTGTTAGACCCGGAACAACTTCCACCGGAATTGGAAGCGGACCTGATCCCGAGCTTGCAATTCCTGCGGTTGCGCCACTTGCCTGTGCAACCGTACAAGGCCACCATCACCACCAAGTACGGCCGTGCGGGTGAAAGCATGTTGCTGGTGGAATACAAGGACATTCAACGTTCGTTAGCCCTGTTCTTCACCACTGAATTCCCGCATACCATCGAACGTTGGGAAGAAACCTACCGCTCAGGCTTTGGACCCGCTGCTGAGGTTATGACCACAACCGGCGTGCTCAACAAGCGCATCAAGGCCCCTTACTGGAACCTCAACCGCAATGCCGACGCCCACTACCGCACTGAACTGGGCTTAGACTAAGGCCGGGTGAACCTTCGGATCCAGTAAACGATCATCGGCACGCCGATCACCAGTGGAGCTACCCAATTCAGCACCGGCGGTTGTAGGGTTTGATTGACCACCAAGAAGGCACTCAATGCAGCAATCCAAGCGCCCACCATGCGTCCGATGTGCTGGCTCATGACGCTGCCTCTGTCGTGCCGAAAAAATCGGTAGTCCTGCACAACCAAGAAGCCGGCAAGCGCCCCAAATAGCGTCAACAGAAATCCGGCGAGTACATTGCCGTTTTGAAAGGCATCACTGGCAAGTACCACAAACCCAACTACGCCGAAGGCCATGACACTGGCCAACAGTTGACCAAGTATTCTGGCGGCCGGAGATTTAAGTACAAATAGCGCGGAAAATCCCGCCAAGGTCAAGTACAGACTGAACACTGCAATCACCAGCAAAAACTGGTTTCCGCCGTTCAGTGCCAAACACAATCCTGCCCCACTGCACAGCAACATGGCGCCAAAAAACATGTCGCCCATACGCTTGTGTGCCACGCTTCCCTTGCGCAGAACCAGGGCTAGCAAGCCGGTCAACAGGGCCACAGATCCGGTAATGATGTGGAGATAAAGCATGGACTCGAGGAGAGGGTGGCCAAATATGGCACAGTTTTTCCGTTACATTTTGGAACTCAAACAAGATACCATGAAATCGATGCGTTTCCTCGTTTTGGCCTTCGGCGCCGCCCTGATGGTGGCCTGTGGCTCTTCAAGCCCTTTGGGTGATCAGGTGAAAGAACCGTTCTCGAGCAGCAAATACGAATCCACCAAGCGCTACTGGCGTGCGGTGGGCAAGGGCTCGAGCAAGGACGACAACATCGCCAAAAGCAAAGCCGATCTTCAGGCCAAAAAAGAAATCGCCCAGCAAGTGCAAACCCGCATGAAGGTGGTCAGCGACCAATACTTCTCCGACACCGAGACCCTCAACTCCGAAGAGGTCAACGACAAATTCCAATCGCTGGCGCGCGAGGTGACCAACACCCAAATCGCCGACCTGCGTAAGATTGGCGAGGAGAAGTACTTCAACGGCGAAAACTATACCGTCTATATCGCCTACGAGATCCACAAAAAGCAAATGCTGCGCTTCATGAAGAAGAAGGCCAAAGTCGATTCCAAAATCGACAAGGCCATGCTCAAGGCCATCGAGGACATCATCGATTCAGAGCTGGCCGAGCTTGAAGACGAAGACGAGTAAACCGGCTACCCCTACCGCATAAAAAAATCCCGCCCTTGCAGGCGGGATTTTCTATTCTCCGTAATCCTCAGTGCCCTCTGCGGCAGCTGAAGCTGTTCAATACGTTTGGATCGGGGCTCCCCTGCCCCAGGCCGGAGGGAAACAGCCTGTCTATGATGGGCAGGCTGCCACCATTCAACGCACTCGGGTGGCGCTTTGAACGGTCCTAGGCCCAAAAATCTGAGGGAAGAGGGACCCATTGTCAGCGTTTGCATATCTGACTGCTCCCGAGTGGCAGGGTTTAATTCCCCGCCTTGGCTTCTTCCTTCAGCTTGTCCTGAAACTTCTTGATGAACTTATCCACCTTTGGCGCTACTACCGCGCGACAGTAAGGCTGGTTGGCGTTGTCGTTGAAGTAGTTCTGGTGGTAATCCTCTGCAGGAAAAAAGTTGTGGATGGCTTCTACTTCGGTCACAATCGGAGCGCTCCAGGCGCCACTTTCGTTGGCAGCCAGTAAAGACAGCTCGGCGACGCGTTTTTGCTCGTCGTTGTGGAAATAGATGCCGCTGCGGTATTGGGTGCCCACATCGTTGCCTTGACGGTTCATCGTCGTGGGGTCATGGGTTTCCCAAAACACTTCGAGGATCTCAGCAAACGTGATTACCTCGGGGTCAAAGAAAATGCGCGCTACCTCGGCGTGACCGGTGGTACCGCTGCACACTTGCTTGTAGGTCGGGTTAAGCACGGGGCCTTGTGCATAGCCGCTGATGACCTTTTCCACGCCCTCAAGGCGTTGGAAGACTGCTTCCACGCACCAGAAGCATCCCGCTCCCAGGGTGGCTTGTTCTAAATGTTCCAATTCTGGTGGAGTTACGTAGGGTTGTGCCTGGGGTTCCGCGGTTTGGGTTTGTTGTCCGCAAGCGGCCAATGCCACAGCCAAGGCTGCAAAAAAGACGGTGAATTTCATACGGGATGACGGTTTATCCAAAGGTGGACTGTCAACATCACAAAGCCGTATCAAAAAAGTTCAGTCTTTGGTGCAATCAACGGTCCATGCCCGGTGGCTTCGGAGGTTTTACAGGCGTGCGGTACAGCATGTTGTAGATGAATACAATGATGGCCGCACCGATGAACACCGTAAACGCTGACCAGAGGCCTTTGCGCAACAAGTGTTCTACGTCGATTTCAATGACTTCCCAAATGGCCAGTAGAACCACAACGGTGATGGCCAGCACCACAAGGCCTAGAAGCGAGGCCAGTATATTTCGCGATTTGAACATAGGTGTGATTTTCTACCAACGGAAACGCAAAAAGCCTGCCGACAGCGAGGCCGTTGGTTGATTATCTGTTAATAAGGTGACTATGTCGCGCGAGGCCACACCCACTTGGCACGAACCATCGCCAAAGTGAAAGGTGACCCCTGCGGGGATTTTTTTCTTGTAGTTGCCGCTGGAAGTGAAGCCCCTGTTGAGCCACATCCCGCACACCGGACGCACATCCTCTCCGACTGCAAGCACCGCGCAGTAGATGTTGGTGAGGGTGATTCCAAGGGCTCTACAATCGGCGGCGAAGCGCGCAGCTAAATACTTTCCGGCCAAGGTAAAGGCCGAACATTCGGCTCGCGGCAAGACCCACACAGGCGCCAGCAACAGAAAGGCAAGTGCAATGCGGTTCATCGGTCTTGTGCAAATCGGTGGTTGGTCGATGCTAGGAAAGTTACGAGAACCGCCTCGATGCCCAAGACAAAGAGCCACAGCCCCCCGTCGTGGTACACCGCCACTTTGAGTAACATCCATCCTGCGCCCAAAGCATGCGACACCAGTGCTCCCCACCAGGCCCAATACCTGCGGTTTAGCAGCCCAATGCCGTACGGAATGTTGGCCGCGGCCATGTACAAGGCAAACGCCATGGGAAGAAATACTCCCACTGCTTCGCCCCAACTGGCAAACGGGGTCACCAAAGCAATCACAAGCCACATAGGAGCGGTGATAAAAGATAAAATGGCCGCCGCCGTCACCAAGCCTTCGTTGCCCGCACGCGCAGGACGCGCCCATTGCGCGTTTTGGGCTGTAGCACGTTGTTGTCCAGCGCCGGCTCTAGTTCCCGCAGTATTTCCACCTGAAGGAGGTGGCGGAGGTGGGGGCTCATACATGCGTTCTTGCTGGACGCGCTCTTGCTGGAAATAAAGTCGGGCTGTGAGGTAGGCCAAGTCTTCCAACCTGCGCCACTCGGGCCACCCCTCCTTCCACAACACGTGCTCAGGGTGAATGGCCCCGCGATCGATGCGGGCCTCAATTTGCATGCGGTTGAGCGGGCCTTGTTGGGTGGAACCGTCGTGCCAGAACCACTGTGAAGTGTTTTGACGGCGCTTGGTCAGTTCGCGAAACGCAACGTGCACAGCAGCTTTGCTGAAGCCGTAGTCATGGGTTTCGAAGTAGGCGAGTTTGCGGGTGGAAAGGCTGCCCAACATGCGCTCAAAATGCTGGGTCACATGTTTGATGGGCTCACGACGCTGCAACAGTTGGTCACACAGCAGCACCACCCCTTGGGTCCCAAAATGGCCTTGGTTGTTGGCCAGGTGCCAATACACCTCTTCGGTGGTATAGGCAGCGATTTGTGCGTGCTGTTGACGGATGTCCATGCGGGCGGGTTTAGCAGCAAGAACGGCAAAACCCGTGTTTCTCGCTGGTTTGCTAACGTTTTTTGGACGTCAGCACCTCGGGCATGGCTTCTTTGTAGAGGTACCGAGTTTGCGCCGAAGCAAACGGACGGTAGATGTAGTACACGAACCCATTGTTAATGTTCAAGTGCTCAGCGTAGGTGTGGGTGAGTTGAAACACACCGTCCACTTTTCCAGTGTGCAGGTTGATGCGGCGCAGCTCAGGGTGGCCTTCCACCAAAAACAGCACGTACACATCACCAGTCTCGGGGTCCAAGTGCGTGGAGCGCTGCCAACCTGTTTTGCGCCCGATGTGGTAGTCGATGACCACGCTGTCTACCAGCGCGTGCGTGTGGTCGTAGCTATAGATGTGGTTGGCATAGTAGTCAAACACCCGCACAGTATCATCAGACACCACAAGCGGCGCATAGAGTTCCTCGAAATAAATGCTGTTGGGAAAGCCCGAGATGTACGCCCCGGCAATCTCTTTTTCGATGCCGTAGTGCACCTCAGCCCGGAAGGCCTCGAGCTTTTGGCGCGGCGTCAACCACTTGTATTCGCTGCGGAACTGCTCCATGAGGATCTCGTCCACAACCGTATGCAGCAGTACACGCGAGGTATCGCGCACATCAATGGCGTAGTAGTCAAATGCCGGGTAGTCGTTTACAAACGTGCTCACGTACAATGTGCGGTCCACCGAATCTACAATGGGGCGCAGGTAGTTCTCCAACTCTCCCTTACGCAGTTTGTGCAAGAAGATCATCCCGCTTTGAGGCTGTACGATCAAGTCGGCGTCCTTGGTGCGCAGGTACACCTGACCGGCGTAATCTTGGTAGAATTCTATGCAAATGGGCGCGATGCGACGTTGGGTGATGACTTCATTGGCCAACCCCAACCACACCAATTTGCAACCGGTGTAGAGGGTTTTTCCGGCCCACTGTTCGCTTTTGAAATGCTTGATGGATTCAAAGGTGAGTAGCAACGTGCCGCCAGAGAAGAAGGCAAAGTCGGCCACATGCATGTCCGGCTCAGCATAAACGGTATCGATCTTTCCGGTCACCTCTGCAGGGCCCACGGAAATCACGAGCGCGGTCAGTGCAACGTCTTGTCTCAAGGATTCACCCGCCGCAGCCAATTCAGCTTGCGTGAAAGCCACGGTCAAATCGCCGTAGTTGAACGCCGACACCACTACCCGCTGGGTGCCCTGATCAGCAGGGAACTTCAACGAAAACGTACCGTCCACTTTACTCACAGTTCCGCGGTCTTCTCCTTGGAAACGCAGGGTAGCAAAGGGCAAGGGCGCCCCCGTAGCAGCGTCGAGCACTGTTCCCTCCCACTTCACCTCTTGGGCAAAGAACAAGGCGGGGAGCAGCATCGCTATGAGTAAGGTCCAAAGCTTCATCTATGGTTGTGATGCACCAATTGTGCCGATTCCACAAAACAAAAAAAACCCGCCGGATTGGCGGGTTTTTGAATGCGATCTAGACCACAGGATCATTCCATCCGTGTTTGTCGGGGGCATCGCCGCGCTTGATGTTATCCATCTCGGCGGTCATCTGGTTGGCCAAATCCCAGTGTTCCATCGGCGGCAAGTCATAATCGGTACCGTCGATGTTGATGGTGGCAATCGGCGCTACCGTAGCGGCTGTTCCTGCGCCAAAGGCTTCGTGGAGTTGTCCGGCCATGAGCAGGTCCTGAATTTCATCCACAGCGATGGGACGGTGTACCACGTCGTAGCCCCAATCGGCCGCGAGTGTCATGATGCTGTCGCGGGTGATGCCGTCAAGAATGGTGTCGCTCGCCGGTGGGCTAAAGACGTTGTTTCCGCTGCGAAACACCACGTTCATGGTGCCGGATTCTTCAATCCACTTGTGCTCCTTAACATCGGTCCAGATCAACTGGTCGTAGCCTTGCTCTTGTGCGAGCTTGGCAGGGTACAGTGCTCCGGCGTAGTTTCCTGCGGCCTTGGCGTAACCCGTTCCACCGGGAGCACTACGGGTGTAGTGGCGCTCCACTTTGACGCGAACGTTGCCCTTGTAGTACGCATTCACCGGACAGGTGAACACCATAAAGCGGTAAGTATCCGATGGCTTCACCCCGATGAACTCATCGGTGGCGAACATGAACGGACGGATGTACAGCGAAGAATTCTTCGTATTCGGAATCCAATCGCGGTCCAAATCCACAAGCGTGTGGAGGGCGTGGCGGAAGAGTTCGGGGTCCACCTTGGGCATACACATGCGTTCGGCGGAGATGTTGAAACGCGCAATGTTGGCGTCTGGGCGAAAGAGGAAGACTTCATCCCGAGAATTGCGGAACGCCTTCATGCCTTCGAAAATCGCCTGTCCGTAGTGCAAAGCGGACATCGCAGGAGCGAACTTGAGTGGCTCATACGCACGAATGGTGGCCGGTTGCCAGGCCCCATCGCGGTAATCCATGACCACCATGTGGTCGGAGAACTCACGTCCAAAACGGAGGTTCTCAAAATCCAGTTCTGCGAGGCGCGATTGTTGGGTCTGTTGGATCTCAATCATGTCTTCTAATATCATGCCTGCATCATTTAAGTGCGCATGACGATCATTGCGTCACACGCGATTTAAGTGTTCACTGCCAAGTCTGATAGGTGTCACAAACGGATGTGGCATCCACACTGGCACCCCATACCATGCTTGGCGCGTGGTTAGTTGGACCGAGCCGAAAACAGGAAGCGGTTCGGGTTGACCATTCCGGTTTTGACGGCGTACATCACAAGCGCTGCGGTATTGTTCACCCCCAGCTTTTGCATGATGTTTTTGCGGTGGGTGCCCACAGTGTGTCCACTCAAAAACAACTTCTCAGCGATCTGTGTGTTCGTCATACCCTCAGCAATCAGGGCGATGATCTCGGATTCTCTTTCGGAAATCACCACCGGCTCGCAGCCAAAGTCGTTGTCAATGAGTGAGTCGAGGTCCACCGACTCGCGGCGCAGGCGGTCCAGCACCTGTCCGCAGAAAAAACGTTCGCCCTTGGCGGTATCGGATACGGCATTGATGATTTCCTCCAGTGAGCACGACTTCTTCACGTAACTGCGCACACCGGCTTGAACAGCGTTGGCAAGGGTACGTGCGTTTTGGTCGGGGGTGATGGCCAAGGTGCCTACGTGAGGATGGTTACGGGAAATCTCCACCACACTGTCGATGCCAAAGCCTTGAGAGGTAAAATCGATCAACACCACATCCACCGGTGCAGAAGACAAGGCTTCCAACATGCTTTTCTGGTCCTCGACCTCGGTGACCGAATCCACGCCGGGCGCTTGCGCTAGCAGGGTGCGCAGGCCCAATCGGGAGAGGGATTGACTGTCGGCAAGAAGCAGGTTCATGGATGGGCATCTCGAGGGGCTTTCACGGCGCTGAAAAGCGTCGTCCTCGAAGAGTGCAAAAATACGGACTTCGAACCGGTGTTCTATCCGGAAGAAATCACAAGCCTTGCAAAAGCGTCGAGCTCCATGTGCATGCCGTCATGCGTGCAGTGCGTTTCAGGGAAAACGGTTCGGGCTTCTTCCTTGAACAAAGAGGTATCGTCGTACCGTTGGGAAAAGTGTCCTAGCAGTAAATACCGGGCTTCGGCTTTGGCAGCAATCTCTCCTGCTTGGAGTGCCGTGGTGTGGTAGGTCGACTTGGCGCGGTCTTTCATGTCGTGCAAAAAGGTGCTCTCGTGGTACAACAGGGTTGCGCCCTGTACGCTGCCCACTTGGCGCTCAAACGGAGCAGTATCACTGCAATAGACATACGAACGCACCGGGTACGGATCCAGGGTGTAATCCAGGTGCTTGAGTTCGGTACCGTCCTCGCGTATCACGTCCTCCCCTTTGCGCAATGCGATGATCTCAGCAACCCCCAAGTCCAACGGCTCGATAGCGGTTTTGTCAACCCGACGACGCTTGGGGTTTTCCTGGAAACGGAAGCCGTGGCAAGCAATGCGATGCTTCATGGGAAAGGCCTCCACGGTGTAATGCTTGCCTTCCAATATGACACCGCCCTCCTTGGGGTGATGATGGAACACCAAATCAAAATTCAAGTACGTGTCGCTGTAGCGCAAGTTGAGCTCGAGCAACTCCTGCAACGGCTCTGGGCAGTAGATGTGCAGCGGTTTGGTGCGGCCATACAAGTGCATGGAACTGATCAGTCCCGGCAAGCCCAAGTAATGATCGCCGTGCAAATGCGAAATGAAAATGTGGTGAATGCGCTGGAACTTCAACCGGTTGCGACGCAGCTTGAGCTGGGTGCCTTCGCCGCAATCGATCAGCAAGTACTGGTCATGCAGGTTCAGCAGCTGGGCGGTATTTCCCCTGCGCAGTGTGGGCGTCGCCGCCCCGCATCCGAGTATGGTCAGTTCAAATCGCATCAAAAAAAAACCACGCCGAGGCGTGGTTCTTGAAGTCGTTGTTGCGGTTAACGCACGATCATGCGTTTGGTGGTTTTGGCTTGACCTGACGCCACGCTGTAGAGGTAAATGCCTGCGTTCAGCTCTGACGCGTCAAAGCGCACGGTGTTGACTCCGCGGCGGCCTGAGAGTTGCTCTTCGTGCACCACTTCGCCCAGCAAGTTGGTCACTTTGAACTGTACCGGCGAAGGTTGCGAGAGCGAGTATTCAATACGGGTCACACCTGAAGCCGGATTCGGCGTGTTTTGACCAACGCCGATTTCCACCTGAGCCAGTTCCGAAACACTGTCTGAAGTTTCGTTGATGGTCAGGGTGTAGTCTACAAATGTATAGGGCAATTCTTGCGCTGAATCAAAGAGGTCGAAATACAGGGCCACTTCAACGCTCATGGGGAATTCACCCGCAGTGTTTGGAGTACCGCTCAAGGCAGCGCAATACTGGGTGCCACCCAAAAAATGGCACGGATTGGGCGAATCGCCATTGTTGTTGCACAAGGCCTCAAGGCCAATTTCTGAGATGTCCACGTTCACATCGTTCACAAGCACTTGAACCGAAATCAAGGCAAGGGAATCTATACCGATAAGTTCGGCGAAAGGGATAAACTCTGGCGGCAACAAATCCACAAGCTCGTTCGCGCTGTCGGGAACCAACACGTGCAATACGTCCGTGTACGGCTCGTTGAGCACGCCTTCGGCAAATTGCTCTCCTGCGGTCGGATTGGGATATACTGGGAAGGTATCGTCACCAAAATCGTAATCTGGCGTGCACTGGGCTGCAGCAGAAATCACCAAAACGAGTGCCGTGAGGCTGAGTAAAATTCTTTTCATGGGGTGGGGTTAGAGGTCACGCTCTACTTCGTCCATGTACACCAAATCCACCGCTTCATTTTGGGTAGGCGTGATTTTCAGGACAGAATCGAGTTGTGAAATGGTAATCAGCTTTTCTACGGTGGGCTGAAGTCCACAGAGTACGAACGAACCTCCTGCATCACGGCAAAGACGGTTGGCTACGAGCACTGCGCTCAGACCGCTGGAATCACAGTAGCGGGTATCGCTCATGTCCAGCACGATGTTCTTGTGGCCGTTTTTGGCAACCAGGACAAACTCGCTCTTGAGCTCAGGGGCTACCAAGGCATCCAGTTTCTCCACTTTGGTCATCACGACCACCACCTTCTCCTTTTTCTCAATTTCGAATTTCATCGTGTGTGCAAGGGTGTTTGAGACAAATATATCAATTCTCAGTTGCGACGAATGGTGCTCGCCAACAGGTACAAGACCGCCATGCGCACCGCCACCCCGTTCTCTACCTGGTCAAGGATGATGCTGTCGGTGTGATCGGCAATGCCGCTGGTGATCTCCACCCCGCGGTTGATGGGGCCTGGGTGCATGATGGTGATTTTTTTGTTCAGCGCTTCCAAGCGTTGTTCAGTGAGGCCAAATTGCATCGAGTACTCACGCAGGGATGGGAAATAGCTGACATCTTCTTCAGAACCTTGACGTTCCAGCTGGATGCGCAGCATGTTGGCCACATCGCACCACTTCAGGGTTTCGTCCAGGTTGTGACTGACGCGTACACCGAGGCTCTCGGCGTGCTTAGGGATGAGCGTTGTGGGACCACAAATGGTCACCTCGGCTCCGAGTTTTTTGAGGCAGTAAATGTTACTGAGCGCTACGCGGGAGTGTTTGATGTCCCCTACGATAGCCACACGTGCGCCCTTGAGGTCGCCGTGCTGCTCGCGCATCGAAAACGCATCGAGCAGCGCTTGGGTGGGGTGCTCGTGGGTGCCGTCACCGGCGTTGACAATCACGGTGTCCACTTGGGTGCTCAAATAATGCGGGGCGCCTGGGTTGGGGTGACGCATGACCACCATGTCCACCTTCATGCTGAGGATGTTGTTGACCGTATCTACCAAGGTCTCCCCTTTCTTCACCGAGCTTGAGCCCGCAGAAAAGTTGACCACGTCTGCACTCAAGCGCTTTTCGGCCAGCTCAAAGCTGAGGCGGGTGCGTGTGGAGTTTTCAAAAAAGAGGTTGGCCACAGTGATGTCGCGCAGCGAAGGCACTTTTTTGATGGGACGGTTGATCACGTCCTTAAATTCCTCGGCCGTGTGGAAAATGAGTTCGAGGTCCTCACGGGTGAGGTCCTTGATGCCCAGCAGGTGATTGACGCTCAGACTACTCATCGGAAGTGGTGTATAACAAGACCTTGCTTTTGCCTTTGGCAGGTTGCAGATCTACATGTACGCGTTGGTTGTCGTATGAATCAACGGCCTTGCCCACGTAAGTAGGACTGATGGGCAAGTGACGGGTAAAACGGCGGTCCACCAGCACCAGCAGTTCTACCGATTCTGGGCGGCCAAAGCTGAGCAGGGCGTCCATGCCCGCACGAATGGTGCGTCCGGTGTACAGGACGTCGTCCACCAGAATCACGCGCTTGCCCTCTACCAAAAAGTTGATCTCGGTGGAGTTGGGTGCCAAGGGCTCGTCCCGGCGGCGGAAATCGTCCCGGTGGAAGGTGATGTCCAGCTTGCCGACATCCACGCCAAGGGCGGGATCAATTTCACGCAAGCGGGCAGCGATGCGGTCGGCCAATTCAGCGCCACGGGGTTGAATGCCCACCACAGCCGATCGGCTGAAGTCGTCATGGTTCTCAATCAGTTGGTGACAGAGCCGTCCAATGATCAGGTCCAAGAGCTGGGGGTCGATGAGGGTAGCGGGCTTCATGGATGCAGGCAAATATAACCGAATGGTGCGTGCTGTGGGCGGGCAGTTATCCACCACCTCACTGCGGACAGGGCACAAAAAAGGGGGGCAATCAGCCCCCCTTTTCTATTTGGAACAGACCGTTAGGCCTTTTCTTCTTCGTCAGCAGCAGTGTCGCCTTCGGCAGCGGCATCGTCACCGGCTTCTTCTGCAGCGTCAGCAGCCTCGGTGGCTTCTTCAGCAGCAGCTTCTGCGGTTTCAACCACTTCTTCAGCGGCGGCCTCAGCAGGCGCTTCCTCAGCTACAGCTTCGGCAGGTGCCTCAGCGGGGGCTTCTTCGGGGGCGTCAGCCGATTCCATTTTGCTTTTGAGCTGCTCGAGTACATCAAGATCTCCCAGAGTGGTCTTTTGGATGCTCTGCTGTACAGCAGCTACACCGCGACCTTGACCGCCTGACTTGCGCTCTTTGCGCTCTGGCTTGGCCTCTGGTACGTCTTCGTAGGTACGACGGTGCGATACCACGATGCGCTTGGCGTTCTTGTTGAACTCAATCACAACGAAGTCGAGGGTTTCGTCGATGTCCGCGTTGGCACCGTCCTCTTTCTTCATGTGCTTGCCGGTGATGTACCCTTCCACGCCGTAGGGGAGAGAAACCACAAACTGGCTTCCTTCTTTACGTACGATGGTACCTTGGTGTACCGAACCGCTTGAGAAGATGGTCTCGAACACATCCCAAGGGTTTTCCTCGAGTTGCTTGTGACCGAGGCTCAGGCGACGGTTCTCCTTGTCCAGCTCCAGAACTACAACTTCGATGTTTTCACCGATGGTGCAGAACTCCGACGGGTGCTTCACCTTCTTAGACCATGAGAGGTCTGAGATGTGGATCAGGCCGTCGATGCCTTCTTCCAGCTCCACAAATACACCGAAGTTGGTGAAGTTGCGAATCTTGGCAGTGTGCTTCGACTGGGGTGGGTACTTGTTCTCGATGTCAGCCCATGGGTCTGGCATCAGTTGCTTCATGCCGAGTGACATTTTGCGGTCTTCACGGTCGAGGGTAAGGATGACAGCGTCTACCTCATCGCCTACCTTCAGGAAGTCCTGAGCGCTACGCAGGTGTTGCGACCACGACATCTCTGATACGTGGATCAACCCTTCTACGCCCGGAGCAATCTCTACGAATGCACCGTAATCGGCCAGCACTACTACGCGGCCTTTCACTTGGTCGCCTACGTTCAGGTTCTCGTCGAGCGCTTCCCATGGGTGAGAAGTCAGTTGCTTGAGACCCAAAGCGATGCGGCGCTTGTCGTCGTCGAAATCGAGGATTACAACGTTCAGCTTCTGGTCGAGCTCCACCACCTCTTCTGGGTGGTTGATGCGGCCCCATGACAGGTCGGTGATGTGCACCAGACCGTCTACGCCACCAAGGTCCATGAACACGCCGTAAGAGGTGATGTTCTTGACGGTACCTTCCAGTACCTGACCCTTCTCGAGTGAGCTGATGATCTGCTTTTTCTGCTCTTCAAGCTCGGCTTCGATGAGCGCTTTGTGCGAGACCACCACGTTTTTGTACTCCTTGTTGATTTTCACGACCTTGAATTCCATCTGCTTGCCTACGTAGATATCGTAGTCGCGGATGGGCTTCACGTCGATTTGTGAACCAGGGAGGAAGGCCTCGATGCCGAACACGTCGACAATCAAACCACCTTTGGTGCGGCACTTCACAAAACCGGTAATCACTTCGTTGTCGGTGAGTGACTTGTTCACGCGGATCCACGCGTCGTGGATACGTGCTGTTTTGTGAGAAACAACCAACTGGCCAGTGGCGTCTTCTTGCTGCTGTACAAATACAGGCACTTCGTCGCCGGCCTTGAGGTCGGGGTTGTAACGGAACTCTGAGGCAGAGATCACACCTTCGGACTTGTAGCCGATGTTGACCACGACTTCTTTCTTACCAACGGCTACAACAGTACCACGGGTCACCTGCTTTTCAGCGATGTCGGTGAGGGTGGCGCTGTAGACCTTGTTGAGTCGCTCGCGCTCTTCTTCAGAGTACACTTCGTCTTTTTCTTCAACCGATTCCCAATCGAAGGCTTCCGGCGCTACGTTGGCGTACAGCGGAGCTTCAGGTGCTTTAGGCGCATCTTCGCCACCCTTGCCGTCTGCAGCGGGTGCTTCTTCAGCAGCAGGTGCTTCTTCAGCAGCAGGTGCTTCTTCAGCAGCAGGTGCTTCTTCAGCAGCAG
>JBMYJR010000022.1:0-41261 GCA_049594615.1 Flavobacteriales bacterium
GTTTGCTGGCGCGAATTGTTAGGAACCAAGTCGACGTCCGATGCAAAAACCCAGCCTAGGGTATGCCCCATAACTGTATCGACCTGTCAAGAAGTTGCGACCCGCTCCAGCGTAAATTTCTCCAACCCAACCGCTAGCATTGGTCATTTTATAACCCATAGCGAAACCCACACCGGCGCCTTCGCCCAGCCAAGGATCGGTATACACAGAATACACAGCGCCATTAGACTCAAGGAAAAATCCTTCACCTGCTTTCTTGCTGAAAAACCAGCGGAAGTATGGCGTAATGCCCAATTGCAACCCGACATAAGGCTGGTAGGCCAGAGCCGCGCAAATGCCGACTGAGGTCTCAGTGTTGAGTATGCGTTCGTAGGAAATCTCAGGGATCCCCGCTAGCGTGTAGAAACCATTTATTTTGATCTCATTGCGTGCCTCTGGCATCGCTTTTTGTCCAAGTGTCAGGCCTGCGGTGCACAACAGCGCAAATATCAGAAGAAACCATTTCATACCTTTTATCTGATTGGGGTTCATAAAACGTGTGGCCACGTGAACGTCCTATCACTCTCCCTCAAGAGCCAAATCGACGTCCGAGACAGAAACCAAAACGGGGCAAGATGTTGCCAAAAACATCTGTACTAATCAAGTTTCTTCCAAGGCCTGCATACACCTCTCCGACCCAACCACCGTCAGAGAGCACCTTGCAGCCCAGGGAAAGTCCGATGCCCCCACCAGCCACTGTTTGCGTCTCTGTAATCCAACCACCATAGTAGTGATCCTGCTGTACGAAGAAGACGCCTCCTGAGCCTTCTAAGAAAAAACCTGATGCAGGTTTCTTGCTAAAAAACCAGCGATAATAGGGTGTAACGGCCACTTTAAGTGAGTAGTTGGGGTCCACAGCAAAAGCAAGAGAAGTTCCCCAGGAAGATTCAGTGTTGATGATGCGTTCGTAACTCACCTCCGGAAGCGCCAGCAATCCGTATAATCCATTGATTTTCAATTCATTTCGGGGAATCTGCGGCTCCTGCTGGCCAACTGCACTTAGGGCTAACAGCGCTAACATTAGAAAAATGCCGGTAGTTTTCATGAAGGGATAGCATAGTTTGGTTTATCGTCCTCGAAATTCACCCGAACTCAACCTCGTCCAAAATGCTTAATCCTGTAAAAATTGGAATGGCAAGACAGCAGTGACTTGTTAAATGCATCAGGGCAATAGCAAGGATTCACCGGCAATACCATTCAAGCTCTCTGTTGCTCTCAGGTAGGCAACACCTGACTACCTTTGCACCATGACTCCCAACCAAACCGTTGCGTTTCACACCCTGGGTTGCAAACTGAACTTTTCAGAAACCAGCACCATTGCTCGCCAACTGGCCGATGCCGGCTTTGCCCGTGTGGACCTCAGCGCGCGTCCGGACGTGGTGGTGATCAACACCTGCAGCGTCACCGAAAACGCCAACCGCAAATGCCGTGAAGTGGTGCGCCGTGCGATGCGCGTCAACCCCGAGTCATACGTGGCGGTCATCGGCTGCTATGCCCAGCTCAAACCCGCCGAGATCGCGGACATCCCTGGTGTAGACGTGGTGTTGGGCGCCAACGAGAAATTTGACCTGCCCGGGTATTTGGGCGACCTTGAAAAAAAGGAGTCCGGGGAGTACTTCACCCGTGAAATCAAGGAGACCAAGGCCTTTGTGCCCGGCTTCTCCATTGGCGATCGCACCCGCAGCTTTTTGAAAGTACAGGACGGCTGCAACTATTTCTGTGCGTTTTGCACCATTCCATTGGCCCGCGGACGCAGCCGCAGCGCCACCATCGAAGAAACCCTGGTCGAGGCCCGCAAACTGGCCGAAAGCCATGTGCGCGAAGTGGTGCTCACCGGGGTCAACATCGGCGACTTCGGCACCCCAAACGGCGAGACCTTCCTGGACCTCTGCAAGGAGCTCGATCAACTTGAAGGCATCGACCGCTTTCGCATCTCTTCCATTGAGCCCAACCTGCTCTCGGACGAGATCATTGATTTTGTGGCCAGCAGCAAGCGCTTCGCCCCGCATTTCCACATCCCGCTCCAGTCGGGATCGGACGCAATTCTCAAGCGCATGCGCCGCCGCTATCTGACCGACCTGTACGCCTCGCGCATCGCACACATCAAACGCGTGATGCCACATGCCGCCATTGGTGTGGATGTCATCGTGGGCTTTCCCGGCGAGACTGACCAAGAGTTCAATACCACACTGGCGTTTTTGACCGACCTAGATGTGACCTACTTCCATGTCTTCACCTATTCCGAACGCCCCAACACCACTGCAGTGCGAATGGACGGCGTGGTGCCGGTGGAAGTGCGTCAGGCCCGCAACAAGCAGCTGCGTTTGTTGTCGTCCAAGAAGCGCTACGCCTTCTACCAATCCCAATTGGAACAGTCTCGCACGGTGTTGTTTGAAGCCCAGCAAGACGAAGGTTGGATGCACGGCTTCACCGACAACTACGTCAAGGTGCGCACCCCTTATGATGCCGGTTTGGTAAATCAACTTGTTTCCTGTTCTTTGACCAAAATTGTGCCCGACGGCATGATGGACGTCCAACTCGGCGAACGCTTGTAATCCCCCGCGATGTACCCAACCCTGTACCACGCTTTTTACGACCTCTTTGGGGTCGAATGGCCAGCATTGAAGCTGGTCAACAGCTTTGGATTCTTTGTGGCACTTGCTTTTTTGGCCGCCTCTGCCCTGCTCACACGTGAGCTCAAGCGCAAGGGTGCAGAAGGCGTGCTGCCGGTGGAAAAGCGCAAACGGATCATCGGCAAGCCCGCCTCCCTTTCAGACATCGGGTTCAACGCCGGGATGGGTTTCCTTTTTGGGTGGAAGATCATTTACCTGCTGCTCAACGCAGGCGAACTCTTTACCGGCAACAATCGCCCTACTGATTTCATTTTTTCCGGCGACGGCTACCCCATTTTGGGCTTGCTGTTGGGAGCCGGGTTTGGCGTCTGGCGCTGGTGGACCGGCAACAAAAACAAGCTCGATCGACCCCGCGAAGAGCTTGTGGATTACCACAAGTGGGAGTACACCGGTAACATTACCCTGGTGGCAGCCATTGGCGGCATTACAGGCGCCAAGTTTTTCCACCTGTTTGAAAATCCCGACGAGTTCATGATGTTCTTCCGAGAGCCCAGCGTGGACAACTTCCTCAGCGGGTTGACCATCTACGGCGGACTCATCATTGGCGGTTTGGCCGTATGGCTGTACGCGCGCCGCGTGAAAATTCCCATGGGCCATTTGTGCGATGCCACCGCGCCGGGATTGATCTTGGCGTATGGCATTGGCCGCATCGGTTGCCAAGTCTCGGGCGACGGCGACTGGGGCATTGCCAACACCGCGGCCAAACCGGGCTGGATTCCCGAATGGCTCTGGAGCTACCGCTACCCCAACAACGTGAATGCCGTGCGCTTCGAAAACCCAGATGGCGGCTATGCCGGAAAGCTGATCCCCAAAGTAGACCCCACCTGCGATGCGCCCGTTTGCGAAGGCATCATCGACGGGCAAGTGGTGGACATTTACCAAGGCTATGGCACCTATTTGGACCCCGGTGTGTTCCCCACTCCGGTGTATGAGACCGCCATGGCACTGGCCATTTTCGGCATCCTGTGGGCGTTGCGCAAGCGCTTCAAAGCGCCCCTGCTGTTGTTTGCTGCATACTTGATGTTCAATGGCATTGAGCGCTTTTTCATTGAGAAAATCCGGGTGAACAACAAGATGGATTTCTTAGGCATGGAAATCACCCAAGCTGAACTTATTTCTACCGTCTTTTTCCTGTGCGGACTGGCCCTGTTCCTGTTTATCTGGCGCCGCCGCGACCATTACGCCACCAAGTATGGACCCGATCGCTTTAAAGCGCCTGCAAACGCAGGTGGAGCTCCTGAGTCGTGACACCGGCCGCTGGATGGCAGACCAACGCGTGTCTGCCGACCAAATCGACACCAAGACCCCGGGCAACCTGGTGAGCTTTGTGGACCGTGAAAGCGAGCGTCGCCTGGTGGAAGGCTTGTGCCAACTCCTGCCTGACGCCGGTGTCATTGCCGAAGAGGGCACTGGCACTCCCGGCCCCACCTTCAATTGGATCATCGATCCGCTGGACGGCACCACCAACTACTTGCATGAACTGCCCGCCTACGCCACCTCGGTAGCATTGCACGACGGACAAGACCTCCTGCTGGGAGTGGTATTCAACCCTGCCACCAACGAACTCTTCTCGGCCGCCAAAGGACAAGGCTGCACCTTAAATGGGCGGTCGATCCGCGTGAGTACGACAACTTCGTTGCAGGACACGTTGTTGGCCACAGGATTCCCGTTTGACGCGTTTCATTTTGAGGGCGAGTATATGCAAGCTTTTCGCGCATTTTGCAAGTGCACACGTGGACAGCGCCGTTTTGGAAGCGCAGCCTTGGATTTGGCTTACGTGGCCGCCGGACGCTATGGCGGGTACTGGGAATACAGCCTGCACCCTTGGGATGTGGCTGCAGGCATTTTGCTAGTACGCGAAGCGGGAGGTACTGTGACTGCCTTTGACCAAGCCGCTGATCCGGTGAGTGGCCAGAGCATTGTGGCCTCCAACACCGCCCTGCACCCGGCCATGGTGAAAATCCTGCAATCCGCGTTTTCTGCGCTGCCCAGTTGATGTAAGTTGGGTTTCCGAGTCTGCACCGGATTTAAATCCGGTGGATGGGGCAACTATTGAACATCTTTCGACGTGTTCGTCTTACACCAATGGTGAAACAGATTGTAATATTGATACAACCTCATTCGACGTGATCTTTCGTTTGGCCATATTCTGTGCGAGCATTTTGGGCTCGTTGACTGCGTACACGCAACTGCAGGACGGGTGCTTCTATTCTGTGCCCACCGGTCCAAACTTCGAAAACTCTGACGCGCTCGGCAACGCCGCCATTTCCAAAGCGGACATGATCAAATACCAAGACGGCGGTTGGGCCGGATTGGATCCCGGGGTCACCAACAATGTCACTGTTGCGCCGCCTGTTGCATGCGACGGCATCAAAGCCATCTTTTTCCGAGTTCCTGCTGGCGCAACCACCGGTCAAGCTGTGGCCTTCCGCTTGAATGACCCTCTGAGTACGGGCGAAAACGTGGTGGTTCCCTTCACCTACATCAGCCACGGGTTTGGTGCAACAGGCTCCTTCCAACCCCGCATCTACACCAGCGACACCCCAGAGCTGTTCAATGCCGACGGGATTGTGCAGGCCGCCTACGTCACGACCATGGCGGGCGCGGGTGCAACATGGTCCACCAACTACTTGAACTTCACGGCAGCTGCCGGCCAGAACGGCCACCAATGGCTCATCTTTTACGCCAACATCAGCTCAGGTATTTTGATGAACCTGTGTCAAGACAACATCCAACCCCAAACCTGGGAAGGCGGAGACTACGTGGTGGAGGCCTGCGCCGGAGAAACTGTCACCATAGGTCCCGGCGGCAGCAACGACTTGGACTACGATTGGTCCAACGGTGGCAGCACGCCATTCATCAATGTGTCCAGCAGCGGCTTTTACTACCTCTCGGTGGACAACACCTGCGAGGAAGTGCTGGGCTCCTGGGAAGTCATCTTGCACGAAGAACCCTACCTCCTGCCCGAACAGATTCTTGAGGAACCCCTGCTCATCTGCGCCGAAGACTCGGTGCTCATGACCCTCGAAGGTTGGAACGCCGAGGCCCTGTGGCCCGACGGCACCATGGGTACCGAATGGTGGGCCAGCGAGGAAGGCGAATTCAGCGTCACCATTACCGATGATTGCTTCACGGTGGTAGAACCCTTGGTGGTGGATTTCGACACCATCCCCACGGTAGATTTGGGCCCAGATATCGCCATTTGTCAAGATGAGTTCTACACTTGGGATGTGACCTACCCCGGCTCGCTGACCACCTACGAATGGCAAAACGGCAGCACCGAACCCACCTATACACGCGACTTCGAAGGCGTGGTGTCGGTCACCCTCACCAGTCCGTGTGGCACTGCCTACGACGAGGTATTCCTGGAAGTCTCGGTAGAACCCGGCGACCTCTTCCCCAGCCTGCACGAAGTGTGCTTCGGCCGCTCGCAATACCTAGATGTCAGCGACATCGAAGGCACCTACCAATGGAACACTGGCGAAACCACCGGCGCCATAGACACCCAATACTCCGGTACCATTTCGGTGACCATCTGGGACGACGATTACTGTTGGGTGGTTTCCGATTCCACGCGCATTGTCCCCATCGATTGCGAATGCCCCATTTGGGTGCCCAATGCCTTCACCCCAGACGGCGACGACCTGAACGAGGTCTTCCAACCCGTGTTTGAGTGTGCGCCGTACGACTTCACCTTGTCGGTCATCGACCGCTGGGGACGTACCGTTTACGAGATGAGCAACCCTGAAGAAGGCTGGGACGGCAAAGTCGACGGACGCGTCTTGCAAGAAGGCGTCTACAACTGGCACCTCTTCTACCGTGAGACCTACGACGGCATTCCGATCACCCGGACCGGTACGGTTTGGATGGTGGTTGGGGGGTGATGTCCCCTTCGCGAGCGCTTGGGTTCTGTTGGAATGAAACCGAACTTCTACCTGCTTTCCTCCCCGATAACATGACTTGGAATGCAAACTTCGTAGTGGGATCCCAAAAATGCCTCTGGTGGGACCCTTCGCGCGGGTGCGAACTTTGGTGATAAGGCTCCGGCACCGCTCCCACCCATTCCGTACTTTTGCCGTCCGCTTCATTCAGCGTTTATTCCATGTTTGAGAATCTACAGGACAAATTCGAACGGGCCTTCAAAGTCCTCAAAGGACAAGGACAGGTCACCGAAATCAACATTGCCGAAACCGCGAAAGAAATCCGCCGGGCCCTGCTCGACGCGGATGTAAGCTACAAGACGGCCAAGGAATTCACCAACCGCGTCAAGGAAAAGGCCCTGGGCCAAGACGTGATCAACGCCCTCAAACCAGGCCAACTCCTGGTGAAGATCACCCACGAAGAGCTCACCGCACTCATGGGTGGCGAAGAGGCGCCGCTGAACTTCCAGGGCAACCCCGGAGTGATTCTGATGTCCGGCCTCCAAGGTTCGGGGAAGACCACTTTCTCGGGCAAGCTGGCCAACTACCTCAAGACCAAACAACGCAAGCGCCCTCTGCTGGTCGCGTGTGACGTATACCGCCCTGCGGCGATTGACCAGCTCCATGTGGTGGGCGAGTCGATTGGTGTGGAGGTGTTCTCTGAACGCGGCAACACCGACCCGGTGAGCATTGCCACCAACGCCATTGCATACGCCAAGCAAAACGGCTTCAACGTGGTCATTGTCGATACCGCCGGTCGTTTGGCCGTGGACGAGGCGATGATGGACGAGATCGAACGCGTCAAGGCCGCGATCACCCCGACCGAGACGTTGTTCGTGGTGGATGCCATGACCGGTCAAGATGCGGTCAACACCGCCAAGACCTTCAACGAGCGTTTGGACTTTGACGGAGTCATCCTCACCAAACTCGACGGTGACACTCGAGGTGGTGCTGCCCTCTCGATCCGCTCGGTGGTGGAGAAGCCCATCAAGTTTGTGGGTACCGGCGAGAAGATGGACGCGCTCGACGTGTTCTACCCCAAGCGCATGTCCGACCGGATCTTGGGCATGGGCGATGTGGTGTCACTCGTGGAACGCGCCCAAGAGCAGTTCGACGAGGAGAAAGCCAAGCGCCTCCAATCGCGCCTCCAAAAGAACCAGTTTGACTTTGAGGACTTCCTCGATCAGATTTCACAGATCAAGAAGATGGGGAACATGAAGGACCTCATGGGCATGATCCCTGGCATGCGTAAAGCCATGAAAGGCGTGGAGATTGACGACGATGCATTCAAAGGCATCGAAGCCATCATCCATTCGATGACCATCCACGAGCGCCGCAACCCGCAGGTGATCAACAGCAGTCGCAAGCAGCGCATCGCCGCCGGCTCGGGCACCACGGTGCAGGACGTGAACAAACTCCTGAAGCAATTCGAAGAGACACGCAAAATGATGAAGATGATGACCAACAAGTCCGCCATGCAAGGCATGATGGGACGTATGCAAGGTCGTCGTCGCTAACTTTAACCTCCCTCCCATGCAACTGCTCGACGGCAAAGCCACTTCCAATGCCATCAAAGAAGAAATCGCAACACTGGTCGCCGAGCGCGTAGCTGCGGGTCAAAAACGCCCCCACTTGGCCGCTGTATTGGTGGGTGACGACGGCGCTTCTCAAACCTATGTGGCCTCCAAGGTGAAAGCCTGCGAGAAATGCGGATTTGAATCGACCTTGGTGCGCATGGGATCCGAAACCACCCAGGAAGAACTCTTGGCAGCGGTGGACAAGCTCAACAACGATCCACAGATCGACGGATTCATTGTTCAGTTGCCCCTGCCGAAGCACATCGACGAGCAAGCCGTGATCGAAACCGTAGCTCCTGAAAAGGATGTGGATGGCTTCCACCCCTCATCGGTGGGCAAAATGGTGCTGAACCTGCCCACCTTCTTGCCCGCCACCCCTTACGGCATCATGCAATTGCTAGAGCGCTACGAGGTGGAGACCTCAGGCAAGCACTGCGTGGTAATTGGGCGCAGCCACATTGTGGGCTCACCCATGAGCATCCTGCTGGCACGCAACACCAACCCGGGCAACTGCACAGTAACCATCACCCACAGCCGTACCCAAAACATCGAAGAACTCTGCCGCCAAGCGGACATCATCGTCGTGGCCCTGGGCAAGCCTGAGTTCCTCAAAGCACACATGGTCAAGGACGGCGCTGTGATCGTAGACGTGGGCATCACCCGTGTGCCTGACGAGACCGCCAAGCGCGGCTACCGCATTGTGGGCGACGTGGCGTTTGACGAAGTGGCACCCAAGTCCAGCTTCATCACACCTGTTCCGGGTGGCGTGGGCCCCATGACCATTGCGTCGTTGCTCAAAAACACCCTCCAAGCCGCCGAAGGCAAAGTTCCTGTGCATGCCTAAGACGCACGAGCACTGGATGCAGCGCAGCTTTCAGCTCGCTGCCCAAGGACTCGGCCCTGCCGCCCCCAACCCGTTGGTGGGCTGCGTGATCGTACACCAAGACCGCATCATTGGCGAAGGCTACCACACCCGTGCGGGCCAAGCCCACGCCGAGGTTGAAGCGCTGCGCAGCGTAACCGAACCTCGCTTGCTGGCGGAATCCACCATGTATGTCAACCTTGAACCGTGCGCCCACCAAGGCCGCACGCCGGCATGTGCGCCACAAGTGGTCCAAGCAGGCATTCCCACCGTGGTGATCGCCAACCGAGATCCGTTTGATCAGGTGGACGGCAAGGGCATCGCCATCCTCAAAGCTGCAGGCATTGAAGTCGTGACCGGAGTGTTGGAAAAAGAAGGGCAGTGGCTCAACCGGCGCTTCTTCACGCAAGTGACCAAAGGGCGTCCATATGTTATCCTTAAATGGGCCCAGAGCCCCGACGGATTCATGGCTCCCGAAGACGACCCCACCGGAACGGTGCATTGGATTACCGCGCCCGAGACGCAAGCCATTACCCACCGTTGGCGTGCTGAGGAGTCCGCCATCCTTGTAGGCGCAGGCACTGTACTGAAAGACAACCCTGCACTCACTGTCCGAGCGGCTGCAGGTGAACACCCCTTGCGCGTTGTTTTGGATGACCAGCTACAAACGCCTGTAGACGCTGCGGTATACAATTCTACTGGGGATCATCTGCTGGTGCATGCCCCCGGGTTGAGCGCTGGCGACCGCAACGGATGGCCCTTAGAACGGTCCAAAGACTTCCTGTCCCACTTGCTGACAGCTTTGCACCACAAAGGGGTACAAAGCCTCATTGTCGAAGGGGGGCGCAACGTGCTCAACACCTTTATTGAAGCAGGGCTGTGGGACGAAGCGCGCATCTGGACGGGTGCACGTGCACTTCATGGCGGCACCCCTGCTCCAACACTCCACAGCCGTGAAATCTCCCAGACGGTCTACGGCGTGGACACCCTTTCCGTACGTTTGCCGCTGTGATCTGGCTCGTACTTAGTATCCTATCTTCCACCATCATCATCTTGCTGTTCCGCGGCTTTGCCAATTGGCGTGTGCCCGTGTTTCCGGCGATTGTGGTGAACTATGCCGTGGCCTTTGGCTGCGGGTGGTTCCTGTTTGCCGACACCTATTCCCCGCTGGACCTGTTCAACATGGCATGGACCCGATGGCTGTTGCTCTTGGGCGCCCTGTTTATCGTGATTTTCAACCTCATGGCCCGCGTGGCGCAAACCTTGGGAGTCAGTGTGAGTTCGATTGCCGCCAAGATGTCCATGGTGCTGCCCATCACCGTATTCTTGATCATCGACCCGGACGACCGGTTGACCTTGTGGAAAGCACTTGGCATTGCCTGCGCACTGATGGGTGTGGTGCTGGCCAGCCTCAAGCCCGAACGCCGCGGTTCGTGGACCCAGTGGTTGGGTCTTCCTGTATTGATCTTGCTGGGCAGCGGTGTGATCGAACTCGTCCTCGGCTGGTACAGCGAATCGGTGCACGTGACTTCCGACGCCGACAGTTACGTGTTGAGCTCCACCCCGTTCTTGGGAGCACTCACGCTGGGAGGTGCCGTGTTGCTTGTCAATCAAGTGCGCGGCAAAGGGGTTTCTGGGGCACGTTGGCTCCTGGGAGGCTTGGTTTTGGGAGCGGTCAACTTCTTATCCATCCTGGCCTTTGTCAAGGCCATCCAAAGCGGCGTACTGGAGAATTCTGCTTTGTTTCCGGTCAACAACGTGGGGATTGTGCTGCTGAGCGCTGCACTGTCCGCGGTCTTGTTCCGCGAGGCGTTCAGCCGGCAAAACCTTGCCGGGCTGGCCTTGGGTATTCTTGCCATTGTGCTGTTGGCGATTCCCGCGGGCTGAATTAGCTTGCGGGCATGAACACCGCAGTGGATGTAGCCGTGCTCACCGACGCCCGGTGGACCAACCCGAATGAAAACGATCCATACCACGCCAACCTCTATTTGGAGGACCGCTTGGTGGTGGAGGCCCTGCAGCGCAAAGGGTTGAAGGTGATTCGCGTGGCGTGGGACGACAAGGAGGTGGATTGGAACACCGTGTCGGCGGTCATCTTCCGCTCCACATGGGACTACGCCGAACGCTTTGATGAATTCCAAGCATGGCTCCAAGCGCTGCCCGGGTCCACCCGTTGCATCAACTCCCGCCAAATCCTAGACTGGAACAGCAACAAACGGTACCTCACAGAACTGGAAGCCAAAGGCATTCCGGTACCGCCGACCGCATTTGTGGAGCAGGGCGATGCGCCTTCACTGGCTTCCCTGTGCACCGAACATGGCTGGACCGATGCCGTCATCAAGCCCATCGTGGGCGCAGGAGGCATTGACACCTTCCGGCTGAACAGCACTGAGTGGGATGCATTTGAAGCGCAGTGGCAAAACCTCTGCCGCAAACGCGCCATGATGGTGCAAGAGACCCAAACAAACATCGTAACCGAAGGAGAGTGGTCTTTCATGCTCATGGGCGAGACGGTGACCCACGCCATCCTCAAACGCGCCAAGACCGGAGAGTTTCGGGTACAAGACGACTTTGGTGGCACGGTCCACGCATGGGAAATGACGCCAGAACAAACGGCCTTTGCTGAGCGCGTGGCACGCGTGATGGATCCTGTACCGGTGTACACCCGTGTGGATGCCTTCACCGACAACCAGGGCAGATTGGCGGTGGGAGAACTCGAGTTGATTGAACCCGAGTTGTGGTTCCGCTTTTGTCCAGAGGCGGCCGACGTATTGGCCGAGGTGGTCATTGAACGCTATTTCTAGCGCTTGTCCTGTACGGTAGGCATCACCAAGTCAAAGCTGCCCTTGAGCATGATCGGTGTGCTTTCGTTGTTGTCGCTTAGTGAGTAACAGGTGCCGTCAAAATCCAATGAAACCGCGCCGGTGGCTGGGTCTACAGATTTGATACGCACGGTTCCCTTTTTCATGGTCACATGTTTTGCACCGCCTTGGCCACAATTTAGCACGTTGACCACGGCCTGAGGTTCAGCGCTACGCGCGCTGCCCATGGCACTGTAGTTGCCCGTATAATCCGCGTTGATGACGTTTCGAAGACCAATCAGTACCGTACGCTGGCTGCTGTACTCGCTCAAACGTACGGTCAAGTGATCCGCACCCAAGCCAAGCATCGAAGTGCGCGATTCCAAAGACGCAAAGGCCACCTCACGTCCGTCCATGGTGAAGCTTACACCCGAATCGGTAGCGGTGGCGCCTCTGATTTGCTGCGGCTGGTTGACTGGGGGCTGTGGTGCACGCGGAGCGGGAGCTTCAGCGTCGGGTGCAGGTTGACGCATGGGCGCTTCCTTGGGCGTCTCAGAACAGGCCACCAAGGCCAGGGCTGCAAGGGCTGAAAGGAACAGGCATTTCATCGCAAAGATTTGCACAATGATACGTAACCTATGCATGAGCCCCGAGGCAATAGACGCCCTCCCTGAGACACGGTCATGTTTCGTGACAAAACTTCGGGGCTGGCAGGCCAGAGGCGATCAAAATGTCACAGCCACCACGCATATTTGGGACAAGCTGTCAGGAATTACGCTGTGGCATCCAGATTGTTCTAAGGTCACTGTCAACCCAGAATACCATTCGACCGATGCAACAAGGCACGATCAACGTACAGACCGAAAACATCTTCCCCATCATCAAGCAGTTCCTGTATTCAGACCAGGAGATTTTTCTGCGTGAATTGGTGGCCAACGCGGTAGACGCGACCCAAAAAGTAAAAACCCTCAAAACCCTCGGCGAGGTGCGCACCGACCTGGATAAGCTCCAAGTGGAAGTCATCCTCGACCAAGAAGCCGGCACCATTACGGTTCGCGACAACGGGATTGGTATGACCGGTGAAGAGGTGGACAAATACATCAACCAAATCGCCTTCTCGGGCGCCGAGGAATTTGTGGAGAAATACAAGGACAAAGCCGACCAGATCATCGGTCACTTTGGACTGGGCTTCTACTCGGCCTTTATGGTTGCTGACAAGGTGGAACTCATCACCCGCTCACAGCAGCCCAACTCGACGCCCGTGGTGTGGACCTGTGACGGCTCGCCCAACTTCACCTTGGAAGAGACCCAGAAGAAGACCAAAGGCACCGATGTAGTCCTGCACGTCAGCGAAGACGCCAAAGAGTTCCTCGAACAAGGTCGACTGGCTGAAATCTTGAATACCTACTGCAAGTTCCTGCCTGTACCCGTGAAATTCGGCACCAAAACCGAGTGGATCGACAGCCCTACAGGCGAGAAGGACGAAGAAGGCAACCTCAAGCGCGAAAGTCTTGAAGTCGAAAACATCATCAACAACACCGAGCCCGCATGGCTGAAAAAGCCCGCGGACCTCGAAGATGAAGACTACAAGACCTTTTACCGCGAACTGTACCCCATGCAGTTTGAGGACCCGTTGTTCCACATTCACCTGAACGTGGACTACCCGTTCAACCTGACCGGCATTCTGTTCTTCCCCCGCCTCAAAGAGAACGTAGAAGTGCAGAAAAACAAGATCAACCTGTACTCCAATCAAGTCTTCATCACCGACAACGTGGAGAACATCGTGCCGGAATTCCTGACCTTGCTACATGGGGTGATCGACTCGCCGGACATTCCGCTGAACGTGTCGCGCTCATACCTGCAGGCCGACAGCAACGTGAAGAAGATCTCCTCACACATCACCAAAAAAGTGGCCGACAAGCTGGGCAGCATGTTCAAGCAAGACCGCGCCGACTTTGAGGAGAAGTGGGACGACATCAAGGTCTTCATCGAATACGGCATGCTCACCGAAGACAAGTTCTATGAGAAGGCCGAGAAGTTCCTGCTGCTCAAAAACACCGAGGGCGAATGCTTCACCTGGGAGGAGTACATCGAGAAGGTCAAGCCCCTCCAAACCGACAAGAACGACAAAGTCAAGTTCCTGTACGCTGCGCACGCCGAAGGCCAGCACGGCTTCATCCAAGCGGCCAAAGCCCGCGGATACGACGTATTGCTGCTCGAGGGGCCATTGGCTTCACACCTGATCAGCAAGCTCGAAAGCAAACACACCGATGTGCAGTTTGCTCGCGTAGACGCCGACACCTTGGACAAACTCATCGAGAAGGAAGGCGCACTGGACTCCAAATTGACCGAAGACCAAGAAAAGCAACTCGCGCCTGTGTTTGAAGCCGGCGTGGAGACACCTACCTTCAACGTGCAGTTTGCCGCCATGGGCGAAGAAGAGGCCCCAGTGGTCATCACCCAAAGCGAATTCATGCGCCGCATGAAGGAGCAGCAAATGGCTGGCGGTGGCGGCATGTTTGGCCACATGCCCGACAGTTACAACCTGGTGGTCAACGGCAATCACGCCCTGGTGCAACGCATTTTGGACGAAGGCGACGCGGACCAACAAAAGGCGCTGGCCAAACAAGCCATTGATTTGGCGAAATTGGCACAAGGCATGCTCGTGGGTGAAGAACTCACCCACTTCATCAACCGATCACTATCACTTATTTAATTCTCGCTAGACATGGCATACGAAAAGACTGGTACAGGGGGATTCAACATCCGCAAATGGATTCTACCGCTTGTACTCGCGGTACTCGCTTTGATGGGAGTCAGCAGTTACAATGGACTGGTGAGCCTCGATACCGAGGCAAACAAAGCTTGGGCAGACGTTGAAGACGCCTATGAACGCAAGTACAAACTCATTCCCAACTTGGTGGCAACCGTGAAAGGATATGCCGATTTTGAGCAAGAGACCATTGTTGCAGTGACCGAAGCACGGGCCTCGGCCATGCGTGTTATCCAAAACAATACGCCCGGGGATGTTTCAGGTTTGGAACAAGCAGACCGCCAGGTCGGCGTTGCCATGGGACGTTTCTTTGGCTATACAGAGAATTATCCCAATCTCAAGGCCAATGAGAATTTTCTCAAGCTTCAAGACGAGCTAACGGGTTCCGAGAACCGTATCTCCGTTGAACGGAAACGTTACAACGAAAGCATCGAATCCTACGAAAGCAAACGACGCAGCTTTCCGACAGTCTTGATGGCTGGTTTCCTTGGCTTTGCTGAGCGCGACCCATTCAAAGCAAGTACTGAAGCCCTTGAAAACGACGTTGAAGTCAAGTTTTAAGCGTCCTGAGTAATGGCAGACCCAAATACGTTCCTATCCAAAGCTGAGCAGGACGAGGTGGTGGAAGCCATCCAAGCTGCCGAAAAGGAAACCTCCGGAGAAATCCGGGTACACCTCGACCGTTCGGCCAAGGGCAACATCGACCGCAAAGCGGTGGCCATTTTCCGCTGGCTGAAGATGCACAAGACCGCAGCTCGCAACGGCGTGCTGGTTTACATAGCAGTGGAAGATCAGCAGTTTGCCATCATTGGAGATCAAGGCATCAACCAAGCGGTTCCCGAAGGGTTTTGGGACTCCACACGCGATACAATGGCCGGCGCATTCAAGCAGGGGCAATTTGCACAAGGCATTGTAGCCGGCATCCGCGAGGCAGGCGTACAACTCCGTACGCATTTCCCTTACCAATCCGATGACGTGAACGAGTTGCCGGATGATATTTCATTTGGTGATGCGTAGTTGTTATTCCTATATGTACTTGGTACTGCTGCTTGTGATCGGCAGCACTGCATTTGGTCAAGCGGGCAACTTGCCCTCAAGACCCGTCGATCGCATGGTGGTTCAACTGAGCGAGGGGCCTCTGAGTTCTGCTGAAATCAGCCGCTTGGATGCCAAGATGAAAGGGTATGAGGATTCCACAAGTACACAGATTGCAATCCTTTTGGTAGAAACGCTGCACGGGATGGACCCCAATCAGTTCACCCAAGAAGTGGGCGAGGCATGGGGTGTGGGGCAAGATGGCAAAGACAACGGAGTCATGATTGTGGTCTCCATGGGAGATCGAAAATGGAGTCTTCAGAGTGGATATGGGGTCGAACATGCACTTACCGACGGAACCCTTGGGGAAATTGGTCGACGGGTCATGCGACCGCGCTTTCGCCAAAACCAGTACTACACAGGCTTGGACGAAGCCACCACTGAAATCATGCAGCGCCTCAGTGGTGAGTTCAAACCTTCCAAGTCGAAAAAAACACCTTTTTGGATAAAGCTGATTCCTTTGCTCTTCATTGCGCTCATTGCGTTCTTGATCGACAAACTCGGCAATAGAGGCGGGGGCAACTATACAAGTATGCACAGCGGCAGACGTCGCACAAGCCGTCACGGTTCGCCTTGGAGATCTTCACCTGGAAGCAGTAGCAGCTGGGGAGGCTTTGGAGGTGGTTCCTTCGGTGGCGGAGGGGCTTCTGGAGGCTGGTAAACAGAACATATGGCGAAATACGCAAAATGGATTGGCGCGGGCCTCGGGTTCGCATTCGCAGGAGGCCCAATTGGGGCCTTGATCGGCTACGCATTGGGCTCCATGTTCGATCGGGACAACGAAGGTGATGGCCATGCTTTTGGCGGGGGAAGCGGCCGGGTAGACCAAGACTTTCGGCGCCGGTATGCCGACCAACGCCACCGCACCTCGCCACAAGACTTTGCCGCCAGTTTGATGGTGCTCAGCGCCGCGGTGATGAAGGCCGACGGCAAGCACCTCAAATCCGAGTTGGATTACATCCGCAAGTTCTTCTCCCAACAGTTTGGAGACGCCGTGGCCGCCGAGCAAATCGGCATCCTCAAGGAACTCCTCAAGAAGGACATTCCCGTGCGCCAGGTGTGCATGCAGATCAAGTACCTGATGCAGCACCCCATGCGCTTGCAATTGCTCCAGTACCTCTTTGGCATTGCTCAAGCCGACGGCCACGTGGACCAACGCGAGGTGGACCTGCTCAAGCAAATCGCAGCCTACCTCGGCATCAGCCAAAAGGACTACGCTTCGATCGAAGCGATGTTCTACAAAGACGTGGCCGACGCCTACACCGTACTTGAAATTGACGCCAAGGCCACCGACACCGAAGTCAAGCGCGCCTACCGCCGCATGGCCAACAAATACCACCCTGATAAGGTCGCTGACCTGGGGGCTGAGCACCAGAAGGCCGCAGAGGCCAAGTTCATCAAGGTGCAGGAAGCGTACGAGCAGATCAAAAAGGAGCGGGGGATGAAATAGCGGCTCGAAAGCCGTCACAACTCTTTTTTAGCCGGGACTTACCTTCCCGCTGCGCGGGCCCCACCACCCCCACCCCGTCTCCACCGCTCAATCGCAGAGCACTGCTTCCAGCGCCCGCCTGCCTCAGGCATCGACCCCACAAATCTCCCCTACCCCAATCCTACATCCAAGCCCAGCACCTCCCACTTTGTGGCTGGTCTCCTGACGCACATGGATGACCGATTTCGTCCCTCCGTCTACCCATTGGCACAACCAGAAGTACGGGGTTGGAAACAAAAATTCTTACCCTCACCGCAACCTTTTCCGAACAACATCGGTAAACGGCATCGACACTTAGAATTATTATGGAAAACCGCATTGTGAGTTTTGAGAAACTGCCACGAACAGTGCAGAACGCACTGGCTGAGCAGTATCCGGACGGGTACGATGATGTCGCCTTTGACTTTCGCATCCCCACCCGGAATGAAGTGTATCGGGCCCTTCGATTCGTCATGGATGAAGTGACCTACCTCATCAAGTTGGAAAAGAAACGCAACGACCGTCCAGACGTACTGGACGTCATCTGATTCGACTGACTAACAACTAAGAACCACACCTCGGTGTGGTTTTTTTTTGCCCAGACCTTTGATCATTCGCGGGATTTCGGAAACTTCGTAGTCTCAAAATCTCGTAACCATGGACGGTGTTCAAGGCATTCCCGCGGTAGACCTCGCGGACTTCACTTCAGGCGATCCCGCTCGCAAACAGGCCTTTGTCAATCAACTTGGCCAGGCATACGAAACCATCGGTTTTGTGGCCGTGCGCAACCACGCCATCGACCCTGAACTCCAGGAAAAGCTCTACAGCACCGTGCAGGAGTTCTTCCAGCTTCCGGTGGAAACAAAGCGCGGCTACGAGATTCCTGAACTCGCCGGTCAACGCGGTTACGTGTCCTTTGGTCGCGAGCACGCCAAGGACTCCAAAGCGGCTGACCTCAAGGAATTTTGGCACTTTGGCCAAGAAGTAGACGACGGCGATCCCATCGGCGACGTGTATCCCAACAACGTTGAGGTCAGCGAGCTCCCGCACATGCACGAAGTAGGCATGCGTGCCTACCGCAAGTTTGAGGAAACCGGCCGCTACATGTTGCGCGCCATCGCCATCCACCTCGGACTGGAAGAGACTTACTTTGACGACAAAATGCGCCATGGCAACAGCATCCTGCGCCCCATCCACTACCCGCCCATCATCCAAGAGCCCGACAGCGCAGTGCGCGCAGGCCAACACGAGGACATCAACCTGATCACCCTGCTGATTGGGGCTTCGGCCGACGGTTTGCAAGTGCTGAACAAAGCCGAAGAGTGGGTGAGCGTAACCGCTCTACCAGACCACATTGTGGTAAACGTGGGCGACATGCTGCAGCGTTTGACCAACAATCGCCTGCGCAGCACCACCCACCGCGTGGTGAACCCGCCGCGAGAAAAGTGGCACACCTCGCGTTACAGCATTCCGTTCTTCCTGCACCCGCGTTCAGACATGAAGTTGGACTGCTTGGAAAACTGCATTCCCGAGGGCGAGTCGGCGCAATACGACCCCATTACCGCGGGTGAATACCTCGATGAGCGTCTGCGCGAAATTGGTCTGAAAGCCTAAAGCTATAGGCGCGTGAGCGTATCCAACAGGCGGTCCATGCGTTTGCGCATGTCGGCGCTTGCTCCTGAAAAATTGTTGACGATAAAGCTGAACGCATACTGCGTGCCGCCCGCCGTGGTGAAGTAGCCCGTGTAGCTCTTAACGCGCGAAATCGTACCCGATTTGGCCTGGATGCGCGTATTGCCACCCACCGGCTTCAGACCGGCTTCAAAGGCATCGCGCACTTCAGGATCGAGCAGTGCACACACCTCTGCCAAGTGCGAGGCCGACAGCCCGTTGAGGCGCGAGAGGCCGCTTCCGTCGGCCAACAACATGCCTTCGGGATA
Source organism: Flavobacteriales bacterium (assembly GCA_049594615.1). Taxonomy (GTDB): domain Bacteria; phylum Bacteroidota; class Bacteroidia; order Flavobacteriales_D; family Sanyastnellaceae; genus CAXPZW01. The sequence continues at coordinate 19,109 of JBMYJR010000022.1, forward strand.
GCGCAGGCGCGTCTCCCAATGGTCGGCCACTGCGAGTGCGCCTTTGGCGTAGCTGCCCTCTCCGTATACCTTCTTGCCCACCATTTTAAGCATGTTGTCGGCGTAGCTGTTGTCGCTGTCGTGCAAGGTAACCTTCACCAATTCGGCCAGTTTGGGAGACTGCACGTTGGCCAGCTCCATGGCCATGCCGTCCAAGCGGCGCAAATCGCGCACACGGTTCTTGGTGGTGGGGCTCTCCTTCAGGGTCACACCCGCTTCCTCCAGCCATTCTTCCAGTTCGGTGGCGAGCACCAGGCCCGGTTGTGGGATGGCGCCTTTGATGGTGAATGCGTCTTGCCCTTTGGGTATGGTGCCACGGATCACGTGGTGGTGCTCTCCTGGAATGGCGTAGATGTAAGCGTTGTCAGCGTTGATGTTGGAGGCACGTACCTCGTTCTTAAGCTTGAGTAGCCCTACCGCAGGTTGGGTACTGCGCACTTGGGTGAGCCCCCCATTCTTGTCCGAAGACGAAAACGTGATGGTGTACCGGTTGTCTTTGTAGTTGAGCGCGTGCGCCCCGCCCGCATAGTAGTTGCCTGCGTCGGCCACGGCGGTAGAACCGGCGACCACTTCAGCGTCGAAGAAGTCTTGGTCTACGATGATGGTGCCTTCCACGCGTTGGATGCCCGCATCTTGGATGGCCTGTCCCCATTGGGCCAAAAATCCTTCGTATTGAGCCGGGAAGCGAGTGCTGCCCAGAGCAGGGTCACCACCGCCCACAATGAAAAGGTCTCCTTGGAGCACGCCATCGGTAATGGTTCCTCGATACGCCAGTTTTGTGCTGAAACGGTACTTGGGCGAAAGGACTTCGAGCGCAGTGGCGCAGGTCAACGCTTTTTGAGAGCTTGCAGGCACCAAAACTGTTTCGGGTTGATGAGCCGCCTCGTAGTTGACAGCACCACCGGTTTCCAGCGCCACAAACCCGACAGAAGCGCCCTTAAGGGCAGGGTCGTTTAGAAAACCGTCGAGTGCGGCTTGCCATTCGGCGTTTTGTGCGTGGATGGATGTGTTCACAGCGGTCAGGACTGCCGCTGAAATTAGCATGATTGTTGATTTGACGCCCATGGATTTGGCTACCTTTGAATAAAATGAACGGCCTTAAAAATACGCTTGCTGCATTAACGCTTTGTTGCGCGTTTGTGAGTGTTTGCGTTGGGCAAAACGCTCTGCCAGAACGAGATGCCCGTTTTGTGACCAAACTCAAGCAAGAACTGGGCCTATCTCCGGCCCAAGCCACACAGGTGGACAGTCTCTACTCCACTTGCAACCTAGCCCTGCAGATCGTCGAAGCAGAAATCGACCGCATCGAAGCCAGCGAAGCTTCGGAAAGGGAGATCAACATACGTGTCTCCATCAAGTCCCAGGAAAAGAAGGATTTGAAGGCAGAACGAGAGCAGACCCTGCTGCGCATCCTTACCGAAGACCAGCGTACGGCCTACGAAACCGACATCAAACCTGCCAAGCCCGCCGTGCTGCATTTTGGCATCCACAACCGGGCCGATTGCAAGGTCTGTGCCCGCTAGCATTTAACGGTATCTTGCAGCACCCAACGTAAACCGCATGCGCTTATCCCTGCCCTTGCTCGCAGTGCTTACCTTGATTGTGGCCTGCTACCCCATTGGCCCTGAAGGCATTTCTGAAATTGAAAGCCATCCGCTGCACCTGCGGGTGGATCCGTTCATCGGCACCGGTGGCCACGGCCACACCTACCCCGGCGCCACTGCTCCCTTTGGCATGGTCCAACTCAGTCCCGATACACGTCTTGAAGGTTGGGACGGTTGCGGCGGATACCACTACACCGACTCGGTCATCTTCGGCTTCAGCCACACCCACTTGCAGGGCACCGGCGTCAGCGATTACGGCGACATCCTGTTTGCGCCTACCAATTCCCAAACCAAGACCGGAAACAACTGGGGAGAGCGCTACTCATCTGTCTTCCAAAAGGAAAACGAAACGGCACATGCCGGCTACTACGCGGTCACCTTGGACGACCACAACATGCGCGTCCAGCTCACCACGACCCCACGTGTGGGTATTCACCACTACGCCCTTGAAAATCCCGAGGACAGCCTTACCCTGTTTATCGACATGGCCCACCGAGATGAACTCGCAGAATACAGCCTCTTTCCCCAAGGCGACAGTTTGGTGGTGGGACACCGCATTTCCAACAACTGGGCGCAGGAACAGCACGTGTACTTCGTGGCCCAATTCTCCGAGCCCTTTGATTGGCTGGACCAGACCTACGAAGTGATCGAGCAAACCTTCAATGAGGAAACCGGTCAAGAAGAGCAAACCGTGGAATACGTGCCCGTGTTCCCGCTGGCGTTTCATAAGGACGCGCGTCAGCTCACTGTCAAAGTGGGCCTGAGTTTCACCAGTACTCAAGCCGCCTACGAAAACCTGCTGGCCGAAGCTCCCCACTGGGATTTCCAGCAATACCAGCGACAGGCTGAAGCGGCGTGGGACGCGCAACTCGGCAAGATAGAGGTCTCCGGAGGAACCGCCGAGCAGCAACGCAACTTCTACTCAGCCCTGTACCACTCCAACACGGTTCCCAACTTGGCTTCTGACGTGAGCGGCACCTACCGCGGCACCGACCTCCAAATCCACGAAGGCGACGGCACCGATCACTACACGGTCTTCTCACTCTGGGACACCTTCCGCGCCACACACCCCCAATTCACCCTGACCGAACCTGAGCGCACCCATGACTTCATCCAAACCTTCCTGCGCATGTACCAGCAAGGAGGCCAGCTGCCCATATGGGAGCTCAGCAGCAACTACACCGGGTGCATGATTGGCTACCACAGCGTTCCGGTGATTGTGGACGCCTACTTCAAAGGCATCGACCAGTTTGACCACAAACTCGCCCTGGAGGCCATGGTGCAAATCGCTGACAGTGCGCACTTGGGCAAGCCCGCCTTTGCCAAGCAAGGCTTCATCCCTTCCGAAGTGGAACACGAATCGGTATCCAAGGGCCTGGAGTACGCCTACAACGACTGGTGTATTGCTCGCTTTGCCGAAGCCTTAGGAGCACAGGACACCGCCGAACGCTTTTACCGCCGCGCCTTGCACTACCGCAACATCATCAACCCCGAAAGTGGGTTTGCCCAACCCCGACGCAACGGCGGCTGGGCCGGGAACTTTGACCCCTACGAGGTCAACTTCAACTTCACCGAGGCCAACAGCTACCAATACAGCTTCTTTGTGCCCCACGACATCGAAGGACACATTGCCCACGTAGGCGGCCCGGACCGGTACGAAGGCCTGCTCGACAGCCTGTTTGTGGCCGATAAATCCACCACCGGCCGTAACCAGCCCGACATCACCGGGCTCATTGGCCAGTACGCCCACGGCAACGAACCCAGCCACCACATGGCTTGGTTGTACCACTACTTGGGCAAGCCCCACAAGTCCACCGCCATGGTGCACCGTATCCTCAACGAACTCTATACCGACCAGCCCGACGGCCTCTGCGGCAATGAAGACTGCGGACAAATGAGCTCGTGGTATGTGCTGAGCAGCCTGGGCCTGTATCCGGTCAACCCCGCTTCACCTGAGTACGTGCTCGGTGCACCGCTGTTTGCTTCGGCACAGATACAGGTGGGCAGCGACACTTTGTTGATCACCGCCGATCACCCCGGCAAACCCTACGTTCAACGGGCGACTTTCAATGGTGAGGAGTTGCAGCGTTCGTGGGTGAGCCACCGGGATTTGGCAAGTGGAGGTGTTTTGGCCTTCGAGCTCGGCGATGCACCGAATGAAGCTTGGGGCGCCTCGCAAAAACCCTCGTCCCGACTGGAAGTCGCCTATGTTCCGGCGCCAGTGATCAACATGGACCGCGTGTACCAAGACAGCGTCTTGGTTTCGGTCACTTGCCCCGACCCGAACGCCGAAATCCGCTTGCGCGCCTCTGTTTTTGAATTCGCTCCAAAGCTTGGCACATGGGATCTTGGATCTCCAATCGTTGATAGCCAAGCGGAAGACACAACCGGCTTTACCTCCTACGAGGGTCCTTTTTGGCTGACCGGTGAACGCGCCACCGTAGAGGCATATGCCTGCCACGACACCCTAGCCACATCGGGAATCGAAAGTGCCAAAGTCTGCGCAGAGGGCTACCACCACCGGCCTTCGTTTGACCTTGAACTCCTCAGTCAATACGACAACCAATACACCGCCGGCGGTGCGGGTGCGCTGAACGATGGGCTTAAAGGGAGCGACGACTTCCGGACCGGAGAGTGGCAAGGATACTGGGGTACCAACGTGGAAATGGTCCTGGATTTGAATGAACCGCGCCCCGTCCAATTCGTGGAGCTTGGCGTATTGCAAGACGTCAAGCCTTGGATTTTCTACCCCGAGAAGGTGGAGGTCTTTACCTCAACCGATGGCGAAAACTGGACCTCCTTCGGCTGGCATGATATTGCAGTACCCAAAGACGACTATACCGTGCAGCACATGGATGTGCGCGTGGACGCTTTGATGAGCTACGGTGGCGCAGCCAACGCGCGCTACGTAAAAGTGGTCGCCCATGGCATGGACGTGATCCCCGACTGGCATTTGGGTGCCGGCGGAAAACCGTGGATCTTTGTGGACGAAGTGCGGATCTACCCCGAACCCTGACCAACTCGCCGTGGAAAGCAACGCCCTGTTTGACCGCCACCTGGCCCAAACCACCCCCTACCCGATCGGACTCGAAATCGAGAGAGCGGAAGGCATCTACCTCTACACCCCCGAGGGCAAGCGGTACATGGACCTGATCAGCGGCGTGGGTGTGAGCGCTTTGGGGCACGGCAACCCAGAAGTACGCGCGGCCATCAAGCACCAAGTGGACCAGCACATGCACGTCATGGTCTACGGGGAGTACCTCCAATCGGCCCAATCGCAGGCAGCTACTTCGTTGACGCGTTTGCTCCCGGGCAGCTTGGACACCGTCTACTTTGTCAATTCAGGCGCCGAAGCCAACGAAGCCGCCCTCAAACTCGCACGCCGGGTCACCGGGCGCACTGAAATGATCGCCTTTAAGGGCGGCTACCACGGCGGCACCACCGGAGCGCTCGCACTCAGTGGAAACGAACAGAAGAAATACGCCTTTCGCCCCCTGCTTCCTGATGTTCGACACATTCGGTTGAACGACTTTGAGGCCCTTAAACACATCACCCAACGCACCGCAGGCGTGCTGCTCGAGACCATCCAAGGAGATGCAGGCATTCGCATTCCAGATGCCAAGTGGATGCAGGCCTTGCGGGCTCGTTGCACGGAGGTGGGTGCTCTGCTGATCTTGGATGAGATCCAGTGCGGCTTGGGACGCGCCGGGAGCTGGTTTGCCTTTGAGCAATTCGACATTGTGCCCGACGCCCTAACCTTAGGCAAAGCGCTGGGCGCTGGCATGCCAGTGGGCGCACTTGTGGCCGGACGCGGGTTGATGGAACAATTCACCCACGACCCCATGCTGGGGCACATCACCACCTTTGGCGGGCACCCGGTGATCTGTGCCGCGGTCAACGCCGGACTCTTGGCATTGGAGCGGGACTACATCATTCCAGGCGTCTCACGTAAGGGGCGCCGATTCAGAAAGCATTTGAGTGACCACAAGCAGGTGGTGGAGTTCCGTCAAACGGGGCTGTTCATGGCCGTGGAATTGGCCTCACCGCAAGCCGTACAGCAAGTGGTTGAATACTGCTTGGAGCGCGGCGTAATTGGCTTTTGGTTCCTCTCCTGTCCGGAGGCCTTCAGACTGGCTCCGCCGCTGGTCATTTCGTATGAAGAAATCGACGCGGCCTGCGCCGTCATTCGAGCCGCACTCGACCAGCTCTGATCAGGGCTGGATCTTCACGAACCGTTCGCGGCGCAGTGCCACGGTTTGTTCCACCTCCATGATGCAGTTGCCTGTGGTGCGGATGGAGACGTCGATGACTACCGCCTGGCGATGACCTCTTGCATATAGGCCAGCAAAAGGGCGGGCGCAAACAACGCGCATTGACTGCTCACAAAGGCTGCACTGAGCAACAGTAAACACACAAAAAGACCACTTACGAATCGAGGCAACACATTCTGCCCGAGACCTTGTGTTCATTTCTCACGGAGAACCTGCTGGTCAAACTCCGCATTGCTGGAGGGAATCGCCCTACTTTAGCGCCGCCGGAAAGCGTCCGGCAGATGACCAATCAAGCATGACCTTTTCCGACCTGGGCCTCAAAGCGCCCGTGCTCAAGGCCGTAGCCGAGAAAGGCTACACCGAACCCTCTCCCATCCAAGCCAAAGCCATCCCTGAGATTCTCGACGGGCAGGACGTAATCGCCTCGGCCCAGACCGGGACGGGTAAAACTGCGGGCTTCACCTTGCCCATGATCGACATCCTTTCCGATGAGATTCCTGGGGGATACCGCCGCACGCGCGCGCTGATCCTCACCCCTACCCGTGAGCTGGCCGCACAGATCCAAGACAACATCTTGGCCTACAGCAAGCATGTAGACCTCAAGTCCACCGTGATTTTTGGCGGGGTCAACCAAAACCCGCAAGTCCAAAAGCTGCGCAAGGGCGTGGACATCTTGGTGGCGACACCCGGGCGTCTGCTCGATTTGGAGAGCCAAGGAGAAGTGTTCCTCAACGACGTGGAATTCATGGTGCTCGACGAGGCCGACCGCATGCTGGACATGGGCTTCATCCGCGAAATCCGAAAGATCCTTGCCATGATGCCAGAGAACCGTCAGAATTTGCTGTTCTCGGCCACCTTTAGCAAGGAAATCAAGGAGCTGGCCAAGGGGTTCATGTACAAACCTGTGGTGGTAGAAGCCACCCCAGAGAACACCACCGTTGAGCTCATCAACCAACGCGTGATTCGCGTAGACAAGCGCAACAAACGCAAGTTGGCCATCCACCTGATCAAAGAAGACAATTGGCAACAAGCCCTGATTTTCACTCGGACCAAGCACGGCGCCAACCGCCTGGCCCAGCAGCTCACGCGCAAGAAAATCTCGGCCGCAGCCATCCACGGCGACAAAACCCAAAACGCACGAACTGCAGCCCTCAAGGGTTTCAAAGACGGCAAAGTGCGCATCCTAGTGGCCACCGACATTGCCGCCCGGGGCTTGGATATTCCACTGCTGCCCTACGTGCTCAATCTGGACCTGCCCAACGAACCCGAGGCCTACGTGCACCGCATTGGCCGCACCGGACGCGCTGGTGCAGGAGGCGAAGCCATCTCGTTCTGCTCGGAAGACGAATTGGAGTACCTGCAAGACATCGAAAAACTGACCGGTTTGAAGCTCGACCAGAGTGAAGTTCCCGGCTTTGAAGTGGGTACAGCCCCTGCTTTGACCGAAGAAGAACTGAAACAGATCAAAGCCAACCAGAACTTTGTCAAAAAGCAGCAAAATCGCAACAAGGGCAAGAAAAAAACCGATGCCCCAGAAAGCGGCAAATCCCCACAGAACGCCAAACCCCGCCGTAAAAAGCGCCGCAAACCGCGCAACCGAAAACCAAAAGCGGAATAAGCACAAACCCACTGTCTGTCAGAAATTGTGCTGATAAACTCCCAGTACAGCTGTCCAAGGCAGGCACGGTATAGTATGCAACGCAAGGGGAGCAACGAGGTCATCTCCAAGTGATGTTTGCTTGGGTAAGCATCACGTATGGATAACCCTCGCTTGACGCTCACCCGGAGGCGAAGAGCCTTCTTTGCATTGGGAGTCCACCTCCCAAGAACACCGGTTCCCAGCGCACAAGCAACGGCTTGCTTGAACCTGAAACTTCGTTGATTCCAAGGCTTGGGCTCTGCTGATTAGCAGGGCTCATTTTTTTTCTCGAGGGCTACCTGCGACGGGGTGGACGCCCTGAGGGCTTGCTGCCCCCTCGTCCACGGCCTTTGAAGCCGCCCCCATTGCCGCGCTGGTTCCCACCTCGCCCGCCACCGGATGGTCCGCGAGAAGCGCTGCGCCGTGGCCCATCCCCCGTAGCAGGACGCGAAGTACGATGAGGTTGTGAGGCTTGCGCAGGGCGTTCTGCACGCGGCTCGTCCAAATAGCTGGCATCCTCGGTTTTGGAAGAAGCCGATACCAGTCGTTCGATTTCGGCCAATTCGGCTTGGGTGAGGTCGCGGTACTGGCCAGCCGGTACATCCAACCCCACATTCATAATGCGCACCCGCTTAAGGCGCTGCACGTTGTATCCAAAATGCTCGCACATGCGGCGGATTTGGCGATTCAGCCCTTGAGTCAGCACAATGGTAAACCCGTAGGTGCTGGTTTGAGTGACTTTGCATTTACGCGTTACCGTGTCCAAAATGGGAACACCACCAGCCATGCCGCGGATGAAGCTCTTGGTGATGGGTTTGTTGACCACCACTTGGTATTCCTTCTCATGCCCGTTGCGCGCACGCAGGATTTTGTTGACGATGTCGCCATCGTTGGTCAAAAAGATCAAACCCTCGCTGGGCTTGTCCAAGCGGCCGATGGGAAAGATGCGAGTGGGGTACCCGATGTAGTCGATGATGTTGTCCTTTTCCACCCTGGTATCGGTGGTGCATACGATGCCTACCGGTTTGTGAAAAGCCAGGTATACGCGGTCCTCTTTGGTGCCACCCGAGACCACCTTGCCATCCACGGAGACCTCGTCCTGCTTGGTCACCCGCGTACCCATCTCGGGCACTTGGCCGTTGATTTTGACGCGTCGTTGCTCAATCAGTTTGTCGGCCGCGCGTCGTGAGCAGTAGCCAATCTCACTGAGAAACTTGTTGATGCGAATACCTTCGGGTTGATCCATGGACTTAAGTGAACTGCGAAGGTACTCAGTTCTGCAACCAGATGTATGCGTTGAGGCTCACGGCAATGGTGATCCAAATGGCATAGGGCAAGACCGCCCAGTTGTAAGGTGCGGTTTGTTTGCGCATGCCCAGCAAAAACCAATACACCAAGACCGCGAGCAATGCAATCACCACCAGTCCGAGCAGTACTTGGCGGAAGTGAAAGAACACCGGGTTCCAACACACATTCAATACCCACTGTAGCGCAAACGCACGCCACAGTACAGCCGAGTTGCGCACCCGAGTAATTGCTCCTGCCATAAACACTGAGAAGGTGATCGCAATCAGTGACCATGCTGCACCAAACACCCAGCCCGGTGGCGTCCAAGGCGCTTGATTGGCGTTTTGGTACCAATCCGAATTGACGCCTGCACTGGTGAACAGCCCGCCAATGGTCAACCCGCCTGCGAACAGCGCGAGAAACACCAGGAACCGTACCCAGAAGTGCTTCCAGAAGTCTTGCATATCAGTGTTTCTCAGGGGCTTTCACACCCGCTTCAATGGCCACGGGCACGTACTGCCCGTCCGGAGGAATGGGGCACGAATACTTGTGGTTGTAAGCGCAGTAGGGATTGTAGCACTTGTTGAAATCGAGCACAATGGTGTTGCCCTTGGGCATGCGCAGGTCCAGGTAGCGTCCCCCTCCGTAACTCCCCTCGCCGTTGGTCAGGTCGTTGAACGGCAAAAAGAGGTAGTCCCGGTACTGGGGCATTTGGCTCAGGCGCACGTTTTGGTAGATGTTGAGGGTGTGCTCTTGCCCCGCCAAGGTAAAGGTCAACTTGGCGTACACCTTGTATTCAGGTTGGCGGTCGGTAGTGGTGGCAAAAAACACCGTCTCCGGGTTTTCGTACGGCTCAAAACGCGCCTCCACACGGTAGGCCTGGTCGATGTGGTAAAACTCAAGCGCCTCAAAGGTCTTGACGGCTTCTTCGGTCAACGGAGAGGTCTCAGGATTGGCAAACTTGGTGTTGAGCGAATCCTGGTGATGGCGGATGGCAGCGGTGTGGTCTTGGCTCCAACTGGTCAGGGCCAACATCAGCACCCCACCAACAAGGGCAAAGACTTTCATGCAGGGCGAATCATTTCGTAAGCCACGACGCGACTGATGCGTGGATGGTCCACAAGCGCCGGGTGTTGAAAGGTACCCAATTTCTCCATGCCCAATCGCAGCATCACGCCCTCCGAGGAAGTATTGACCACCGGGCAAAAGGCACGAACGCGTTTGAGTCCAAGCGTGTCCCAGGCAAAGTCCAAACACGCCTTGGCGCCTTCGGTGGCCAGCCTCTTCCCCCAATGCTCAGGCAACAACCGCCACCCCAAATCCACACACGGATGATACGGATACTGCTTGCGCTGTTCAGCCAGACCAAGGCAGCCAACAAACGCTCCGGTCTCCTTCAATTCGGCACAGAAATAAGTGAATCCGTCCAACACTTGTCCGGACCGTGCACGGTCCAACCAATATGCGCTCTGCTCTGGGGTTTCGACTTCCGGAAAATGACGCATGACTTGCCGATTGCCGTTCATTTCCATGACCCGACTGTGGTCTTCCTTCGTCCAATAGCGCAAGCGTAAACGAGCCGTGGTCAGCGCAACTCCACCTTCCGGCGCAGGAATGCGGCTCCAGCACCGGTAGCCTTCTTGGATCAAGGCGGTCTCGGTAAATCCCCATTTGGAGAGCAAGCGGCGCGATGCGGTGTTTTCGTCGCGCGTATAGGCGCGTACCCCACGTAATTGCATTGCCTCGGAGCTGTAGTTCAGCACCGCCTCTAAGGCCTCGCTCATGAGCCCTTGGCCGCGCCAACCCGGGCGCATCACGTATCCAACCTCAGCCAGGTTGCGGTCAAAGCCACGGTAAAATCCAATGGTACCAATGAGCTGGCCATGGTGTACCAAGCCCCAAGTGAGTCCCTGGGCGGTCTCAAATGCACGGTGCACCGAGGCCAGCATCTCTTCCACCGGGCGCCGGGCAGAACCGGGGTACAGCGCCACCACCGGCCTGAGGTCGTCGGCATCCGCAGCGGTCAAAGGGCGCAAGTCTAAACGGGTTGTGGAGAGTGTAGGGTGATGTGGCGGAAAAATCATGGCGCGATTTCGTGTTGGATGACTATGCCGCGGTCCATGAGCAGTTTGCGCAATTCGGGCAACATAACGATGCGGGCCTTGGGAAGGATCAGGGCCCCGCCGATGTCCAAGCGCACAAACACGTGCTTTGCGGTTTCCACCGCACCAAGGACTTTGCTCCCGTGCGGCGTACTGACCGATGTGGCGTCGCGTACCTCCATCTCCTCCCCGAACACAAGCGTGGCGGTTTGACCAAAACGCGCGGCGTAATGGTCGCGTCCGTGCTTGGAATAATGGCTCCGACAACGGGCCTTGGCATACCTGGGGTAGAAAAAAATGAGCGCCGTACCAAACACCAGCCCTGTCAAAGCAGGTGCCCCTGCTCCTAGAAGCAGACCGGCCACTCCGATGGCCAATGCAATGCCGCCCATCACCCACCGCATCCGTAAGATTCTACGCACGTATTGGGGGCTAGAAAAGCCTTCATACAGTTGGTACACGACGAAATCTTCGTCGTACAGCGCAAACGATAGGGTCACAACTATTTGGTTACAGCAGCAGTGCGTAAGGTACGGCGAACAAACTGAGCGGCCCGTTCCAAAGAAGTGCGCGCTTGACCCGAATACAGGGGAAAGAGTTGCCAGGAATGGAAAGCCACCTCTTCGCGGTCGCACTCAAACTGGCGGTCTTCGGATTCCAACCGAGCAATCCAAGCCTCAAAATCCGGCCAGAGAAATTCGTTGAGCGCGCCTTGTAGAAATACCGGAGGCAATTCATCTACCGGGCCTAAGATGGGACTGATGCCAGCCTGATCTGCCCGTGCATCACCGGTGTAGAGCCCGGCGTATTGGCGCATGTCGTCGGCGTTGAAAAGGCTGTCTTCCTCCATATTTTCCACCGCAGCGGCAGAGGTGTCCCGCAGGTCTAGCCAAGGACTGAACAGCAACAATGAATGCGGGGGCTGCAGGCCCTCGCCCAAAATGCGATGGGTCAACGCCAGGGCCAAATTGCCGCCTGCGCTGTCGCCGGCCACCACCAAGGGAAGTCCTTCATCCAACAATGCTCGGTACACCGCAAGCACCTCTTCCAATTGCTGTGGATACTGGGCCTTGGGCGCCAACTGATAGGCAGGAACCACAGCTTCGCAGCCCAATTCTCGTGTCAAAAAACCGGCCATGGACCGGTGGGTTTTGGGCGAGCCAAAAACGAATGCTCCGCCATGCAAAAACAGCAGCCGGATGGCTGGTAGCTTGATATCAGTAGGCATCAAACGCTCGCAGTCCATGCCGGCCACCTTCCCTTTGGACAACTTGACGCCCTTGGGCAACGGACTAAGTACCGGAAACAAGGGCTCGGCCAACCCTACGAGCTGCTGGAGCCGCTTGGGGTCGGGGTCATACAACTGGCGGGCTTTGCGCACCAACCGGTAGTACGTCATTCGTGCCTTGTAGGAAAACAACATGCCGGAACCACAAAGGTAGCGGCTCAGGCATGGGTTGGTGTTAAGAAGGTGTATTTGCCTCTTCGCCCAGCAACATTTTGCGGGTCATCAGGTTCAACGCGCCCGAAGTGCATTGCAAGTGGCACAGCCCGGCAGTTAATCCCGATAGCGACAGCTCGTGAAAACCGGCAGGCAATGCGCTGAAGGTGTGCTCGCACACTTGCTTGCGGTTCAGGGCTGTGAGAACGCGTTGGCATCGGATGTGGAACAATTCCGATAGCGGGTTGCAGGCACAAAAAAAAGCCGCCCCAATCAGGGACGGCTCTTTCCAATTGAGGGAGTCTAACGGTTGGGCATCACAACCCAAATCCGTAGTAGGCTTTTTGACCGTTGGGGTATACGCCTTCCAGCAATACACCGCCTTGTTTGTCGGCCAGGATGCGGTTGAGGTCTTCGGCAGAACTCACTGCTTCGCCATCCACTTTAGTGATGATGAAGTTGGCGCGCACACCGCTGTTGCGCAGCTTTCCATCGCGCAGCTCGGCCACCTTGGCTCCGCCGCGAATGCCCAAGCTGCGAGCCTCTTCGGCAGAAACGGCTTCAAATTCTGCAGCCAGAATGTCTTCCACCTCGCGTTCGGTGGGGGCCATGACCAAATCTTCGTTGCCTTGGCGGTTGCGTAAGGTAACGTTGACCTTGCGCACCTTGCTGCCGCGCCAGAGGCTCACGCTGACCTCATCGCCAGGGCGGTATTTGCTGATTTCTTCTTGAAGCTCGGGCACGTTGGTGACCTTGCGGCCATCCACCCCGATGATCACATCGCCGGCTTCGATGCCCGCATTGCCAGCAGCGCCGCCTTCGGTCAGACCGGTGACGTATACGCCCGAGACCTCATCCATGCCCAAATCTTCGGCAATGGCTTGGTTCACGTTGCCGATGCTCACACCAATGAAGGCGCGTTGCACCATGCCATATTCCATGAGGTCTTTGGTGACCTTCTCCACAATCGACACCGGCACTGCAAAGGAGTAACCGCTGAAGGACCCGGTACGTGAGGCAATGGCTGTGTTGATGCCCACCAGCTCGCCAGAGGCGTTGACCAGCGCTCCGCCACTGTTGCCGGGGTTCACGGCCGCATCGGTTTGGATGAAGGACTCGATGGGAAAAATGTCGCGGTTGATGTCAGGCCGCAGTAGATTGATGTTGCGCGCTTTGGCGCTTACAATGCCTGCGGTGACCGTTGAAGTCAGGTCAAACGGGTTGCCTACAGCAAGCACCCACTCACCCACCTGCACCTCATCGCTGTCCCCGAAGCCGACTACAGGAAGGGCGTCTTCGTCCACTTTGAGCAGGGCCAAATCGGTGGCGGGGTCCGCGCCGATGACCTCAGCTGAAAAGGTGCGGTTGTCGTTGAGCGACACCTCAATTTCGGTGGCGCCTTCGATCACGTGGTTGTTGGTGACGATGTAGCCGTTGGGCGAAATGATCACCCCCGAACCCGACCCTTGTTGGATCTGGGATTCAGATTCGTACCCGAAAAATTCAAACCACGGGTTGTCGATGGCCTCCATCTCGGTAGCGGTTTTGACGTGCACCACTGCGTCCACGGTCTTGGCCGCGGCTACGGTAAAGTCCACCGGCGCAGGGGCACCAGCCGGCGAGGCCGTTCGCACAGGCCACGTGGCGGCCTGAACGGATTGTTCAACAATGACGGTTTCCTTGCCTGCAAAGTGCAAGGTGAGGGCTGCGGCAGCTGTTCCTCCGACTGCGGCAACCACGAAAAGGCCAAGTAGTTTTTTCATACTGTGCATCGCGTTGGAATGGGTTGTTCTCCCTTTCTATCAAAGTTAACGCCACGAAATCTCGAAGCTGATGCGATGTCCAGTTAAACCGTGTTAACGGCCCTTTTGCTCGAACGTCCAGCCGCTGTACCCTTCGTACATGTGGTAGATTTTGGTGTACCCCAACGCCTCCAATTTGGCCACAGCTTTGGCACTGCGGCCGCCAGACTGGCAGTACACCAAAACGGGGGTGTCCTTTTGGATCTGGGCTTGAACTTGGGCGTCAAAGCTGTCGCCCATCCAGTCGATGTTGACCGCCTCGGGCAAGTGACCCTCATTGAATTCGCCGGGTGTGCGTACATCCATGACCACCAGGCCTTCTTCTAGGAGGGCGTCTGCCTGTGCAATGCTGATGTTGGTCACAACGTCCGTGTTTTCCTGTGCGGCAGGAGCACCACAAGCCATAAAGGCCAGCAGGGTCAAAAAGATGGAGAATCGTTTCATGTTGTCGAATTTAGCGGCATGCAAGCAAACCGAGAACCGGCAGTAGCCGTCAACCTCGCCCTGATCCCCAACACCCGTTGGCTGGAATGGTGCGACGCCATCAACGCGCTTTTACCTGAAGGTGCAAACAACTTGGTTTTTGGCGAAACAAGTGTGCCTCATGTTACCCTCGCCATGGGTGTGGTGCCGTTGGCGCGCCTGAAGGAACTGTACACAGCCCTGCCAACAGTGCCTGAAGACCTGCGTTTGTTGCCCGACGAAGTGGAGCCTCAAACACACCCAGACCACACCACTTGGTGGCTGAAGGTGACACCAACACAAGAGCTGCTGGCCTTGCAAACAGAGGTTGCCCGGGTTTTGGCCGATTTCCACACGGGCCCGTGTACCGTCGACCATTTTGCCGGCGAAGACATCTCGGACCGCGCCGTGGCCTACGTCAACGACTTTGCCAACGCGGAGTACGCGCCCCACATCACACTGGGTTTTGGAGAACGCTTGCCCATGTTACCCGGCATGCCCGCCACCTCAAAAGCCCGCTTGGAAGCATGGCACCTGGGGCCGCACTGTACTTGCTTTGGCCGTCTATGGAAAGGCCATGTAAAGAAGTAAGCCTACCGTTTGGTAGTGTTCTCTTAACGTATGACTACGATAGGCGAAGGTATTTTCGCACCTTATGCCCACACTACCCTCTTTGTCACGTGCTTGTGGCGCAGAATTCATCGGCACCTACCTCCTGGTCTTTTTGGGCCCTGGGGCTGCTGTGGTGGACAGCCTGTACGGCGGTCTGGGGGCATTTGGCATCGGTGTGGCTTTTGGCGTGGTGGTCTGGGCCATGATCCGCTTGCTGGGCGCCACCAGTGGCGCGCACATCAACCCAGCGGTTTCCATCGCCTTTGCCTGGAGTGGTGATTTGCCTTGGAACCGGGCCCTCCCCTACATCCTCTCGCAATGCTCGGGCGCCCTTGCTGCCAGCTACACCCACGTGTTGATCTGGCCAGAGGTAGAACGCTACGGCATGACCTCCTTTGAAGGGCACTGGACGTTTGGGTTCGGATTGGAACTGGGACTGACCATGGTGCTGATGGGCTCCATTTATTTTGCCATCCACACTGAGACGCGCCGCAAATGGGTGGCCACCATTGTGGGCACCACCGTAGGGCTGGAAGCGTGGCTGGTTGGTCCCTATTGTGGGGCGTCCATGAATCCCGCCCGCTCACTTGGGCCGGCCGTGGCCTCTGGAGATGTTTCCCAATTGTGGGTATACATCGTAGCCACTTCCGTGGGCGCCTTGCTGGTAGCCGCAGGCGTCAAAGCACGCTACGGCAACCTGCGTTTGAGATCGGCCTAGTTGGGCAATTTGTCGGCCAGCAGGCCGTAGACGATGGTCCCCATCAATGCGCCGACAATCACCACCAGGATGGGCAGGTACCCGTTGCCAACCAGCACAAATAGGGGGCCTGGGCACGCTCCGGTCATTGCCCATCCCAATCCAAACAAAGTGCCTCCAAAGAAGTAACGCTTCCAGGTCTTGGGGTATTCGTAGAGTTGGAACGGTTGGCCGTCGACACTCTTCCATTCGTTTTTGCGCGCGAGGAAAACAAAGGTTGCACCGAGCACTACCGCGGCACCAATGATGCCATACATGTGGAAGCTTTCAAAGCGGAACATCTCATATATGCGGTACCACGAAATGGCCTCGCTCTTGGTCATAAGGACGCCAAAAAAGATCCCGATCAATAGAAACTTGAGGTACTTCATGGCTTACAGGTTGAGCAGGTGAGGCAGGATGAGCCAAGTCATGATCAGACCTCCGGTGAAAAAGCCGATGACGGCAATGAACGAGGGCCATTGCAAATTGCTCAGCCCTGAGATGGCGTGGCCCGAGGTGCAGCCGTTGGCGTAACGCACACCAAAGCCTACCAAGAATCCTCCCAAAAGCAACATGATGAGTCCTTGAGGCGTGCCGAGATTTCCCCAGCTAAATACGCCGGTGGGCAGTGCTTCGTTGGTTTGCGGGGTGATGCCGTATTCGGCCAGGCTTACGACGGTTGCAGGGTTCAAGTCTACAGGCGCGTCTGAAGCCAAGTACGCGCTGGCCAAGAATCCACCAATGATGGTTCCCGAGACAAACACCAAATTCCAGACGTTCTTCTTCCAGTCGATCTTGAAGTAGTCAGCCACCTTGCCGCAGCCACCCATTGCGCAGAGGGTTTGCAAGTTGCTGCTGATTCCAAAACGGCGTCCGCTGAACAGCAGAATGGCCATGGTCAGGGTGATCAACGGCCCAGACACGTACCACGGCCAGGGCTGAGAAATAAACTCAATCATAGTCAAAGGCCAAAGGGCGGATTATTTGAGGGTAGACGGGCACACAAAGTCTGTGCGCGGAATGCGATCGACTTGTTCAATGGCTTTCCATCCGCCGAGTACGTTCACCAAGTTGTGGTACCCACGTGCTTTGAGAATACTTGCAAAAATCACCGAGCGGTACCCGCCCGCGCAGTGCAAGTGGTAGGTTTTGCCGTCTTCGATCTTATCCATGTTGTCGTTGATATAGTCCAAGGGGAGGTTGACCGCGCCGTCGATGTGTTCGCCGGAGAACTCGCCAGGCTTGCGTACATCCAGGATGTCAAGCTCGGTTTCCATGCGGTCGGCAAGTTGATCGGCGGTGATGTCCTCTACGGTGCCTGCTCCCTTACCGGCGGCTCTCCAGGCGTCAATGCCGCCTTGGAGGAACCCAAAGGTGTTGTCGAAGCCCACGCGGGACAGGCGCGTGACCACTTCTTCTTCGCGGCCTTCGGGAGCCACAAATACGATCGGTTGTTGGAGGTCCTTGATCAAGGCACCTACCCACGGGGCAAAATTGCCGTCCACACCAATGAAGATGCTGTTGGGTACGTGGCCTGCTGAGAACTCTTGGGGCGATCGGGTGTCAAGCACCAGTGCGCCTTCGTGGTTGGCCATGGCTTCAAACGCGTCCACATCCAAGGCTACGTTGCCGCGCTTCATGATGGTATCGAGGCTGTCGATGCCCTGTTTGTTCATGGCCGCATTCTTGGCAAAGTATTGGGGCGGAGGCATCAGTCCGTCGGTGACCTCGGCGATGAACTCCTCACGGGTCATGTCTGCGCGCAGGGCGTAGTTGTTGGCTTTTTGGTTGCCCAGGGTGTCCCAGGTTTCCTTGCTCATGTTCTTGCCACAGGCTGAACCTGCACCGTGACCGGGATACACGAGTACGTCGTCGGCCAGGGGCATGATTTTTCCGCGCAGCGAGTCAAAAAGGAATCCCGCCAAATCGGTGGTGGTCAACGCACCGAGCTTTTGGGCAAGGTCTGGACGACCTACGTCCCCTATGAACAGGGTATCGCCAGAGAAAATGGCGTGGTCTCTTCCGTTCTCATCGCGCAGCAAGTAGGTGGTCGACTCCATGGTGTGGCCTGGCGTGTGGAGAGCAACGATGGTGACGCCCCCTACCTTGAATTCCTGGCCATCGGTTGCGTTCAGGGTGTCAAATTCGGTGTGGGCGTTTGGACCGTACACGATGGTGGCGCCAGTCTTGCGGGCCAAATCCACATGACCGCTGACGAAATCGGCGTGGAAGTGGGTCTCAAAAATGTACGTGATCTCCGCACCATCGGCAGCGGCTTTTTCCAAGTACGGTGCGGTCTCACGCAAGGGGTCAATGATGGCCGCCTCGCCGTTTGACTCAATGTAATAAGCGCCTTGGGCGAGGCACCCGGTATATATTTGATCGAGGTTCATATTCGGGTGTTTGAAAGAGCAAATTTACGGTGGGATGCTCATTCCAAATGTGACCCATATCACCCATGGCCACAAACGGTTCTGTCAATGGCACATAGCACGGACCTATGGCACACAACTGAGCCTCAGAAGTAAATCAAGTTGAGGGTCTGGCGGACATCGCTCTTGACCTCAAACGCACACGCCTCAAAGGAAGGCGCCCCGAGCAGCGTAGGCCCTTGGTTGTTGGAGAATGCAAACCCCTCTTGCGGCCAGCCAAACAAGTTGGTGTCCATCTCGTTGTTGGCGTTCAAGTCGTCCAACACGCTCACGGCATAAGTACCCGCAGGAATGTCTGTCAAGACCAGCGTGTAGGAGGATTGGCCTTCCACCTTAGCGGCTTGGACAAAATGGATAGGCTTGTCTGGCCAAGGAGAGTCGGCGTCGTACAGACCGATGCCAACAATCCCCTCTACGCCACGCACGCCATCCACCACGACAGTGACTGTGTGGGTGTTGGCTGGCGCTGCAAACAGCGTTGACATCGCTATGAAAAACGTAAACAGGGTGTGCATAAAGAGATGACAATCGAGTCAAGGACAAGTTCAATACCACAATGAACTACTTTTGCCACAACTCAGGTGTCTCCCCTGCCCTTCGGCGGCGGGAGGTGAAAATGGGAATCCGGTGAGAATCCGGAACTGTACCCGCAGCTGTAACGTGTACATACGCTCAGGCCACACAGCCACCGGAAACGGGAAGGCAGCCTCAGAGCGGCGCGAAGTCAGAAGACCTGCCCGAGTTGCCGTGTCCTCCGTTCGGGAACAAACGGAACAACACTACAACCATGTTGCGACTCCTCATTTGTGTGGGTGCTTGGACATGTGTTCTGCCGCTGTGCGGTCAAATCCAATTTGGGAGTGCTTCTGTAACCACCCAGGAGCTGAGCTTAGCGGGACTGGTGCGTCCCGACTCCTTGGATGCGCGCGCCAGCAGAGGCACAAGCCTGGGAACCTTACTTGCACGCCAGGGCTGGAACCTGCGGGCAACCGGTGCGTCTGGCCAAAGCCAGCAATTGCGCGTGGGCGGATTTTCGCCAGACCATGTGGCGGTGTACTGGCAAGGGCTGGAAATCAACAGCCTGACTCTGGGCAGTGCGGACCTGTCGTTGTTGCCGGCCTTTTTGTTCCCCAACGCAACCTTCTCGCGCCTTCCAACCGCTGACTTTGCGCCCGATGGCGCCATTGCCGGCGCCGTGCAACTCGCGCCGCAAGCCACTGCCCCACAATTGCGTGCGGAGTGGACCGGCAACTCCATGGAAAACACCACCGCCGGTCTTGCACTGCGCACCCGAGGTGCCAAAGGCGGGCGATCGGAAACGGCCTTCCACCTCACTTGGGCCAACAACCGGTTTGACTTCCAAGACCAATTCAAGCCCGGCCAGCCCACCGAAACCCAGCGCTTCAACGACCACCGCATGGCCCATGTGCTGCACAGTTGGAATCGCGCGCTGACCGATGCGTTGGTCCTACGCCTACAAGGCTGGGCCTTTGCACGCGCCGTGCAAGTCCCACCCACCGAGGGCAGCTACGGCACCGCCCACGCGGACCAGCGAGAATCGGGCCTGCGCACCTCTGCGGCCCTCAAACACATCGGCGACCAACCGTGGGAGATCAGTCTTGCCCACGGCGTTGAGCACTTTGGCTACGACTACCGCACCTGCGACACATGTGATGTGGAGGTCTTGTCCGACTTCCCCACCCATCAAACCGTACTTCGTGGATGGAAACAAATGGACGACTTGCGGTTGTTCACCCGTCTGTCGCGCCGAAGCATTGCCAGTGCCAACCACGGCAACCGCGCGGAATACCGACCCCTCATTGGGTTCGATTGGAGCAGAATCCTTAACCTAAATGTGACAGCGATGTACGTGGTGGCGCCCGGTAGCTTGCCCCAAGTCACCCTGACCTACGACAACGATATCCGCAAGCGGAACCGCTTTTCACCGGTGTCGCGCATTCAAATCGGCCACCGCAGTCGCTTGCCCGACTTCAACGAGCGCTACTGGAACCCCGGAGGGAATCCGGACTTATTGCCTGAGCGCGGATGGACCCTTGCTTTGGCCCGCACCCAGCATGGAGCACATTTCAGTTACGGCATTGAACTCAACGGCCGCCGCTTGTACAACGCCATTGCGTGGGTGTTTGATGGTGAGCAAAGCGCATGGACCCCGGTCAACCAAGACCACGCCCGCCACGCAGCGCTGGCGTTGCGCGGGAGCTTCACCCAGGGTCCGCTTGCGATCAAAGTCAATTTCACCGGTCAACACGGCGAGGTGCAAGACGAAGAAGGCGGCTGGACTCCCGCTCCCTTCCTTCCTGCCCTGATGGCCAACCTGCACGCCGCTTGGCAACAGAACTGGGGCGATGTCTTCCTAGCGGTGCAGTCCCAATCGGCCCAGAATACGGCCCTGGAAGACGTGGCCGAGGTGGATGGCTTTGCCCTGATCGACTTGGGACTGGGCCACACCTTTCGCAACCAACTGCGGCTCGAAGCCGAGGTGCGCAACCTTTTGAATACCCACTACCGACTCGTTCGCGGCTATCCCATGCCCGGGCGGGTTTTTCAAATCAACCTGCTATGTACGCTTCTTTGAAACCTGTATTTCTGTTTGCCCTGGTGGCCACCTTGTTTGCCAGCTGCGCCAAAGAAGAAGAACCCGTTGTGTGCACCAACGATGCCGATCTTGGCCCCGGGGTGTGGATCGCCAACGAGGGGGGCTTCGGCAACAACAACGCTTCACTCACCTTCTTGGCCGATGACGGCACCGTACGCGACGGCATCTTTGAAGAAGTCAACGGCCAGCCTCTGGGCGATGTGGCCCAAAGCATCTTCACCCACAACGGCTTGGGCTACATCGCGGTCAACGGCAGCCAGAAGATCGAAATCATCGACCTCAGCTCAGGTGAACGCCTGCACACCTTGACCGGGTTTGACTACCCCCGCTACTTCACCGCTGATGCCGACGGCACCGTATACGTATCGAACGGATCAGGCGCTGGCGAAGTGAGTGCACTCGACGGCGCGGCCGGTCAAATCGAATGGACCTCACAAGTGGGCTCGGGCCCTGACCGCATGGCCACCAACGACCAATACCTGGTGGTGTGCAACAGCGGCGGCTTTGGCACCGACAACACCGTATCGGTGTTTGACTTGAGCAACGATGTGTTGGTGGAAACCATCACCGTAGGCGACCGCCCGGTAGACATCGAAGTGGACGGCGATGGCGATTTCTGGGTGCTGGCCAAAGGAGAAACACTGTACAACGACAGCTGGGAGGTGACCGGGCACACCGACGCACGACTGGTGGAAATCTCGGGCAGTGACTTGAGCATCCTCCACGACCACCAAGTGGGTGAAGAAGGCGATCACCCCACCCACTTGGCGCAAACACCTTCAGGCCTAATTGTGGTGGCGCTAAACGGCCTGCAATCCATTGCGCCCACCACCGGAAGCTTAACTTCACTGGTGGAGGGCAGCTTTTACAGCTTGGACGTAGATCCGAGCACCGGCTACATCTGGGCAGCGCCTTACCCGGACTTCCAGAACCCGAGCGCCATCAATGTGTACGACACCTCCGGCGCGCTGATGACCACCCGCGACGCAGGCATTGCGCCCAACACCGCGGCCTTCGTTTCGGAGTGACATCTGGCCCAGTTGGCAAGGGTAACCGGCCGGGCTGTTATCTACCCGTTAAAGTCTACTTTTGAGCACACCCGTCGC
>JBMYJR010000023.1:0-41080 GCA_049594615.1 Flavobacteriales bacterium
CGGCATGTATGTGCCTTTGCGTGCCCGATGGGTGGTGGCCCCCGCCCTGGACGCCGGCGCGTTACAAGCCGGAGAATTGGCCGAAAGCGAGCTGTTTGTGCTCGGTGGACTAAACACCTGGCGCGGATTTGATGAAGGATTTTTACGTGCCACTGGATACTTGCGCACGTCGGTGGAGCTGCGTTTTCTGCTGGACGCGGGCTCTCACCTGCTTGTGTTTGCGGACGCAGGTTGGTTGGAACGTCGCCGTACCCTCAACGATTTCAGCGAACAACCCTTAGGTATCGGCACCGGATTGCGCTTTGCCACCGGAAATGGCCAGTTCAGTTTGATCTATGGCCTAGGTCGTTTGGTGGATGGTGGATTTCAGTTGGCCACTGGCAAGGTGCACTTCGGGTTTGTCAGTTACTTTTGACCTGTCTCTCAACCACCCTTCTTTGATTATGGAATGGATGCTGTACATCGCACTTGGATTGCTCGCTGGATTGGTCGTGGGCTGGTTTTTGGCCAAACGCGGCCAAGGTGATGCCTTGCGCACCCAATCTGAAGAACACGCCCGTGCGCTGGAAGCACTTCAACAACAGGGTGAGCACCAACGCTCGGCACACACCCAACAAATGGAGGACTTGCGCAAAACTGCGCACGAACGCGAGACCAAACTTAGCGCGGACTTGACCCACGCCCAAGAGCGCATCAACACCATGACTGCCTCGGGCTCCAAGCTTGAAACCGAATTGGCCGCCGTGCGCGAGAAATTGGAGGAACGCCAAAAGGACCTGGAGCAAACGCGCCAAGAACTCACCCAGCAGTTCAAAATCATGTCTACTGGGATTTTGGAAAAGCAATCGGCCAAATTTTCAGAGCAGAACAAACAGCAGATCGACGGATTGCTCGCTCCGCTGAAGGAGAAGATCTCCAGCTTCGAAAAAGCGGTTGAAGAAAAGTACGTGGGCGAATCCAAAGACCGCGCAGACCTCAAGGCACAAATCCGCTACATGATGGAGCAGAGCGCCAAGCTCTCCTCCGAAGCCCACCACTTGGCCAACGCCCTCAAGGGCGACAACAAAGCCCAAGGGAATTGGGGTGAAATGGTGCTGACCCGTGTGTTGGAGAGCAGTGGCCTGCGTCAAGGGCAGGAGTTCGTGTTGCAATACTCCGAGCAAGATGACGAACTGCGTCGCAAGCAACCCGATGTCATCATCAATCTGCCCGACAACCGTCACATCATTGTGGATTCCAAGGTGTCGCTGGTGGCTTATGAATCGGTGGTGAACGCCGAGGACGAAGACCAGCGCCAACAAGCCATCAAAAACCACCTGCTGAGCGTGCGAGGGCACGTCAAAAACCTCAGCAGCAAGGATTACCCGTCACTGACCGGGTTGAA
Organism: Flavobacteriales bacterium; assembly: GCA_049594615.1. GTDB lineage: Bacteria > Bacteroidota > Bacteroidia > Flavobacteriales_D > Sanyastnellaceae > CAXPZW01. The sequence goes on from JBMYJR010000023.1 coordinate 1,385, forward strand.
TGCTCCAGACTTTGTGCTGCTCTTTGTGCCTATCGAAGCCTCGTTTGCCGTGGCCATTGAGCAAGACCAAGACTTGTTCGATTATGCGTGGAAACAGAAGATTGTGATCGTCACCCCTTCTACCCTGCTGGCCACCCTGCGCACCGTCGCCAGTGTCTGGCAGCACGAACGCCGCATTCAAAACGCCACTGACATTGCCGAGGAAGCCGGCCGTATGCTCGACAAGTTCAAGGACTTTACCAAGGACATGGAAGGCATTGGAAACCGCCTGCAACAGGCGCAAAAGACCTACGACGACGCCATGAACAAGCTGTCTACTGGACGGGGCAACTTGGTCAAGCGTGCCACCGATCTGGAGAAGAAGGGTGTGACTTCCAAAAAGACCTTCCCTGACCAGCTCCTGCAAAACAACGACCCTACGAACTTGCCCGCTGATGCCGACGCGTGAATCCTTATGGATGGCCGCACTGTTGGCAGCGTTTGGCTGGGGATGCGTGACAGCACCCTCCTCAAACAGCAGTCCGCCCGCAGCGCGCTACGACTATGAGCGCCAGCCGCTCCACCCTGAGCTCAGTGCCTTTCACCGCACCGATGACACCACCGATTTGCTGATCAGCTTGCCTTCGCGAGATCTGCTCTACGCCAAGGACAATGCGGACGCAGCCTTCGAGGCCAAATTGGACCTGCTGATTTGTACCAACACCCAAGAGGGCAGCACTGACACCCTGCTGTTGCAACCGCGTATCCCTTACCGCGAAGACATGCCCATGCGCGTGCATGTTGCAGTTCCCATTGCCTTGGCAGCCGGCGCAGAGGATCACGTATCCGTCAAGCTCACAGACGTACGCCGCGACAGGAGTGCATCGGTCTCGCTACAGTTGGACAAACGCGGCACCACCAACCACCAGAACTACCGTATTGACCTCGCCGACGGCACACCATTGACGGGTGGAGCTGTGCCGCAAGGCGCTACCGTGAGTGTGTGGTGCCCGCGGTGTGAGGGTGACCAGCTCCAACTCCTGCAACGCACCGATCCTGCTAAATTGCCACCGCCACCGTTCTCGTACAACGGTTACACCCCGCGTTCATTTGGGCCCAATCACATGTTGCTCGACCTCTACTTCTCCGAGGACAAACGCATGGAATTTGACCTGCTGGAAGGCACTTACCTCTTCACCCACAGCGACGCGTTGGACCAAGGCAGAGTGGTGGTCACCACTTCAGGCCTGTACCCCGAAGTCACCACAGCAGCCGGCATGGCTGAGACCTTGCGCTATGTGACTTCACGCGCTGAATACGAAGAACTCAACGGCAGCAACCAGCGTCAGCAAGTGGAAGCGTTCTGGATGAAATGCGCCGAGGACCGGGAGAAAGCACGCGAACTCATCCGCATCTACTACGGACGGGTGCGCGAGGCCAATGCCTACTTCACCGAAGCGGTGCCCGGTTGGAAAACCGACCGAGGTCTGATCCACATCGTCTTTGGCAATCCACAAAAAATGCACGTCTCCTCCACCGGTGAAACCTGGATTTACGGGGAGGAGGACAACCTCAACGCCTTGGTGTTCCGCTTCAACAAAGCCGCATCAGGGCACACCGAAAACCGCTACCTCCTGGAACGCAACGAGCAATTGGTCAAGGTCCGCTGGGAGCGGGCCATCACCAGTTGGCGCAACGGCCGCATCTATGCAGAATAAGCACCGCAAACGCACCCCGGAAGACATCATCATTGGTGTCAAGCCCGTGGAAGAAGCCCTGCTCGCAGGCAAATCGATCGACAAAGTGCTCATGCAGCGAGGGTTGCAGGGAGACGCCGTGCGCAAGCTGCGCACAGCCTTGCGCGAACACGGGATTTGGATCCAAGACGTGCCTGCCGCACGCCTGGACCGCATCACACGCAAGAACCACCAAGGGGTTATCGCCTTTGGGGCTCCTGTGGCCTTTCATGACCTGGAGCAGTTGCTTCCTGGCCTCTACGAGTCTGGCGACACGCCCCTCATTGTAGCCTTGGACGGCGTCACCGACGTGCGCAACTTTGGCGCCATTGCCCGCTCGGCCGAATGCATGGGCGCACACGCGGTGGTGGTGCCTGAACGCAACACCGCACGCATTGGTCCCGATGCCGTGAAAACCTCGGCTGGAGCACTGCTGCGCATCCCGGTGTGCAAAGTGCGCAACCTCAGTGATAGCGTGCGCTACATGCAGGAGTTTGGCCTGCACATCGCAGGCATCAGCGAACACAGCAATGCCACGTTGCAAGAGGTGCCCTTCGCCCAACCCACGTGCTTGGTGATGGGCTCTGAATTTGACGGCATCCACCCCGACATCCTCAAGTTGTGCGACACCCGGGCCAAGATTCCCATGCAGGGGGAAATCAACTCCTTGAACGTATCGGTTGCTGCAGGTGTGGCGCTGTATGAATGCCAACGCCAGCGGTTGTCCAATTAGCCCCGTTCAAAAGTCAGACTGGGCCCTGCGTGAAACCGGGCCGAAAACTGTACTTTAGGCGTAACTGCAGAGGCATGCCCTGCATGCGATATTGTTGATCGTAAACCCCACCTTATGTCAAACGTGACTTGCGTTAGACATTGCCGTATCCTGCTGGCAACATGTATGTTGCTGGGCTTTGCATGGAACAGCAATGCACAAACTGCTTCTCCCCAAATCATTGTCGCCATCGACGGACTGAATCCCTATCAGTACGCCGACTTGGCCAAATCCCTTGACACCGATCACGTATCGATCCTTCAAGCCTGCGTCCCTATCGGATTCGTGCGCTTTGAAGTACACCCCGGCATGACCACAGCCGAAGGTTTCGCCTATGTGCGCTCGGTGTTGGCCGAGAGCACCGGCTTGAACAACGCCGTGCTGCGAGACGACCTGGACGCCGCAGCATTTGATGAGCAATGCCTCAATGCCCGCCGCGGGCAATAATCCAGCCCTTAACTTGATCCCAAATCCCTTGTGATGAACAACTTGCGTTGGTATACATCTACATCCTTGTTTTTGTTGGCGGCTGTCCTGCTATGCAGCGCAGGCGCTTACGCACAATCCCTAAACGTGACCCCGGGTTCGTTGCCCGATGACATGGCCCAAACCCTGGTGGGTGAAGGCGTGGAAATCAGCAACGCCACCGTGAGCGGCCTGCCGGAACAATACGGCTTGTTCGATTCGGACAACACCGAGTTGGGCACCACCTCCGGCATACTGCTCAGTACTGGACGCGCCATCAACGCCTTAGGTCCGAACGATGCTTCGGGTCTGCCTACCCTCGATGGAACGGGCAATTGCTTGGATTGCGACCTTTACGACCTGGGCCAGCCCGGCGACGTGGACCTCAGCATCCTCACCGGTGGCAACACTTGGGACGCGTGCGTCTTTGAGTTTGACGTACAGGTGCAGGGCGACAGTCTGCGTTTTGACTTTGCGTTTGCTTCCGAGGAATACCTCGAGTGGGTCGGCTCTTCGTTCAATGACGTGTTCGCCTTCTACATCTCGGGTCCGGGCATCACGGGCACGCAAAACCTTGCGGTTGTGCCGGGGACTACTACGCCCATCACGATCAACAACGTTAACCTCATCGACAATTCGGAATACTTCTACGACAACCAAGACCCCTTGGGCCAGTATGTGCAGTACGACGGATTCACCCAAGGCTTGACAGCGGAGATCGGGAACTTGATTCCGTGTGAGACTTACCAATTGAAACTGGCCGTGGCCGACGGCGCTGACCGCTTGTACGACTCCGGAGTATTCATCTCCAAAATCGAATCGAACCCAGTTACCCTGCTGACCTCTACTGCGGCAGGCGTGGATTACATGATTGAAGGATGTAACCAGGGTACCGTAACCCTCCAAACCACCTTCACCCCCACAGTTGATTTGCAAGTGCTGTTCAGCTTAGGCGGCACTGCCGAACTGGGCTTGGATTACACCCTCGACCCAGACCTGACTGCCTTCTTTGACGCAGATCTTGGTGCATATGTGATAACCGTGCCGGCAGGCAGCACGACATTCAGCTTTGACATCTTCCCGCTGGCCGATGGCATCATCGACGGGGGCGAGTTCGTGAACATCACCTTGTTGGATCAGCTGTGCGATGGTGTGCAATTCAACAGCAGTGTGGACTTTATCATCGAGGACACCTTCTTGGTCAACGTGACTCCTGCCTCGGCAGATTTATGTTACGGCCAATGCGTGGATTTTGAAGGCTCCTTGAGCGATCCTGACTTCTCGGACTTCACGTGGATCCCTGCTGACGACTTGGTAGATCCTACCAGTCTAAGCCAAACAGTTTGCCCTACCGACGACATCACCTACTTGCTGCGCGCTACCCTGGGCGATTGTATTGCCGAGGATTCCATTGTGATCAGCGTGGACAGCTTAGATATCCAGTTGGTACCACTCGGCTCCACGTGTACCGACGGTGCGTTCGGCCAAGTGGACTTGACCGTGCTTGACGGCAGCGGGCCGTACACCTACTCGTGGACTGGTCCTGACGGCTTCACAGCCGACACCGAAGACATCACCGGACTGGAACCCGGCGAATACTGCGTTACCGTTGTGGATGCCACCGGCTGTACCGGCGAGGCCTGCGCCACGGTCATCATCACCGACCCGCTCACCCTCGAGTCGGCAGTGCTCAGTGATTTTACATGCGACGAGATTTCCTGTGCAGGAGCCAGCGACGGTAGCATTGACATTACTGTAAGCGGTGGCTCTGGCTCGTACACCTACGCGTGGACAGAACCCGGAGGCTTTTCAGCGGACACCGAAGATGTGTCCGATTTGCCCGCTGGCACCTACACCGTTGTTATTGAAGATGAAAATGGCTGCGTGGTCACAGGTACTTACGTGTTAAGTGAACCTGATCCACTCGAAATTGAGCTTGTAGGTCAGGTCGATGTGCTTTGCACAGGTGAAAGTACGGGGTCAGCAACTGTAACCTCTCTCGGAGGTTGTCCGCCCTACTTCTACAGCTGGAGCCACGACCCCGACCTGAACACACCGGTCGCAACTGATCTCAGCAGTGCCCTCTACACTGTAGCAGTGACTGATATCAATGGCTGTGTGAGCCTCGACCAAGTAACCGTAGAGATTGGAGAGCCCACTGATCCTATCGCGATTACCACCGAAAACATCTCGGTTTACCCAGGTGGGTTCAACGTTTCTTGTCCCGGCGCCACCGATGGCAGTATTGATGTTTCTGTTGCCGGGGGAATAGGCGCATATACGTTCACATGGACCGATGGCGCAGGGCTGTTTGTGACCAATACCGAAGACTTGTTGAATGCGCCTTGTGGTACATACACCTTTACCGTAGATGATGAAAATGGTTGTTCCGAGTCGCAGACGTACGAGTTGACCTGTGTACCCGAAATCAACATCACTTTCACCACCGAGCCCAATCCTTGCGGAGATCCCGCTATTGGCTTGGGTGAAATTCACGTCACCGATATTTTCGGCGGCCACGGTGGGCCCTACACAGAAACTTGGATCTCCGGGCCATCTTGTCCTTGCGCAGGACTTGACCTGCTCAATTTGGTATCTGGCGACTACGTCTTGGAAGTGGCAGATGCGCAAGGCTGCACGAATCAGTTCATCATCAACGTCGGCACCAACGATGTCTTTGATGTCTCTGAAGCCATCATCACCGACATACTCTGCGCGGGAGATAGCACCGGAAGTATTGATGTCACCATAGACCCTGAGGGCGTTTATAGCTATGCATGGACAGGGCCTGATGGATTTACTGCAGACACCGAGGACATCGCCGATGTCTTTGCAGGTGATTACACCCTTACAGTCACCCAAGTAGTCGTGGATGCCACCTGCGTTGAAGTGTTCAATTACACCGTCTCCGAACCCGAGGTCATCGAGTTGGAATTCATCAATGTTGTTCCGCCGGTTTGTTTCGGAAACAACAACGGCTCATTGGAGGTTCAGGCGACCGGAGGTACTGGGGATATTGACCTTGTATGGCTACCTAGCGCTGACCCTGCATGTTTCTTTGAAGGCTCTGACGATGATGCCATCAGCAACCTTTGGGAATGTTGGTACACCGCTCAGGCCACCGACGCAAACGGATGTGTCGTGGTGGATTCCATCTTTCTGGATGCACCGGTAATCATGGACATCTTTGTGAGTGTTACCGATTTTGACGGCGGCTTCAACATCTCCTGCAACGGCGCCAACGACGGTTCCATTTCGGTGACTGTGAGCGGAGGTACACCCGACCCAGTGACCTTTGACCCATACGACTACGACTTTGACTGGACCGATGGCGACGACGTCACCGTGTTTGGCAACGACCCCAACGCTGACTTTGTAGACAACCTCGGCCCGGGCACTTATTCGGTGAACGTACTGGATGCGAACGGCTGCTTGGCCACGACCACCATCGCCATCTCAGAACCTGATTCGATTGAGGCCACCGGATCCATTTCAGACTACAACGGATTTGGCGTGTCTTGCTTTGGTGCGACCGACGGCTTCATCAACCCCGACATTGTGGGCGGCTCGAACGACTACGACACTTACGTATGGAGCGGTCCTGATCTGGGCACCAACGACCCGAACGCTGAAAACCTCATTGGTTTGGGCGCCGGCGAGTACTGCCTGACCATTGTGGACAGCAACGGCTGTGAAGAAGAAATTTGCTTCACCCTCACCGAACCCGACGAGCTCACCGCCGAAGTGGTGGCCTTGACCGACGCAACTTGCTATGGCTACTGCGACGGCACCGTGTCGATTGACGCGATGGGCGGAGCAGGAGGCTACGTGTACTTCTTCACCGATGACGACGGCCTGCCGTTCGCTGGAAACGTGTTGACCGGCCTGTGCGCCAGCGTATATGACGGCACGGTTTCAGACATCAACGGCTGTGAAGTTGACCTTTCGTTTGAAATCATGCAGCCCGACACCTTTGTGGTGACCCTGAGTGTACCGAGCCAAAGCGACGGTCCGTTTGACCTGGCCTGCGTGGGCGACGACAACGGTTCAATCCTCTCGACTGTACAAGGCGGAGACCCCGATCTGTCCTACGCTTGGGCAGACTGTGACGGCAACCCGCTCGGAACTGACCCAAATATCGATGGCCTCGAAGCGGGTTGTTACGAGTTGGTCGTCACCGATGCGCAGGGCTGCGAAGCCACAGCCACAACTGACATTAGTGAACCAGAAGAGCCGTTGCAGGCCAGTCATACCGAAAGTATTTACCCTGTTGACTTCAACGTTAGCTGCTTTGGGGCTTGTGATGGTAGTATTTCTACGGAAGTTGTCGGTGGCGTACCATCGTATACCTACGTATGGCAGCTCAATGGATCAGGTACTGTCTTCAGCGAAGAATCACAACTCGACGAACTGTGCGCAGGCACATATGATATCCTCATCACAGATTCGAACGGCTGCGATACCACGCTGTTCATCATCCTGGACGCTCCCCCTCCCATTCAACCCCAATTGGTCACAAGCAACTACAACGGCTTCGGCGTGAGCTGCAATGGCTCGTGCGACGGCACCATGGAAATCGATCCCTCAGGTGGCCAAGGGCCTATTGAGGTGGAGTGGGAAGACTTCGGTGATGCCACTTTTATCGAAGACCTATGTAGTGGCCAGTACCTCTTAACATTAACCGATTCGGTGGATTGTGAGCAAATCACCGTAGTGACCATCTCAGAGCCTGACAGCTTGATCATTGACTCCAGCTTTGTTCCTATTCTATGTGCTGGAGACTCTTCAAACATCACCTTAGAGGTCACTGGAGGAGTCCCGAACTACACCTTCGATTGGAGTCCAGACGTATCTGACACCAACGAAACCGGAACGATCGATGCAGGCACATACAGCTGCACTGTGGTAGACTTGAACGGCTGTTCAGAAAGTATTGAAGAAACCATAACCGCTCCCCCGCCCATTGAGGTTAGTACATCGATTACCGACGCCACGTGCGATTTCTGTGACGGCGTTCTTTCAACGATCGTATCAGGAGGAACAGCACCAAGCATAGCCACTTGGAGCAATGGCATCCCCGACAACGAACTCAGTCCAGACAGCCTGTGTCCGGGCGATTACAGCTTGACCATCGAAGATGCGAATGGGTGCCTGTACCTGGAGACCTATACCATTGGCGCTCCTCCTGCGGTTACAGCCAATGCAGACATCACCGATTTGCTGTGCTACGATACCTGCACAGGAGTGATCAACAGTACATTCAACAATGTTCAAGAAGCGCCCACTTACACCTGGACCAACACTGCTGGTGAGGTCATCGGTGACGGTTTGGAGCTCCTAGACCTCTGTGCTGGAGAGTATACGGTCACCATTGAACACGGGCCCGGTTGCCAGGATGAATTCTCTTTTACCGTGACCCAACCCGACTCGCTATACATCGAAATTGAACTTTCATTGTACGACAATGGGTACAACGTTTCGAGCTATGCTGGCCAAGACGGCGACATCTTCACCGATGTTCAAGGCGGCACACCGGACTATAGCTGGGAATGGGACGGCCCTATAGAAATCGATGACGATGAATCCTATCCGCTGGATCTGGTGGCTGGTGCCTACAATTTGTTGGTCACTGATGCCAACGGATGCGTGATTGATACCCTGATCATACTCACCCAACCCTTTGATTTGACGCTGCCCACCGGCGTTTCACCTAACGGAGACGGTGACAATGACGCCTATGTCATCCTCGGCGTTGAAGAACATCCCGAGAACCTGTTCCAAGTCTACAACCGCTGGGGCAACCTGGTATACGAGCGCAGCGGTTACCAAAACGAATGGACCGGACAATCCAACAGCGGCGAACAGCTGCCCGACGGCACCTACTATGTGGTCTTTGAGGCAGACGATCGCCAGTTCCACACTTATGTTGATCTCCGCCGCTAACCCACGATCCAGATGCACACGACCATGAAACGACTCATATTACTTCTGGCCCTGGTGGTCAGCGCTGTTGCAGGCTCAGCCCAGCAAGAGCTGATGGTTTCGCAATACATGTTCAACGGCTTGCTGTTGAACCCGGCCTACGCCGGCTCGCACCCGTATTTCAGCACCAGCCTGCTGCACCGCTCCCAATGGGTGCAGTTTGACAACGCCCCCACCACCCAAGTATTTGCCTTGGACGGTCCGGTGGCAAATGACAAAATGGGCATCGGTTTGCTGGTGACCAATGACCAGCACGGCATCATCCGCCAGCTAAACGTAGGTCTCAACGGCGCCTACCGCATGCAACTTGGGGCCGGCAACCTCGCCTTGGGGTTGAAGGTGGGCTTCAGTTCGTATACTGCAGATCTCGCAGCCGTCACAATTTGGGACGAGGACGACGCGGTTTACAGCTTCAACAACATCAACGGTGAGTTTGTGACCCAGTTTGGATTTGGGATTTACTACCACACCGACAAGTGGTTTGCAGGACTGAGCATCCCCACCTTTGAATCGCTGGACAACAACATATTGCTTGAGACCAGCACCCTTGAAAAATACTTCGCGCGCCACTTCTACGCGAATGCAGGCTACGTGTTTGAACCCAACTCGAGCTTAAAAATCAAGCCTTCGTTTTTGGTCAAGTACGAACAGGCTGCTCCAGTAGAGGTAGACCTCAACTGCAACTTCCTGTTGTACGAGCGTTTGTGGCTTGGCGCAGGCTACCGCACCGGTGACGCGGTGGTGGGCATGTTGGAGTACAACATTACCCCGCAACTGCGCGCCGGCTACGCATACGACTACACCCTGACTGACATTGCCAATTACAGCAGTGGATCACACGAAATCATGCTTGGCTTTGACTTTGGTCGCGATGTAGGAATCAAAACCCGTTCACCTCGTTACTTCTAATCCAAGAGCATGATGAAGAAGCATACCCACTGGCTGTTCTACTTGTTGATTGGAGCTTTGGCCGTTTCCTGTGCCCAAAGCCAGTACAAATCTGGGGTGGCCGCCTACGAACAATACGCCTACGCCGACGCCATCGACAACCTCGAAAAATCGTTGCGCAAAAAACCTACTGCCGAAGCGCAGTTGTTACTCGCTGAGAGCTACTTGAAGGTCAACCGCTTCGGCGATGCCAAGCGCATGTTTGACTTGGCTACCCTCAATCCAAATGTCACCGACGAAGCACGCATGCACTACGGCAAGGCATTGATGAGCACACGTCGCTACGATGATGCACAAACTGTGTTTGAAGGTGTGCTTTCACGCGACCCGAGCAACAAAGTGGCGCAAGCCCTAGCGCTCTCGTGCCGCAAGACCTCAGAAATGACCCGCGACTCCGCCTTGTTTAAGGTAGACCGCGTGAACCTGGGAACCGCTGCAGCATACGGACCGGTGTTGGCAGCTGGTCAGCTGTATTTCTCAGCGCCGGCAGGATCCGGACTGAACGACCCGTACACCAACCAGCCTTACACCGATATCTACGCTGTGGACGACACCGACGGCAGCTGGGGTACTCCGCTTGCGCAGAAGGCGTTGAACAGTAAGTTCCACGACGCCGTACCTGCCTTTTCACAGGACGGCAATACGGCTGTATTTACCCGCAGCCTGTTGGAAGGTGGTAAACGCTTGGCCGCTGACGGTGAAAACACCAACAACCTGCAACTCTACCTTTCTCGCAAAGGAGCGGAAGGCGAATGGTCTGAACCAGAACTGCTCCCGTTCAACGAAAACGGATTCATGTATACCCACCCTGCCTTGAGTGCAGATGGAAACACCCTCTACTTTGCCTCCGATAAGCTTGGAGGCATGGGGGGCATGGACTTGTACCGCACCACATGGAACGGCAGCGCCTGGAGCCAACCTGAGAACCTTGGCGGCGGCGTTAACACTCCTGGAAACGAAGTGTTCCCATCACTCAAGCACGCCGACACGCTGTACTTCAGCTCAGATGCACACCTGACCTTGGGTGGGCTTGACCTGATGTACGCCACGCAAACCGCTGGCACTTGGAACCCACCTATACACTTGAGCGCACCGGTAAACTCGCCTGCAGATGACTTCGGCATGGCCTTCGAGGGACCGCTTGAAGGTTACTTCAGCTCGGATCGCAGTGGGACCGATCAGATCTACCGTTTTGTGGAACTCGATCCGCAAATCGACATCAACGGTTTGATCACCGACAAGAATTCAATGCGTCCTCTGCAGGGCGTAGGCATCACGCTGACCAACCACACCGATGGCACAGAATCGCGAACGGTGACCGACGCTGATGGGCGTTTCACCTTCGACCTGGAACCCAACAAGGATTACACGGTCTATGCCGAAGTGGACGACTACTTCAAGGTTTCCCAAGAGATCTCTACAATTGGCATCACCGACAACCACACCTTTGATCTGCCCATCGAACTCGATCCGCTCATCGTGGCCGGCGACCCCGACAACCCCAACGGCGGCGACGGATCAGACAATGACGACGGATCAGACAATGACGACGGATCAAACAAAGGTGATGGATCGGACTTGGGCCTCCACAATCCGAACGGTGTGGGCCAGTACCCGGTTCCCAATATCTACTGGGACTACAACAAGTGGGACTTGCGCCCGGACGCGCTGCCTTACTTGAACCAGGTGGTGAAAGTCCTCAAAGACAATCCTTCACTCACGGTTCAAATTCAAAGCTACTGTGATTGCCGTGGTACCAACGCGTTCAACGACGCCCTGTCGAAAAAACGCGCCGATGCCGTGGTGGACTACTTGGTGAGCAAAGGCATTCCCCGTGTAAAGCTGCAAAGCAAAGGCATGGGCAAGCGAAAGCTGGTTAACAAGTGCAACTGCCGTCGCACCTCATGCAGCGAAGAGCAGCACTCGCAAAACCGACGTACCGAATTTGTGGTGATCTCCAAATAAGGCAGGTCAAGCTTGGAACGAAACGCCCCTACTGGCATGCATGAGCAGCCGGTAGGGGCGTTCGCTTTGTTGACAGCGCCGGTCCGAGCTTAGACGGCGCTTTGGAGTTGTTGTGCGTACGTGGTGTCTTCGAGCTTGCTCTCGGACCACTTGACAAAATTGAAATACTTAAGCACCACTTTGTCTTCTGGGCCTTGGATGACCTCGTCCAGGCGCACACGGAAATTGGCGAATACCGCATGACGATCTGCATCTCGGTTGGCGCGAATGAGTTTACGCATGACCTCGATGACCATCTTCTCAAACGCGTAGTCGCGCTGACGCTTGGCCAGATAGCGCAGGGTAGACTTGGTGATGTACTCGAGCAAGTCGTAGTTGCCCAATTCAAAGTGGATGACCAAGTTGAACAGGCGTGCGTACGAATAGATGTCCTGACGCAGGGTGTTTTCGTTGTCGTTCAGCACCTTGTTGATCCAGAACAACGCTTTGTTGTGCTTTCCAGCACCGAAGTATATCGAGGCGATGTAGTAGAACAGAATGAGCTCCTGCTCTTTGTGCAGTTTGCCCTCACCTTGATCCAAGGTGGAAATGGCTTCCTCCACCAATTCCAAGCCACGCTCGAAGTTGCCCGTACAGTTGCAAATTTGCAGACGGTGGATGGTGTTGTCCTTTTGGATGTTGAGTTGGATGTCGGTGCGCTTGAAGCCGTCGACTCTCAACATGTTCTGCAGGTCCACGATACGGACTTCGGCCTCTTCAAAACGGCCGAGATCAATCAAACATGTGGTGGTCTTGGCCAGTGCACGTGCGTAGCGCTTGGCCAAATCACGGCGAATCTTGGGTTGATTGTCCAAGATGGCGATGATACGGTTGAACTTTGCCATGGCGGTTTCAGGATCACCTTTGGCCAGGTTACAGAACCCTTGCGTGTAATAGCAGATGGTGGCCGCTCGGTTAGATAGGGCTGTATTCTTCTCACGGATGAGCGGGTGGTCCGAAATCTCTTGAACCAGTGCGCGGTTCTCTTCGTCGCGCACAAAACCGCCGCTGCGGAATACGTAGTTGATCTTGCTGTAGAGCACGTGGTAAGCTGCCAGGTTCCGCAGCTTTTCGATTACTTCTTGCTCTTCGCGGATCAGGGTGTCGAGGTCTTTTGTGAATTGGCCATCCTCGAAAGCCTCTTCCAGCAACAGTTTCTCCCAACTGATCAGCTCAAACAGGTAGTAAAACTTCTCGTGGGTGATGGCCATCTTCTTGGCGCGCATCAAAAACTTGTTGCACTCCTTGAACAGGGCTTTGTTGTAGAGGATCTCAATATTCTTGATTTCCTGCTTGAGTTGGGATGACACTGAGTTGTCTGCGTGGTAGGCACGCAGACTCTTGAGGATCAGCTTGTATAGGTGATTTTTTTCCGACGGGAAATGCTTGATGAATGTCTCACTCTTGAAGTAATCTTTGACCTTTTGCTCATCGTACTCGGTTTGGCGGTCGATAACGTCAAAGATCTTCAGGTAGTTCTTTTCTCCTGACTGCAGGGCCGAGGAGAGTTTGAAAAAGCGCTTCTCCGATTTGGTGAGCGACTTGATCAGATGGAACAGTTCGTGAGACGGTTTCATAAGATGGGTCTTGGGTGCAACTCCAGCAAGCAGGTTGCAGTTGGTCAGCCATTGGCATTCCAACTACAACAACTATACAATCCACTCTTCATCTCCCCCACCCCAGAACAACGATTTTCTGAACTTGCCCGTTTACAGGTTGCTGCACGCAGGAACTCAACTATTTGCCGTAGGATATGAACCCGCTCAACGCTGCATCAGAAATTGGTTTTCAACTGAAGAAACTCAGTGATGGTCCGAGAGCCAGTTGGACTCACGTTCCAAGTAAACGTCAAAAGGCGTACCGTCCACCAGCGCTCGGCGCTTCAAATCCTGGTACCACCCCCGGTTGGCCAGGATGCGATTGCGGTGGTATTCCGGCGAACCGTCCGGTGCACAGGCAGACAACGGAACCGGTTCCCCCTCCAAGGGAACAAATTCCTGCTTCCATGAGTAACGGTAAAGTGTGAAATCCCGCACGGTGTATTCCGGGGTCAACTCCAATCCCTGTTTGTCCCAGTCTTGCACCATCCTCATGCCCCCTGGGACAGGAACAAAATCACGCAGCATCCGCGAGCCACATCGAAACAGGATCAGCCCTGTTGGACGGCGGTGGATCAAATCATACGTAAGCGAACGGGGCAGCGGACCGTGGGGAGCACCATTGACCACAAAAACTTGGTCGGCGTCCGCATTGGACTGCAACATGACGTTGTACGTGCTCTCCCATTGGGCAAAGTCCAGGATCAACCCGTCCCCATCCCCCAATGATTTGAGGATGACCGGCGCAAAATTGGCAAAGTCCCGGTCGAACAACCGGGGAACGGCGACGGCCCCGTGCAGGGTCCCCGCACGCGCCTTGGCCAAGCCATCCCGGGCGGGACCGTGGTGGAAAATCGTCTCCATGGGCACCGCAACCCACACCCAACTCAAGGGTATAGCGGCCACCACCAGCAAACCTCCAACAACCTTGGTGGCGCGGGTCCAATGGACTTGAGCTACTGCCCAGGCCACCAGCGGCCAAGAAAGCACCACCAACAAGCCAGTGAAGCGGTGCTGCTGATACAAGGTGCCATTCAGCGCTTTGTACCCAAAGACGCAAGCGAAGACCAAGAGCGGCAGCGACCACAAGGCCATGTCCTTGGCCCAGCTCTTCTTCCAAATGCCTCGGACGGCTTGCGCAAGGATGAAGACGGCTACCGGAGGGGTGATGGCCAACAGCCAAGACCAAGGGAAAAACAGAGCTCTGCCCCAGAGGTCGGCAATGGAGACCTTGTCGTTGGTGCCACTGATGATGATGTTCCAATTATAGGAACGCGCGAGGCTGTAAAACCAGTCGCCATGAGCCACATAGCTGCCGATCATCCAAAAGGCCGGGAACAGCATGCCTACGGCCCAAAACACCAACGTTTGGCGCCAGCGTCGGAAGGCCACACCCAACCCGGTGAACAGCGCAAGCACCATCCACGCTTCGAAACGCATGCCGCAGGCCAAGGTGAGCCAAATACCTGCCCAAATCGCGTCCTTATAAGCGCCTGTACCCACCATCCGATGCAGGGCATTCCAACTGAGCAGCACCAACAGGGCGGTGGGTACGCCGGTAAGCGTATGAAAACTGTTCTGGAACAGCACCGGCACACAGCCGATGAACAGGGCCACAAGCCACGCCGGTTTGTCAGGGAAGGCCCGTTTGGTCATGGCATATACGGGCACAACGAGCAAACTGCCCAAAACCACGTGCGCCAGCATGGGCATCAAAATCTGGGATCCGGTGCAGCCGATGATGCCAGCCAAGAAGTAGCGGTGCAACGGCAGCCAAGTGCCTTCGGTGACCACATGCGGATCTTGCAGCCATTCCAAAGCGCCGTAGATGCGGGCCACGGCATCCGAGTCGATGACCTCCGCGAATGGGAACACAATGATGCGCAGGCAAAACGCTGCAACGAACAAACGAAATGCCGGCACAAAGCCGGCATTTCGGGGCCGAGCGACTGCCCGGATGGATACTAGATTGGGGCGGCGAATGGCCATCCGCTTAGCGGTTGAGTAACGACTTGCCTGGGTAGCGCGCCATTTTGCCTAATTCCTCCTCGATGCGGAGCAGCTGGTTGTACTTAGCGATCCGATCTGAACGGGAAGCTGAACCGGTTTTGATTTGACCGGTGTTGAGCGCCACAGCCAAATCGGCAATGGTCGTGTCTTCGGTCTCACCAGAACGGTGGCTCATGACTGAGGTGTAGCTGTTGCGGTGCGCCATGTCCACGGCGTTGATGGTCTCGGTCAGGGTACCGATTTGGTTCACCTTGATCAGGATCGAATTGGCAATGCCGTTGTCGATGCCGTGCTTCAGTTTGTTGGTGTTGGTCACAAACAGGTCGTCACCTACCAGCTGGCATTGGCTGCCGATGGCGTCGGTGAGGGCCTTCCAGCCGTCCCAGTCATTTTCGTCGAGACCGTCCTCAATGGATACGATGGGGTACTTGTTGCACCAGTCTTGATAGAAGCTCACCATGTCCGAGCTGCTGAGCTTATCACCGGTGGAGGTGAGCTCGTACAGGCCGGTTTCCTTGTTGTAGAACTCAGAGGAGGCGGCGTCCAGCGCGAGGAACACATCTTCGCCTGCCTTGTAGCCTGCCGATTGGATGGCCTCTAAGATGACGGTGATGGCCTCCTCGTTGGAGCTGAGGTTAGGGGCAAAGCCGCCTTCATCGCCCACGTTGGTGGACAAGCCTTTGCCCTTCAGTACTTTTTTGAGGTGGTGGAAGATCTCAGCGCCCATACGCAGGCCTTCGCTGAAGGACTCGGCGCCGTGCGGCATGATCATGAATTCCTGAATGTCCACGCTGTTGTCGGCGTGTGAACCGCCGTTGATGATGTTCATCATCGGAACAGGCAGTGTGTTGGCATTCACCCCACCGATGTAACGGTACAGGGATTGGCCACAGGTATCGGCAGCAGCCTTGGCACATGCGAGCGATACACCCAGCATGGCATTGGCGCCCAAACGGGCTTTGTTGTCGGTACCGTCGTGCTTGATCATGAAGGCGTCGATCAGGTTCTGTCCAAAGACGTCTGCACCTACCAGCTCATCATTCAGCTGGGTGTTGACATTTTCGACGGCCTTGAGAACACCTTTTCCGAGGTACACGTGGGGATCGTCATCTCGAAGCTCCACGGCTTCGTACATGCCGGTAGAAGCACCGGATGGTACGGCTGCACGGCCTACAATGCCGTTGTTCAGCCAGACTTCTACCTCCACGGTAGGGTTTCCACGCGAGTCCAGAATTTGGCGGGCGTGGACGTGTGCAATTTGACTCATGCTAGTGAGTGGTTACGGTTTTATGGCGTTGGATCTTCGCTACGAATTCATCAAAAAGGTACCGCGAGTCGTGCGGTCCGGCCGACGCTTCGGGGTGGTACTGCACGCTGAAGACCGGCAGGTTGGTCAGGCGGATGCCCGCCACCGATTGATCGTTCAGGTGCCGGTGGGTGAGCTCAACATGCTCGGCGGCGTCCAAGCTGGATTCGCTGACCACGAAACCGTGGTTCTGCGAGGTGATTTCACACTTGCCGGTCAGCAGGTTCTTCACCGGGTGGTTGATGCCGCGGTGGCCGTTAAACATCTTCTCGGTGCTCAGGCCTTGGCTCAACGCAATGACTTGGTGGCCAAGGCAGATGCCGAATGCTGGAATGCCGCTGGCCAAGAGTTCTTTCACGGTGGCCACTGTATCAGGCATTGCTGAGGGGTCACCAGGGCCGTTGGAGAGCATGATGCCCTCAGGGCTCCAAGCCAAGAGGTCCGCGGCGTTTGACTGGAGTGGGAACACGCGCACGCGGCAGCCACGTTCGGTGAGGCAACGTACGATGTTGGTTTTCACGCCCAAGTCTAGCAGCGCTACTTTGTGCCCTTCCTCAGGACCGGCTTCGTACGGCTCGGCGGTAGTCACCTTGGAACTGAGCTCCAGGCCTTCCATCGATGGAACCTTGGCGAGTTGGGCTTTGAGGTCATCGACATCCAAGTTCTCCGAGGAGATGATGGCGTTCATGGCGCCACTCTGGCGGATGTGACGCACCAGTGCCCGGGTGTCCACGTCACAGATGCCCACGCACGCGTCCTTCTCCAGGTAGTCTTGGAGGGAACCGTCCGCACCGACACGGCTGTATACCCGAGAGAATTTCTTGGTAACCAAGCCTGCGATTTTCAGACCTGCTGATTCCACCTCTTCTGGGTGCACGCCGTAGTTGCCGATGTGCGCGGTGTTCATGATCAGAATCTGGCCGAAGTACGAGGGATCAGTAAAGATCTCCTGGTAACCGGTCATGCCTGTGTTGAAGGCAATCTCTCCGGTGGTGGTACCAATGGCTCCGGCGGCGTTTCCATAAAAAACGGTACCGTCCTGAAGGACTAGTACCGCTGGGGTTGATGCTGATTTAGACATGGTGCAAAAGTAGGTCAGGGAGACTGAATGTATTGAAGGAATCAGGGGGAATTAATCCACACGGTGTTAAAAGCGCAGCCGAGCTGCGCAGCGGAAGGAGTTGGTGCACGTTTTTAGCGCAAGCCGTGGCGGACTCGTGGACGGACTTGCCTGAAACCAATGGTCGGAAAAGCCACCAAGCGAATGAACCTCCACCACACCCCACTTCTCACTTCTCACTTCTCACTGTCCACTTTTAACTCCCCCTGCACTAACCCCTCGCACTTCCACTAACCATTTTATGTGCTCCAAATGGAGCACATAAAAAGGGCCGCACAAGGCGGCCCTTCAGGTCTCGGTCAGATGACCGGATTAAGCTTTGTCTTCGTCAGAAGCGTCGTCGCCTTCTGCTGCATCGGCTGCATCATCGGCGGCGTCCGCTGCTGCTTCGGTTGCGTTTGCAACTGCTTCTTCAGCAGCATCGGCAGCGCCTTCAACGGCATCAGACACTTTCTCAGCTGCATCAGCAGCAGCGTCGGCAGCCTTCTCGGCTACGTTCTCAACTGCATCTGCAGCAGTATCAACCGCATCGGTTGCAGCTTCCGCCACAGCAGCAGCTGCATCAGCCACTTTCTTGGCGCCACCACGGCGGGTACGCTTTTTCTTAGCCTTGGCTTCGGTACCGTAAATGGTGTTGAAGTCCACCAGCTCGATCATGCACATATCGGCGTTGTCTCCAGGACGGAAGCCGGTACGGATGATGCGGGTGTAACCGCCATCACGGTTGGCCACAGCCGGGCCTACGTTGCGGAACAGTTCGCTTACTGCGTGCTTGCTCTTCAAACGACGGAAGGCCATACGACGCGAGTGGGTCGAATCGTCTTTCGATCGTGAGATGATAGGCTCCACGAAGGTGCGCAGTGCTTTTGCTTTCGCAACCGTGGTATTGATGCGTTTGTGCTCAATCAGGGAGCACGCCATGTTGGACAACATTGCTTTGCGGTGCGCAGCAGTACGTCCAAGGTGATTGAATTTCTTCCCGTGTCGCATCGGTAGAGGTGTTCAAGGCTTTAAGGGCCTTCGTTATTCTTTGTCCAGTTTGTACTTGCTGGTGTTCATGCCAAAGGTCAAGCCTTTGCTGTCCACCAACTCTTCCAGCTCGGTGAGCGACTTCTTACCGAAGTTGCGGAATTTGAGCAGGTCGTTCTTGTTGTATGAAACCAGGTCACCCAAGGTTTCGATGTCGGCTGCCTTGAGGCAGTTCAGTGCGCGTACGCTCAGGTCCATGTCAACCAGTTTGGTTTTGAGGAGCTGACGCATGTGCAGCGATGTTTCATCGAACTCTTCGGTCTCTGCTTTCTCCTCACTCTCCAGGGTGATCTTCTCGTCCGAGAAGAGCATGAAGTGGTGGATGAGGATCTTGGCAGCTTCCTGCAGGGCATCCTTCGGGGTTACTGATCCGTCACCTTCGATGTCCATGGTGAGTTTCTCGTAATCCGTCTTTTGCTCTACGCGGTAGTTGTCGATGCTGTACTTGACATTGCGAATCGGGGTGAAGATCGAATCAATGAAGATGGTGCCGATGGAGGCGCCTTCAACTTTGTTCTCTTCAGCAGGAACGTAACCACGGCCCTTGCCGATGTTCAGTTCCATGTTGATTTTCACCTTCGACTCTTTGGTGCAAATCACCAGGTCGGGATTGAGTACCTGAAACGCCGAGGTAAACTTGCCGATATCACCCGCGGTTACAGTGTCTTGATTACCGATGGTAACCAATACACGTTCGCTGTCGGTGCCTTCGATCTGCTGCTTGAAGCGTACTTGCTTCAGATTCAGAACGATCTCGGTCACGTCCTCAACCACGCCTTCGATGGTGCTGAACTCGTGTTCCACACCTTCGATTTTCACCGAAGTGATGGCGAATCCTTCCAGCGAGCTGAGCAGGATGCGACGCAGGGCGTTGCCAATGGTAATCCCGAAGCCGGGCTCAAGTGGACGGAATTCAAACAGTCCGGTGCGTTCGTTCGCTTCGATCTGAATGACTTTGTCCGGTTTTTGGAAATCTAAGATGGCCATAGGATGTCTCCGGATTATTTCGAGTACAACTCGACAATCAGTTGTTCTTTGATGTTTTCAGGGATCTGCTCGCGGGTAGGGACGGCCATGAAACGGCCAGTCATTGCTTGCTTGTCCCAATCCAGCCAGTCGTGCTGAGCTTGGCCTGAGGCGAGTGAGTTTGAGATCGCTTCGAGTGACTTCGACTTTTCGCGAACTCCAATCACATCACCGGCGCGCAGCTGGTAGCTAGGAATGTTCACCACGTTGCCGTTCACAGTGATGTGACGGTGGCTCACAAATTGGCGAGCTGCGCGGCGAGTAGGGGCGATCCCAAGGCGGTATACCGTATTGTCCAAACGCGACTCACAGAGTTGCAGGAGGATCTCACCGGTAATGCCTTGCTTGGCCGAAGCTTTCTTGAACATGTTCGAGAATTGACGCTCGAGAATGCCGTAGGTGTACTTGGCCTTTTGCTTTTCAGCAAGTTGGATCGAATATTCTGACTTCTTGGGGCGACGTTTGTTCGGGCCGTGTTGACCAGGTCCGTACTGTTTACGCTCCAGCACTTTATCCGGGCCGAAGATGGGCTCACGGAAACGACGTGCAATTTTGGATTTTGGTCCTCTATATCGTGCCATAATTCTTCTGCTTTAACCGGTTATACGCGTCGACGCTTGGGTGGTCGACAACCGTTGTGTGGCATTGGGGTAACGTCGATGATTTCAGTCACTTCGATACCCGAGTTGTGGATGGTACGGATGGCCGATTCACGTCCGGCACCAGGGCCTTTGACGTAAACCTTCACTTTGCGCAGGCCAAACTCGTAGGCTTCCTTGGCACAATCCTCAGCGGCAACTTGGCCAGCGTAAGGGGTGTTCTTTTTCGAACCGCGGAATCCCATCTTTCCAGCAGATGACCAGCTGATCACCTGACCGCTCGCGTTGCAGAGCGAGATGATGATATTGTTGAAGGAGGACTTGATGTGCGCTTCGCCCATCGCGTCCACTTTAACCTTCTTCTTCTTTTTCAGATTTTTCTTCGCCATAGCGGGGAGGTTATCCAATCCAAGGCACTAGGCCCGGATCATCGTGTTACTTCTTCTTGTTCGCTACAGTTTTACGCTTACCCTTACGAGTACGCGAGTTGTTTTTGGTGCGCTGGCCGCGCAGCGGGAGGCCAGCACGGTGGCGGATACCACGTTGACAACCGATGTCCATCAGTCGCTTGATGTTCATTTGAACTTCTGTACGCAGCTGGCCTTCCACCTTGAATTCACCATCAGAGATGGCGCCTCGGATGGCTACCAGTTCGTCATCAGTCCAATCTTTCACGCGCTTGCTTTGGTCCACACCAGCTTCTGCCAGAATTTTTCCGGCACGGGTACGGCCAATGCCGTAGATGTAGGTGAGACTAATCACACCGCGCTTGTCTCGGGGGAGGTCTACTCCTGAAATACGAGCCATAGTGTTTGTTGTTTATTGGATCGCTTATGCTGAGGTTCTTGGCCGAAACCAGGATTCAACACCGTCTTCCAACTTCGGTTTATCCTTGACGTTGCTTGAACTTAGGGTTCTTCTTGTTGATCACGTACAAACGTCCTTTACGACGTACAATCTTGCAGTCTTCTGAACGCTTCTTCAATGAGGCACGTACTTTCATGTCAATTATTTGTAGCGGAACGTAATTCTTCCTTTGGTCAAATCGTATGGGCTCATCTCAACTTTGACGCGATCGCCAGGAAGGATGCGAATGTAGTGCATTCGCATTTTGCCGCTGATGTGGGCGTTGATTACGTGACCGTTCTCCAACTCCACGCGAAAGCGTGCGTTTGAGAGGGCCTCGATGATTCTTCCATCTTGTGCGATACTTGTCTGCTTCGCCATACTTTATTTTAAATTCAATACTTCTTCAATCGGTTCAAACGAGGATAAGACTTCAGCCTTGCCTTTTCGAACCACTACGTCGTGTTCGTAGTGGGCTGAAGGCTTGCCGTCAGTCGTGACAATGGTCCACCCGTCGCTGCTGGTCTTCACATTCTTCGTACCGAGATTGATCATGGGCTCAATGGCCAATACCAACCCTTCCTTGAGTTTCATGCCGTTTCCGCGTCGTCCGTAGTTCGGGACTTCTGGAGACTCGTGCAGATTACGGCCCAAACCGTGACCTACGAGCTCTCGAACAACACCGTAGCCGAGGCCTTCGGTGTAGGACTGCACAGCATGCCCAATGTCTCCCATGCGGTTGCCTTCAACTGCGGCCTCGATGGCCAAGTTCAAGGAGTGTTTGGTGGCGTCCATCAATTGACGGACTTCTTCGCTCACCTCCCCCACCGCAAAGGTGTAGGCACTGTCGCCCCAGAATTCGTTTTTGATGACGCCGCAATCAATACTTACGATGTCACCCTCATTCAGGGGCTGGTCGGTTGGAATTCCGTGTACCACTTGCTCGTTGACCGAGGTGCACAGCGTATTCGGGAACCCGTTGTAGTCGAGGAATCCCGGAGTAGCGCCGTGGTCGTGGATGAATTCGTACGCGACCTTGTCCAGTTGCAGCGTGGTGACGCCAGGCTCAATGTGCCGGGCCACTTCTGCTAACGTCTTACCAACAAGTAAAGAACTCTCTTTTATGAGCGCGATTTCGTGCTCGGTTTTGTAAATGACCATCGTCAGCTGCTCGGTTTAGAAGCTGCTTCCAAGTCCACCTACGGGCGCCTGACGACCGCGCATTTTGCCAGACTGCATAAGTCCGTCATAGTGGCGCGAAAGCAAGTAGCCGTCAATTTGTTGCAGGGTGTCCAAAATCACACCCACCATGATCAACAGCGAAGTCCCGCCGAAGAAAATGGAGAACTGCTGCGACTCGGTCAGGCCAAAAGCCATTACGATAGCAGGCAGAATGGCGATAAACGCCAAGAAGATCGAACCGGGCAGGGTAATACGCGATACGATATCATCCAAGAAGTCGGCAGTCGCGCGTCCTGGCTTAATGCCCGGTACAAAGCTGTTCTGACGCTTCAGGTCGTCTGCAATCTGATTCGGATTCACCGTTACCGCTGTGTAGAAGTAGGTGAAGATCACGATCATAAAGAAGAACACCACGTTGTACCACAACCCGTAGAAATTGCTCATCTCTTGGATGAACACGCTGTCAGGGAACTGGGTCTGCAAGTAGAGCGGCACAAACATGATCGCCTGGGCGAAGATGATCGGCATCACACCTGAAGAATTCACCTTCAGTGGGATGTAGCTACGCGCGCCCTCACCAGCTGGCAAGGTTTGCGCGCCGAGATTCATTTTGGCCATCTGCACCGGCACGCGGCGCACGGCTTGCACCAAAGCAACCGATGCTGCAATCACGATGAAGAAGAAGGCCATCTCCACCAAGAAAAGCATTGGCTTTTGGGTGCTCACCTCTTGCAGGAGTGCTGCTGGGAACTGAGCAATGATCCCGATCATGATGATCAGCGAGATACCGTTACCCACACCCTTTTCCGTGATGCGCTCACCCAACCACATCACGAGCAAGCATGAACAGGTCAGGATGATCACTGCACCTACCAGCCACAATGGACCTTCAGGGTAGGCACCACCAGGGATGGTAGCCAAGATGTAACCCGGAGCCTGCACCACACAAATAGCGATGGTCAGCAATCGGGTGTACTGGTTGATCTTCTTACGGCCGCTTTCGCCTTCCTTCTGCATCTTTTGGATCGCAGGAACGGCCAAGCCAGCCAGCTGCATGATGATGGAAGCCGAGATATACGGCATGATACCCAGTGCAAAAATCGATGCCGAGGTAAAGGCACCGCCGGTGAACAGACCGAGCAGGTCTGTAATGTTCAAACCGCCGCCATCACCAGCAAGGCTTGCAAATTGGTCTTGAACAGCACCGCTATCCACACCCGGCAGGGTAATGAAACAGCCAATGCGGTAAATCAACACCATGCCCAAGGTGAAGAGGATCTTCTTACGAAGCTCTTCGTGGGCGTAGATGTCTTTGATCTTTTGGATGAACTTTTTCATTGCGATGCGAATTAAACGGTTTTCGCTTCGCCACCTTGCGCTTCAATGGCTTTCTGTGCAGAAGCCGAGAATTTATGCGCAGTCACGGTCACTTTGCCTTTCAGCTCGCCGCGACCAAGGATCTTGATCAGGTCTTTCTTCTGAGCAATTCCGTTATCTACGAGCACATCGAGGGTGATCTCGGTGACTTTCTTCTCGTCCATCAGGTGCTGAATGGTATCCAGGTTCACCGCTTTGTACGCTACGCGGTTCGGATTCTTAAAGCCGAACTTAGGAACGCGGCGTTGCAGTGGCATCTGGCCCCCTTCAAAACCGATTTTGCTTTTGTAGCCGGAACGAGACTTAGCCCCTTTGTGTCCACGGGTGGAAGTACCACCGTGTCCAGAAC
The DNA here is from genome assembly GCA_049594615.1 of Flavobacteriales bacterium. Taxonomy (GTDB): domain Bacteria; phylum Bacteroidota; class Bacteroidia; order Flavobacteriales_D; family Sanyastnellaceae; genus CAXPZW01. Next base: position 25,713 of record JBMYJR010000023.1, read on the forward strand.
CTTCTCCCCGACCTACTCGCTTGCGCTGCTTGGTAGAACCAGCCGCAGGTTTCAATGTGTGCAGTTTCATAACGTGCGTGTTGTCTCGTTTAGAGTTCCTCAACTTTCACCAGGTGGTTCACTTTACGAACCATACCCAAGATTTGTGGAGTCGCTTCGTGCTCCACGGGAACATTCAGTTTCTTGATGCCGAGTGCCTGGATGGTGGCCTTTTGACGGGCCGGACGACCAATGGCACTGCGGACTTGTGTTACGCGAATCTTTCCCATGACGCTTATCCGTTGAATACTTTATCAACTGTCACACCGCGCAGCTCTGCTACTTCGTATGCATCTCGGACTTGGCCGAGGGCATCAACGGTTGCCTTTACTACGTTGTGTGGGTTGGATGAACCCAGCGATTTCGCCAGGATGTCTTTTACACCAGCGCTTTCCAGTACCGCACGCATCGCACCACCGGCGATCACACCGGTACCGTTAGATGCAGGCTTCAGGAATACGCGCGCACCGCCGTACTTGCCAGCTTGTGCGTGAGGGAGGGTACCGTGGATGAGTGGTACGCGGATCAGGTTCTTCTTCGCGTCATCGATGCCTTTTTGGATGGCACCGGCAACGTCCTTCGACTTGCCCAGTCCGTGGCCCACAACACCGTTCTCATCACCTACTACCACGATGGCAGAGAATGAGAACGCGCGGCCCCCTTTGGTTACTTTGGTAACACGGTTGACGCCTACGAGCTTGTCAACCAGTTCCATGTCTTTCGAGCGTACTGCTTTCGGTTGTACTTTCATCGGTCTTAGAATTGGAGGCCTCCTTCGCGGGCGGCGTCAGCCAGCGCCTTCACGCGGCCGTGGTACAGGTATCCGTTACGATCAAAAACCACCGACTCGATGCCTTCGGCTTTTGCACGCTCGGCGATCTGGCTGCCTACAACTTTTGCTTGGTCGGTCTTGCTCACACCGTGTGCTTCTTTCACACCTTGTGATGAGGCCGCTACCAAGGTCTTGCCGTTGACATCGTCGATCACTTGAACATAAATTTCTTTGTTGCTGCGGAACACGCTCAGGCGCGGACGCTGCGCGGTGCCAAATACGTGCTTGCGAATGCGGCGACGTACTTTATTGCGACGTGCTTGTTTACTGAATGCCATAACTCACACTTATTTAGCGGCAGATTTACCGGCTTTACGACGAATGTGCTCACCAACGTAGCGAACACCTTTTCCTTTATAGGGCTCAGGCTTGCGCAGCGATCGGATCTTCGATGCTACGGTTCCCAGCAGTTGCTTGTCGTGCGACTGGAGGGTCACGATCGGGTTCTTCCCTTTTTCAGTTTCGGCAACCACCTTGACTTCAGCTGGAAGCTCGATGTGAATCTGGTGCGAGTAACCCAGTGACAATTCCAGAATCTGACCTTTGGTGTTGGCACGGAAACCTACACCTACCAGTTCGAGCTTCTTCTCGTAGCCTTTGCTTACGCCTTCTACCATGTTGGCAATCAGCGCGCGGTACAAGCCGTGCTTCGAACGGTGATCGCGGTGGTCGCTCTCGCGCGACAATACGATCTGGCCGTCTTTGTTTTCTACGCTTACGCAGGTGTCAATCTCCTGCTGCAGCTCTCCCTTAGGACCCTTGACCGTTACGGTCTGGCCCTCGATCTTTACCTCAACACCGTCGAGGATATCTACGGGAGCATTTCCAATTCGTGACATGATTTCTTTGTTTCTCGGTTTAGTATACCAGGGCCAATACCTCGCCGCCTACATTCATGCTGCGGGCTTGCTTGTCGGTCATCAGACCGCGTGAGGTTGAGATGATGGATACACCCAGACCATTCAGTACGCGTGGCAGGTCGCCAGCGCCTTTGTACTTGCGCAGACCAGGGGTGCTGTAACGCTCGATCTTGGTGATGGCCGGAGCCTTGGTTTTGGGGTGGTATTTCAAGGCGATTTTGATGGTGCCTTGGTAACCTTCCTCGGTGAACTTGTAGCTCAGGATGTAACCGCTGTCAAACAGGATTTTGGTCATCTCGCGCTTCAGGTTCGAACCTGGAATCTCTACCACTTTGTGATTCGCACGCTGGGCGTTACGAATACGCGTCAGGTAATCTGCAATCGGATCAGTGTACATAGCTTCTTCTCGTTTCGGATTACCAGCTTGCTTTCTTCACCCCGGGGATCTTCCCGCTGAGGGCCATCTTGCGGAATTGTACACGCGAGATGCCGAACTGACGCATGTAGCCACGAGGACGACCGGTCAATTGGCAGCGGTTGTGCAGACGTACCGCCGATGAGTTCTTAGGCAACTTCTGGAGGGCATCCCAGTCACCAGCTTCTTTCAGAGCAGCGCGTTTAGCAGCATACTTTGCCACCATGCGCTCACGTTTGCGCTCGCGCGCTTTCATGGATTCTTTGGCCATGGCTATTATTTGGTGAATGGGAATTTGAATGCATCCAACAGTGCGCGCGCCTCTTCGTCGGTGTTCGCAGTGGTTACAAACGTGATGTCCATTCCGTTGATGTTCTTGACTTTCTCGATGTTGATCTCTGGGAAGATGATCTGCTCTTTGATGCCAAAGGTGAAGTTACCTCGGCCGTCAAAGCCTGACGAGCGTACACCGCGGAAGTCACGGGTACGTGGCAGGGCCACAGTGATCAGTCGGTCCAGAAACTCGTACATGCGCTCGCCACGGAGGGTTACTTTGGCACCGATAGGCATGCCTTTACGGAGCTTAAAGTTCGAAACGTCCTTGGTCGAGAGACACGCAACGGCGCGTTGGCCGGTAATGGAGGTCATCTCCTCCACAGCCGCGTCTACCATCTTGCGGTCAGCAACGGCTTTACCGAGGCCTTGGTTGATGCAGATCTTGGTGATCTTGGGCACCTGCATGATGGTCGAGTAGCTGAACTTCTCTTTCAGCGCCGGAGAAATTTCCTCCTGGTACTTGGTTTGGAGTCGTGGGGTATAGGCCATGATTACAGCTCCTGTCCGGATTTTTTCGAGTAACGCACCAGTTTGCCTTCGTCGTTGCGACGACGGCCAACACGTGTAGCGTTGCCTTGGTTATCGATCACCATCACATTCGAGATGTGGATGGGGGCTTCCTTCTTCTCGATGCCGCCTTGCGGCTCGGTCGGGGTCGGCTTGTTGTGTTTGGTGATCATGTTGTAGCCCTTGACGATCACACGATCGGTCTTACGGTCTACGAGAATCACCTCACCCTGCTCGCCTTTATTCTTGCCGGCCAGGATGCGTACCTGGTCGCCTTTTTTCACTTTGTACCGCTTGTACATCGCAGGTTGAGTTAAAGCACCTCAGGTGCCAGTGAAACAATACGCATGTAGTCTTTCTCACGCAGCTCACGTGCAACGGGGCCGAAGATTCGGGTTCCGCGCAGGTCGTCAGACGCGTTGAGCAGTACTACTGCATTGTCATCGAAGCGGATGTATGAACCGTCCGCACGACGAATTTCTTTCTTGGTACGAACCACAACTGCCTTCGATACCGAACCTTTCTTGGCGTTGGCGTTAGGCATGGCGTCCTTCACAGTAACAACAATCTTGTCACCGATGGAGGCGTAGCGGCGCTTGGTACCACCGAGCACTCGGATGCAAAGCACCTCTTTGGCTCCGCTGTTGTCTGCAACTTTCAGACGTGACTCTTGCTGAATCATCTCTCTCTAGTATTAAGCCGCTTACTTGGCGCGTTCTACAATCTCCACCAGGCGCCAGTTCTTAGACTTGCTCAGTGGTCGTGTTTCCATGATGCGAACCGTATCGCCCACGTTACACTCGTCCTTCTCGTCGTGAGCCATGAACTTGGCAGTGGTCTTCACGAACTTTCCGTATTTCGGGTGCTTCATCTTGCGCTCCACAGAAACCACGATGGATTTGTTCATGGAGTTCGAGGTCACCACACCGATACGCTCTTTTCTCAGGTTTCTCATGATGCTGCCTGTTCAGTGTTACGACGCGAATTGATTTCGGTCAAAATGCGCGCAATGCTCTTGCGCGTGTTGCGAATTTGCAGAGGGCTCTCCAGGCCTGAAACGGCGTGCTGGAATTTGAGCTTGGCGAGGCTTGCGCGCTCGTCTGCCAACTTCTCGTGCAGATCTCCTACCGAGAATTCTTTGAGTTCGACCGCTTTCATATTATTCGCTATAGTCGTTTCGTACTACAAACTTGGTGCGTACTGGGAGCTTTTGGGCTGCCAGACGGAGTGCCTCTTGCGCAACTTCCATCGGAACACCGTCCAGCTCGAACATGATGCGTCCGGGCTTAACAACGGCTACCCAGTGCGAGGGAGCACCTTTACCTTTACCCATACGTACCTCAGCTGGCTTGCTGGTGATGGGCTTGTCTGGGAAGATGCGGATCCACACCTTACCCTCACGTTTCATGTAACGGGTCATGGCCACACGTGCAGACTCGATCTGACGTGAAGTGATGAACCCTTCATCGGTGGTCTTGAGGCCGAATGAGCCAAAAGCAATGGTCGAACCGCGGTGCGCCAGGCCTTTGATACGGCCTTTCTGCATCTTGCGGAATTTCGTGCGTTTCGGTTGAAGCATGATTCTTCTGCGTTAACGGTTCTTACTTGCGAGCGCCACCGCGTGGACGACGGCCACCACGGCCACCACCACCTTGTGGTCCTCGTTTTTGGTTCTTCATACCGACAGTTGGCGACAGGTCGCGCTTGCCGTACACTTCGCCCTTGCAGATCCACACCTTGATGCCGATACGGCCGTAGGTGGTGTGTGCTTCTGCCAAAGCGTAATCGATGTCTGCACGGAAGGTGTGCAGTGGAATACGTCCGTCTTTGTAGGTCTCGTTACGGGCCATCTCGGCGCCGTTCAAACGACCTGCGATCTGGATCTTGATGCCTTCAGCACCCATACGCATGGTACCGGCAAGTGACATCTTGATAGCACGGCGGAACGAGATACGTCCTTCGAGTTGACGCGCGATGCTGTCTGCCACAAGTTGGGCGTCGAGCTCTGGGCGCTTGATCTCGAAGATGTTGATCTGTACGTCCTTGCCGGTGAGTTTCTTCAACTCCTCTTTCAGCTTGTCTACCTCAGAACCACCTTTACCGATGATCACACCTGGACGCGCAGTCTTGATGGTCACAGTCACGAGCTTCAGGGTGCGCTCGATGATGATTTTGGAGATGCTAGCCTTGCGCAAACGGGCCATGAGGTAGGTGCGGATTTTGTCGTCCTCGACGAGCTTGTCCACATAGTTCTTACCCCCGTACCAGTTGGAATCCCAGCCTTTGATAAAGCCGAGGCGGTTGCCGATTGGATTGGTCTTCTGTCCCATTGTGCGATTAGTTAGCGCTGTCCAAAATGATGGTTACGTGGTTTGACCGCTTGCGGATGCGGTGCGCACGTCCCTGAGGGGCAGGCTGGATGCGCTTCAGCATACGCGCTGAATCCACTTTGATTTCTTTCACGAAGAGGTTCGACTCCTCGATGCGAGCACCTTCGTTCTTACTCTCCCAGTTGGCGATGGCCGAACGGAGCAACTTCTCCAGACGTACCGATGCCTCTTGGCGCGAGAACTTGAGGATGTTCAGAGCCTTGTTGACCTCTGCACCGCGAATGGTGTCTGCCACCTTACGCATCTTACGAGGCGAAGTCGGGCAGTTGTTGAGCTTGGCATAAGCGACGTTTTTCATCGCTTCCTTGCGCGCCTCTGAGGCTTTTTGCTTTCGTTGTCCCATGACAATGTTCAGTTAGCGATGATTAGCGTTTCTTATTGCCGCCGTGACCGCGGAAGGTGCGGGTAGGTGCAAATTCTCCGAGTTTGTGACCCACCATGTTCTCAGTTACAAATACTGGGATGAACTGACGTCCGTTGTGCACACCAAAGGTGAGGTTCACAAAGTCCGGGGTGATGGTGGATGCGCGTGACCACGTCTTGATCACGGTCTTCTTTCCTGAAGCCTGTGCTTCGTCTACACGCTGTTGCAGCTTGTAGTGAACGAATGGGGGTTTTTTCAGCGATCGAGACATGGCTTATTTCTTCTTGCGTCGTTCGATAATCAAGCGGCCAGACGCTTTGGTCTTGCTGCGGGTTTTGTAGCCCTTCGAAGGCACACCGTTGCGTGAACGTGGGTGACCACCTGAGGCACGGCCCTCGCCACCACCCATGGGGTGATCGACTGGGTTCATCACCACGCCTCGTACGCGTGGACGACGGCCCAACCAGCGGCTGCGACCTGCTTTACCCGAACGGGTCAGCATGTGCTCAGAGTTGCTCACGGTACCGATGGTGGCTTTGCAAGTCACCAAGACCATGCGGGTCTCGCCCGAAGGAAGTTTGATGATGGCGTATTTGCCATCGCGTGCGTTCAGCTGGGCAGATGCACCGGCGCTACGGACCATTTGGCCACCGCGACCTGGATACAGCTCGATGTTGTGAATCATTGAGCCCAATGGAATATCGCCGAGGTACATGGTGTGGCCTACTTCTGGAATGGCAGTTTTACCTGACTTCACAGACATGCCCACGGTAAGTCCTTCTGGAGCGATGATGTAACGCTTCTCGCCATCGGTGTATTCCACCAGAGCGATGCGCGCTGAACGGTTTGGATCGTATTCAATGGTCAGCACCTTCGCGTCCATGTCGTGCTTATCACGCTTGAAGTCGATGATGCGGTAGCGGCGCTTGTGACCACCACCTCGGTAGCGCATGGTCATGCGACCCTGGTTGTTACGACCGCCTGACTTGTGCAGGGGCGCCAACAGGGGCTTGTGCGGCTTGTCGGTGGTTACCTCCTCGAAGGTGGTCACCACTTTATGACGTTGACCGGGGGTCGTTGGATTGAGTTTACGTACAGCCATTATTCCTGCGCCTTAAATATGATCGTAGATGTCAATGGTGTCACCATCAGCGAGGCTCACGATGGCCTTCTTGATGCTGGTGGTGCGTCCGGTGAGCAAGCCTGCTTTGGAGAAGCGCGACTTCTTCTTACCGTCCACGTTGATTGTATTTACAGCAGTTACGGTCACACCGAACTGCTCTTCCACTGCTTTCTGGATCTCAATCTTGTTGGCATCCTTGTGCACGATGAAGCAGTGCTGGTTCAGCTTTTCGCTGAGCGCGGTCATCTTTTCGGTGATGACGGGTTGGATCAGAATCTGTTTCATCGTCTTAAGCGTTGAGGGCGTTTGCCACGATTTCGTGGGCATTACCAACGAAGATGAGTTTATCGCAATCCAGGATCTCGTAAGTGGTCAGGTTGCCAGCTGCCTGGACTTTGTGACCTTGTACGTTGCGCGATGACATATAGATGTTGCCGTTGTTCTCAGGAACAACCACCAGGGTCTTGTTGTCGGCCAGCTTAAGGTTGCTGAGTACCTGAACAAAGTCCTTGGTTTTTGGGGCATCCATCGACCACGCGTCGATCATCAGGATTTCATTGTCTTTCGCCTTGTAGCTCAGGGCCGACATACGGGCCAGACGCTTGGTCTTTTTGTTGAGCTGGATCGTGTAGTTGCGAGGACGTGGACCGAATGCGGTACCTCCTCCACGACGGGTTGGGCTCTTGGCGCTACCCACACGGGCGTTACCAGTACCCTTCTGGCGGAACAGTTTCTTGGTCGAACCGGCGATCTCTGCGCGCTCTTTCGACTTGTGCGTACCCTGGCGTTGTGCGTTGCGGTAACGCTTCACGTCCAACCAGATTACGTGATCGTTCGGCTCAATGCCGAAAACCGCGTCATCCAACTTGGCGGTGCCAGTCTTCTTGCCTTGGGTGTTGTAAACAGCTACTTCCATCTTACTTGCGGATGATTACGGTTGCACCTTTATGACCAGGAGTGGCGCCCTTTACCAGGATCAGCCCTTCGTCAGCCAAAATCTTTACCACTTCGAGGTTTTCGATGGTCACCTTGCGGTTGCCGTCCTGACCTGCCATGCGGAGGCCTTTGAACACACGCGCTGGATCCGAAGCCGCACCGATCGCACCAGGGGCGCGCAGGCGGTTGTGCTGACCGTGGGTCTGCTGGCCTACACCGGCAAACTTGTGTCGTTTCACAACGCCTTGGAAACCTTTACCACGAGAGGTTCCTTGAACCGATACGAATTCGCCTTCCGCGAAAACGTCTTCTACTTTCACTTGATCGCCTGCGTTGAGCTCTTGTTCGAAGCCGCTGAATTCAACCAGCTTCTTCATGGCGCCCACGCCCGCTTTCTTAAAGTGTCCTGCCATCGGCTTGTTGATGCGGTGGTCTTTCTGCTCGCCGAAGCCGAGCTGAACCGCCTCATAGCCGTCCTTGTCCGCAGTTTTTACCTGCGTAACGATACAGGGACCAGCTTCCAACACTGTGCATGGGATGTTCTTCCCAGTGGCACCGTAGACGCTAGTCATTCCTAATTTTTTTGCAATAATTCCAGGCATCGTTACCTATTTGTTTCTGTTTCTTTCTTTAACCGCCGATCACACTTTGATCTCGACCTCAACGCCACTTGGCAACTCCAAGCGCATCAGGGCGTCTACCGTCTTCGAAGAAGAGCTGTAGATGTCGATGAGTCGCTTGTACGAGTTGAGCTCGAACTGCTCCCGTGACTTCTTGTTCACGTGGGGCGAGCGAAGCACCGTGTAGATGCGTTGGTGCGTTGGCAGTGGAATGGGACCACTGATCACAGCACCGGTGGTTTTTACGGTCTTCACGATTTTCTCGGCAGACTTGTCTACCAGGTTGTGATCGTAAGACTTGAGTTTGATGCGAATCTTCTGAGCCATCGTCAGGTCTTATGCGTTTACGTTTCCTTTCGCTTTGGCCACTACTTCCTCGGCAATTGCGTTGGGGGCAGGGGCGAAGTGCGAGAACTCCATGGTCGACGTTGCACGTCCTGAAGTGATGGTACGCAAGTCAGTTACGTAACCGAACATCGAGGCCAAAGGCACTTTGCCTTTTACAACGGTTGCGCCGTTGCGTTCCTCGGTGCCTTCGATCAGACCTCGACGCTTGTTGAGGTCACCGATCACATCACCCATGTTTTCTTCTGGGGTTACCACTTCGAGCTTCATCATAGGCTCGAGGAGGATAGGCTGGCATTTAGGCACCGCGTTGCGGTAAGCCATCTTGGCAGCGAGCTCGAACGAGAGTTGGTCCGAATCCACGTTGTGGAAGCTACCGTCCTTCAATTCGACAGTCATCGAATCCATAGGGAAACCGGCGAGTACACCGTTCTCCATAGACATCTTGAAGCCTTTTTCGATCGAGGGGATAAATTCCTTAGGAATGTTACCACCCTTGATGGTGTTGATGAACTTCAAGCCTGGGTTCTCCTCGTCGTCGTTTGGAGAAATGGTAATCACAATGTCCGCGAACTTACCGCGACCACCGGACTGCTTCTTGTATACCTCGCGGTGATCGGTGGTGCCTTGGATGGCCTCCTTGTACGATACCTGAGGAGCACCTTGGTTACACTCGACCTTGAACTCGCGCTTGAGGCGGTCGATGATGATGTCCAAGTGAAGCTCACCCATACCTGAGATTACAGTTTGACCTGAATCTTCATCGGTGCGTACTTGGAAGGTGGGATCCTCCTCAGCCAGCTTGGCCAGGGCGATGCCCAACTTGTCCACGTCACTTTGGGTTTTTGGCTCGATGGCCAGACCGATTACTGGATCTGGGAAGTCCATCGACTCGAGTACGATTGGAGACTTCTCTGCACAGAGCGTGTCACCGGTACGGATGTCCTTGAAACCCACCAGTGCGGCGATATCGCCAGCGCCAAGTGAGTCCACTTGGTTTTGCTTGTTGGCGTGCATTTGGAAGATGCGTGAGATACGCTCCTTCTTGCCGGTACGGGTGTTCCATACGTATGAACCTGACTCCAGTACACCAGAGTAGGCACGGGTGAAGCACAGACGGCCTACGAACGGGTCGGTAGCAATCTTGAACGCCAAGGCCGAAAACGGCTCGTCGTAAGAAGGCTTGCGCTTTTCTTCAGCATCCGTGTTTGGGTTGGTACCCACGATGTCTTCTACGTCAAGCGGCGAAGGAAGAATCTCCATCACCATGTCGAGCATGGTTTGAACGCCTTTGTTCTTGAAGGCAGAACCGCACATCATTGGAACCACTTTGCCTGCGCAGGTCGCTTCACGCAGTGCATCGAGAATTTCGCGCTCGGTGAGCGACTCGGGATCCTCGAAGTATTTCTCCATCAGGTTGTCGTCGAACTCAGCAACGGCTTCCAAAAGGTTCTCGCGGAGCTCGGTGGCTTCCTCGAGGATGTCAGCAGGGATGTCCACCTCTTCGAAGGTCATGCCTTGATCGTGCTCATTCCACACAATGCCGCGGAAGTTGATCAGGTCTACTACACCTTTGAAGTCGTCCTCAGCACCGATTGGAATCTGGAGCGGGAGGGCGTGGCTGCCGAGCATGTCCTTCACCTGCTTACACACGTTCAGGAAGTTGGCACCTTGGCGGTCCATTTTGTTTACGAAACCAATGCGGGCAACGTTGTAGTTGTCAGCCAGACGCCAGTTGGTCTCCGACTGTGGCTCAACGCCGTCTACGGCAGAGAAAAGGAACACCAGACCATCGAGTACGCGCAGAGAACGGTTTACCTCAACGGTGAAGTCAACGTGTCCCGGGGTGTCGATGATGTTTACGTGGTAATCCTTCTCACGGTACTTCCAGTTCAGGGTGGTGGCAGCAGAAGTAATGGTAATACCACGCTCTTGCTCTTGCTCCATCCAGTCCATGGTTGCAGCACCGTCGTGTACCTCACCAATTTTGTGGCTCACACCGCCGTAGTAGAGGATACGCTCGGTAGTAGTGGTCTTACCCGCATCAATGTGGGCAGCAATACCGATGTTGCGGGTGAATTTGAGATCTCGTTTTGACATCTGTGAAAAGTCTTCTCTTGGTTAGGTTGTTAGAAGCGGAAGTGTGAGAACGCCTTGTTGGCTTCAGCCATACGGTGCGTGTCTTCTTTCTTTTTATACGTCGCGCCTTCTTCCTTGGCCGCAGCGATCACCTCGCCTGCGAGACGCTCACCCATGGTTTTCTCGTTGCGTTTGCGTGCGAAGCCGATCATCCACTTCATGGCCAATGACTGACGACGGCTGTCGCGCACAGGCTGTGGAATCTGGAAGGTGGCACCACCTACACGGCGGCTCTTCACCTCAACGGCTGGCGTCACGTTGTGGAGGGCTTTTTTCCAAAGCTCCAGTCCATCTTCACCAGTGCGTTCGCTAACACGGTCGATGGCATCGTAGAAGATCTCGTAGGCTACGGCCTTCTTACCATCTTGCATCATGTTGTTCACGAACTTGGTTACTACCACGTCGTTGAAACGTGGATCGGGCAAAATGTGCCGCTTTTTCGCTGTTCTTCTTCGCATGACAGAATCTTACTGCGCTCGGGCGCTTACTTTTTCTTTGGTCGTTTGGTGCCGTATTTCGAACGGCGCTGTGCACGGCCTTCCACACCAGCGGTGTCGAGTGCGCCACGCACGATATGGTAACGTACACCTGGCAAGTCTTTCACACGGCCGCCGCGCACAAGCACGATGCTGTGCTCTTGCAGGTTGTGGCCTTCACCGCCGATGTAGGCGTTGACTTCGTTGCCATTGGTGAGACGTACACGAGCCACTTTACGCATCGCCGAATTCGGCTTCTTAGGAGTGGTGGTATATACACGTACACAAACCCCGCGGCGCTGTGGACACGAGTCGAGAGCAGCCGATTTGCTGGTCTGTGTTTTTGAGGTTCTCCCCTTACGGATGAGCTGTTGAATCGTTGGCATTTTGCGGTATATCTTGGCTCAAAAAGTTTTACACAATAGTCTTCCCCTGAAAATTTTTGGGGGTGCAAATGTAGTGATTATCTCCGGAAATCCAACCCTTAACAGGAGTTTTCTTTGGCAGGCTTTGGACCCCACGGCACATGCGATGGATGAAGTCCCAAATCCGCCAGGCAAAAGGCCATCATACGTACCCATTCCACTGAGGTTACCATCCACAAAATGGGAGCGCATTATCCCGGAGGATTCGCATGTGATCGCACCCCCCTTTCCTATTTTCGCTGTTAGATGAGTTACCTGGAGGAGTTGAACGAAGCCCAACGTGTTGCCGTAGAGCACACCGAAGGGCCAGTGATGGTGATTGCCGGCGCCGGTTCCGGCAAAACCCGCGTGCTTACCTACCGCATTGTACACCTGATTCGCGGCGGGGTAGACCCGTTCAACATCTTGGCGCTGACCTTTACCAACAAGGCCGCCCGCGAGATGAAGGCGCGGATTGACAGAGTGGTCGGCGAACAAGAAGCCCGCAACATTTGGATGGGCACCTTCCACTCGATCTTTGCCCGCATCCTTCGCATCGAAGCCGACCGCATCAACTACCCCCGCGATTTTACCATCTATGACACCCAGGACAGCAAGAGCCTGATCAAGGACATCATCAAAGGGATGGGCCTTGACGACAAGGTGTACAAGGTCAACATCGTGTACGGGCGCATCTCCAATGCAAAGAACAACCTCATCGGCCCCAAGGACTACGCCAACCAAACCGAGATCGTCAGCGACGACCACCAGGCTGGACGCCCCAAAATGGCCGAGATCTATGCCAAGTATGCCCAGCGCTGTTACCGCGCCGGCGCCATGGACTTTGACGACCTGCTGTTCAAGACCAACGAATTGCTGCGTGACTTCCCGGACGTGCTCCTGCGCTACCAACACAAGTTCCGCTACATCCTGGTGGACGAGTACCAGGACACCAACTTCAGCCAGTACATGATTGTCAAGCAGTTGGGGGCGGCACACCGCAATGTCTGCGTGGTGGGCGATGATGCGCAGAGCATCTATTCCTTCCGAGGGGCCAACATTGCCAACATCCTCAACTTCCGCAAAGATTACCCCGAGGCCGAGACCTTTAAACTGGAACAGAACTACCGCTCCACCAAAGTGATCGTCAATGCGGCCAACAGCATCATAGCGCGCAACAAAGACCAGATCCAAAAAACCGTTTGGACCCACAACGACCAAGGCAAAGCTGTCAAGGTGCACCGTGCCATGAGTGACAACGACGAGGGCAAGTATGTGGCCAACACCATTTTTGAAGTGCAAAACACCGGGCAAGTCCACCCCAAGGATTTCGCCATCCTGTACCGCACCAATGCCCAATCGCGTTCGTTTGAGGAGCAGCTGCGCAAGATCAACCTGCCCTACCGCATCTATGGGGGGCTGAGCTTTTACCAGCGCAAAGAGATCAAAGACCTGCTGGCTTACTACCGCTTATCTGCGAACCCGCAGGACGAGGAGGCCCTCAAGCGCATCATCAACTACCCGGCCCGCGGCATTGGCAAAACCACCATGGAAAAGGTGATCGTATGCGCCGCCGAGCGAGACACCAGCCTGTGGAACGTGATCAACGCCCCGGCAGAATACGGACTCAACATCAACAAAGGCACTGCGGGCAAACTCGGTGACTTTGCGGTCATGATCCGCAGCTTTGGTGCAGAGCTCGCGACACAACCGGCCTACGAGCTGGGACACCGAGTGGCCAAGGAATGCGGCATACTCAAGGACCTATACGCCGACAAGTCACCCGAAGGCGTGGCCCGTTACGAAAACATCCAGGAGCTGCTCGCCGGTATGAAGGAGTTCTCGGACCAGACCAACCCAGACGAGCCCGAGCGCATCAACACCCTCAGCGACTTTTTGATCGACGTAGCACTGCTGACCGACCAGGATCAGGACGACGGCGACGACAATAAGGTGTCGCTCATGACCATCCACGCGGCCAAGGGACTGGAGTTCCCGTATGTGTTCGTGGTGGGCTTGGAAGAAAACCTCTTCCCTTCACAGATGGCACTGCATTCCCGATCTGAGCTCGAGGAGGAGCGCCGCCTGTTTTATGTGGCCCTGACGCGTGCCGAGAAACAAGCTTGGCTCACATACGCGCTGACACGCTACCGCTGGGGCCAATTGCAGCAAGGCGAACCCAGCCGCTTCATCGAAGAAATTGACGAGCAGTATTTGGAGATGCCCAAAGTGGTGCCTTCGCATGCCGATCCGTTTGGGTCTGATTTCCAGAAGGCGCGCCAAGGGTATTTCACCCAACAATCCTTCCGCGGCGTTGACGCGCCCAAGCCCAAGGCGGCCACGCCCAAAACCAGCGCAGGCAAGCCCATGACCAAGGTCAGTCACGTGGCCGACAGTTCATTTCAAGCAGCCGCCGCCGGCGACATCCAAGCCGGTCAGCAAGTGGAACACGCGCGCTTTGGACGCGGCAAAGTGTTGAAGGTGGAAGGTGAAGGTGTGCAGCGCAAAGCCACGGTCTTTTTCCCCTCGACCGGACAAAAACAGTTGCTGTTGAAATTTGCAAAGCTGCGCATCGTTTAAATCACCGCGGAAGATTGACCGCATAAGTGTACCTTTGACCGCCGCACGGCGATTCGCCCGGCATCCTCACACCGACTTTATGGAATACAACAGTTCGCGCCCCCAGCTCATCATTCCCGAATACGGACGAAACATCCAGAACATGATTCACTTCTGCAAAGGAGTGGAAGATCGGGAGGAGCGCAACAAAGTCGCCCAAGCCATTATCTCGGTGATGGGACAGCTGTTTCCTTACCTGCGAGACATTGAGGATTACAAGCACAAGCTCTGGGATCACTTGCACATCATGGCCGGGTTTGAGTTGGACGTAGACTCACCCTACCCCGTACCCGCGATTGAAACCTTGAACGAGCGCCCGCAAATGCTGAAGTATCCGAAGCGATCATTCACCTACGGTCACTACGGAACCTGGTTGGAAGGCATGCTCGAGAAAGCGGTGGCCATGGAGCCCGGCGAGGAGCGTGAGGTACTTACGCTACGTTTGGCCAACCTGATGAAAAAGCACTACATCACCTACAACCGCAGCTCGGTAGAGGACCATGTCATCTTGGGCCAGCTCAAAGAATTGTCAGGTGGACAGTTGGCACTGAAAGAGGGACAAGAGCTATTGACCATTCAGGAGCTGAAGAAGGACATTCCCCAGATCAACCAGAACGTCAAGAAGCAAGTCCGCAAGAAAGGCAACTCTGGCGGCAACAAGAAGCGCCGCAAGCGCTGAACCAAGCGAACAACCCGAGTAAGTGGTTTGCCTGTATTGGCGCAAACCCAACACATCCCACACGTTTGACACGCCATCCCGATTGCGACCTGACTAGGTCTGCAGGCAGGCACCAATCAGGACAAGCAGAAGGGCAAGAAAAATCGCTTTCATGCACCCAAGAACCGAGACTTGTCGCGCATACATTTTGGGATTGCACCTGACTGACGTGTGCATGTGGTCTCCGAAAGTAGGGTAGAGGAATCGGAAATTGTAATCAGTATTCATTGTACAACCAGGGCACG
>JBMYJR010000024.1:0-40710 GCA_049594615.1 Flavobacteriales bacterium
ACGCCCTGCCGGTAGTTTTGAACCATGCATATGAAACCGATGAAAGTCCTGCTCTTGTTTTTGCTTTCAGGCATCTATCCCCTTGATGCCGAAGCCCTGGCCACCTATCACGCATCGCAAGCGGCGATCGCCATTGAAGCGGTCGAAGCCGATGCCCAACGTGAAGTGGCTGCCGACATGCTCTGGGACCAATTGCTTCAGCAGCACGTGGACCGGGAAGGCAATGTGAACTACCGCGCCATGAAGGCCGATGCCCGCTTCAACACCTGCGTCAAGGCGTTCAGCGCCATCAAGATGGGCAGCGACTGGAGCCGCGAGCAAAAGATGGCGTACTGGATCAATGCATACAACGTGTTCACCGTCAAGCTCATCGTGGACAATTACCCCCTCAAGTCCATCACTGACTTGAAAGAACCTTGGAAGCAAAAGTTCATCACCCTCGATGGGCAGAAGTACAGCTTGAACCAAATCGAAAACGAAGTCTTGCGCCCGCAGTTCAAGGATGCCCGCATCCATTTTGCCATCAACTGTGCGTCGTTCTCGTGCCCCAAGCTGAACAACCGGGCCTTCTTCGCGTCCTCACTCAACAAAGTGTTGGACACCTTGACCCGACAGTTCTTGAACGATACCAAGCGCAACAAGATCACTCCCAATGAAGTGCAGATCAGCAAGATCTTCGATTGGTACGGCGAGGACTTCAACACCGGCGGCAACACCGTCATCGATTTCCTCAACCGTTACGGCGTGGGCACCAAGCCCGACGCCGAGGTGACTTACTTGGAATACGATTGGAGCTTGAACGAAAAGTAGTCCTACCTTTCTGTGACTAAATCTGATAGATGTCTGATACCTACTACAATCCGCGCGACCTGCGCAAATTTGGCAAGATCACCGAGTGGAACGAGGAGCTGGGCAAGAAGTTCTTCGACTGGTACGGCGAAGTGTTTCAAGAAGGCGCTTTGAGTGCCCGTGAAAAAAGCCTGATCGCCTTGGCGGTGTCTCATGCCGTGCAATGTCCTTACTGCATTGATGCCTACAGCAAAGACGGCCTCTCGCGCGGCATTGGCAAAGAGGAAATGATGGAAGCTGTACACGTAGCCGGGGCCATCCGAGGCGGCGCTACACTGGTGCACGGCGTACAGATGATGAACAAGGTGGAAAAGCTCAGCATGTAAGCGCCACCCCCAAGAACCTCCATGACCACCAAATCCCTCCTCGCTCGTCAATCCGACCTTTCGGATCCCAAGGAACAACTCAAGGTCTTGAGCAACGGCCTGTTTTCGGACGGCGAATTGCCCACCTTCAGCGCCAAGATTGCCGAAGTAGGTCACTTGCCACTCAAGCCCACGCCGCTGGAGATTTTCCAAGTGAACGTAGGGTACATGTGCAACCAAGTGTGCAGCCATTGCCACGTGGACGCTGGCCCCGACCGCAAGGAGATCATGACCCGCGAAACCATGCGCTTGTGCTTGGACGCACTCCAAGCCAGCGGGGCCACCACCCTGGACATGACCGGCGGTGCGCCTGAAATGAATCCTGACTTCCGCTGGTTTGTGGAAGAGGCCAGCAAGGTGGGGGTGAAGGACTTCATCGTTCGCTCCAACCTGACCATCCTGCGCGCCAACAAGAAGTACTACGACATGCCCGAGTTCTTTAAGGAACACAACGTTCATGTGGTGTCCAGCCTGCCGTTCTACAACCGCGAGCGCACCGACAAGCAGCGCGGTGACGGTGTGTTTGCCAAATCCATCGAAGCACTCCAAGAGCTCAACAAGGTGGGGTACGGCATGCCCGGTACCGGTTTGCAGTTGGACCTGGTGTACAACCCATCAGGAGCCTTCCTTCCGGCCGATCAGATGGCCCTCGAGCAGCAGTTCAAAGAAGCCCTGATGGAGGACTTTGGCATCTCGTTCAACCAATTGTTTGCCATCACCAACCTGCCCATTTCGCGCTTTTTGGAATACCTGATTGCCAGCGGCAACTACGAGGATTACATGTACGCGCTGGTGGATGCATTCAATCCTGGAGCTGTGGAAGGGGTGATGTGCCGCAATACCGTTTCGGTGAGTTGGGACGGTTACTTGTACGACTGCGATTTCAACCAGATGCTGGCGTTGCCCGTAGCGGCCAAAGGCAAGCACCTCAAGGACTTCAACCCCGAGGAGCTCGCGGCGCGCAACATTGTGGTTTCTCAACATTGCTACGGATGCACCGCGGGGGCGGGCAGTAGCTGTCAAGGCACAACAACATGACCGTACGCAAGCAATTCAAGCGTCTGGCTTTTTTGGCTGCTTTGGCCGTTAGCCTGCCCGGATGCGCCCAAGACAAAACCTTTGACGAAATGGTCGATGGGCTGATCGACAAGAGTGTGCCCTTGGTGCAACCTGCCGCTTGTGCTGGGGATACTGGTGTAGTGTTCCTCGATGCCCGCGAACTGCGAGAGTACCAGGTGAGTCATATCATGGACGCCATTCCCGTGGGGTACGACGACTTTTCGTTGGATTCGCTGGCCGGCGTGCCCAAGGACGCCAAGATTGTGGTGTACTGCAGTGTGGGCTACCGCAGCGAAAAGATTGGCGAAAAGCTGCAGAAGGCCGGTTACCATGAGGTGTCCAACCTGTACGGCGGGATTTTCCATTGGGTCAATACTGGCAACGAAGTATACACCGACGGACACCCCACCACCGAAGTACACGCTTACAACAAGAATTGGGGCCAGTGGCTCGAAGAGGGCGGCTGCACCAAAGTATACAAGTGAGTTTCCCTACCCTGATTGTCATGGCCAAGCCGCCGGTGCTTGGCAAAGCCAAAAGCCGTTTGGCGGCCGATGTGGGGCCCAAGGCGGCACTTGAGGTGTATCAGCGCTTGCTGGGACACACCTTAGAGCAATCCCGGGCATATGCTGGAGACGCCAGGGTATTTGAGGCATTCCATTCAGCAGAGTATCGAGGGTTTGAGGGATTTGGCACGGTACTCCAGCAAGGAGAGGGGTTGGGAGAGCGCATGGCGCATGCATTTACAACAGCTGACTGCCCAGCCCTGATGATCGGCACCGATTGCCCGGGGGTGACCACTGCATTGTTGCATCAGGCTGCTGAAGCATTGGAGTCGGCGGACGTGGTCCTTGGCCCCGCCAACGATGGAGGGTACTACTTGATTGGCTTGAAATCCTGGCAACCGGAAATGCTGAAAGGCATCCCTTGGAGCACAGCAGGGGTCATGCAGGCCACCCTGAACCAAGCCTCGCAGTTAGGCCTGAATGTGACGCAACTGCATGAGCTGGTGGATATTGATACATTCGCTGATCTCAAGGAAACGGGATTTGCCCCTGACCTGATCCGCAAACACGCATCGTTATGATGGACAAACTGAAAGAAACTGCGGCGTTCCTCCAGGACCGCGGCGTCACTGCCCCAGAAGTGGGCATTGTGTTGGGCACGGGGCTCGCCGACTTGGTTTCACACATTGATGTTGAGCTGGAGTTGAGCTACAACGTGATCCCACACTTTCCGATTGCTACCGTGGAATTCCATTTTGGCAAACTGATCTACGGTACTCTCGGGGGAAAGAAAGTCGTGGCACTGCAAGGGCGTTACCACTACTACGAGGGATACACCATGGCGCAAATTGTGCACCCAGTGCGCGTGATGAAGTTGCTAGGGGTAAGCACCATCCTGTTGAGCAACGCTGCAGGTGGCATCAACCTGAGCTACCCTAAGGGTTCGCTGATGATGGTGGATGACCACATCAACTTGCAGCCCGACAACCCGCTGATCGGTCCCAATTTGGAAGAACTCGGGCCTCGCTTTCCCGACATGAGTGCCCCGTATGACGAACGCCTCAATGGTCTCATGCGCGAAATCGCGCAAGAGCAAGGGCTCGAACTCAAAGAAGGCGTGTACGCCAGTGTCGCCGGTCCCAACCTGGAAACCCGTGCGGAGTACCGCATGCTCGGTCGCATGGGCGCCGACGCGGTGGGCATGAGCACCGTTCCAGAGGTGATTGCCTGCAACCACATGGGCATCCCGTGTGCGTGCGTGTCGGTACTGACCGATGAGTGCGACCCCGACAACCTCAAGCCCGTTGACATCGAAGATATTATTGCCACGGCCAAAGCCGCGGAAAAACACCTGACCAAGCTGTACGCAGCCTTGATCGAACGCATCTGATCTATGAGCACCTATTTAGAAACCACCAAAGACGTCTACCGCAAGGCAGCCTTGGAGCCCGACGTGGGTTTGTGCTGCACCACCACCCCCATTTGGGAATTGCCCGGGCTGGACATTCCAGTGATCATGCAGCAAATGAACTACGGTTGCGGCAGCACGGTACACCCCCGTGACCTGTCCAACAACCCGCGTATCTTATACGTAGGCGTAGGCGGAGGCATGGAGTTACTCCAGTTCGCCTACTTCTCGCGTCAGAATGGCGGCGTGGTTGGTGTAGACGTGGTAGACGAAATGCTGGAAGCCAGCGCCAAGAACTTCATCGAAGCCGAAGCCGCCAACCCTTGGTTCAAAAAGGAGTTTGTGGATTTGCGTAAAGGCGATGCCTTGAATCTGCCCCTGGAGAACGAGAGCATTGACGTGGCGGCCCAAAACTGCCTGTTCAACATCTTCACCGAGGACGACCTCAAGCAAGCCTTGAAGGAAATGTACCGTGTGCTCAAGCCACACGGACGCTTGGTACTTTCGGACCCTACTTGCGAGCAAGATATGCCGGAAAACCTGCGCAAGGACGAGCGCCTGCGCGCCTTGTGCTTGAGCGGCTCACTGCCTCTGCAGAAGTACATTGATATGATTACCGAGGTGGGTTTTGGTACCGTAGAGGTCCGCGCACGTCGTCCGTACCGTATCCTGGATCCGAGCCAATACGACACCCATGAGCAGCTCTACATCGAAAGTGTGGAGGTATGTGCCATCAAGGACCCCATGCCTGAAGACGGCCCCTGTGTGTTTACCGGAAAGACAGCGATTTACTACGGTAGCGAGGAATACTTTGACGACAAAGCAGGGCACGTGATGCTCCAGAACCAACCCTTGAGCGTGTGCGACAAAACCGCAGGCAACATCAAGGCGTTGGGGCGCCCAGACATCTTTGTCAGCGAGTCCACCTTCTTCTACGACGGAGGTGGCTGCTGCTAAGCGCGTCTTGCAATAGAATTACTTCTGAGGGAGGTCCTCAGAGAGGGGTGTGCCGTTGTATGCGGCACATTTTTCTTTTGGGGTGCATCCGGTGCTGAGTGCGCAGAGTGCAACCGCCAAAAGGGCAAAGCAGGCAATTCGTGTCATGTGTATGAAATTAGGACATCCCTTGTTCAAATCCTACCATCCACAAAGTCAAACCTACCATCCACAAAACGGCACGGGGAGGCGCTTGTGCAACCAGCGGGTTTCCACCAAGTTGCGGGAAGTAAACAACCCCAACTGAGCCATGAAAGCCAATACCCGCTGTCTGGAATGTGCAGAACCCTTAAAAGGACGCGTTGACAAAAAATACTGTTGCGATGCGTGCCGAAATAGCGCAAACAACCGCTCCAAGCAACGCACGCCTTACATGCGTGAGGTGGAGGGCATCCTCAAGCAAAACCGCCACATCCTGCGCTTGCTTTTGCGTGAACACGAGGGCATTTTCCACCGCCGCGTCAACCGTTCTGATTTGGTGGAACGTGGATTCGACTTTGAGTTTTTTACCAATATCGTATTCACCGGTAAGGATGAATACGTCCTGTTTTGTTATGAATACGGGTACCTCCAGCAGAGCAAAGAATTGTTCCTGATCACCCGCAAGAGCCAGATGGGCGTGGCTGCCAGCAACTAGCGACGTTTAGACTTGCCCCGCCCGCGACCTTTCCTTGCAGGAGGGTAGCCGCCCTTGCCCGGAGGCGGGGTGCGGCGCTTCTTTTCGTGAAACGCGCCTTTGAAGTCCGGGTTGTCGCGGCGCATTTGCTTGTCGATTTCTCGTGCTTGGGCAATGTGCTCAGCTTTGAGGGTTTTGGGCACCTCCACCTCGTTTGGAATGGCCACGCGAGGAATGGAGGCATTCATCAGCTTTTCAATGTGCTTGATGTGCCACTTTTCGGCCGGGTTCATGAAGGTGAACGCTACGCCGGTTTTGAAGATGCGTCCCGTACGCCCGATGCGGTGTACATAGTCTTCGTGCATGGTAGGAACTGAGAAATTCACCACGTGGGTGACGTCCGGGATGTCAATCCCACGTGCACTGACATCGGTACTCACCAAAAAACGGGCATCGCCTGCGCGAAAGTCCGCCAAGGCGTTGATGCGGCTGTTTTGCCCTTTGTTGGAGTGGATGGTGCGCACACCGCCTTCTGTCATGCGATCCAAGCGCTTGGCAACGGCTTCGGCGTCCTCCTTGCTGCGTGCAAACACAATGACCCGTTCGGTGGAGGGGTCGGTTTCCATGATGTGCTGCAGCAGGTTGAGCTTGGTCTGGCGGTTGGGCGTTTCAAACAGGTGTTGCTCGACGGTTTCCACCGGCGTGGCCTGGGGAGTCACCTCAATACGAGTAGGCCACAGTAAAAATTCGTCACATAGGCGTTCCACTTTCTGAGGGAACGTGGCTGAGAACAGCAGGTTCTGGCGCTTGGTGGGCAGGACTTCTTGCAGTTGACGGATTTGAGGCATGAAGCCCATGTCCATCATACGGTCCGCTTCGTCCAGTACTACGTGTTTGCAGAGCTTCACGCCAATTTCGCCGCGCAAGTAGAGTTCCATGAAGCGTCCTGGGGTGGCCACGATGAGGTCACAGCCTTCGCGCAGTTGGGCGATTTGGGTTTTGGGGCCAATGCCTCCATAAAGTGCAACGCGGCGCAAGTCAGTGTATGCACTCAGCGCACGCGCATGGCGGTCCACCTGAAGCACCAATTCCTTGGTGGGTACAAACACCACCGCCCGTGGGATGTTGCCTTGGGCGTAATTGAGCATTTGCAAGAGCGGCAGCAAGTAGGCCGCGGTCTTTCCGGTTCCGGTTTGGGCGATGCCAATCACATCCTGGCCCGCGCGAATGGGAGGGATGGCTTGCACCTGGATGGGTGTGGGCTCCTGAAAACCAGCCTCCTCAAGTGCGTTGAGAAACTGGCGGGTCAGTTTGAGGTCTTGGAAACTCGGCATGCGCGGCAAAGGTAGGGCGCTGTGTACAAACCTGAACCGGGCATGTTGGTGTAAAAAAATGTGATGGCCGCTGGCACATGCCTTTGTATTTTAGCAGGTGGCGTGTGGGTGTATGAACTTTCGAAACCCCACCGATTCAGGCCTGAGGGCCACCCTACACGCTGGACAGCCGCTATGCTCGATCCCTTTGATTTTGAGGACCTACGTCCCTACACCGATCAGGAAGTACCCGCCGTAATAGAACGCTTGCTTCAAGAGCCCATGCTTTATGAAGTGATGGAGTGGGTGTACCCCGGTCTCGACCAAGCCGACATTCAAGAAATGTTTGAAGACGTGCACACCGTGGACGACTTCCAACAGAACATCTCCGGTCCAGTATTCAAGGTGGTGACCCAAATGACCACCAGCGGATTGAGCTTTACCAACATGGATGTGCTCGATTACGGCACACCATACCTGTTCTTGTCCAACCACCGCGACATCATCCTTGACAGCGCACTGTTGAATGTGTCACTCATGGAAAAAGGGCACCAAACCACCCAGATCGCCATCGGTAACAACCTGTTGCGGAACCCGCTGATCTATGACTTGGTGCGCATCAACAAGAACTTCATCGTCCACCGCGACATCAACCCGCGTGAGATGCTGGCCTACTCCCAGCGCCTCAGTAACTACATCCGCAGGACCCTGCTGGAGGACAAAACCTCCATCTGGATTGCCCACAAAGAAGGCCGCTCCAAAGATGGTGACGACCGCACGGCCACCGGACTGCTCAAAATGCTGGGCATGTCAGGAGAGGAGGGGTTGGTGGACAGCCTGGGCGGACTCAACATCGTGCCCATGGTGGTGAGCTACGAGTTTGATCCCTGCGACATTCTTAAAACCAATGAGCTGCTCAACGTCAAGCTCAACGGTGCGCACGAAAAAATGCCGGGCGAGGATTTCAAGAGCATGATGCTTGGGGTTACCGGGCACAAAGGCGGGGTCAACATTGCTGTTGGCACCCCCATCAACGATCGTGTGGCGGCTTGGGCAGGGGATGGTCCACGCAACGAGCAACTGCGCAACCTGACCGCGGCCATTGACCGCGAAATGCACCTGCACTATAAGCTGTGGCCCAGCAATTACGTGGCCTACGACTTGCTGCATGGCACGCGTGAGTACCGCGGCATGTACACGTCGGTGCAGAAGATCACCTTCCGCAACTACTTGCGTCAGCGCATGCTCAAATTGATGATTGCGCGTAAAAAACTTGGGCACGAGCGCGCCGGATTCCAAAAGCAGGTGCGCGAGATTTTACTGCAGATGTACGCCAATCCGGTAATCAACTACCGCGAAAGCACCTCCCTATCAGAGGTGGCCTCAGAGGCCAAGTAGGCCTGCACTTCATCCAAGGACTTCATCGGCGCTTCAATCACCTGCAGTTCCAGGATTTGGGGCTCATCGCTCTTGCGATGCAAAGCTTCAAATTGCTCAGGGGTGGCCACCAGGATCTGGTTGCCGTCGACCGAGGCAAACAGGTAGTTCTCCCAGCGGTCCAGCCAGCGCAATTGGTGCACGTTTTCGCCAGCAAGTGCTACGCTTCGGTTGCGCTTGGCGTCTGCCAGCATGGCCTGTGCTGGACGGATGGTTGCCCCTTTGTAATCAGCACGTACATCAACGGGTACCGGCTTGACCTTGGGAATTTCAATGGGCACATCTACGTTGCATACGCCCAGACTGCCGATTTCAAATGTGCGCACCAAACGCGCAGGGTCCATGTCGAGGGCAATGGCTGAGAGCAAGGTGGTGGCCGCTCTTGCACCTTTGTTTTCCCGAGCGGCTTTGGCTTGCTGTTCCAAGGCTGCCAAGGCGGTTTGTTGCTCTGCGATTTTGGTTTCCAAGTCTTGGGCTTGAGCGGAGTGGTTGGCTTTGGCAGTTTCGTATGCGGCCAGTGCGGCATCAAACTCAGATGCAGGTACAACAGGCACAACGTTGAATTCGCGCTGTCCTTGCTCGCCGATGAGGGTGACGCGGAACCGGTCCATGTGGGTGATGCGTTGGATGCGGAAATCTTCCCACACTTGGGCAAAGAAGTCGGGATGAAAGCCAGGGCCACGTACTTCAAACTCGGTGTCTCCAAAAGGAGTGAGGGCAGGGAATTCTGCGGCGAGTACATCCAGGGTGAAGTGGTCTTGTGCCGGGTTGCGCTTGTAGGGTTTGACCGGAGCTTGGACGCGCAGGGTGTTCAACTCCTGTTCCCATCCGGCCAGTTGTGCGTAACGTGCAGCCGGAACTGAGGTAGAGGCCAGGGCTTCCACGGGCAATTCCTGTTCGCGCTGGGTGCAGGCTTGGTGGTAGGTGATCGGGGTGAGGGGCGCTTCGTAGTTCCAGGTGCCGTCTGCCAAGAGCGTGTAGTGGTTGAACGCTACCGAGTCTTGATTGACCGGTACCTCTAACCCGAGGGTGACGCCCGGTTGCAGTGCTACTGGGGATTCGCCAGCAAAGGCCTCTACGCGAAGCATGCCGTCCGACATAAAGCGGTGTGCCACGCCCGCAGAGTCGTAGTCCATGGACAGGCCAGAGGCAAACACCTTGTAGGCGTCGTCGATCAACGTGATTTCGAATACTACAGAGTCTGCATCGGTGGCAAAACAGCCGGCGGGCAGGTTGATGCCCAACCCGTCGTCGGTGAGGATGTAGTGGGCACGGTCGGTGGCCAAGGTATACCGGTCGATTTCTGCTTGCCAATCGGCAGCCAATGCGCCCGAGAAATCCGCACCTTGGACCGCAGCAGTGGTTTCCTGAGCAGGAGAGACGGTAGCTTCCTCGGAAGCGCGGGGCCAGAGCCAAGCAATCGCGCCTACGCAGGCCGCGGCGGCCAACAGGCCCCACGTGCGTAGGTTGCGGAATCCGCCATTTTTGCCGCCGCGCGCACCTTCCAGCACCGATTCAAAATCAGGAATCGGGTCGCCTTCTTGCCAATTGGGTTGGCGGTCGCCGGTGTTGAATGGGATGTTTGACTTCATCGTTGTGTGTTTTCCAGTGCTGTGCGCAGCCGCTTCAGGGTGCGGTGCATGCGGACTTTTGCATTGGATTCGCTCCAGTCCAAAATCACAGCGATGTCTTTCAATTTGCGCTGTTCGAAGTAGCGCAGCTCTACCAGCATGCGGTCTTCTTCGCCCAAGGCGTTTAAGGCTTGCCCGAGTTGCTGCTCGGTGGCTTGCGGGGTGCTGACCTCTTCCAGCAGGGCCGCTGCTTGCGCGTACCCTGCATGCATGGCGCGCAGTTTTTGGTTGCGTCGCGCGCCGTCGGCAATCTCGTTGAGCGCAATGCGGAACAACCAGGCCGAAAAGGCGTACCCGCGGTGCGTATAACTGCCGAGGTTTTGCAAAGCCTTGATGAACACCTGTTGGGTCAGGTCTTGGGCATCTGCTTCGCGGCGTACACGCTTGAAGACAAAGCGGAATACAGGACCGTAGTACTTGCGGTACAGCGGCTCAAATGCCCGTGGATCCTTCTGCGCGCGTTCCACCAAGGCGAGGTCTTCGGCGGCGGACGTGGCGGGAGCAGGTTGGTTCATCTATCTCGGGTAACGGAAAGTGTGCAAAGGGTTACATCACACGGGAATCAACAGGATCGGGTAGGCAAATCGCACAGCCCGCCGACGCCCTTCAAGGATGGTGGGGTGGAAGGTGAGTTTGGTTTCGGCAAAGCCGTTCAACGTTGCATTGAACTCTGGATAGGGAGACGAGGTAATTTTGGCCTGCTCCACGATGCCTTCGGCAGATACATTCAGTTCCATCCAGACCATGGCGGCCGTTTGTTCACATGCTTCGCAAGGCAGCGTGACGCGTAAGATCCCATCGCTGAATTGGCCGCTCACTGGGCCGGTTTGAGGATGCGGTTTGAGTACGGGCGGTGTTGAGATGTCCACGAAGTAGGTCATGCCCGCTGGGCGGCGCACTTTGAGGGTGCCTGATTTTCCTTGGGCACCCACGGAAACCGAGGCAAGCAAGAGGCATACAAACAAAACGAAACGCATGGGCAGACTTTGAAGGGTAACGCGGCTAGCAGGGATTGGTTACAGGGTGCAGTTGGCGGTAACGCGCCAGCAAGATGCCTGCGGCAACACCCGCATTCAGAGATTCGGTGGGGCCGCTGCCGGGAATGGTGATGCGGGCGTGGTCTGATTGGACGCGGATGCCGTGTGATTCACTGCCGATCACCAGCACGGCGTCAAGCTCCAGCGGTGTTGAGAGTGCGTCGGAGCCCCCCATGTCGGCAAGGTATACCGGGCGGTTACAGGCATCAAGCCATGGCTCCAATTCGGTCCGGTAGGTAGGCATACGAAACGCCGAGCCCATCGCTGCTTGCACGACTTTGGGGTTGGTGAGTTCGACGGTGTCCGGCGAGGCCACTACGCAGGTTGCACCAAACCACTCCGCAGAACGGAGCAAGGTGCCTAAATTGCCCGGGTCACGGATGCCGTCTAAGGCCAGGATTAGGCCGGTTTCAGACGGTGGGGTGGTGGTTTGAGGCATGCCCAGAACCGCCAACAGACCTGGTGCTGAGCGCAACCCGGTCATGCGGTCCAACTCTTGGGTGCTTGCTGGGGTGAAGCGCACGGATGTGGGCAGCCAATCGGGGCGTTCGGTGCCGAACACTGCGTGTAACTCCATGCCGGCTTCCACGGCCTCGCGAACCACTTTGTGCCCTTCAGCGACGAATGTTCCCGATGCTATCCGGAACTTTTTCTGCTGCAAGGCTTTGATTTGTTTGATGCGCGCCGCGCTCACTTTGCTTTCCACAACACCAAATTTGAGCGTAATTTGCGACTTCCTGCCGTACGCATGCGAACTACACTGCGCTTTCCATCTGTTTTTTTTCCGTTGCTGCTGCTTGGGCTGGTCTTGGCCACGGGTTGTTCGCCCACCAAGCGCCTGGGAGAAGGAGAGGTCTTTCTCAAGGACAATGAGGTGGTTGTTGTAGACGGTGCTTCGGTGGATTTTCCGCTGTATGAATTGGAAGAGTTGGTGCGTCCCAAAACCAACCGCAAGACCCTTGTTTTTCGATTCAATCTGTGGGCGTACAACCGCATTGACCCCGTCAAGCAGTACAAGGCGAACCTGCGAAAGCTCTCAGATACTGAGCACAAAATCAGTCGGTTACGACGGCGTCAGTCGCGGATTGATTCCACGCGTTGGCGCTGCCGCCACCTCCAACATCGCATCAACAAAGTCACCTACAAACCCATCCGCGGCTGGCGTGATTGGATGCGCGAGACAGTAGGGGAGCCGCCCGTACTGGTCGATCAAGAACGCAGTCAGCAAACCGCAGAATACTTGGAGATTTTCATGTCCAAGCGCGGATATTTCGACAACCAGGTCACCCTGCAGTTGGACACCACCCGCAACGGCAAGAAGGCCACTGCACGCTACTGGTTGGAGCCCGGCCAGGCGTTCAAGGTGGATTCCATCACCTATGAATTTCGCGATTCACTCTTGGCTGCACGGTTGCCCGAGCTCATGCGTGAAACCAAGCTCACCGAAGGGATGCGCTTCGATGTGGATGCGTTTGACGATGAGCGCGACCGGTTGACCAAATACCTCACCGGTCACGGGTACTACGGGTTTGTCAAGGACTTCATAGCCTTTGAAGCCGATAGCACCGTCAGCGGAGGCAAAGTGAACCTCAATATGGTGCTGCGCGGCATTCCAGTGCAAAGCCCGGAGCACCCCGATGTCATTGTAGAAATCCCGCACCGCAAGTTCTACATCCGAAACATCCACATCCACACCGACTACGAGCTCACCAATTCCGAGTACAACGCTGAGGACACCTTGAGCAATGGCCAGGTACACCTCTACTTCAACCAAGCGCCTACCAGCGATCCTGAACTCATTTACTGCACTTTGGGCTTTGCGCCGGGAGACATGTACACCAAAGCGCGCATCGACCGCACCTATCGAAGGTTCTTGGAACTCGACCTGTACAACGCGGTCAACATGCGCTTTGAACAGATCTTGGATGGACCGGTCCCCGAATTGGACATATACATCTACTTGGACCCGGCAGACAAGCACGCCATTTCGTTGGAAACGCGAGGCACACATCGGGACGGAAACCTTGGGATGCAAGCCAATCTTTCCTACCGTCACAAGAACCTGTTTGCGGGAGCGGAGAGCCTGCAGAGTGGCATCCGATTTGGACTCGAAGCCCAGCCGTTGCTGACCGCTGCACAGGTTGGTGGAGATGTGACACAGGACGTAACTAATACACTGCGATTCAACACGTTTGAGGTCGGACCTGAAGTAACACTTAAATTGCACCGACTCTTCCCTCTGGCCTGTGACCAAATGAGTCGAAGCGCCAATCCACAGACCGAATTGTCCGGCGCGTTCAACTACCAATTGCGCGCGGATTATGAGCGCAGCTTGTGGAAGATACGGTACGGGTACCACTGGATGGAGAACCCCAAGATTGGCCGTCAGGTCTTCTGGGATGTACTCGAGGTATCCGAGATCAACATCACCAAATCCGAAGCCTTCCAGCAAGTCCTCGACGACCTCAACGATGACTTCCTCAATGCCTCTTACAACGACCACTTGATTGTGGCTGGGCGCGGAAGCATCCTCACCAACTCGCAAGGCAATCAGCGCCAGCGCAAGTACTACTACAGCCGATCCACGTTGGAATTGGCCGGCAATGCTCTGCGCGGCTTGAGCAATGTGCTGGGCGCCACAGCGGACAGCGCGGGCAGTTACCGTCTGTTTGGAATCCAGTACGCACAATACGTCAAGTTCGAGCAAGACTTCCGCCTCTACCGCCGCATCGACGAACTCAATTCGGTAGCGATGCGGGTGTACCCGGGCATCGGTATTCCGTATGGCAACCTCAAGGTGTTGCCCTTTGAGAAGAGCTTCTTTGCGGGTGGGGCCAACGGTATCCGGGCGTGGCAAGCGCGTACCCTGGGTCCGGGATCCTTCCGCGATACCACTGCACTGGAGACGTTCAACAACATTGGAGACATCCGTTTGGAAGGCAGCGTAGAGTTCCGCTTCAAGCTCACCAGTATGCTCGAGGCGGCGTTGTTTGTCGATGCGGGCAACGTGTGGCTGCTGCGCGAAGATGCACTGCGTCCAGGAGCCCACTTTGAGGCCGACCGGTTTGTGAGCGAGATTGCTGTGGGTGCCGGATTGGGTGCGCGTTTGGATTTTGACTTCTTCCTGGTGCGGTTTGATCTGGGAGTACAGCTGAAGGACCCGCGTAAAATTCCGGGCGAGCGCTGGATTTGGCAGCCAAACACGGAGTTCAAAGAGTATTTATCCACGTTCAATCCCGACGAAGAGGTGCGGGTAGGGGTGCCCATTCAGTTCAATTTGGGCATTGGGTATCCCTTTTAGAAGAGCTGTCTTCACTGACTTTCAACACTTCAGGTGGGGTGTCGTGGGCAACTCTTGCCCGAAAGCCCTTGTGCTTTGCCGGGTGTTCCGATATTTGCCGTTCCACCAAAGCACGATACATGGGTTGGTTTAAACGGATCAAAGAGGGCATCACCACCAAGTCTTCAGAGAAGAAGGAGATGCCAGAAGGTCTCTGGTACAACTGTCCTACTTGCAAGGAGTTGATTACCACAGAGGAGCACACGCTCAACTACTGGACTTGTCCGAGTTGCGGGCACCACGAGCGCATTTCAGCAGAACAATACTTCCAGATTTTCTTCGACGAAAAACCCAAGGAGCTCTTCCCTAAGTATACCTCGGGCGACCCGTTGAAGTTCGAAGACAAGAAGACCTACAAAGACCGCGTCAAAGCCTCGACGGCCAAGACCGGATTGAAGGACGCCATTCGCGTAGCGCACGGCACGATCAAGGAGAAAGAGATCGTGATCGCAGCCATGGACTTTGGGTTCATCGGCGGATCCATGGGTTCGGTGGTAGGA
Source organism: Flavobacteriales bacterium (assembly GCA_049594615.1). Lineage (GTDB taxonomy): Bacteria > Bacteroidota > Bacteroidia > Flavobacteriales_D > Sanyastnellaceae > CAXPZW01. The sequence continues at coordinate 15,058 of JBMYJR010000024.1, forward strand.
GAGAAGATCGCCAAAGGCATCGATCACGCCATCAAGCGCAAGTGCCCGTTTATGATTGTTTCCAAGTCTGGTGGCGCGCGAATGATGGAGGCCGGCTTCTCGCTGATGCAAATGGCCAAGACCTCGGCCAAGCTTGCGCAACTCAACGAAGCCAAGCTGCCTTACATCAGCCTGTTGACCGATCCAACCACTGGAGGGGTCACCGCTTCCTACGCCATGTTGGGCGATCTGAACATCGCTGAACCCAACGCGCTGATTGCCTTTGCGGGCCCTCGTGTGGTGAAGGAAACCATCGGCCGCGACCTGCCTGAGGGCTTCCAGCGTTCGGAGTTTTTGTTGGAGCACGGCTTCCTGGATTTCATTTCTCCGCGTCAGGAGCTGCGTGAGCGCGTTGCGCAAGCGTTGAAAATGATGGAAGTCCCTGCGTAAAACCAGAAAGAAAACCTACCTTTGCGGTCCCTTAAGACGCTTAGCGTTGAATGGCATAACAATCATTGAAACAATATTGGAATGTATTTGACTCCAGAAAAAAAGCAAGAATTCTTCGCCAAATACGGCAAGAACGAGAAGGACACCGGCTCTGCAGAAGCGCAGATCGCCATGTTTTCCTTCCGCATTGAGCACTTGACTGAACACCTCAAGCGAAACCGCAAAGACCACAACACCGAGCGATCATTGATCCTGTTGGTAGGTAAGCGTCGGAGCTTGCTTGACTACCTCAAGAAGAAAGATATTGAACGCTACCGTGCGATTGTAAAAGACCTCGGTCTGCGTAAATAAGAATGGCATACAAGGCCTGTTGACATAAACGCAAATGGCAGCTGTACCGAGGGTACGGCTGTCTTTGTTTTACAGACCCTACCCGCCCTATACAGAGATGAACATGAACGTAGTAACAAAAACCATTGATTTGGGTGATGGAAAGGCCATCACCATCGAAACTGGCAAACTGGCCAAACAAGCACACGGGTCTGTCGTTGTTCGCATGGGTGACACCATGCTGCTGGCCACCGCAGTTTCAAGCTACGACGCCAAAGACGACGTCGATTTTCTCCCACTCACCGTTGACTTCCGCGAGAAGTACGCCGCGGTAGGTCGCTTCCCTGGTGGCTTCTTCAAACGTGAGGCCCGTCCGAGCGATTACGAAGTGCTGATTATGCGATTGGTGGACCGCGCGCTGCGCCCCACCTTCCCGGATGATTACCACGCAGGTACCCAGGTGATGATCCAAATGATGAGCTCGGACAAGAGCAACATGCCTGATGCCATGGCTGGTTTGGCTGCGTCTGCAGCCCTTATGGTATCGGACATCCCCTTCAACGGTCCAATTTCCGAGGTGCGCGTAGCGCGCATCGACGGCAAAATGATGATCAACCCGAACATGGAAGAGTTGGCCTCGGCTGACATCGACCTGATCGTTGCGGGTTCGATGGACAGCATCGTCATGGTTGAAGGCGAGATGAGCGAAGTGTCAGAAGAAGAGATGGTGGAAGCCATCGAAGCTGCACACGCTGCCATCAAAGTGCACTGCCAAGTACAGCTGGAGTTGGTGGAAGCCCTCGGCGGCCGCAAGGTGCGCGAGTACAGCCACGAGAACCACGACGAGGACCTGCGCGCCAAGACCATGGACGCGCTGTACCCCAAGTTCTACGAAGCTGCCAAGCAGAACAAAGACAAAGGCCAGCGCAAAGAAGCCTTCGGTTCCATCAAAGAGGAATACAAGGAAACCTTCGCAGAAGGTGAGCTGGACGGCAAAGAATACATGTTGGGTCAATACGTGAAGGCTGCGCAGAAGAAAGCCGTTCGCGACTTGCTGCTCAACGAAGGCCAACGTTTGGATGGACGTGGCACCACTGAAATTCGTCCGATCTGGACCGAAGTGGGCTACCTGCCAAGCACCCACGGCTCAAGCATCTTTACGCGGGGTGAGACCCAGTCGCTGACGACCCTCACCCTCGGCACCAAACTGGACCAGCAAACCATCGACGGCGCTTTGATCGCTGGCGAAGAACGTTTCCTGCTCCACTACAACTTCCCTCCATTCTCAACCGGTGAGGAGCGCCCATTGCGCGGAACCAGCCGTCGTGAGGTAGGTCACGGTAACCTGGCGCTGCGTGCGCTCAAGCCTGTCCTCCCAGAAGTGGAAGACTGTCCTTACACCATCCGCCTGGTTTCGGAGATTCTGGAGTCCAACGGTTCGTCTTCGATGGCGACGGTATGTGCCGGTTGTCTGGCGCTGATGGACGGCGGTGTGCCCATCAAGGCTCCCGTATCGGGCATTGCCATGGGTCTGGTGACTGACGAGTCGGGCAACTACAAAGTACTCTCTGATATCTTGGGCGACGAGGATCACCTCGGCGATATGGACTTCAAGGTGACCGGTACTTCCAAAGGAATCACCGCTTGCCAGATGGACATCAAGATCTCAGGCCTGAGCATGCAAACCCTCACCGAGGCGCTGCTGCAAGCCAAAGAAGGTCGTGCGCACATCTTGAACGAAATGCTCAAGACCATTGACGCTCCTCGCGATGATTACGCCGCACACGCACCGCGTATCGTATCGTTTGAGGTGCCTACCGATGTGATCGGTTCGATCATCGGCCCTGGTGGTAAGATCATTCAAGGCATCCAAGCCGATACCGGCGCCACCATCTCGATCGACGAGGTAGACGGCAAAGGTGTGGTAGAGGTGGCTTCAGAAAACAAGTCATCGCTCGACGCAGCGGTGAGTGCTGTGAAGACCATCGCCTTCCCACCAACTGTGGACATCGGCGAGGTGTACAAAGGAAAGATCAAGACCGTGATGCCTTACGGTGCATTCGTAGAAGTGCTTCCGGGTGTTGATGGTCTGCTGCACATCTCAGAGTACGCCTGGGAACGCATTGAGAACCCGAGCGACGTCTTTACCGAAGGCGAAGAGATCGAGTTCAAGGTGACCGGTCGCGATCCCAAGACGGGTAAAATCAAGCTCAGCCGCAAGGTGCTGATCGAGAAGCCAGAAGGGTACGTAGAGCGCGCACCGCGTGATCGAGGAGACCGTGGCCGAGGCCGTGGTGACCGCGGAGATCGTGGGCGCGGACGTGGAGATCGCCGTGGCGGCGATCGCGGAGGGGACCGACGTCCTTCTCCCGATCAGAACTAAGGCGGGTCTGCCACACTGGCACCCCCAGCTAAATCCGCACGGTTTTTGATGCAGTGCGGTCGAAAGGCAACGCTTTTCGAATCGTAACGTTTAAGGAGTAGCTGACACACGAATATGAGACAGTTAAAGATCACCAAACAGGTCACCAACCGGGAGACTGCATCGCTTGACAAGTACTTGCAGGAGATCGGCCGCGTGGACCTGATTACCGCAGAAGAAGAAGTGGAACTCGCCCGCCGCATCAAGCAAGGCGACCAGCTGGCCCTGGAGAAACTCACCAAGGCCAACCTTCGCTTTGTGGTGTCGGTGTCGAAGCAATACCAAAACCAGGGACTCTCGCTGCCCGATTTGATCAACGAGGGCAACCTGGGTTTGATCAAAGCCGCTCAGCGTTTTGACGAGACCCGCGGATTTAAGTTCATCTCGTATGCGGTCTGGTGGATTCGTCAATCCATTCTCCAAGCATTGGCCGAGCAGTCGCGTATTGTGCGTCTGCCGCTGAACAAGATTGGCTCGATCAATAAGATCAACAAGGCCTTTGCCAAGCTGGAGCAGGAATACGAACGCCCTCCAACAGCCGCCGAGCTCGCTGAGGTTCTGGAAATGACCCTTGACGAGGTAAAGCAATCGCTCAAGAACGCAGGACGCCACGTGTCGATGGATGCGCCGTTGAAAGACGGCGACGATTCTTCATCGACCATGTACGACGTACTGCAGACCGGCGAGTCGCCCTCACCCGATACCGAGTTGATGACCGAATCGCTTCGCAAGGAAATTGAGCGCTCGTTGCGCACGTTGACCACGCGCGAAGCGGATGTGATTCGCCTCTACTTTGGACTGAACGGTGAACATCCCATGACCCTCGAGGAAATTGGGGAACGCTTTGACCTGACCCGTGAGCGTGTGCGTCAAATCAAAGAGAAGGCCATCCGCCGACTCAAGCACACTTCGCGCAGCAAGATTCTGAAATCATACTTGGGTTAATCCCTGAGCTTCTATCGAAAGCCCCGCCCTCCAGCGGGGCTTTTTTGTTACCCCAAAGAGCGCCAGAGTGCCATGCACGCCGTTGTGCGGTATGGCGCCCACAGCTTGGCTTTGTTTTCCAGCGTACTGTGCTTGCGTTCGGTTTTCCACCCGTAGAGTTGGTGCATGGCCTTGCGAATGCCAAAGTCCCCCACGGGAAATACATCCGGACGGTTTAGGGTAAACATCAAAAACATCTGGGCGGTCCAAACGCCAATGCCTTTGATCTCGGTCAAAAAGGCAATGACTTCTGGATCACTCATCTCGGGCATGCGTTCCCAGTCCGCTGCGTTTTCCAAGAAGTGTTTGCTGGTGGCAATGATATAGGTGGCCTTTTGTTTGGATACCCCGGACTCGCGGAATTCGTCCAGGTCTGTGTTGGCCAAGATGCTGGGGTCGAGCACACCGTTGTACCGCGCATCGAGTCGCTTGAGGATGTTGCGAGCAGCGGCCACCGAAATCTGTTGGGAGATGATGGCATCCACCAACGAACGGTACGGGTCGCGCTCGGTGCGGTCGGGCAGGGGGGAGTGCTGCTCGATGAGGGCGGCCATTTTGGGGCATTTGGGGTGGATGTGTGCGGCGACGGGATTCATGGGGTGGAAGATAGGAGAACTGGGGAGGACGAAAGTTGCTGGCTTGGTTAAGTCGCGCCGGTCCTGTGGGCTGCCGCCCCGCCTCCAACTCCTGGCGCTGGACAATCGTTCGATCGCCCCGCGAAAGATCCCGGCAGCATTCCTCAACTCCAAATACACGCCCGATTGCGTTTGTGGGTGGGCTTTCCCACTTTGCGCATGACTTTGAAAACACCTGGCACAATTTCTGGGGCTGCAATTTCGTCTGTATAGCGGCCTGCAAGCCTCACCAAAACTTCGGACATTTGCGCCCTATGAAGCACGCCCACGCTCGCTTTTCCCTGATCGCCCTTGCGGCTGTTGTTCTTTTGTTCCTCACCCAGTGCAACAAAGAGCAGTTTGCCGACAGCTCTGATCAGAAGGTCGCCTTTTCGGCCGATACGGTCTTGTTCGATACCGTATTCACCACCATTGGCTCCACGACCTTGCCTCTCAAGGTTTACAACCCGCACAACGACCCCATTGTGGTCTCCAACATTGACGTGATGGGCGGCGCCGATAGCCCCTTCCGCATTGCAGTGGACGGTTTGAACGGCACTGGCTTTCAGGACTTGGAGATCGGTCCCAACGACAGCGCGTGGGTATTTGTGGAGGTCACCATCGATCCCAACGGGGCCACCAGCGCACTGATCGAAGAAGACAGCGTACGCTTCGTCACCAACGGCAACACCGAATACGTGCATTTGGTAGCCTGGGGGCAGGACGCGTGCTTCCACGGCGGGCTTGGCGCGCTGACTGTGCTTGAATGTGATGAGGTGTGGAATGCCGATAAGCCGCACGTGATCTATGGCATTGTGGCCGTGGATGAAGGTTGCAGTCTTACCATCAACCCCGGAACACAAGTGCATTGCCACAATGCCTCCGGGTTGTATGTGTTCAAAGGCAGCTTGGATGTTCAAGGAGAGTTGGGCAATGAAGTTTGCTTTCAAGGAGACCGCTTGGAACCCGAGTATGCCGACGTGCCCGGGCAATGGGGGATCCAACTCCAAGTCCAATTTGAAACCGGCTTTGGGGTAGAGCAAGCGACCATCAACCGCGGCGGCATCTGGCTCTTTGAAACCCAGGATTGCGAAATCGACCATGCCATCATCAAGAACGGCATCATCGGTATTCAGTGCGACACCACAGGAACATCCACCGGAGAGTCGTTGCGCATCAACAACACGGTGGTCACCAACATGTCGGCCATTGGGCTCTATACCCAAGGGGCACATGTGAGCGGTAGCAACTGTCTCTTTAGCAATTGTGGGCAAAACTGTGCCGCGTTCTCCATTGGAGGTAAGTACGATTTCCACCACACCACCTTTGCCAACTACTGGACCCAGAGCAACCGCCAGTCACCGGCCTTCTACATCAATAACTACTATGTGGATGTGGATCAAAACGTGCAAGTACGGCCCTTGTTGGAGGCCAACTTCACCAACTGCATCATGTACGGAAACAACGCAGAACTCTCAGACTTCAACGAGTTCGTGTATGACTTCAACCTCGATGCTGAGCAGCCCAACTACTTCTTCAACGATTGCTACGTCGACACCGATCAGGACATCTTGGATGGAAGTCACTTCAGCAACATGAGTCAAGGGCAGGGCGAGCCGCCGTTTGTAGAGCCGTTTGCGGGCAACTTTGACTTCCCCGGGCCGGTGGCCTCAGCCTTCCGCAGCCAAACCGGATTCATCAACACCACCACCGACATCGAAGGGGTGTTCCGCAGCGGACTGTTTGCCCGCGGGTGCTACATGGACGACTAGCCGATGGGCTGCGTTCACAGGGGCGCGTGAATAATGTCAGACGGGGGCGTACACATTTCCCTTTCAAAACTCCCCATCTTGCGCGCAACCACCCGAATCTTTGGATTCTGAAATGACATCCTATGAAGAAGCAATTCTTCCGCGCACTCCCGCTTTGGGCTAGCGTTGTGTTGCTGGCAGCCTGCGGATCTTCGGAAGACGAAGGGCCATCCGTGCCCGAAGTCACCACCGACTTTAACGACGTCCAAAGCGCTGCCGCCGGTAGCGTACTCAAATACAAGGGACAGTTCTTTGCAATTCCGTCGCCCATCCAGGCGGCCATCTTGATCCGCGAGACTAACCTGCAGTACAACCCCGAATTGATTTTGCCCTTGGAGAACAGCGACATGCATGTGAGCCGGTTCCAAAAGGCGCTCAACATGGGGGTGTACGGGGCGGACTTGGGCTACCTGTCGAACTTCAACAACACCACGTTGAACTTGGCATATTTCGGTCAAGTGCAAAAAACTGCCGAGGAGCTCAGCATCAAAAACAACATCGATCCCGACCTGCTTCGCCGCTTTGTGGAAAATGTCGAGCAGCCAGATTCGCTCTATGCCTTGAACGCCGATTTGCACAAGGCCATCAATCAATACCTCAAGGACAACGAGCAGAACGAAACCGCTAGTCTGATTTTGGCCGGCGGTTGGCTGGAAGCCCTTTGGTTGTCCCTGGACAAGGCCGAAGACCACGCCGAGTTGCGCAAGCGCATCGGTGAGCAGGGCAGTGGTTTGACAGGTTTGGTTACGCTGCTGGAACCGTTTGAAGACCCGCAAGTAAAGGGCTTCCGCAATGGGCTGTTGGGGTTGGCCGACATTTTTGCAGGTGTCTCCACCGGCTACCAATACGTGGACCCGATCACTGATCCTGCGGCCAAGACCACGTATTTGAAGAGCACCTCTGAAGTAGAGCTCAACAACGAAACACTGGCCGAGATCCGCGCCAAAGTGACCGAAATCCGCAATACCATCATCCAGTAATCATGATCCGATACACCCTCCTGACCCTGGCGGCATGTTGCTGGACCTTGGTAACCACCGCACAGTGCGACAGTACCGCTGTCTTCTGCGAGTCGCACATGACCAGCGACTACATTTCTGACGGGCAGAACTACCGCGCACTGGTCTACAACGACCAAGTGGCAGCGTTCGAAGTGACCTTTTTCGGCAACACGGCCTACCGCATAGCTGCCTGTACGGGCAACACCGACGGCAACTTGATTTTCTCTGTGTACGACCAGGAGCGCAATCCACTGTTCACCAACAAGGACTTTGGAAACGCCCCGTACTGGGACTTCAATGTCGAAAACACCATGGACGTGGTGATCGAAGCCCGTCTCGAAGAACAACACGTGAGCTCTGGCTGCGCGGTGTTGCTCATCGGATTCAAGCAATAACTCACACCCTGATTGTTCCACGGCAACCTTGGCGTTGCCGCTGACCCCTTGCCCATGAGTAGTGGAATCCTCAAAGCGCTGATGCAGCTGTTTGCCATCATAGCCCGTGAAGCCGAGTCCGACGGACAAAGCGGCCAAGGGCGAGAAGTGGTGGCGGTCTTTTTACGCCGTCAACTCAACCAGTCTCTGGTAAACGAGTACCTCCAGCTCTTTGACCAGCAGGTAGGCGGTGCCGGCCAAAAAGAGGGCAAACGCAAAGCGAAACGCACCAGTTTGTCTTCGGTGAAGGTGCTGCGTATTTGCACGGCCATCAACGAAGAGTTGGCGCAAAAGGAAAAGTACGTTGTACTGGTCCGGCTCATTGAGTTTGTCCATGCCCTGGGCGAAGTCAGTCCTGGCATGCTGGATTTCCTGCAAACCGTGGCCGACACCTTCAACATCGATCGTGCGACCTTCGACAACCTGTTCGTTTTCTGTGGCGCTGAAGATCTTGTTACCGCTCAAGGTGGCGAGTTTTTGCATGTGACCGCAACCGGTGAAGGGGTTGATGGAGAAACCCGTTCTGCACTCAAAGACGGTTTGCTGGGTCGGTTTGTATTCTTGCGTCTGGAGTCTGAGCACATGTTTTTGGTGCGCTACCAGGGCGAAGAAGAAGTACAACTCAACGGCCAAGTCATTGCCGATCACAGGGCGTACGTGTTCATGCAAGGCGCCAGCCTGCGCGGCATGCGATTCACGCCGGTGTACTACAGCGATGTGATCCGCGTATTCTTGACCGATACCGACCACACGCGCATTCGGTTTGAAGCGCTGGACATTTCTTTCTACTTCGAACGCAACAACAAGCAGGGGTTGCACCAGCTTAACCTGCGTGAAGAATCCGGCAGTTTGATCGGGATCATGGGGGCTTCGGGCTCCGGAAAGTCGACATTGCTTAACGTACTCAACGGCAACTACACGCCCTCTTACGGCAAGGTGTCCATCAACGGCATCGATGTGCATGGCGGGGCAGAGGAGATCGAAGGACTGATCGGGTATGTGGCCCAGGACGACTTGTTGATTGAGGAGCTGACTGTGTTCCAAAACCTGTTCTACAACGCCAAGCTGTGTTTCGCTGACCAGAACGATGAAGAGATCACCGAGCTCGTGCACGAGACCCTGCAATCCCTTGGGTTGTATGAAGCGCGAGACCTCAAGGTGGGGTCGCCGTTGAAGAAAACCATTTCGGGGGGACAGCGCAAGCGCTTGAACATTGCCCTTGAGCTCATCCGTGAGCCGGCAGTGCTGTTTGTGGACGAGCCCACTTCGGGCCTGTCTTCCCGCGACTCAGAAAACATCATGGACCTGTTGAAGGAGCTGACCTTGAAGGGAAAGCTGATCTTCACAGTCATCCACCAGCCCTCCTCGGAGATCTTCAAAATGTTCGACAAGTTGTTTTTGCTGGACACTGGCGGCTTCCCCATCTATTATGGGAATCCGGTGGAGAGCATCATCTACTTTAAGCGATTGGTCAACCACGTCAACGCCCATGAAAGCGAGTGCGAGCGCTGCGGCAACGTGAACCCCGAGCAGATCTTCAACATCATCGAATCCAAGGTGGTGGACGAATACGGAAACCTGACTCCGCACCGCAAGATTTCGCCGCGTGAGTGGGCGAATTTCTTCAACGTACTTATTGCCAACCAACTCCCAGAACCCGAGCCGTACACGGAGGTGCCCAAGAGTGCCTTCCGCGTGCCCAACAAGTTGCGCCAGTTGCAGGTGTTCTCGGTGCGCGATATGCTCAGCAAGCTGTCCAACCGCCAGTACATGCTGATCAACATGCTGGAAGCACCGGCCTTGGCGCTGGTGCTCAGTTTCTTCATCAAGTATTTCAAAGTGGGAGGGAGCGCCACCGGCGAATACATCTTCCGCGCCAACCAAAACGTGCCGCAGTTTCTGTTTATCTCGGTGATTGTGGCGTTGTTCCTGGGGTTGACCGTGAGTGCAGAGGAAATCATACGCGACCGTACAATCCTGCGGCGCGAGAAGTTCTTGAACCTGTCTCGCGGCTCGTATTTGACCAGTAAGATTGGCATCATGTTCCTGATTTCGGCCATTCAGATGGCGGCCTATGTGCTGGTGGCCACGTGGGTGCTTGAAATCAAAGGCACGGGGTTCACCTATTGGTTGATCCTGTTCAGCACCAGCTGCTTCGCCAATCTTTTGGGGCTCAACGTTTCGGCCACGTTCAACTCGGCCAAGGTGATTTACATCTTGATCCCCATCTTGATCATTCCGCAGCTCTTGTTCAGCGGGGTGATTGTCAAGTTCGACAAGCTCAACCCCTTCTTTGCCTCGCAAAAAGGCGTCCCTATGATCGGCAACATCATGGCCAGCCGTTGGGCCTACGAAGCGCTGGCGGTCAACCAGTTCAAGAACAATGCGTTTGAGAGCCGTACCTATGAGTACGATGCCCGCATCTCTAGCTGGAACTGGAAAAAGGACGTTTGGAACAAGAACGAAATGCGCGCTGTCGTGGCCGAACTCCGTCGCCTGCAGGTGGAAGAGAAGCCCGAGCGAGAAGAAGAACTCCGCCAGCTGGTACTCACCGAGTTTGACAAAGAGAAGCTGGAAGTACAAGGATTGGAGGTGCCCTGGCTAGAGCAAGTGCGCGCCACTGGGTTTACCACTCAAATCCTCAGCGAGATGGACACCACGCTCCAGATGCTGCACCGCTACTACATGAAGAACGTCAACAACCTTGACCGTGAACGCGAAAAGAGGGTACAGGAGTGGTGTAAAACCCCAGAGTTGAAAGCGGTCTACCGCAGTATGGAGAACGCCTACACCAACGCCCAACTTGAGGAGTTTGTGACCAACAGCAGCGAGCTCACCAGCTCGGTGATCCACGGCGGTGAAATCATCCAAAAGAAGGACCTGGTATACCGCACACCGCTGCACACTGGCTTCTTCGGCGCGCACTTCTATGCGCCCAGCAAACCGCTCTTTGGCAAGCAAATTCCCACCAAAAGCGCTAACCTCATGGTGCTCTGGGGCATGACCCTGGGATTGATCCTCTTGCTGTTTGTCAATGGCCTCAGCTGGATTCTGATCTGGATCCAAGAAGGCACCGACAAGCTGCTGAAACTGCTCCGGTTGAAAGGGGAGGAGTTGCCCTCATCCTGAAATCGAACTTGAGAGCAAAAGAAAAGCCCGCAATCGCGGGCTTGATTCGTTGGGGAAGGGGAGACTAGATCTCTTCCACCTCAATCATCTTGAACGGGATGTTGATGATGGCTTCGTAATCCTCGCCTGCTTCCAGCATGTCTTCGTCGTCTTCCTCGTAGTACCACTGGACCACAATTTCTCCCCCAACACCTTCGAGCTTTTTAAACAGGTCTAGGATGCACTTGGACGAGCTGGTGTTGAAGTACTCGAGTTGGATGTTGACCTGGGTGGTGTCCTTGCTTTGGTGGGCGTAAGACTCGATCCAATCAATCAGGGGCTTGTAGAACTCAATCGAGTTTTCAGGGATAGAGCGCCCCTTGATCTCTAACGTTCCCGAGGCTGAGGAGAAAGAAACGGTAGGGGTTTTGGCGGTGCCTTCAATCTGAATGTCTTCCATCGCTTAGTGGACTTTAACTAGGAGACTAAAAAACGAATTTTCCGCATCGTAGGGCACAAAGAAGTAGTCCAACTTTTCTTTGGTCTTCTTGGCGATGTCTACAATACCCAGTCCGCCTCCGCCTTTTTCGCTGATTTGGCCGTTGGTGAGCAGGGATTTGTAGTAGCATTTGAGCTCCTCGGGTTCCATGTCGTTGACCGCTTGCAGGCGCTTTTCCAGTGCTTTGACTGAGTTGTTGGCTACAAAGTTGCCAGTCACAACGCAGTAAGTGTCTTCGCACTTGGCCACCATCAGCAGCGCGGAGGGGATGTGCAGGCTTTCGCCATTGGGCAAATCGCTGTGGTGGTAGAGGTTTTGCAGGCACTCCACCAAAATGTGGAATACGCGCTTGCGAACACGAGCGGGTTCGCCTAAACGCGAGAGCTTGCCTTCTATGATGTTGAGGATGGAATGCAGCATGTCCTGGGTGATTTCACCTTTGAAGGCCAGCAGCACTTTATGGCGCTCCATGGCGCGTTAAAATTCAAAGACGTCGAGGTTCGAATACACAGAAATCAGGTGGTTGGCGCACACAGGTGCGCGTTTGCAGGCAAAGAAGCGGCAGTGTCAATGGTTTACTTGTAGGAAGAATTCCACGATACTTGTGCGGCAATGGAGAAAAAATCGTGGTTTGAAACCTGGTTCAACTCGCCCTACTACCACCAATTGTACCGCCACCGCTCCGAAGCGGAAGCGCAGGCGTTCATCCAGCGGTTGGTAGCGCAGATGGACCTTACCCCTCAAGCTCCTGTGATGGACTTGGCTTGTGGCAAAGGCCGGCACAGCTGGGCGTTGCACCAATGTGGTTTGCAGGTCACCGGAATGGATTTGGCCCCCAACAGCATCGCTTTGGCGCGTCAGGACTACCCCCAAGTGCGCTTTGAAGTGGGGGACATGCGCAGCTTTGATTTGGATGTCCGCTTTGAGGCAGTGTTCAACCTGTTTACCAGCTTTGGCTACTTCAACGGGTTGGAGGACAACCTGAAGGTTTTGCAGCGCGTACATGCGCACCTCCGATCGGGTGGGTGCTTGGTGATCGACTTCCTCAACGCTCCTTTGGTGGAGCGCACACTGGTAGCTGCCGAGGTACAAGAGCATGAAGGCGTTCGGTTCGACATCCGTCGAGAAGTGAAGGCCGGACAAATCCTTAAGCACATTGCTGTTTCTGATCCAGACCCGGTGTTGGAGGTGACCGAACAAGTGCAGTCCATCCATCCCCACGATTTCAGGTCGCTACTGGTGCGGGCGGGTTTTGCGGTCACCCGCGAATACGGGAATTACCACTTGGCCGCCTACACGCCGGATTCGCCGCGCTTCATTATTATTGCGACCAAATTACATTAAGTGAATCTCTGGCAAGCCGCCCTTATGGTCGGCGTGGTAATGGCAGGAGCCGGTTTGGTGTTGTTGCTTCGGTTCGAAAACCGTAAGCTGACTGACCTGTTGGTGGCTTTTTCGGGGGCGTTTCTGCTTTCGTTGATTTTTCTGCATTTGCTGCCACCGGTGTTCAGTACTGACTTGCCCATGCACGGCGGGTTCTTTGTGTTGGGCGGATTCTGTATCCAGTTGTTTTTGGAGTACCTCTCGGGAGGGGTAGAGCACGGGCACGACCACGCGCACGGACACGACCACCGCGGGTTTCCATTGATGATCTTCATGGGCCTTTCGCTGCATGCCTTTTTGGAAGGCATGCCCATTGGCCACCTGGACCACGACCACAATCATTCTTTGCTGGTGGGCATTTTGTTACACAAGTTGCCCGTAGCTGTGGTGTTAACCGTGATGCTCCGCGAAGCAGGTCTGTCACCACTGCGTGTGGCGTTTTGGCTGTTGCTATTTGGTCTGATGTCCCCCATGGGCAGTTGGGCCTTTGGCGTGATCGAGGGTTGGGGTGCCCTGCAACCTGAACAATGGGTGGCCGCTGCAACCGGCGTGTTGGTGGGGATTCTACTCCACGTGGCCACCACGATTCTGTTCGAAGGTTCAGAAGGGCACAGGTACAACGGGCTCAAGCTGCTTGTACTTGCTGCAGGATTGATTATGGGAGGTTTGGTGTAGTTAAAGCTGGTTTCGTCGAATAAAATCTTGCATTCATCGACACCGGAAGCTATCTTCGCAAAGCCTTGGGTGAAAATCATCCTTTGCACGGGCCTTCTGGAATAAAAAGCCGGATATTACAGCGCCTTTATCAAATGCGGGGTAGGAACGGCGCCCTACGCGCCAAAGCAGAGAGACCATGAAGACCTTCAAGACCAAACTCATCAACGAAAAAGTAGAGTTCATCTTCATCAAGAAGACGAACAAAAAGCGCATCCTGATTTTCGCGCACTACTTGAACTGACCTCCTGTTTTACCGGACAAACGTAACTCTGTCGAGACAGGTGCCGTATACACCTTCTCAAAACACAGGAACGTGAAACGCTGCAAAGTCCGTATCAACATCAAGAAATTCGAGTCCATTCACCTCTACAGCCGTAAGTACGGGTTCCGAATGTTTGGACACTGCCTGAACTAAAAAGGCATCGGATCCATTGGATCAAAAATGGCTGTAGTCTGCATCAAGGCTTCGTTGAGTATTGAGGCATCCACACCCGTGGCGATGCCTCTTTCTGTGAAATACCCCACCATTTTTTCTGAAGCGACGTTCCCAGTCAACTCATCCTTGGCCATGGGGCAACCGCCGTATCCACTCAAAGCGCCGTCGAAGCGACGACATCCGGCTTCGTAGGCACTTTCGATTTTTTCCTGCCAGGCCTCTGGGGTGCTGTGCAGGTGTGCGCCGAATTCAACGTCTTGGAAAGCAGGGATGAGCTGTTCAAAGAGCGGGCGTATGAGTTCCGGCGTGCTGGAGCCCACGGTGTCGCTCATGGCCAGGATGTTTACCTCCAGTTCCTTGTGCAGGCGTTCGGCCCATTCGGCGGCGATGTCGGGGTGGTAGAGATCGCCGTAGGGATTGCCAAAGGCCATGGAGATGTAAACCACCAGCTGCTTGCCGGTTTTCTTGCACACGTTTTGAATGTCTTCCACCCGTCCCATGGACGCGTCGATGGAGCTTCCGGTGTTGCGTTCTTGGAAGGTTTCCGAGATGGAGAATGGGAAGCCCAGGCAATCGATTTGGTCAAAGGCTGCGGCGTCGTTGGCCCCGCGGAGGTTGGCCACGATGGCGAGTAACTTGGAAGAGGTAGTGCTCAAGTTCAGCCCTTCCAATACCTGCGCTGTGTCGCGCATTTGGGGTATGGCCTTTGGGCTTACAAACGAGCCAAAGTCCACCGTGTCAAACCCAGCGCCTAGCAGGGTGTTGATGTACTTCACTTTCAATGCAGTGGGCACAAAGTGGGGCAGGCCTTGCATGGCGTCGCGCGGGCAGTCGATGAGTTTCATGGACGTGTAGGGTTTGACTGACATGAGCTGTGGTAGCGAAGACTACAGCGGTGTCGGACTGCGAAGATACTTTTAAGTCAGATGAAGATCACCGATCACATCCTGCTTGTCGACAACGACGAGATCACCCTCGAGCTGGCCACGCGATTCCTGGAGAACGCGGGCTACACCGTACGCGCTACAACGCGCTCGAGTGAGGCGTTGGAAATGCTGAGCCATCCGGGGCTCAAGCTGGTGATTTCTGAAATCGAGTTGAACCACTTGACGGGGTTTGACTTGCTTGCCTTTACCCACAAATGCCAGATCGATGTACCCGTGGTGTTTCTCTCCCACGTCGACGATCCAGGCACCCAAACCGAGGCTTCTCACCTCGGAGTCGCTGCCTTTTTGAGCAAGAAAGCTGAATTCGGCGAACTCCCGAAAGTGGCGCGAGCACTGCTCTCGGACGTCACTTCGTCAAATCTTCCACTTCGATCAGAATTGCCTGACGAAACCTGAAACCCTCGACTTGCGTAAAGAGCGACGTGGGCCCAATAGGTTTGGCCCCAGAACAAACGCTTTAACGCTGTCGTCATGGACATTCAGAATTTTGACCGCATGCCGCTCGACGAAAAGACCAGCTTCCTTTGGGACCGCGGGGTCTGCCTCAACCAACGTATTGTTGATGAGCAGGAGATCATTTGCATCTTCTCGCTCGAGAACTTCTACGTAGAGGCCATTTACAGCCGCAGCAACAACCGCGTCAACTCAATCCATACTTTGGTAGATCAGGGACAATGGTCCATCTATGTGGAGTGCATCATCCAGGAGCTGCTGATCCAGAGCTGAGCCAAGCTCGGCCTGAGGCAGCCGGCCAGAATTGGGCCCCTGCCACGTCGCACCAAGCTTGCCAAGCCTTACGCATGTGCAAAGGAAGATGCACACAACACACCACCGCATCGCCCCTAAGAGTTCCCATCCCTTCAGGACCCACCGGCTCGGTGATCAGCGCTACAGAGCAGCGCTGACGGTCTTCCACCCAAGAAACAACAGCAAAACCAGACTCCATGCGCCGCGCATCAGGCGCATTTTTTATGTCCCCGGGTTTGAGGGGTCCGAGCCACTGCTGAAGCGCGCTGGTGGTGAATTCACCCACCTCGTGACCCCTCCAGATGACTTGTGCGTGGGCAGGCGTAAGCAATTGCCACCCTTGCCTGTCTGCCACAACCGCGAGCTGTGGCAGTTTGGCGTCGCGTACATCCATCACACAGGCCCATAAGCCAAGCATCACCACCAACGGACGAAGCTGGGAAATCCCCAGTCGTCGCCGCCAACGCCAGAAAAGGGCCAACCCCAGCAGCCACAAACAGGTAGCTGTCCCTGACCAAGCGGGAGCAAACAGCACAGCACGGGGAAGCTCAGAAGTAGCACCCACCGTCCAGCCCACGGCCTCGCAAAGCCAATCTAACCCTGAGGCGATCCAAGGAGCCAACGAAGTTCCGGCGCTGGCGAGCAAAGCCAATCCACCGGCCAACAACAGTGTAGCCGCCGGCACCACCAGCAAACTGCTCATCAAAAACCATGTGGGAAACTGGTGAAAGTGCAACAGGGCAAACGGGGTGGTGGCCAATTGAGCAGCACATGCCACGCGCACCAGACCACACACTGGGCGAAGGGCGCACGGTGGGCGCCAATGCTTGGATTTGAGCGCAGGCTCAAGTAGGACAATGCCCGCCACCGCCGCATAGGAGAGTTGAAACCCGACCTCGGTCCAAACGGTGGGGCAGTGGAGCAGTTGCAACCACGCGCAACCGGCCAACAGGTGCAGGGTGTGCCTGGGGCGGTGCCAGGCATCGGCCAGTAGCACCGCACTGAGCAGCAAGGCCGCCCGCACCGTACTCACCGCCCCACCCGTCACTAGCGCAAAGGCCCAAGTGCCAGCCAAAAGCACCGCGCACCGCAGCCAGCGCCTGCCCCTGATCCACTTCAAACACCACTTGAGCAGCACAAACACCAGTCCCAAGTGCATGCCGCTCACGGCCAACACGTGCATGGCCCCAGATGCCGAGAAGGCCGCGCGCAACTCTGGTTCCAAACTGTTGCGATTGCCGAGCACCAATGCAGGGAGCAATTGACGGGCAATGGGTGAACAGAGGTGCTTGGTCAATCGCTCTGTACAGTGTGCTTGGAGGGTGCGTAAAGGAGCGTCCCGCAACCCGGCTGGTTGCAGCAGGACTGCCGAGTCCGCAAACAAGGAGGCCGACCATCCTTGCTGGCGGTAGTACTGCTTGGCGTCAAACGCACCCGGAACGATTCCCGGTTGTGGTGCTGCCGAACGTCCCATCAACCCTAAACGGTCTCCTGGAGCAGGTTTTGGGCCGGTTACCGGAGTCCAACAACGTACGATACACCCTGCCGCCGCTTCCCAACCAGCGGTCACCTTTGCTTCAAAGCGGTGGTGTTTGTCGCTGGTCTTGACCAATGAACACACCTTGACAGTACACCGCACCTCGGGATGAGACGTCAGTAGAGGTGTGGCCGCGTGCATCCACGCCGCACCCGCACCCAACCCCACTGCGCACGCGGCCACCCACACTCGCCCCCCGCACGCCTGCCAACCCAACATAGCCGCCCATGCCACCAGACCAGCAATGGGATAATCGGGTATGAGCGAACCGCACCACGTCCATACGAGCAGGGCAAAAAGCGGAAAACGACGGAGGTCAATGGCGGTCATTTGGAGCGGATTGGACCGTCCAAATTAGCTGCTCACAGGCTAGGAAAAGTCCTGCTGCTGCAGATCGGTGAAGTGCGTTTTGTGGTGTGCAAAAAAGTCCACAACGATGCTGCGGCGGTAAAGTCCGCGCAGGTTAGGCTGGTTCAGGGATTGGCGCTCAGATTTGCGCTTGCGACGCATCTTGCCAATTTGTGCGTAGTAACTGAAGTGCGCCTTGAGTACGGCCCACACAAAACTGAATTTGCCCTCGGTCAAAAAGCGGACGCCTGCCACGCCATCCAGCACCAAGCGGCGCAGGATTTTCACCGGCAATGGAGAACTGAAGTGATTCTTGGTCAGCAAGAACAGGTTGTTGCGAAAATTCAGGTAGGTCTTGAACGGGTTGGTTTGGTTCAAGGTGCCGCCGCCCACGTGAAACACGTGTGCCCTCCCGCACGCACCCACGCGGTGACCGCGGTTCTTCAATCGCCAGCACAAGTCGATCTCTTCCATGTGCGCGAAGAAGTCTTCGTCCAGCCCGCCCACTTCGTGGTATGCCGCTGCGCGCACAAAGAGGGCAGCTCCTGACGCCCAGAATACTTCTTTGTTGGCGTTGTACTGGCCTTCGTCCTTTTCAAACGCGTTGAAGATGCGGCCGGCGCAAAACGGGTAGCCGTCCTTGTCCAAGAAGCCTCCGGTAGCGCCTGCGTGTTCAAACCACTCAGGGCGGCCGTGATCGCGGATTTTGGGTTGGCAGGCGGTGAGGTCTGCTTCCTGCATGTAGTCCACAACGGGGGTGATCCACCCGGGCGTCACTTCAACGTCGGAATTGAGCAAGACGTAGATGTCGGCCTGAATGCGGCGCAGGCCCTCGTTGTAGCCTTGGGCAAAGCCTTGGTTGGTGGGGTTCTCGGTGAGCTTGACCTCGGGATGATGGTCGCGAACGTACTCCAACGAGTCGTCGGTGGAAGCGTTGTCGATGATCCAGACTGCTGCGTGGTCGCGGCTGTGCTCTACCACACCGGGCAAGAACTTGCGCAGGAATTGCGCACCGTTCCAATTGAGGATGACTACAGCTACAGAAGGGGAGGAATCCACGAGGCGGTCTTCACGTTGGTCGCAGGATCTTCCTGCGGGTTAGGGTCGCGCAAAGCTAATGCTTAATCCCTGAAAAGGTGGGCTGATCAGCGCTGTCAATAGCCTAGGGGTTGAGGAAGAGATCCTCGAGAATTTGCAGGCTAGCGCTGCGCTCAGAGCTGTTTCCAGCACCACCTGCACTCGGGTCGCGGCCCAAGATGAGCTGCTTCCATTGTTGGTTGTTGATCTCTCCAGGTACATCGCTGTGCAGCAGCTCAAACTCTTCGCCCACCAAATCACGGTTCCAGAACACAAAGCGCTTGTTGCGGAAGCGGTCCCCAAGGGTGTAATAATGCCAGATCTCGTAGGGATAGGCGTAAATGTCCTGGTGGCGTTTGCCAATGGAGTTGGGCGCTCCCCACTTGAGGTAAATGCGGCCCTGATCGGTTTCAAACCCGTGTTTGATCCGGGTGCCGAAGTTCTCATCTACGTAATCGACTTCTTTCTTGTAGGCCAGCCAGATGCTCTCGGCATAGGCTTCGTCGCGGCGGGCCCAGAAATAGTAGAAGTACTGCTGCATGGTGGTCATGTCGGCCTCCTGCAGCAGGTTTTGGATGGTGACGCGCTCCACGGCGGTAGCAATGGGTTGCAAGGCATCGATGTAGTACAACAAGGTGTCGCGGTCGGTGAAGGCGGCGGCAAAGGTGATGGACGGATCGATGGTCTCCAGGTCGTCGGTGGTGGGGTTCTCCAAACGGTTGGAACGCGATACCGAGAGGGTTTCCCGGGCCACCAGCTCGTTTTGGCGGTTGCGCATCTCCAGCACCAAGTCGTAGTCTCCGGTGGGGATGGTGCTGATGTCCAGGGTTTGCATCACCGGCACCACAGGAGCGGCCTTTTCGCGCTTCATGCGTTGGGCGGCGGCAATGGGCAGCCCGTCTTCAGGATCAGCGAGGTAGCAGTTCACCAGGAACTTACCACTGTCGCCAAAGAAGGCTTCTGTGCCGTAGAGTTCGGCGTAGAACATGAGTACGTCTACGCGTTGTGGGTAATAGGTGGACACGTACGGCAGCAGGTCCAAGCCGCTTTTGCTCAGTTCGTTTTGCCCTTCGCTTTTGGCAAAGGCGCGCACGAGCATGAGGTCTGAACATCCGGCGGTTTGAGCTGTGATTTCGAAGTCTTTTTCGAAGGAGACTTGGTCCTCGGAGTTGTGCGCATCGGTGAGTTCCAGCTCAAAGGTGTATTCCCCCTCAGGCAACAAAAACCGCTGGACATCCAAGAAGTCAGGTCGGTAGCCGAAAAACTCCTTGGGGCCGTCGATGGTGAGCTTTCTATAGTCCGCAATGGTTGAGTCCTGACGAATGATCAGGGTACAATCCACTTGCGCATACCACAGGGAATCCCCTGCTGGCGCGTGACGCAACGAAGGGCCTGTGAAACTCAAGAAGGTCTCCACGTAGTGCTCTCCTTCAGCGGTTTGGAAGACTTTGTGGTCAAACCACGCCTCCAATGCCAGGGCGCGGGTGGCAAGCAGAAGAATGGCAGCAAGCAAGGGCATTCGCATAGGGTGAAGGTACAAAGCCTGACGCTAGCAACCCACCAATAACCTTGGAATCGCGAGGTGTAAAGCGTTTGAATAGGAAAGCGTGACCGGCGTGGTTTTGAAGCGTGCAAGTCGCATGCGTGCGAAAAAAGTGTACTTAGAACACTTAGTTTGGTGAGTAGGTTTTCCGGGGCTAAGTTCGCGTAAAACTTGCGCGAAGCGCAGGGGCCAAAGAACCATTATCGAAACGACTTGGACATGGGTAAAAAAGTCAATTTCATCGCCTTGGCGCTGTTGGTGCCACTCATCTGGATGCTCGGAACCTCCTACGAAGCAGCTACCGACGCTGCAGCACTGGAAAACATTGACGGTGGAGACACCGCATGGATGGTCGTGGCCAGCGCATTTGTGCTGTTGATGACCCCTGGGTTGGCCTTCTTCTATGGCGGCATGGTCGACCGCAAGCACGTGATTTCCACCATGCTGCAAAGCTTTGTGGCGTTGGGTGTGATCAGCGTGTTGTGGGTCCTGGTAGGCTTTAGCCTGTGCTTTGGAGAAAGTGTTGGGGGCATCATTGGCAACCCGGCGACCTTTTTGGCCTTCCGCGGGGTAGGCCTGAGCCCCAACGCTGCGTTTGCGGGCACGATTCCGTTTTTGCTGTTTGCGTTGTTCCAGCTCAAGTTTGCCATCATTACACCTGCGCTCATTACCGGGAGTATGGCCGGGCGCATCCGATTCCGTTCGTACATCTTGTTCATGGTACTGTTCAGCATTGTGATCTATGCACCGCTGTGTCACATGACGTGGCACCCGGAAGGTTTGCTGCGCAACTTGGGCGTACTTGATTTTGCCGGCGGAACGGTGGTACACATGTCCGCCGGATGTGCGGCCCTGGCAGGTGCGATTTTCTTGGGGCGCCGACTGGACTCTGCGCCCACCACTCCGGCCAATGTGCCGTTTGTGATCTTGGGAACCGGTTTGCTTTGGTTCGGATGGTTTGGATTCAACGCGGGATCTGCGTTCACTGCTGGAGCAGATGCGGTCATTGCCTTTGCCAACACCAACCTCGCTTCGGCCACCGCCATGATCACTTGGTTGTTCTACGAGCGCTTCCGTGACCGCAAGATGTCGGCCGTGGGTGCATGCATCGGGGCGGTAGTAGGACTGGTGGCCATCACACCGGCCGCAGGTTTTGTGAGCCTAGGAGACAGTGTATTGATCGGATTCATTGCCGCGCTCATCAGCAACCAAGCCATCCGACGTTTGGAGAACGGCAAGGTGGACGACACCTTGGACGTGTTTGCCAGCCACGGCGTGGGCGGCATGGTGGGTATGGTGCTCACCGGAGTATTTGCCGCGGGTGTGGGCTTGGTGGACGGACACACCGAAACCTTCCTGTGGCACTTGGCCGCACTGGTAGGCGTAGGGCTGTTTGCCTTTGCGGGGAGCTACGGCCTGTTTTGGGTGGTCAACAAAGCCATTCCGCTGCGTGTCACCACCAAGCAAGAGAAAGAAGGCCTGGACGGCACGCAGCACGGGGAGCGCATCTAGAGGTAACCTTGACGATTGGTCTCGGGGTTGGGTGTATCTTGCGGTCAAACCTAAACCTGTGATGAAGCATTTCTTGGTAGCCCTTCTGGCCGTGGCCAGTGTGGCATGCTGTGCCCAGTACGTCCCCCAGACCCCGTATGGCGTTCAACCCCAAGACCCGACATGGGTACACTTGATGTACGCAGGAGGCGATTTGGAAACGGTACGCTCGGCCTACGAAGACCATTACAAGTCCCACCCCTTCGAAAAGAACCGCCACACCCAGTACTACAAACGCTGGATGCGCAACCAGGCTTTTGGTGCGGCGGGCAACCAACTCGTGCGTGACTACCGCACTGAGCAGGAGTATCTGGATGCCCGTGCTGCGGGGCGCAGCCAAAACGGCGCTTGGGAAGAGATGGGCCCGTGGCATTACGACCCAGAGGTGGCCATGGAGTTCTTCGTGCAAAGCCCTGGAGCGTGCCACGTGTACACCGTGGAACAAGCCCCTTCAAACCCGGATGTAGTGTACGCAGGAACAGCCACTGCAGGTTTGTGGAAGTCCACCGACAAGGGCCTGCATTGGGAGCTGTTGACCCGCGATTTGGTGGTGACCTCGGTGTATGCCATCGCGGTGGACCCTGCTGATGCGAACCACGTTTATTTTGGCGAGGGCAGCGGACGCATTTGGCGCTCACAGGACGGCGGGGCCACTTGGACCCTGACTGGGGATGCAGCCTTTCAAGAGAACAGTTACTGGGTGCGTGAACTGCGCTTTTTGCCCGGTTCGAGCTACGAGATGATTGCCGCAACCAATGGTGGACTGTTCACCTCTTCAGATCAAGGCAACAACTGGACCAGCACTCAAAGTGGGGAATTCATGGAAATCGAATTTCACCCCACAGACCCGAGCATCGTATACGCGGTCAAGCTCCTCAACAACCAAACCCGACTCTACAAGTCCACCGATGGCGGATTGACCTTCTCGCAGACCGGCGACGGATGGCCCATTGCCGGCATCGACCAAGACCAGCGTCGCTGCGAAATTGCGGTGTCTTCTGCAGCACCCGACAACGTGTATGTGCTGGCAGCAGGCTCGGCCAACGAGGGGAGTGGTCTCTACGGCATTTACCTCAGCACCGACCAAGGCGAGAATTTCGAATTCATATGTTGCGGCGACGGCCCGGGCGGTGTGCCCAACACCACCGACAACCCCAACACCTTGGGCTGGAGCGAATTTGGCGATGGCGATGGCGGCCAGTACTACTACGACTTGGGTTTGGACGTATCGCCCACCAACCCGGACCTCATGCTCAGCGCGGGCATTTGCGTGTGGCGCAGCGAGGACACCGGTGCCAACTGGGAGCTTAACGCCCACTGGGTGACCTGGGCCGGTGCCAACACCGTGGATCGTTACACCCATGCCGACGTGCACGACGTGAAGTTCTTTGAAACCGAAAACGGGGTAGACCTGTGGATCGCCTCAGACGGCGGACTGTTCTACTCCTCCAACCAGGGCGACAACATAGAGCCGCGCATGTACGGCATCCATGGCACCGATTTCTGGGGCTGGCAAGCAGGCGCCAAACAAGGCGACGTGATGCTGGGCGGGACTTACCACAACGGCACGCTCATTCGCAACGGCGACCTCTACTACTGGGGCCAAGACGACCCAGAAGCCGGCGGCTGGCTGGGCGAAGGAGCTGGTGACAACTTCCGCGGTTTTGTGAACCCCGGAGACGCGACCATTGGCTACCACGACTGGGGCTCGTTCAGCTTCACCGACGATCGCTTTGTGCGCATCACCGGCCGCCCGTTTGATTCCACCAAGCTCCCCAACACCTCTTACTGGTGGGGCGAGTACGGCAACCTGGAATGGGACCCGCGCTGTTACAACATCATCTACTCCCCAGTAGGAGATCAACTCTACCGCTCTACCAATGGCGGTGCAGGTTTTGAACTCGTACACACCTTTGATGGTAATCTGGTCACCAGCGTCAAAGTCGCTCCCCGAGATCCCAACACCTTGTACGTCGTGTGCCGCGTGGCCGGAGGCAATTGGAACATTTACCGGACTCAAGACGGCGGTTCCACATGGACGGACGTGACGCCTTCCAACTCCGAGGTGGGTTTCCAAAACGGCCGCCCCAAATACCTGGATGTGGACGGCACCGACCCCAACCGCTTGTGGTTTGTGATTGTGGGCGACCACACGGCCAACAAAGTCTTTACCTCCAGTGATGCGGGCGATTCGTGGACCAACCTCACCACCGACGTCATTGACAACGAGTTCACCGTGCAGCTGGTGCACCAGCGCGGCTCCAACGGCGGTGTTTACCTGGGCACCAACCGCAGCGTGTGGTACCGCGACAACACCATGGAGGATTGGGTGTACTACGGACAAGACCTGCCGGCCGCCACTTCAGCCACCTTCATGCAGAACAACTACTGCGAAGGCACCGTGCGCTGCGCCGGACCTCGCGGCGTGCACAAGTCACCCTTCTACGCACCTTCGGCCGTGTTGGCCGGTTTCACTGCGGACCGTTTGGAACTGAATGTAGGCGTGACCTGTACCCCAGAACCCATCCGCTTTGCCGACAACAGCGTGGTGCTCTGCGACGGCGCTAGTTATGCCTGGACCTTTGAAGGCGGCATCCCGCAATCTGAGGGTGGGGAAGTGGTGCTTGTCGACTACGACACCGAAGGGGTGTTCGACGTCACTTTGACCGTGACCGACGCCGAGGGCAACTCCGACACCTTCACCTGGGAAGACATGATCACCGTGGTGGACCAGCCACTTCCATTCCCACTGGTGGAAGACTTCAACGATTCCTTCCCGCCGGAGCACTGGAAACTCTATGATCCTGAAGGCGGCGGCACCTGGGAACACGGCACGGTCCTCGACGAACCCGACAACCGCGTGGCCCAATTCCCCAACTATTGGGTCGATACACAAGGCCAAACCGACCTGCTCATCCTGCCCGCGCAAGACCTCAGCGAGGTGGACGACGCGCTGCTCCACTTCGACGTCTCACACCAAGCATACGCGGACTACATCGACGGCCTGGAAGTCCTCTACAAAACCAATCCCGATGACGAGTGGGGCGTGCTGTACAGCAAAAGCGGCACCGACCTCGCAGTAGAAGGCAACTACGTCTGGTTCTGGTACGACCAAGGCGGCGAATTGCTCTGGCGCACCGACACCGTCCAACTGGGCGCATTCGCCGGGGAGGAGTGCCTCACCCTGGCCTTCAGCAACCTTGGCGGCTACGGCAACCACACCTGGATCGACAACGTGAACCTGCACGTGGACGGCACCACTTCGGTCCCCACCTACAGTTCCCCAGACCAACTCCTGCTGTACCCCAACCCGGCCACCGACCAGGTTACCGTGCAATTCCCTCAGGCGTGGGGCACGGTCCCCTTCACCGCCCACAATGCCCAAGGCCAGCTCATCCACACCGGCAAACTCACCTCGGGAGAAGGCTGGAGCACTCAGCACCTGCCCCCCGGCATCTACCACCTGAACTTCACCATCGGCCACCAACACCTCACCAAACGCCTCGTCCACCACTAACCCAAATTCCTCTCCCAATTTCTTGCCCCCAAAACAAAAAACTCCCTACTTTTGCGCACCCGCAAACGGTGAGATGGCAGAGTGGTCGAATGCGGTGGTCTTGAAAACCATTGTACCGCAAGGTACCGGGGGTTCGAATCCCTCCCTCTCCGCAAAAGCCTCCGTAGCTCAGCTGGCTAGAGCAGCTGATTTGTAATCAGCAGGTCGTGGGTTCGAGT
>JBMYJR010000025.1:0-40630 GCA_049594615.1 Flavobacteriales bacterium
AGCAGGAGCCTCTTCGGCAGCAGGAGCCTCTTCGGCAGCAGGAGCCTCTTCTGCAGCAGGAGCCTCTTCTGCAGGCGCTTCCTCGGCAGCAGGAGCCTCTTCTGCAGCAGCCTCAGCGGCTTCAGCAGGTGCTTCGTCGCCTTCAGCAGCTTCAGCGGCAGGAGCCTCCTCAGCGAGCGGAGAGTTGGCAGCAGCGATTTCAGCAGCACGTGCATCGCTTACGGCCTTCTCAGCCTTCAAGCGCTCATTGCGTTCTGCGTCAGCTGCAGCAGCCAGACCTTCGATCTTCTGGTTGATGCGATTTTCTTTATCGGCCAACCACGCGTTGTACTTCGCTTCGGCTTGCTCTTCGGTCAGGGCACCTTTGCGTACACCTGTTGCGAGGTGATGACGCAGCAGTACACCGCGGTAGCGCAACAGTGCACGAGCGGTATCACTCGGTTCAGCACCGTTTTGCAACCAAGCCAACGCTCGGTCCGAGTCGATGTCTACAGTAGCAGGGTTGGTCATGGGGTTGTAGCTGCCGATGCGCTCGATGTAGCGTCCGTCGCGCTTGGAGCGCGCGTCTGCAGCAACTACGTAGTAAAAGGGACGACCTTTGCGGCCGTGGCGTTGCAGTCGAATTCGTACTGCCATAAATCCATTGGTTGAGGGTCCGAAACCCGGTTAATGAATGGGTAAAATTTGGGAGCGCAAATATATGCTTTCCCTTTGATCTTGCACGAATGGCGCAAAAAAAAGAAAGATGCCGGCGGGTTGTGTTTCTTTGCCCGTATGCAGCCCTCTATCATTCTGTTGATCATTCTCGTGTACTTCCTGGTGCTCATCGGCATCAGCGCGCTCACCGGCCGCGGCGCTGGCAACGAGGCTTTTTTTCTCGGAAATCGCCGTTCGCCGTGGTTTGTAGTGGCTTTTGGGATGATTGGCGCAAGCTTGTCCGGGGTGACTTTCATCTCCATTCCAGGGGCCGTGTGCGGCAACCAGTTCGCCTACTTTCAGATGGTTTTGGGGTACTTGGTGGGATACGGAGTGATTGCCCTGGTGCTCTTGCCGTTGTACTACAGGCTCCAATTGACCTCCATCTACACCTACCTGCGCGACCGGTTTGGTCGGTCCAGCTACAAAACCGGGGCAGCGTTCTTTTTGCTCTCCCGAATTGTAGGGGCAAGCTTTAGGCTTTATTTGGTAGCCATCGTATTGGACCGCTTCGTTTTGGGGCCTTTGCTTGGGGTTGAACTGCCCTTTGCAGTGCCGGTGGTGATCACCATTGCTTTGATTTGGGTGTACACTTGGAAGTCGGGCATCAAAACCATCATCTGGACAGACACACTGCAAACGGCGGCCATGCTTGTGGCGCTTGTAGTGGCCATGTATGGCATCGCCGAGGCCATGGACACTTCGGTAGGTGGGTTGTTGGACCAAGCCAGCGCTTCCTCCTTATCAGATTGGTTCTTCTGGGAAGACTTCTCGGACCGCAACCACTTTCTCAAGCAGTTCATTTACGGAGCGCTCATCGCGGTGGCCATGACCGGGCTTGACCAGGACATGATGCAGAAGAACCTCTCCTGCAAGTCGCTGAAAGACGCGCAGAAAAACGTCTTCAGCTTCTCCATCATTTTGGTGGTGGTCAACTTGGCGTTCTTGTTCTTGGGCGCCTTCATGTTCCTGTACGCCGATCAATTTGGCATCGAGATGTACCTCAACAGCAAAGGCGGGGTCATCACCGATTACATCTTCCCTGAGCTCGCTTTGAACGAAGGGCTGGGCATGGTGGTGGGAATCAGCTTTATCATTGGACTCATTGCCAGCGCCTACAGTTCAGCCGACTCGGCGCTGACGGCACTAACCACCTCGTTCTGTGTGGATATTCTCGAAACCGAGAATCGCTCTGAGCAAGACCAACTGCGCATCCGCAAGCGGGTGCACTTGGGCATGAGCGCCACCTTGGCAGTGGTGATATTGGTGTTCAAGGCCTGGAACAACGATGCGGTGATTACAGGCCTGTTCCGCATTGCGGCCTACACCTATGGACCGCTTTTGGGCCTCTACTTCTTTGGCCTGATTTCCAAGCGTGCCGTGCGCGACAAATGGGTGCCGGTGGTGGCGTTGACCTCCATTGCGCTGTGCATCGCATTTGCAAACTATGCACCGGTGTGGTTCCCCGGATACCAAGTCTTGTTTGAAGTGTTGATGTTGAATGGCGGCTTGACGTATCTTGGGCTGTACTTGATTTCAATCCCTCAATCCGACCCTGCGCGTGAGCTTGCCTAAACCTGCCGTCCGACTCTTGTTTCTGAGCTTACTGCTCTTGCCCTTGGCCGGCAAGGCACAACAACGCGATTCGCTCTTGCAGCAGGGGTACACCTTTTTGGCCGCTGAGTCCTATGCCAAGGCACAAGGTACCTTTGAGCAGTTGCTCCAATACAACCGCCGAGACATAGAAGCGCGGGTAGGTCTGGGTCAAGCGTACTTCCACCAAGAAAAATACCCCCAAGCACAAAGCCAATTTGACGCCGTGCGCTACCGGCAACAGTCCGACCCGAGGAGCTACTACTGGTTGGGTCGTGTGGCCTTCGAACAACGGGACTATGCCGAGGCCTATGACCGGCTGACAACCGCCTTTGGCAAGGACTCTTTGCAGCTTGGACTGCACCACTATATGGGTGCTTCGGCCTTCCATTCAGGCCGTGATTCGGTGGCCTATTACCATTTGCAATTGGCCGAGTTGGAACCTGTGCGTCCGGCCTACACTCAATACTATTTGGGCTGTGTGCTTTTGGCTTACGACTACTACAAGCCGGCGCAAGAGGCCTTTGAACAAGCCTTGGAATTGGACAGTCGTATTCCCCGGTTTTATGTGGGCCTGGGCGACCTCCATCATGAAATGGGCGACTATCACCGCGCCTCCTTCTTCTACCAAGAGGCCACTCGTCGCAACCCCAATTACGGCGAGGGATGGTACCGCCTCAGCGAAGCCCTGTTGGCAGAAGGGCAAACGGTGCGTGCGGAAGTGGCCTTCAGACGCGCCAAGTCGCTGTCCAAGCAAAACGATCCGGACCTCGCGTGGCTGCAGGCCCGCCTTGAAGTGGCGCATGAGGAATATGCAGCGGCCAAAACCACGCTGTTGAATTATGGCGAGTCACTGGAGCGCCCATTGCAAGCCAATTTGCTGCTGGCGCAATGCTACGCAGGGTTGAAAGATGATGCCAGCGCCGCAGCTGTCTACCAGCTCTTGTACGAGCGCTATGGAACAGAAGAGGCCGTGCTGGCGGGCATGGCCGGAAGCTTTTTCCGTTTGGAGCAGTTCGAAGGGGCAGCAGACGTGTACCGCACGTTGGTAGGCCAGTACCCCACAAACGAACAATACCAATACAACTTCGCGGTCGTCCAAGCGCGCTTAGGGATGTACGAAGAGGCTTGCAGTGCGTTTGAACGCCTTTCAGCTGGAGGAAATGCGACCCTGGCAACGGCTGCAGATCAGGCCTTGCGGGAATTCTGCCGTTAGTCCACGCAGCGGTAGGTGGTCACCGTGTTTCCGTCCACCATTTCGATGTCTTTGGAAATCGTGCAATTTTCTGCAGTAGGGCAGAACCAACGCGGCGCGCCGTTTGCAGGCTTGTAGAGCACGATGTGGCACTCAGTCGGCTCGCGGTCATCGCAAGCACACCAGCTGCGGGTGTTGCCTTGGTCGTCGGCCTTGACACGGACGGTACATGCACCATCACACGCGTTGGTGCATTTCACCTCTGCGTTCAATATGTTGCCCAAGCTGTCGGCGGTCACCACGACGGCGCCTTTGCAAGGGTCTGGTTGCGCCTCGGGAATGGCCGTTTGTGGGGCCGGGGCATCGGACTCACTTCCGCAAGCCATAAAGGTGAGTGATGTGAGCAGGGCCAAAGCGGCCAAAGTAGAGGTAAGCGCCTTCATCGTTTTGAGTTGGTTGAGGTGCAATTATCCCAAAAAATGCCTCACGCAGACACCCCCTTTCGTAGCTTTGTGGCCTCATTTTTCAACCATGACTCCACGCACCTCAACCACGCTCAACAGATTGAGTGAATCGGCCACCCTCGCAATGGCCCGGATGGCCCGTGAATTGCGCGCTGAAGGCCACGACGTGATCGCCCTCAGTCTGGGCGAACCTGACTTTGACACCCCTGAGTTTGTCAAGGACGCTGCCAAGCAGGCCATGGACGACAACCACACGCATTACCCACCTGTGAGCGGGTACGGGGATGTGTTGGAAGCCATCAGTGCCAAGTTCAAGCGCGACAATGGCTTGGATTACAAGCCCTCACAGATTGTGGTTTCTACCGGCGCCAAGCAAACCATTGCCAACGTGGTGATGGCCTTGGTATCTCCTGGAGAGGAGGTGTTGCTTCCAGCGCCCTACTGGGTGAGCTACTCTGAAATCGTGAAGATGGCCGGAGGCGTACCCGTGGAGATTTCTACGGGCATTGAGTCGGACTTTAAAATCACCCCTGCACAGTTGGAAGCAGCCATCGGCGACAACACGCGCATGATGATCTTCTCTTCGCCCTGTAACCCAACAGGTTCGGTATACAGCCAAAAGGAGATGGCGGGCTTGGCCCAAGTCATTGCCAAGTACCCCGAGTTTGCTGTGGTGTGCGACGAGATTTACGAGCTCATCCGCTTTGAAGGCGACCACGTGAGTTTGGCCGGCTTCCCAGAGGTGTACGACCAAGTGATCACCGTCAACGGCGTGTCTAAAGGCTTTGCCATGACCGGCTGGCGTTTGGGCTACATGGGGGCTCCAGAGTGGGTGGCCAAGGCCTGCGCCAAAATGCAGGGGCAAACCACCTCGGCGCCGTGCTCGATCTCTCAAAAAGCGGCCAAAGCAGCCGTAGAAGCAGACCCCAGCAGCGTGGAGTACATGAAGGAGGCCTTCTTCAAGCGCCGCGCTCTCATGCTCGAGCTGCTCGGTGAAATCCCTGGGCTCAAATTGAACGTCCCAGAGGGCGCATTTTACATCTTCCCCGAATGCTCGACCTACTTTGGTAAGTCGTGGGAGGGAGGGACCATCAAGGATTCTTCGGACCTGTGCATGTACCTGTTGCAGCAAGCCCACGTGGCGGTAGTGACCGGTGAAGCCTTTGGTGCACCCGGTTACTTCCGCATCAGCTACGCTGCCTCTGAAGCGCAATTGCGCGAGGCCGCCAGCCGCATGAAGGCTGCGTTGGGCGCCTTGGCCTGACTCTCGAAGTCGTACGCATGACTTGGATCACTGTATTGGAAGTGACCGGTACGGCGGTGTTTGCCATTCCCGGGGTGTTCACCGCGCAGGACCGCAAGCTCGATTGAGTGGGCACCTTGACGGAGGTCCTTCGGGTCAAAAAGGAAAGCAGTTCTTCCTTGTTGTCTGAAGCCAAGGACTAAAATCGGGAATCAGACCGAAGCCCATCCATGCGCAATTCCCCTAAATTCGTCCTCAAATTCCGCCATGCCCAATTCGCTACACCGTCACATCCAACGCTTTGACCAGCACACCGCGCTTGTGGTGGGCGACGTGATGATCGACAGTTACACCTGGGGTGACGTCCGTCGGATTTCTCCCGAGGCTCCGGTTCCTGTGGTGGAGGTGACCCACAAGGAAGACCGCCTGGGCGGTGCGGCCAACGTTGCACTTAACCTCAAAACCTTGGGCGCAACGCCCATCATTTGTGCGGTCATCGGCGACGATGCTGCCGGCGAGCGCTACCGAGCGCTGATGCAAAAACGCGGGTTTGACCCCTCAGCCTTGCTCTCCGATGCCGGACGGCAGACCACTGTAAAAAACCGCATCATCGCCCAAGGTCAACACCTCATGCGGGTGGATGAAGAGGATACCTCCTACCTAGGCCCTGAGCTGGAACAAGCCTTCCTCGGGCACGTGCTCACCCAACTTGACCAACACCAACCCAGCGTGGTCATCTTGGAGGACTACAACAAGGGGCTGCTGAGCGAAGTGGTCATCCGCGGCATCATCTCAGCATGCAACGCGCGAAACATTCCTACAGCCGTCGATCCCAAGAAGCAACACTTCTTCGCCTTCGAAGGCTGCACGCTATTCAAGCCCAACCTCAAGGAATTGCGTGAGGGCCTTGGCGTGGAGGTGGACGCTTCCAGCGTTGAAAGCATCACCGCTGCCGTTGAGCAGTTGGAGGCGCGTATGAAAAACCGCCATTCTCTGATCACCCTCAGCGAATACGGCGTGTACACCAAACGCGACGGCGAAGTGGCACGCATTCCCGCGCACCGCCGCGAGATTGTGGACGTCAGTGGGGCAGGAGATACCGTTATTGCTGTGGCAGCGTTGTGCTTGGCGCAAAACCTAGAACACAAACAACTGGCCGCCTTGGCCAACCTCGCCGGTGGATTGGTGTGCGAAAAAGTGGGCGTGGTGCCCATCGAGCAGCTCCAATTGTTGGACGCCGTTGCCGAACTTTGATCCATGGCCTTCAAGCACTTCCGCGAATCGGTCAACCTCTGGCTCTACGACAACCGGGACCGCGTCCTGAGCGTGGGCAAGTACGCCAACGTGGTGGTGTCGCTCACCGCACTGGTTGCGCTTGTGATTTACTACGGGTTCAAGCAAAGCCCTGAGGAACAACACACCTTGTTCCGTGTGATTGAAGTGTCGTTTGGCTTTTACATCCTGCATTACATCGTTCGGATCATTGCGGACTTCAAGCCATGGGAGTTCATCAAGCGCAATTGGTTTGAAGGCATGTTGATGTTCCTGTTGCTGGTGGAGGGCATCAGCTACAATTTATTCGACACCCTGGTGCTGGAGCACCTGTTTGAACGGTTGGGCATTCAGAGTTACCGAGACCTGTCTACGGTATTCCTGCAGCTCTACGTTGTTACGGTGGTGTTTGTAGGCCTTGGACGTTCGCGCAGTGTGCTGCCGCGCTTCCGCTTGAATCCTGCAGTCATTTTCATTTCGAGTTTCTTGGCCATCATCCTGATCGGAACCGGCCTGTTGATGCTGCCGGAGATGACCACCAACCCCGGGAGTATGAACTTCCTGGACGCGATTTTCACCAGCACAAGTGCCACTTGTGTGACCGGACTGATGGTGGAAGATACGCCCACCTTCTTCACCTTCAAGGGCCAACTGGTGTTGCTCATCTTGATCAAACTCGGCGGCTTGAACATCATTGCGTTTGGCTCCTTCCTCGCGCTGGCCGCGCGTTTTGGATTGGGTGTAAAGCAGCACGATGTGGTGGAAGACTTTGTGAACCGGGACGCCTTTGTCTCCGGACGCAGCATGCTGGGGCGTGTTGTGATTTGGTCCACAGCGATTGAGTTGGTCGGCGCGGTGGCCATGTTCTTCAGTTGGCACGAGACCCTGGACGGACAGCTCTTCAGGCATGTGGGGGACAAAGTGTTCTACTCGCTGTTCCACTCTGTTTCGGCCTTCAACAATGCGGGGATTTCGCTGTTTACAGACGGCTTGGCCAACGCGGAATTCGGCATCGAAACCAACTACTTCATCCATTGGTGTGTGACGCTGTTGGTGTTCTTTGGAGCGCTGGGTATGGTGGCGATTTTTGACCTGTTCAGCATCCGCTCCTTGCGCGAACGCATGGAAAAACCGTGGAAGCAAATCCGCTTCCCAACAAAAATCGCGCTGTATTTCTCGCTCATTCTGGTGGCTGTGGGTGCGGTGGCGTACATCTTCTTGGAGTACCAAGGCACCCTCGCCGGCCACGATTCTTTCTTTGGCAAAATCACCACTGCCATGTTCCAGAGCGTGACACGTACCTCGGGCTTCAACACGGTGGACATCGGGTCCATTGGTGTACCCATGTTGTTCCTGTTGATCGTGTTGATGTTCATCGGTTCCTCGAGTTCTTCAACGGGCGGGGGAATCAAGACCAGCACCTTTGCCATCATCTATGCTGATGTTGTGGCCACCATCCGAGGCAAGGCAAACGCCGAGCTTTACAAGCGCACCATTTCGGCGGTACTCAAGTCGCGCGCGTA
This sequence comes from Flavobacteriales bacterium, assembly GCA_049594615.1. Classification (GTDB taxonomy): domain Bacteria; phylum Bacteroidota; class Bacteroidia; order Flavobacteriales_D; family Sanyastnellaceae; genus CAXPZW01. The sequence goes on from JBMYJR010000025.1 coordinate 7,987, forward strand.
CTCGGTGCTGCTGTTCTTCATCACCATCAACGTGGTGTGCTTTTTCCTGCTGGCCATTACCGAAAGCCACATCCTGGCCACCGAGGGACGCAGCTTCATAGACCTGGTGTTTGAAGAGGTTTCAGCGCTGGGCACCGTCGGACTCAGCACCGGCATCACCGCAGACCTTTCTGCCGCAGGAAAGGTGATCATTATGGCCTCGATGTTTGTGGGGCGTGTGGGCACGTTGACCGTGGCGTTTGCCTTGACAGGGAGTGGCGTGACGGCCAAGAACTACAAGTATCCAGAGGGGCACACCATGGTGGGCTAATCGCCGTTTTTAGGGCCATTTTCTTCGGATTCGCTGCGCGCCGGGCAGTTACGACCGGAGGGTCGCGCCTGCCCGGAGCTCCGTTCCACCCTTCGAAATGGACTACTGACAACCAAGATGAGTAGTGCTAGCTTCGTGCGTGGTTGTGCTCGTGCTGCGCTGAACTTGGTTATTTCGTGCAGGCGTTTCGCTTGGCACTTGGGTGTGGTGGTGCTGGTACTCCTTTGGGTAGGGGCGGGTTGATCAGGCGTCTTGGGTTGAAGTCGTTGGTGTTGAACGTAAACCAACGACTTCGAAAAACCATCCTACATGCATCACATGTTTCGGCGGTACTGGCCACCCACTTCAAATAGCGCTTGGGTAATCTGTCCGAGTGAGCAATGCTTGCAGGCTTCCATGAGTCCCTCGAACACATTGGCGTTCTGGACAGCAGTGTTTTGGATGCCACTCAGCACCCCTTCTGAAGTGCCTTTTCCTGCGCGGTGCAGCTGCTCGAGCATGGTAATCTGGTACTCCTTTTCTTCCTGGGTAGCACGGATGACTTCTCCCGGAACAATGGTGGGAGAGCCCTTGCTGGACAGGAAGGTGTTCACGCCGATGATGGGGAATTCTCCGGTATGCTTCAGGGTCTCGTAGTAAAGGCTCTCTTCCTGAATTTTGCTGCGCTGGTACATGGTTTCCATGGCGCCCAAGACGCCGCCGCGTTCGGTGATGCGGTCAAACTCCGCGAGAACAGCTTCTTCCACCAGCTCAGTGAGTTCCTCAATGATGAAGGACCCTTGGAGTGGATTCTCGTTTTTGGCCAGTCCCAACTCGCGGTTGATGATGAGCTGGATGGCCATGGCACGGCGTACGCTTTCCTCGGTAGGTGTGGTGATGGCCTCGTCGTAAGCGTTGGTGTGCAGCGAGTTGCAGTTGTCGTAAATCGCGTAAAGCGCCTGCAGCGTGGTGCGGATGTCGTTGAAATCGATCTCCTGCGCGTGCAGGGAGCGCCCAGAGGTCTGGATGTGGTACTTCAACATCTGCGCACGCGGATTGGCGCCGTATTTCTTATCCAGTGCCTTGGCCCAAATGCGACGTGCAACACGGCCAATCACGGCATATTCTGGATCGATGCCGTTGGAGAAGAAGAAGGACAGATTGGGCCCAAAGGCATTGATGTCCATGCCGCGGCTCAAGTAGTACTCCACGTAGGTGAACCCGTTGGCCAGCGTAAAGGCCAGTTGGGTGATGGGGTTGGCGCCGGCCTCTGCAATGTGGTATCCTGAGATGGATACCGAATAGAAGTTACGCACGCCGTGGTCGATGAAGTATTGCTGCACATCGCCCATCAAACGCAGCGCAAACTCCGTCGAGAAGATGCAGGTGTTTTGCGCTTGGTCTTCTTTGAGGATGTCCGCTTGTACGGTACCACGCACTTGCTTGAGCGTGTCGGCTTTGATTTGAGCGTAAACGTCTGCAGGCAGTACTTCGTCGCCGGTGCAGCCAAGCAAGAGCAGTCCCAGTCCGTCGTTGCCCTCGGGCAAATCGCCTTGGTAGGTGGGGCGGGTGAGGCCGCGATCCTCCCACTTGGCCTGCAGTACGTCGTTCACTTTGCTTTCCAAGCCGTGTTCACGGATGTACTTCTCGCATTGTTGGTCGATGGCCGCATTCATGAAAAAGCCCAGCAGCATAGGCGCGGGCCCGTTGATGGTCATCGATACCGAGGTCACGGGGTCGGCAAGGTCAAAGCCCGAGTAGAGTTTTTTGGCGTCGTCCAAGCAACAAATGCTCACTCCTGCATTGCCAATCTTGCCGTAGATGTCCGGGCGGTAGGCCGGGTCGTTTCCGTACAAAGTCACCGAGTCAAACGCAGTACTCAAACGCTTGGCGGGCATGCCCAACGACACGTAGTGGAAGCGCTTGTTGGTGCGCTCGGGGCCGCCTTCTCCGGCGAACATACGCGTGGGATCCTCGCCTTGGCGTTTGAACGGGTATATGCCCGCAGTGTACGGGAATTCACCGGGCACGTTCTCTTGCAGGCTCCAGTTCAGGATGTCGCCCCAGCTGCGGAAGCGCGGTACGGCCACTTTGGGGATCTGCTGCTGCGAGAGCGACTTGGTGTGGGTGTCAATGTTGATCTCCTTGTCGCGCACTTTAAAGGTGAAAACGGGGTCGCGGTAACGCTGGCACTTGGCAGCCCAGCCTTTGAGCAGTTCCCAGTTGTGCGGGTCGAGGTCGCGCTTGACGGTGTTGAACTTGTCCAGCAGGGTTTGCAAAGTGGCGTCCTCAGCGGTGTCTTGCGGGTTGGTGAGTTGATCGTTGCCGCCGAATTGCTGTACGGCTTGGTTGAGCCCGTACAATTGGTCGGCCACCTGACTTTGGGACGTGGCCCAGCCGTCAAACCCGCGGTTGTTCTCGGCAATCTCGCTCAGGTAGCGGGTGCGCTTGGGCGGGATGATGTAGATCTTTTCGCTCATCTCTTCGGTGATCTCGAACGAAGAGGGGAGGTCTGCGCCGGTACGTTCCACCACCTTGTCGATGATAGCGCGGTACAGCGTGTTGGTGCCCGGGTCGTTGAATTGCGAGGCAATGGTGCCGTATACCGGCAAATCCTCGTCTGCCGCCTCCCAGAGCTGGTGGTTGCGGCGGTATTGTTTCTTCACGTCACGCACCGCATCGAGGGCCCCACGCTTGTCAAACTTGTTGATGGCCACGATGTCCGCAAAGTCCAGCATGTCGATCTTCTCGAGCTGTGTGGCGGCGCCAAATTCCGGAGTCATTACATAGAGCGAGGCATCGCTGTGGTCCAAGATCTCGGTGTCGCTCTGGCCAATGCCGGAGGTCTCCAGGATGATCATGTCGAATTGCGCGGCTTTGAGGATGTCCAGTGCTTCGCGCACATGCTTGCTCAGGGCCAAGTTGCTTTGGCGCGTGGCCAACGAGCGCATATACACCCGTTCGTTGCGGATGCTGTTCATGCGGATGCGGTCGCCCAGCAGTGCGCCACCGGTGCGGCGCTTGGAGGGATCCACCGAGACGATGGCCAAGTTCTTTTCTGGGAAATCGAGCAGGAAACGTCGCACAAGTTCATCCACCAAAGAGCTCTTGCCTGCGCCGCCGGTGCCCGTGATGCCCAATACCGGCGTGGTGCTGGTGGAGGCTTGCTCGCGAATGCCATCGAGGATTTCGCGGTGGTGGTCGGGGTAGTTCTCTGCGGCCGAAATCAAGCGCGCCAAGTCTTTGGGTGTTTTGTCGGAGAGCTTGCGGACCTCGCCGTTGAGTTCAACACCTGTGGCAAAGTCACACGTTTTCACCAGGTCGTTGATCATGCCTTGCAGGCCCATTTTTCGTCCGTCGTCGGGGTGGTAGATGCGGGCAATGCCGTAGTCGTGTAGCTCTTGGATTTCCTCGGGGAGGATGGTGCCGCCGCCGCCGCCAAAGATGCGGATGTGGCTGGCGCCTTTTTCCTTGAGCAGGTCGTACATGTACTTGAAGTACTCCATGTGACCGCCTTGGTAGGAGGTCATGGCAATGGCTTGGGCGTCTTCTTGGATGGCGGTGTTCACCACTTCTTCCACACTGCGGTCGTGGCCGAGGTGGATGACTTCAGCTCCGGTTTGCTGGATGATGCGGCGCATGATGTTGATGGCTGCATCGTGACCGTCAAACAGGGAGGCTGCGGTCACCACACGAATGTTGTGGGTGGGAACGTAGGGTTGGGTCTCTTGCATGTTGGGTTGCTGGGTGCGCCAAAATTACAAAAGGGCGCGCCGTTCACCGGTGCATGTCCCGCGACACAAATGGCGCTTTACTGACACAAATTGTCGGTAATCATTGCGGCATAGGCTGTCAAAAACAGGTATCTTCTCACCAACAATTTCCGTTGAGGAGTTGTTACTACAACCTGACCTTGGTTTTCATGCTCCGCAACATCAATCTTAAGGAAGAACTTCAACGGCAACGCACACTGCGTCAGCACCCCGGTGCCATGCGTTTTGTGTACGCCATGTTCGACACCCTGAACGAGGAGGTGTACCACGAGCACCTGATCCAACAAACACTGGATACTCCGAACCCTGACGGGGTGGGCACCTATCCCAAAGGCATTTCTACCGAGTCGGTGTATACCGAGGTTGAAATCGCCCGCATTTGCGTGAAGTACCGCCTGCGCTTTTTGGATACGGCCCAATTCACTGCGCCCATGCCATACGAGGCCGTTCGCCGCATCAAGCAATTGCAAATGCAGACAGGTCACACCTTCAACTCGTTTCGCATAGTGGCGCCCGCTGAGGCTTTCCACTTGCCCGATTGCAAGGAAGACCCTTTGCTCTTTGCCGAGTTGGGGCACGGTCGCTACACGCTGATCTACCAATGGGGGCAAGACTTGCACCCGTTGCGCGCACTGCGCTTTTTTCCATGGCGCACCAAACGTTCGCTGGCACTGACCGTGGCTGTGTGTGCAATGGTAGGCACTGCGCTTGTTCCTGTGGGGATGGCAGCCTCTCATGCGGGTGATGCTTCAATCTCGGCACAACTGGCGTTTTCTGCTTGGGCGTTTACGGGGATTTCAGCAGCCACCGCATTTGTGCTGATGCGCCGTTTCAAAGGCTTCAGCTCCGACGTGTGGAAGCGTCCCTTTTCCTGATCAAGAATGAAAGACAAATGAAAAAGGGCGTTCCCAGCAGGAACGCCCTTTGCATTGGCCGGTGGCCAAGTCTTAGTTCGTACAAGCAACACCAAAGATGGCCAGCAGCACCAGAATGTCTGGGGTGCCCACTTCGCCATCTTCGTTGAGGTCAGCGCCTGCACACTCACCCAAACAACCGTAGTTGCCCAGAATGTGCAGGAGGTCGCCGACGTCGATGGAGTTGGAGTTGTTGAAGTCGCCCACACACAGGATGAGCTCAGGCCCTTCTACAATGCCGTTACAATCGTTGTCTACCCCTTCGTTGGAGCCAGGCGCACCTTCGTACATGTTGGGGTTGGTGTCGTCACAATCCAAGTCGTTGGTCACGTAGCCCGCCGGTGCGGCGCAGTCTTGTACTGCATCTTCTGAGGTGCCGTAGCCGTCCATATCCTGATCACGGTAGTACGTGGTAGGTGCGGTAACGGTGATGTAGTTCTCCTTAAGCTCCACATCTGAAGCACCAGCAGCGGTGGTCACCGTCAGGCTGACGTTAAAGGTGCCGGCTGCGTTATACGTCACTACAGGGTTTTGATCGGTAGAGGTGGCCGGAGTGGCGCCGTCAAAACTCCAGGTCCAGCTGTCTACTGTACCTGCAGAGAGGTCAGTGAACTGTACCGTGGTTCCGCCACATACGTCGGTGGCATCCGCGGCAAAGTTCGCCAGCTCAGCAGAGAGGGCAGAGGCACAGTCGCCGATGGTGGTCAGTGTGTTGTGGTAGTCTTCGTTGACGATGTCCACGATGTTGCTGATGCACACTTCGTCGGCATCGAGCGAGAAGTAGTAGATGCGCACCAATCCGGTCTCTGTAAGGTGCTTGGGCAGGCTTTGGTCTGTCATTGAAGCACCAATCACACGGGTTCCTCCCAACGTGGCTTGCGGAGTCACATCGTACTCCACAGGGTCAGCCAAGTTTTCTACCGATTGGATGGTGATGCCGCCCACGGTGAACTCATAGCCCACAATGCGGTTGTCCGGGTTGAGGACGTGCACATCTACGTACCCGTCGGTGGTGTTGATGTCGCCGACAGAGAGGGTCACGTTGTGCGCCGGGTTGGTCACCTCGTTGTTCCACACGCAGTGGTCGTGTACACCGCTTTCGTCCACGTGCTCAGGGCCGTAGAATACACAACCCGCTGCAAGCGCAACGTCACTCACGGTGATTTCGCCGTCGGCGTCCAGGTCCGTGCAAGGGGTGACGATCGCGTCGTTGCCCAAGATGTCTGAAACGTACTTGTCAACGTCTTGGGTGTCCAGAACACCTGTGTTGTCTACGTCGCCCGTGGCCACAACACCCGGGCAGTTGCCTGCGCAGTCAGGCTGGGCGGTGCCGTAGGGGATCCCCAAGCAGTCGGCCACGATGTCGCAGTTGGGGTCCTTGGTGAAGTTGATCAAGTTGCCGCTGGCATCGCGCTCAAAGCTCACGCATACCGCCGCAAAGTTGTTGGCGTATGAGAGCTCGTAGCTGCCGTTGGCGTCAGGCGAGCCGTCCCAGTTTGTGCGGATCACAAAGGTGTAAGCGCCGGCGGGCACATTGGTCACGTCGATCCACTGGCAGCTCAAGCCAGAGCTGTAGATGTCGCCGCAGCCGGCGGTGACGCCCATGTTGCCGCAGTTGTACTTGGCGGTTCCGCCGTCCGAACATTCGAGGTCCAACACGCAGAAGCCGTTTTTGAATCCAACCTCAGGCATGGCGTTACCGTCACCATCGTACAAGACGTATTCGGCGTAGCCTTCGTAGTGCCAGTGGTTGTGGCAATCGTCAAACTCAAACTGACCGGGTTGGTCGTTGGGGTCGCCGATGAAGTAATCCTCGGTACCAATGTTTTTGATCCACGTGGTGAATCGGATACATTCACGGGTGCCGAAGCCTTGCATGCATCCTTCGTTGATCAGGCACTCATCGGTGCTGTTGATGGTGGTGAAGTACATCGATTCGTAGAACTCACTTTGGATCATCTCCAAGTCAGGTCCGAAAGATGGGCACTGCACGTCACCGGGGTAGTAGCAGGTGGCCGGTTCGGTAGCGATCGGCAGGTAGTTGCAAGCCAGGTCGTCCATGCAACCCACAACGCCTCCCATGTATTCGATCTCGAACTGGAAGGCATCTGTGCCACAAGAAGCACCGGTATCTCCAACACGCAGGAAGTACTCCTGACCGCCTTCAAGGATGGTGTTTACTTCAGCCTGTACGCCGCAATTGCTGTCGTCGTTGTAAATGAGGGTGGCCTCTTCGGTATCGTCAAAGTTGGCCATGTTGCAGTAATCGTACACCCAGATCTTGGTGTCGCACGAGGCGAGGCCGCAGGTGCTGATGCGGTACTGGCCGTTTTGCGCAGGGGTGAAGGAGTACCACATGTTTGGAGCCGGAGCATCGGTGATGCCCTCGGTGACCACAATGGCGGAGTTGCAATCGTTGCAGAGCGGCTCTGATTCAAACGGCACACTGAAGATGTGTGAGGTACCCGAGCCGTAGTTGGCTACGGTCATTTGGGTGAGCACGTTGCCCGCAGCGTCTTGGACTTCGTAGTTGCCGTCCACACCGCACGAGCCGTACATAGACCCGGCCATACCGTCGCCGTAGGTGTCACCCAAAATGAGCGTGTAGCACCCGTCGGGAACAGTGACAGTGGTGGTGTCGGTCACCCCGTTTCCGAGGGTGCCTGAAGGAACGCCGGCATAGGTCGTGCCGCTTTGGTCTTGGATACTCCAGGATACTTCACCCCCCCAACAGTCGGTGGTGATGATAAAGGAAATGTCGTTTTGTGCTAGAAGCGCACAGGAAAAAAAGGCAGCAGTAAGGAGCGCGGCCCCGTTGCGCAGAGAAGACGGGATCATAACAACAATAAGATTTGGGCTGTTGACAATATACGATTAACATACTGGAGTGGAGTTCAGTGTGCAAATTTGAACGGGGACTACCCTGCATTTTAACCACACTCTTGACCATAGCCACAGCCCAATCCCGCTGCAGATGTGTATTTTCCCGCCCGTTTAAAGGAATCCACGGAAATCGGGCCCACGTCCGTGTTTGAAGATGCAACCTCTTCACGCGGAATCCCGACTAAGTATACAACGTCGCGCGAGTACGAGTACGAGAACGATAAGATGAAGTTTGCAGCCTTAACAAAAGCCATTTCCCGCTTATTGGCTGTGGCCTTGGTGGCCGCAGTGCTCCCCAGTTACGCCCAAGTCACCGGCCTCGAGATTGTGGCCGACACCGTGCACTATGGCGCCTATCCTGACGGGGTTAACCTCGACGGCTACGTGACTTACCACGTCAAGCTTATTTGCGAGAACCCCACCGATGAAATTTCAGCTGTTTACGGCGCCCCCGACGTTGGTATTTGGTCTTTCGATATGGACGGCTGCGTGTTCCAACACGAGTTTTCGGGGTGGGAGGTAGAGCTGGTCAACCCACTGTTTTATGGATCGTTCCCATCGTTGGAGTACGACTCTTTCATGACGATCGGAAAACTCAACAGCGCCGAGCCCGGAGATGTCTTCAGTGCCTTGGCTGCTCCGGGTTCACCAGGAGACATCATCTCTTTGTTTGAAGGGGAGAGCAACGGCGATTATTTTGATGGGGGAGATTGGTTGGTGGAAGACGGCCTGCTGTATACCCTTAATGACGCCGAAAACGCCTTCTGTGGCTCAGATCTGCGTGCAACTGTGGCACAAATCACGACCTGCAACGGCAACCAAAACGACCCCACCGGGAGCACTGAAGCGTTTTCAGTGGAGCTCTGCACCCAGGTCTTCATCGAAGGAGACCAAGCTAACATCCAAAACGATTGCTTCAGCGGCGTGGCCAACAATCCGTGTACGTTCGATCCCATTGACCCGACAGTCTCGGTGTTGGATACAGCATTTTGCGCAGGCGAAGTTCCGCTGGTTCAAATCGGGGAGGACGGCGCCGGCAACAGCCCCGTCACTTGGGAACTCTTTGCCGACGGCGTCTCGCAAGGTGTCCAGGTAGACAACCCCCAATGGAACGACCTCGAACAAGATGTAGACTACTTCTGGGCGATTATAGACCAAGCCGGTTGCCGAGACACCACCGATGTGTTCAGCTATACTTTACCCGATCCATTGGTCTTCACCGCACAGGTAGACCAGATTGTGGAGTGCGCTTCGGATACCAACGCCATCATCAGCTACACCTTCAGCGGAGGCCAAGTGCCCTACGTCATCACCGCGAACGGTACAGACACCTTGTCGCTTTCCGGGTTGGAAACCGACTTGCCTTGCGGCATTTACGACATCGTGATCACCGATGCCAACGGCTGCACTGCAGGGCAAACGCTGGACATCCCGTGCCCCGAGGGCGTAGCTTTTGATGTCACCACCACCGACATCGCTTGTTCGGCCGATTGCGACGGAACCATCACGGCGTTGGCCACAGGTGGTACAGGCGTGTTGGACGTGGAGATGTTCCTGAGCACCGACTTGACCACTCCGCTGGAAACCGTTTCAGGAGTTGCGCCTTTGACCCTGACCGTTGAGGATGTTTGCGCAGGCGTGTACGTACTCGTCGCCACCGATGAAGAGGGCTGTTCCTCTACCGAAGAGTTGACCTTTGATGCACCCAACCCCTTGGTACTTACTATCGATACGGTAGCCCACATTGTTTGCGGTGGTTCGTGCACCGGTCAGGCGATCACCACGCTATCTGGAGGCACAGGCGATTTGTCGCTCACCTTGGACAATTCACCCATTACCGAATTTGATTTGGAGGCCTTGTGCGCCACAGCAGGAAGTTTACTCTGTGCTGTGGACGCCAATGGCTGTTCGAGTTGTGATACCCTCGTGGTCACCGAAAACACGCCCATCGAACTCTTGACCTCAGTGGACAACGCGACCTGCATTGGTCAACCAGACGGTTCCATCGATTACTTCGCCCAGGGCGGGACAGGCCCGTTGGAGGTGTTTGTGGCGCCCTTCGGTACAGACCTCGACGCGCTGGAAGGCGGCGACTACACCTTTACGCTGGTGGATTCGCTGGGTTGCTCGCTGGAAGAAGTAGTGCCGGTGGGCTTTGACGTTGAAACCGACCTCCAACTCGATTTGAACATCACCCCAGTATCCTGTTTTGACCAAGCCGACGGCACGGTGCAGGTCAACATCTCGGGTGGGGTAGAGCCCTACAATGTGCAGTGGTCAGATGTGAATTCCACCACCGGTTTGACCGCAGATGGACTGGCGCCCGGCGGCTACCTTGTCGAAGTCTCAGACGGCGTAGGATGTGTGGTGGACAGCACCTTTTTAATGCCGGTCAACCCCGATTGCATCTTCATAGCTACTGCCATCACACCTAACGGGGATGGGTTCAACGACACGTGGTTCATCGGCGGTATGGAATTCCACCCGTCTGCTACCGTGCAGGTGTACAACATGTGGGGGCAACTGCTCTTCGAAGAACAAGGATACCAGACCCCTTGGGACGGCCGCTACAACGGCACCGAACTCCCGGTGGGCGACTACTACTATTACATAGATCTCGACAACGGACAACCGGCCTTCACGGGAACGGTGACCTTGAAATATTGACCCCGTGAAGCTTGCCATGGTAAGGGGATCGGCCCCAAATCCCGCCTCATTGAATTCGCTATCTTTACCGTTTTGTAAAAAAAGCGCTTTGAAAACCATCCAATCGTTCCTGCTTACCTGCTTGCTGTGCATGTGCGGAGGCTCTGTCTTTTCTCAGGCTGTAGACGTAGAGATTGAAGTGGACACCGTTCACTCTACCATTTACGATGAAGGCCTCACTCAAGTGGATCTTATCGGCTTTACCACTTACAGTGTTTATGTCATCTGCACCAACGAAACCGACGAGATTTCTGCGGTGTATGGCGTTGCTGGAGGGCAGAACTTTGAAATCGACGTCAACAACTGTTTGTTCCAGCACGAGTTTGGTGGATTTGTTGCAGACGACATCAACCCGCTTTTCTTTCCCACTTTCCCTTCGGTCGAGTACGACAGTTTTGTGACCATCGGCAAGAACAACTCTGCTGAACCGGGTGACGTGTTCCAAGCGCTTGCACTTCCAGCACCTTCAACCCAGATCGTGAACCAATTTGAAGGTACTCCAAGCGGCGCGGGTAATGGCGACTACTTCGATGGCGACGACCTGTTCATCGACGATGGTGCCATCTTCTCGCTTGCAGGTGCAGCCAACGCACAATGCGGCTCAGACCTCCGAATAAAAGTAGCACAGATCACCACCTGCGCTGGTACTGATGAGAATCCGGGTCCTAGCGGTGTGGGTCCTAGCGGGGGTTCCACCGATGCATTCGACATCAATTTTTGCGTGCAGGTGTTTGAAGAGGGTGACCAGGAAGACATCTCACAAGAGTGCTTTGGTTCTACCGGCTTCAACCCTTGTACAACCACTCCGCTCGATGCGCAATTGACAGTGGTAGACCCCATAGACTGCTTTGGCGATCTGGCCACTGTTGAAGTTGGCGGGGGTGGCAACGGTGAGCTCACCCTCGAACTGTTCAACGCAGACGATGATACCTTCATCAGCGAAGTAACCGGGGCGCTGTTTGAAGCGATCCCCGAAGGCAACTACTATTTGGCAATGATGGATGCCTTTGGCTGCTTTGACACCACCGAGGTATTCAGTTTCGTGGAGCCGGCCGAATTGGCGGTTACCACCGATTTCACCCAGGACATCCTGTGCTTTGAAGAAAACATCGGCGAGATCTGCGTAGATGTCGTAGGCGGTATCGATCCCATTTCTATTGAACTCGTGGACGGCGCGGGCACCACCCACACCATAAACTCAGGTGAATGCTTCACCGATCTGCCTTGCGGCACCGCAAACCTCACGGTATCGGACGGCAATGGCTGTACCTACACTGAGAGCTTTGACCTGACCTGCCCCGCAGAGTTGGTCCCAGTGCTCATCCTCAACAATTCACCGTGCTTCGAGTCGTGTGAAGGCAGCATTGAAGGCAACATGACTGGCGGCACCGGCGACGTTGTCATGCAATGGTCGGGTCCCGATGGCCCGCTTTTGGATGTGACCGGCGCCTCTCCCCAAGACATTACCATCACCGGTTTGTGTGAAGGCCTCTACACCCTCACCGCGGAAGACGCCAACGGCTGCGCCTTCGCTGACAGCTACGAATTGCTTGACCCAGATCCGCTTGCCACTACCGTCACAAGCACCGACATCAACTGCTTTGGAGAGTGCTCGGGCACCATCAGCATCGAGGCCAACGGCGGTACCGGCGATTTGAGCGTCGATTGCGACGGCATTGCAGGGCCCAACATCACCGATCTGTGCGCCGGCACCTACACGTGCATCACCACCGACGAGAACGGATGTGAGGTCACCGATGAAGTCACTATCATCGAGCCTGACCTCATCACTTACGACCTGACCATTACCCAACTCGCGTGTTCAGATGCGTGCATTGGCGAGATCGCCATCAGCAACATCGCAGGCGGCGGCGGTTCGGGCAACTGGACGGTAACATTGTCGCCCGTTGCAGGAGTGACCATAGACGGTCTGCCTACCGATTACGCCTTCACCGAATTGTGTGCAGGCACTTACGACCTCAGCATCACTGACGTAGACAACAACTGCACCGTCACCGAGGAAGCCATCGAGATCTTCGCTCCTGCCCCCCTCGAGGTGCAACTCGCCCCGACCAACGTCAGCTGCTTTGGCTTAAACGACGGAAGCATCGCAGTGACTTGCACCGGAGGTGCACCAGATGTGGTAATTACCGCACCGGTGAGCCAGCCTTGTCCAAGCGATATCACTGATTTGGCCCCCGGTACCTACACCGTTACCATTGAAGACGCACAAGGCTGTACCGCTGAAGGCACCGTTGACATCGAAGAGCCCACCTTGTTGGAGCTGAGCGTGACCGAAACCACAGAAATCGGCTGTGGCGGCGATTGTGACGCAACCGCTAATTATGTTTACTCAGGAGGGACCGGCTCCATCACCCTCACGTTGAACGCTGGGGCCATTCCAGACCTCAGCCCGATTGAAGGATTGTGTGCCGCCGACTACACCCTGTGTGCCATCGACGGAAACGGTTGTGAGGCTTGCGTGGATTTCACCATAGACGAGCCCGAGCCCATTGAAATCCTGATTGCCACCGAGCAGGTGACCTGTACCGGTATGTGTGACGGTTTTGCCAACGTTTTTGCTACCGGAGGCCAAGCGCCTGTGCAGCTCACCTACGAGCCAGAAGGCCTCGACCTCAACAACCTTTGTGAAGGCAGCATTGAAGTGCTCGCCGAGGACCAAGCCGGGTGTACTTCGCAGGCTACCATCGAGATCACCGCAGAAACCGTTACCGACATGGAGCTGACCTTGTTCAGCACCCCGGAAACCTGCTGGGAAACCAATGACGGCACCATTACCGCAGCAGTGACTGGTGGCATTGGCGAAGTCACCTGGCTCTGGAACGATCCACTGCTCCAAACCACCGAAACGGCCATTGGCCTGCCAAGCAACGAATCATTCACCGTCATTGTCACAGACAGCTTGGGCTGCACCTTGGACACCACACTGGTGGTTGATCCAAACGTAGGCTGCTTCTTTGTAGCCACCGCACTCACCCCCAACGGCGACGGCTACAACGACGAATGGTTGATCGGCGGCTTGGAGTACTTCCCAGACGCCTTGGTACAGGTTTACAACCGCTGGGGTCAACTGCTGTTTGAGTCGCGCGGGTACGATGTGCCTTGGGACGGACGCAGCAACGGCAACCCAGTGCCGATTGCCGACTACTACTACATCATCAAATACGACGAAACCGAAGACCCCATCTTGGGCACGGTAACGGTGAAATACTAAGGAGAAGCAGACATGAAGCGAATTTTACTCATCGTCATCGCAGCCGTTTTGGCCTGCCAAGCAGACGGACAGCAGCTTCCACGCCGCACCCAGTTTGCGCTGAACCCGTATCTGATCAACCCCGCGGTGGCCGGTACCAAGCTGTACACGCCCATCATGGTGACCTACCGCAACCAGTGGGCAGGATTCACCTCGGCACCTACCACGGCTACCCTGAGCGCGCATACTTCGCTCCCCAACCGGATAGGTATCGGAGGTATCTTTTTCACCGATAACACCGGCGGCGCGATCCAGCGCAGCGGGGTAGAGCTTACCGGTTCGTACCACGTAGACCTCAACAACCAAGACGCGGTTTCCTTCGGACTCAGTGGTATTCTGGGCCAGTACTCCTTTGACAACGAAGTCCTTGAAGTTTGGGACCAAGGCGATCAGGCTCTGCAAGGTGGCATGGAGTCTACCTTGATGCTGGACGCCAATTTTGGTATGATGGTGTATGGCCAGAACTACTCGTTCGGATTTGCCTTCCCCAATTTGGTACAAACCAAACTGAACTTGGATTCGGATGTAGCTCCTGACGACAACCGCAATGCGCGCCACTACTACTTCATGGCCAACTACGAATACCCCATCAACGATGAGCTCACGCTCTCACCTATGGGGTTGGTCAAGTTCACAGGTGCCTCACCTGTGCAATTTGACATGCACCTGCAAGTGGCCTTCCAAAACGTGGTGTGGGGGGGATTGACCTACCGCCACAAGGATGCCATTGCCTTTGGCTTTGGGGCCAACCTCGCAGGCTTAGTCGTAGGCTACTCTTACGACCTTACCGTGACCGATGCGCGCAACTTCAGCCCGCACACCCACGAGTTGACCGTTGGGTACCGCATTTACAGCCAACGCGGCGTATTCCGCTCGGGGACACTGGGGCCGCGCATCCTCGACCGCAAGCGCGTGATTGATTAATTTTGGCCTGACCTTTGCCTCAACTCTGAACAAACAATACAACAGATGAAACGACTGATCCTCTCAGCGCTCGCGGCAGGAATGGCCATCGCAGCCACCGCCCAGTTCCAGCGCATTGAAGTGGAAGAAGTGGTCAATGGAGGCTTGGTGCCCGGCACCACTTACCGCGTATACGCAGTTCTCAGCCATTCCGAAGACCACGTACATGCCATTTTCGGCGACAAGGAGAACACCTTGCAGATTTCATGCACCGAGCCGTTTTACCAGCACCCGGATGGGGGCGCGATGAGTCGTGATGTTTTGCGCAAGCAAACCAAAATGGATGCTTCGCTCAAGTACGACAGCTGGTTTACCATTGGTTTGGAAGACAACTACGTCAACCAAGTAGCTCAGTTTATGCTGGACGACGGCTTCAAGGCATTTGAGGAGCAAGGCGCCGGCTTCACCAGCAACGACGGCACATGGTACGCTACTCCAGACGGAGCCCAAGTTTACGCTCGCGACAAGAAGCGCGTACTGCTTATGCAATTGACCACCACAGGCAAGGTGACGGCTACCATCAACCTCCAAGGCCGCACAGTCGGTGTATCTGAGTCAGGCAAGAAACTCAGCAGCAACGAAGCCAAGATTGCCGAGCAAGACCGTTTGCGTAGTAAGGTAGAGGCCATCAAAGCCGAACTCGAGAAAATCCAAGTGATCATCGACCAAAAGGTCAACACTGGAGGGGTGCGACGCGACAGCGATGAAATCAAAGGCATGCAACGCGATTTCGAGGCCAAAACGAACGAGTTGACACGCTTGCGGGAAGCCTTCAAGATGACCAACGGCGAACTCTGGAAAGAAACGGGTGTAACCTTTACTTGCGGGTAAAACAAACACCTCCCCATTCAAGCAACAAGCCCCGGATAACTGGGGCTTTTTTTATGGTTCAGTGTCGGGCTCAAAATCGAGGCTGACCGAGTTGATGCAGTAGCGCAACCCAGTCGGTTGCGGGCCGTCGTGAAACACGTGCCCCAAGTGTCCGTCACATCTGTTGCAATGGACCTCTATGCGGCTCATGCCGTAGCTGTTGTCCAACGTCTCGCCCACATGTGAGGCATCAATGGGCCTGAAGTAGCTGGGCCATCCGGTGCCAGACTTGAACTTGGTGTCGCTGTGGAACAAGGGCAGACCGCAACCACCACAGATGTAGGTGCCTTTTTCCTTATGGTCCCAGAATTCACCTGTGAAGGCGCGCTCGGTGCCATGGCCGCGGAGCACTTGGTACTCGGCGTCGGTGAGTTGGGCTTGCCATTCCTCGGTTGTTTTGCGCACGGTTTCGCCTTCGAAAGGCTTGGTGCGTTCGGTTTGATCCGGCAAGGTGCGGGATGCGCAAGCCACCAGTGCTATGGTGACCGCGGCTAAGGTCCAATAGGTTTTCATGCGCAGTGCGTTTTACAGGACAGACGCGCGGCTGAGGTGTTGGGCGAGTGCGGCTCCGGTTTGGGAGTCGAGATGTTCCAACAAGCCTTGTGGCGTGCCTTCGTACACCAAGGATCCCCCACCTTTTCCGCCTTCGGGCCCTAAGTCCACAACCCAGTCTGCGTTTTTGATAACGTCAAGGTTGTGTTCAATGATCACAAGGCTGTGTCCCTGGGATAACAAAGCACGAAACGCATCTAAAAGTTTGCGAACGTCGTCTACATGAAGACCAGTAGTTGGCTCATCAAAGATGAAAAGGGTGTGCTTGGCGCGTTCGCCTTGGGTCAAGAAAGCCGCAAGTTTGACGCGCTGAGCTTCACCTCCAGACAAAGTGCTCGAGGATTGTCCTAGCGCCATGTAGCCCAATCCAACGTCGCTGAGGGGCTGCAGCTTTTTGACCAGCTTCTTTTCTGTGTTGGTGGTGCCTTCGGTAAAAAAGGCAATGGCTTGGTCGATGCTGAGTTGCAGGATGTCTGCGATGTTTTTCTCGCGGTAGGTGACTTCCAAGACCTCATCCTTGAAGCGGTCGCCTTTGCACACGTCGCAGGTCAGCTTGATGTCGGCCATGAATTGCATTTCAATGGTCACCGCACCCTCACCTTCGCAGTTGTCGCACCGGCCACCGGCAACATTGAACGAGAAATGCGCCGGTTTATATCCGCGTGTTTTGGCCAGGTGTTGCGACGACATCAGCCCACGGATTTCATCGTACGCCTTCACATAGGTCACCGGGTTGGACCGCGAGGACTTGCCAATGGGATTTTGGTCCACAAACTGAACATCGCCCAGAGTGCCCATGTCACCTTCCAATCTGTCATAGGTGCCAACGCGTTCGGAATGCAGTCCAAGGTGGCGTTGCAGTCCGGGGTAGAAGATGTCTCCGATGAGGGTGGATTTACCCGAGCCGCTGACCCCGCTGACCACCGTCATGGCACGCAAGGGAATGGTCACGTCTAGCCCTTTGAGGTTGTGTTCTGCAGCACCTTTGATGACGATGCGGTCTTTCCAGGGGGTGGCCACCTCAGGGGTGGAAATCTGTTCGCGACCGGTGAGGTAGCGTGCAGTGAGGTTGTCGGCTTCCAACAATTGCTCCGGAGTGCCGCTGAATACCACTTCGCCGCCGTGAACTCCGGCGCCGGGCCCCATGTCTACCAAGTAATCGGCAGCGCGCATGATTTCTTCGTCGTGTTCCACGACAATCACCGTGTTGCCCTTGTCACGCAACTGTTTGAGCACCACAATCAAGCGCTCAGTATCGCGTGGGTGCAGGCCAATACTCGGCTCGTCCAAGATGTACATGGAGCCCACCAGCGCGCTGCCCAACGAGGTAGCCAGGTTGATGCGCTGCGACTCACCGCCCGACAGGGTAGAAGAGAGGCGGTTGAGGGTGAGGTATTCCAACCCCACATCACACAAATACTGCAGGCGATTGCGGATCTCAAGCAGCAGGTGCTTGCCAATGTGTTGTTCGCGCTTATCAAACGGGAGTTCGGCCATGAGCGCGCGCAACTCACCAATAGGCATGAGCACCAAGTCGATGATGGAATGTCCGTGGATCTGGACGTGTGAGGCGTCTTGACGCAAACGTGTGCCGCGGCAGTCCGGGCAGGTGGTGCGGCCGCGGTAACGGCTCATCATCACCCGGAATTGGATCTTGTATGACTTCTCTTCCAAGTAGGCGAAGAAGTCGTTCAGGCCATTGAAATGGGCGTTTCCGGTCCACAAGAGCTCACGCTGTTCTGGGGTGAAGTCTGAGATGGGCGTGTGGATGGACAGGCCACTTTGTTCGGCAGCATACATGAGCTGCTCATTCCAGGTCTTCATTTTCTCCCCGCGCCAGCATGCGATGGCCTCCTGGTAGATGCTGAGTCCTGGATTGGGAATGACCAAGCCGGGGTCTACGCCAATGACCTGTCCAAACCCTTCACAGGTTTTGCAGGCGCCTACCGGGTTGTTGAATGAGAAGAAGTTGACCGATGGCTCTTCAAATGCAATACCATCCAATTCAAACCGGTTGGAGAAGGTCAAGGCGTCGCCATCGGTAGGTTGAATGATGCAATCGCCGCGTCCTTCGTAGAAGGCGGTCTCTACAGAGTCGGCGAGGCGTTGGGCGGTTTCTTCGTCGGTCTTATGTGCCAAACGGTCTACCACCACGAAGGCGTCTTGCTCCCACGAAAGCTCCTTTTCGATGGCATCGCTGATGTTGACGGTCTGCCCGTCAAGTTGGATGCGGGAGAATCCCTGTTGCATGAGGATCTCCAAGTGCTTGGTGAGCGTGCGGTCGGTACGGCTGCGTAAGGGGGCCAAAACCAGGTAACGTCGCCCCTCATCCCAATGTTGAGTGGCTTCCACCACATCGGTCACCGAATGGCGCTTGACTTCTTTGCCACTCACTGGAGAATAGGTGCGTCCAATGCGGGCAAAGAGCAGTTTGAAGTAATCGTAAATCTCGGTGCTGGTGCCCACCGTTGAGCGCGAGCTGCGGCTCACCACTCGTTGCTCAATGGCCACTGCCGGGCTAATACCACGGATGCTGTCTACCTCTGGTTTGTCCAATCGGCCCAAAAATTGGCGGGCATAAGAGGACAGGCTTTCCACGTACCGTCGTTGTCCTTCGGCGTAGAGCGTGTCAAAGGCGAGGGAAGACTTGCCACTGCCACTGAGCCCGGTGACCACCACCAGTTTTCGGCGGGGGATGGCCACGTTCACCGACTTTAGGTTGTGCATCCGTGCTCCCTTAATCAGGATGTGCTCACGGGGGTCAAGCTGGTCGATTTCGTGGCTGTTCATGGGATGGGTGGCAAGCAAAGTTGAAGATTTTTAACAAGGCGCAAAGGTAGGTATAACGGGGTCTTCAGGAATTTCTCCTTATATTGGTGCTAATCCAAATGGGGGGAAGACACACAATAATTGTATTCCCTATGTCGTTTAACACACAAACGCCCCCATTCGTTTAAAAACCCAAACCGGAACATTTATCGCATAGACTCTACTCTCAATCAATCAAAGAATCAGGTATTCACCTACTAAAGAGGGAAGGAGTTATGCGCATGCAACAAATGTCCGATCAGGAGCTGATCCGTACTTACATTTCAGGAAACCAGTCCGCCTTTGAGGTGCTGCTCAAGCGCCACAAAGACCAAATTTTCACCAAGATTTTTCTCATGGTCAAGGACCGCGACATCGCCAATGACGTGTTCCAAGATACGTGTATCAAAGTGGTGCAGACCCTGCAACGCGGCAAGTACAACGAGGAGGGCAAATTTCTCCCTTGGGTCCTGCGCATTGCTCACAACCTTGTGATCGACCACTTCCGTCGTTCCAACAAGATGCCAGCAGTACGCAGTGACGGCGAGAACGACGTGTTCGCCACCATCGGCCGCGACGAGCTCAACGCTGAAGACCAAATGGTCCGTGATCAAATCATGGGCGAGGTCAAAGGCCTGCTCAAGCACCTGCCACCTGAACAAAAAGAAGTGGTGGTCATGCGCCTCTACTACAAAATGAGTTTCAAGGAGATTGCTGAGATGAACAACATCAGCATCAACACTGCACTGGGGCGTATGCGCTACGCGCTGATCAACCTGCGCAAGGTGGTCGAAAAGCACAACATCCAGCTTACCATGCAGTAAGCCGGTGTACATAGCAACCCGAGAGCGCCTGTTTGTATTCAAACAGGCGCTTTTTTTGTGTCCGCACAATACCCCAAACAAAGGAGCGTTATTACACTGAATCCAACAAACAAACCGCCGCTCATGGCCCACTTTACGCTCGACGATTTCCAGCAGATTATCAACGAAGAACGCCGTCTCCTGCAGGCACTCATGCCACAGGAAGGCGCAATAGAATTCACCTTCAGTCCCGACGAATCGGCGGTCAATGCAGTGCTGCAATTCGCACAAAGCAGTTCTCAGCGCGAGCCGCTGAACGGTCAGTCGTGTACCCTGTACTGGAACTGATCCCCACAGAATGTCAATCCAAGGCGCCTCAACGGGCGCCTTTTTTTGTGCTTAAACAGAAGGGTGGGCCGTGAGGTGCACCAACTCCGACATGCGCGCCTTTTCCAAGTAGCTGCGCAGCACGCTGGTAGTGGTTTCCGAGGAAGGGAGTGCTTCCAGCCTGTCCTCGAGGTCTTCCGTGCGTTCAAACCGCTCATCGTGTTCGAGGTAGGCGATGCCGCGCAGGACGCCATCTTGGATCCACACCAGGCTTTGCTCGTCCAATGTGCGGCCTTCGCCTTTGATCAGCAGTGAACCAAAGTTTTGGCTTTCGCGCACGAGCAGTGCGTGCATCAGATCGTTGTGTCCATCGCTATCCACCCCTTCAAAGGGCGTAAACGTGGGCAGGTTGAACAGGTGGGGGTGGATGTCTTCGGCCTCGGCCAATTGATAGAGCCATGCCCGGGCTTGAAACAACGAGTGGAACGTGCGCAGAGGCTTGCCGCTGCCTGTCTGTTTGTGGATGCCCAACCGCAGCAAACCGCTCTGGTCGGTATAGGCAAAAACACCAAAGGCTTGTGCGCGCGCCTTTTGAGCACGGTTGTGCGTGGGCCAGTACTTGCGGATTTCGGCATCTTCCACCAGCAGGGCAATGAGTTCTGTACCGGTTAGGCGGTATTGGATGTCATGGATGTCGGCAACAAAGGCCTGCTTGCGCTTGCTTTTCATGTTGCCCGAGAAATGGCTGCGTACCCGTTTCTTGATGTTTTTGGCCTTGCCGATGTATATGATCTGTCCCTTGTTGTCCAGGAAGTAATACACCCCCGGCAACTCCGGCAAGGTGTGGAACGACTCGGCGTTCACATGGTTGGGCAAAAAGGCCTCTCCCGATCCGCGACGCAGGGCCTGACCAATGGTGTTGCTGCCGTCCTTTTGCACGAGCAGTTTGAACAGTTCAAAGGTGGCCTCGGTGTCACCCATGGCGCGGTGGCGTGCGTGATTGGAAATGTCCAAACTCTCGCACAGCCGCCCCAAACTATAGGAGGGAAGCCCAGGGATGATTTTGCGCGACAAACGCACGGTGCACAGCTTGCGCGGGTTCCAACGGATGCCGCACAGGTCCAGGTGTTTGCGGATGAAGCTGTAATCAAAGTGTACGTTGTGGGCGACAAACACGTGCCCTTCCAAAAAGGCGTGCAGCTCTTCGGCCACCTCTGCAAAGGTGGGAGCCTCGGCGGTCATGTGGTTGTCGATGCCTGTAAGCGCGGTGATGTAATCGGGAATGGCGCCTTCAGGCCGGATCAAGGAGGTCCAGCGGTCCAGCTCCTTGTGGCCGTCGGTGAGGATGACGGCCACCTCGGTGATGCTGTTGCCCGAGGCAAAGCTTCCGGTGGTTTCGATGTCGGTGATGGCATATACCATGGCGCAAGGCTCGGTTAAAGGTACGCCTTCTATTTACGGTGACCCCGCTAACCCCCGTCAATTCGGTATTTTTGACCCACAACCACGTGGTATGAAACGATTGATGTTATGCATGATGCTGGCCACTTTAGCCGGCCCGGTATGGAGTCAAATGGGTGGAGGAAGCTTCCGCAGCATCCCCTTGTTTGAGGACGACGAAGAAGACGACCTCTGGGAAGAACGACGCGGCTTTGGCATCGCGGTCAACATTGGCGTTCATTTCGCCAATAAATTCAGCGCCAACCTATACAACGGTGCCGGAGGGTTGGTCCTCCAAGACGACCTGCAAGGCGTGCGTAGCTACACCATTGCTGAGCGCCTCACCGAAGTCAACATCCAAGACATCCAGTTCATACAGGATTTCTATGGCGCAACCGGGGTCACCTTTCCCAACGACATGAATCCGTACAACATGCGTTATAACCCAGCGGTGATCTATGGGTTGAACATCATGTACTACTTCAACGACTACACCCAGTTGAACATCAACGCCAACCAAATGCGCATTCGCGCTGAAGATCAGTTCACCTTGATTTTCCAAGGCACGGGCCAACAGCAAAACGGGCAGAACGACACGCGACTTTTTCCCATTTGGGGCGAGGAGACCCGCCTACACCTTACCGCAGGCCTACGCCAAGGTTGGGAAATCAACACCGGCATCAATTGGTACCTGGACGGCGGCATGAGCATGGTGGCCGCCCGCATTGAATCCAACACCATCCGCGTGGCGGATCGCGACTTTGAGTTGTTGATCGGGGCCAATAACCCCACCCAGATTGTCAACTACCAACCGCGCACCCGCACCGGGTTTGGTTGGTACGCTGAGACTGGCGTATCACTGGTCTACAATGAGACCTACCGCATCGACGGTGGCATCATGATGAGCCGCGACCGCATCCGTCTGGAGAGCTTCGACAGCATGGACTATGAAGACAAAAAACGCTTGGCCAACTGGACGGTGTTCCTGCGCTTCGGCATCTAGCAGGCGTACCTAAAACAAAGAGGGCGTCCCGATAGGATCGCCCTGCTTTGAAACCTTAACCAAATTATCTGCGAATAGAGCACTGCGTACAGTGCGAATTCAACCTGAAAGATACACGGTGTGTTTCCGAAGAAAAACACCCAATCATCCAACGGTAACGTTGGTCTAACAAACGTGCACGTTCTTGCAAGCACCGTATGCTTCCAACCGTTGAATCCTTCCCAGATTGGTACCGCGGCTATGCAGCCCTTGTCACCGAATCGACCATTCCCGAGGCCTTGCGTGCCTCGCGTGAGTACCGCAAACAAGTGTTGAACCACTGGCCAGAGGCCAAGGCTACCTACCGCTATGCGGAGGGCAAATGGTCCGTACTGGAGGTCATGCAGCACATGATCGATACCGAACGCATTTTCACCTACCGCGCACTTGCGTTTGCTCGTGGAGAGCAAACAGCCTTGCCCGGATACGATCACAACGCCTATGTGGACGTCTGCAAAGCAGATGATCGTTCATTTGAAGACGTATTGAAGGAGATCCGGGTTGTGCGTAAGAGTACCCTGGCGTTGTTTGAGTCGTTCTCAGCAGAACAGTTGGCGGTTTCTGGCTCGGCCAACGGCATGCCGCTGGGAGTGGCACAATTGGGAGTGATCATCGCTGGACACGAACGGCACCACCTCAACGTGCTCAAGGAGCGCTACTTGTCTTCCTGAATCAAGGCGCCTAACCCCATTCTTTGTGTGGCGGTCAGAAAAACGATGTTGTCGTGCTCCGGCAAGTCCTGTTCGTCATGAATGGGGCGTAGCGGTCCTAAATTCCCTTTCCAGGTGATGTGTCTGAAAGGTGCATAATGCGGCAGTTGCGCAAACAGCGCCAGAATGGCCGTGCGGTTTCCTGCGGTGCCTGAGCTACATTCCACAATGACCGCGGGTGGGTGGGCTCCAGACAGCAATTGGCGTGCTCCTTCAAGCACAGGCACTTCGTGTCCTTCCACATCCACTTTCAGCAGGTCTACCGGTCCAGTGATTTTGTTGTCCAGTGTGTCCACCTCCACTTCTACACCAGATGCTTGTGCTTCTGGGGCGTACAAGGAACTGCCTCCGCGCCCCACATGCTCTCGTGCATAGATGGTGGCTGTGCCTGCAGTTTCGCCCAGCGCAAGGGCATGAATCGCAGTCCATGAGAAACCGTTGAGGGCTACGTTGCGTTGAAGGATTTCATGGGTCGTAGGCTGCGGTTCAAAGGCCAGTACACGGCCCGTGCGTCCTACGATTTGAGCAGCATGCAAGGTCATGAGTCCGATGTTGGCTCCAGCGTCCACAAAGGTGCCTCCCGGGGGGAGCAGTTGTTCCATCAGTTGCAAGGTGCCAGACTCATAGGTGCCGTGGTAATACAACTCACGTTCCAGCCCCACGTCGTTGACCGGGTCGATCTCCATCCGGTAACCTTGCAGGGTGGTGATGACCATGCCCGGCTTCAGCGCAGGCAACCACACCTTGCGCAAGGCGCGCACAAGCAGGCCGGTGCCTTTGAGCGGAAAGCGAGCGATGGCATTCAGGACCCGATAGCGATTCATGGCGCAGCTGCAATGAGTGGGATTACCCTTCGGATTCGGCCCAGAAAAACAGGAATTGAGCTTGCAGGCCATTTCCAATCAATCCCGGATTCACGTCAAACAACCCGTTGTTGGATTGATGCAAGTGGCCGTAGGAGAGTCGGAACTTGTTGCGGGTGTCCCAGGTGTATTCTAGCCCCACCGAAGTGGTGAGGTGGAAGGTAAACCGTGTGCCATTGTAGGGCAGCGGTTGAAAGCCGCTGAAAATGCCCGCACCGTATTCCAGAAACGGACTGAGTTTGCGCTTGCCGAGTGCATGCCAGCGGTAGTACGTGTTCAGTCCAAGCCCCAGCGCTGCTGGGGTGTCCGGGGAGTTCGTCTTCCATTCCTGCACCAAGCCTTCAAAGCCCAACCCAAACCAATGCGATACGCGCTTTTCGATACCGAAGGTCTGCAGGGCTAAAGTGGTGGAGTCCGATGCGCCGTAAACGCTTGCGCGTGCTTGGTAGTAGTTGAGGTTGATCTCGTCTTGAAAAAACTCTGAGGCGATGTAGGAGGCCGTTGCTGTCCCCAACAGAAACAAGAACGTACGCTGGTTGCGAAGCGCAATGCCGTCATCGTTCATCCCGGGTATACCCGGCCAATAGCCGTCGTTGTAGGAGTCGTCTTGAGCATGCAGGCCTGTGGCGTTCACAAGGAGTGCAAAGCCAAGCGCAAGAAGCAGTCGTTGTTGCATGCCCGGAAGGTAGGGAATGTCCCTGCGAATGCCGCTGTGCAAACGACCTCACGTCAAGTGCCGGGATCAGTTCACATACCGGCACTCAGAGGGATTCATGCCGGTTTTTGCTTGGAACAGGTTGCTGAACTGCTGCGGGTACTCAAACCTAAGAGTGAATGCAATACCACTGATGCACTACCGCCAGCACAATGTTCAGTGTAGTCGAGTCCCATGACTTTAGCGTTGTGCGTTTTTGCTTCCCAGACCCAAGTTCAAGCGAGCTTGGCTTGGTCCTGGGAAGCAAAAACGCCTTTCCTCAAATGAGGAAAGGCGCTTTGATCAGAGTGACCTCGCCAGGATTCAAACCTGGAACCTTCAGAGCCGTAATCTGATGCTCTATTCAGTTGAGCTACGAGGCCTGATTGGGTGGGCAAAATTAGTGAGGTGATTTTAATCTGCAAGGACTTTGAGCAATTTTAATTCGGTGAAATCAAAATCGGGATTGGGGACATCGATTTTGATTTCAGCGACTTGGCCCTGGGGGTTGAGTACGAATTGGGCGGTGCCCGAAGGGAGCATCATATCGGTGCCCCAGTTGAGTTGGAAGGTGTTGTAATGCCAGTGTCGCAGGGTGCCGCGGAAGAGCGGGGTGGGTTTGAATTGGAAGGCGAGTTGGTCGCCAATAAGGCGGACTTCTACGTCACCGTAAAGTTCAGAGCGGTACGTGCCGGTATAGGCGGCAAGTTCCAGGGATGGGGTGGTATCCGAGATGCGGGCTTCTGCGAGGGCTTGTTGTTCTTCTTTGTCTCGGGCGTCGATTTGGGTTTTGAGGTCGAGGTAGTACTGGGCCCAATCCTTGGTGTCCTTCTTCTTGTCGCCGAGGTAGACGTCTAGGATCTTGTAAGTCAGGGCAGAGGGGAGCCAGTTGATGTTGTTGGTGAGGATGACAAAGGCGAGGTCTTGCCCGGGCACCACGACCGTTTTGCTGATCATGCCGTCGTAGCCGCCGCCGTGGTTGACGATTTTTTCACCGTGGTAGTTCCAGAGCTCCCAGCCCAGGCCGTAGCCGTTGAAGGTTTTGGTGGGGAAGTTGCCTCGGCTCCAAGACGAGATGCCTTTGGGGGTGAGGACTTGCCACATGTCGTAGGTACGGGCCTCGGTCCAGTATTGGGTGCTGTCCAGGGTGCCTTTGCCGAGTTGGAGTTGGAGCCAGCGGGCCATGTCGTTCACGCTGGAGACAATGGCTCCTGCGCCGCCGATGTTGTCCCAGTTGACCCATTGGATGGTGTGGTTGCCTTCGCCGCTCAGGTTGGCGTTGTGGGGAGCTGCGATGTCGGTCATGCCGGGGAACATGTTGATGGTGGTCACCGAGCGGTCCATGCCCATGGGCTGGAAGAAGCGGGTTTTGATGAAGTCATCCCAGCTCATGCCTGACACCTTGGCCACCACTTCGCCTGCGGTGATGAACATGATATTTTGGTACCCGTAGTGCTCGCGGAAGCCGTAGGTGGGCTCCAGGTGGCGTGCACGGCGGATGACTTCTTCGCGGGAATACGAGCTGCCGTACCAGACCAAATCGCCGCTGAAGGTGGCCAGGCCGCTGCGGTGGCAAAGCAGGTCGCGGATGGTCATTTCGGCGCTCACGTAAGGGTCGTAGAGTTGGAAGAAGGGCAAATATTGTTGGACTTTGTCATCCCAGGAAAGCTTGCCTTCGTCCACCAGCATGGCCAGAGCTGCGCTGGTGAAGGCCTTGGTGTTGGAGGCCACAGCAAATAGCGTGTTGGCCGTCGCAGGGGCTTGGGTGTCGACGTTGGCCACGCCGTAGCCCTTGGCGTGCACCACCTCACCGTCTTTGACAATGGCGATGGCCATACCAGGAATGTCCCAATTTTCAAGGGCCTGTTGGAAGTATGCGTCGAGTTCTTTGAGTTGCTTGGAAGCGTTCTTCTGAGCAGAAGCAGGGGAGGCGAGCAGCAGGACAGCTGCACAGGCCAACATCAAGGTGCGCATGGCGATTTGGTTTTACTCAAAACTAATGCTCCGCCTGCACTTTGCGTTACTTTGCACTATGGAACGCGACTTTCGACCCGGCGACCGGGTGCGGTTTTTGAATGACATCGGCGAGGCCGAGGTGTTGTTTGTGATTGACGCCAACTCCGTTCAGATCAAGGACGAGACGGGGTTCGACTACCCGTTTGCCAAAAAAGAGCTGTTGCTCGTGGGGGATTACGCCTCCGAACGCGAAGCCTATAAGCAAGTGGAGCCGGAGTTGCGTGAGATCATCGATCGCAACATCGACCACCGCGCGGTGCGCAAGGCTGACGCGGATTTTCAACTGCGTTTCCGCAACCGAAACGCCACCAACATCCGCCGCAGAGGAGAGTTCATGGAGGTGGACCTGCACCTGCACGAATTGGTGGACAACGAATCAGGACTGGACAACGCCACCAAGCTGGAAATCCAGTTGTCTCATTTTGAACGTATGCTCAAGCAATGCGAACAGCAGCGCATTTCACGATTGATTGCCATTCACGGGGTAGGTCAAGGGGTGTTGCGTGCTGAGATCCGCAAACTGCTGGACCAGTTCTACCCGCATTGTACTTTCCACGATGCGGACTTCAATTCGTACGGATACGGCGCCACTGAAGTACGCGTAGGCCGCAGCGGTTCGGTTACGGGGTGAGCGTGGCCTGCTGGCCAACGTCAGCACTCCTAGCTCAGAGGGTGCGCTGCGGCTTCGAGCGCAACCGGCTCTCCGAGCGACTGCGCCAAGGTGGCGAGCAGCAAAAGGATAGGGTGCGTGCAAGCGTGCATGCCTGCCTGCCGGAAGCTGAGCCCAGCCAGAATCTGTGGTGGGATTATTTCCGTTTTTGGGGGTCGTTGTACGGCCCTTGTATGGCATCTCGGCCCATGCGCACGTCCACATCTCGGTAATACACCCACTTGCCTTTTTCCCAGACGTAGGCGTCAAACGTGAGGTCTGGCCCGTAGTAGGCAAACACCCCTTTCATCACTGGATCTTGCGGTTCCAGGTGGTCCATCACAATGCGGTCGCCCTTGGCGTCGTACTTGCAGCTGACCATTACTTCACTGCTGTATTCGAGGAGGTGTCGTTTGGCCGAGCCCTTTTCAGTCTTGAACACATTGGCGCCAAAGCGCACGTTGCCATCATCCAAGCCCAGCACCTCAATGATCTTGCGTGTGCTTTGTTTGTTGTGGCCGTCCCAACCGAGCAACGTGTACTTGGTTTTGCGCCGGACTTTGATGGGGATAATCTCATAGTAAAGGCAGCCCAGCCACTTTTCTTCGTTGAGGACTTTGCGTTCCACGCCAGGTACTTCGCGTTCCATGGCTTGCAGTTCCACCCAGTTGTATTGCTGTTCTTCACCGTAGAGCAGGATGCAGTAATACTTGTGGGTCTCGTCCAACAGAGAGACGTTCCAGTTGAACAGTCGGAAGGCCGCATCGGGCGATGTGAGGATGCCCATGCGCGAAATGCCTTCAAACGGGTATTCAAATGACCCACGGGTGTTTACCGCGTCTACAATGAGTTGGTGGAGGGTGTCGGCATGGGCCAAACGGGTGTCATCGGTCTGGCCGTTGTTGAGTTGTGCCAGACGTGCCTCGATGTCTGTTTCGTATTGAGCAAGCAGCTCAAGGTCTTCTTCGGAAGGCTTGGCTTGCGAGAAGGCCACACACGTGCAGCCAAACAGTAGGGCAAAAAGCAGGAGGGGACGCATCACGTGCTGTGTTTCATCAAGCAACGTGCCGCAGGTCCGGTTTCGTATCCGGATCACAGGTGCATGAAGGTCTTCTTGGCCAACAGCTGCTCCTCGGACTCGCGGTGGTCGGGATCGTCCACGCAGCAATCTACGGGGCAAACCGCAGCACACTGGGGTTCGTCGTGGAAGCCTACGCACTCGGTGCATTTGTCGGTCACGATGTAGTAGACGTCCATGTCACCAGGCGCGTTGTCCTTGTCGGCAGAGGTGGCCTCGCCGCTGAGCAGGGTGATGTCGCCGGTCAGACCGGTACCGTCCGAAAACTTCCATTCCAGGCCCCCTTCATAAATGGCGTTGTTGGGACATTCGGGTTCGCATGCACCGCAGTTGATGCATTCGTCGGTGATCATGATGGCCATGGCGTTTTTCTTCTTTAGCTGTACCAACGTGTGCTACGGGTGAAAAGTTCACCACGACTTGGGCGCACGGGCCGTTGGTTCGTCCTATTTTCGCGCCAAATATACTGCCTCTCTGCGGCAAGAAATCATGGAATTGACACGGGAAATGCACAAGCATACGTTGGTCCAACTTGGCCAGCTGTTTGGCCTTTGGGGGACATCGACCCCTTGGCCGGGATTTGAATGTGGTTTGAACCAAGAAGAATTCGACCGTTTTGACGCGCGTATCGAGGCCGCTTTTCACCACAATGGTTGGTTTGACGCTGCCGAAGTGCGCCGCGCTTTGCGAGGACTTTCTGGAATGCTTGAGGAATCTGCGGTCAGCAATTGGTTATCAGCCTATCCCGAACCGACCAAGTCAAGCAGAAGCATCGGACTCATTTTCGCGGGCAACATTCCGTTGGTGGGCTTGCACGACTTGCTGTGTGTATTGGCATCGGGAAATAGCGCCCAAGTCAAGTTGAGCGCGCACGACACCATCTTGCCAGCAGGTGTGATTGATGTATTGACCACGCTGCAGCCCGCCTACGCCGACCGCATCCAAGTGCTCGAAGGGCAAAAAATGCAAGGGCACGATGCGGTGATCGCCACCGGAAGCAACAACACCTCCCGGTACTTTGCGCAGTACTTTGGCAACGTGCCGCACGTGATTCGTCAAAACCGCAACAGCGTCGCCATCGTGGATGCTGACGCCAGTGAAGAAGAGCTGCGCGCATTGGGCGAGGACAT
The DNA here is from genome assembly GCA_049594615.1 of Flavobacteriales bacterium. Taxonomy (GTDB): domain Bacteria; phylum Bacteroidota; class Bacteroidia; order Flavobacteriales_D; family Sanyastnellaceae; genus CAXPZW01. Next base: position 37,771 of record JBMYJR010000025.1, read on the forward strand.
TTTTGCGTTCTACGGCCTCGGATGCCGCAGTGTATCCAAGGTGTACTTTCCTGAAGGATTTGAAAAGGACCGCTTCTTCAACGCCATCTTCCCGCTCAGCGAAGTGGTCAACCACAACAAATACGCGAACAACTACGACTACATCAAGAGCATTTGGCTGCTCAATGATGAGGATTTGTTGGACAATGGTTTTGTGCTCTTGAAGCAGGATCAGGGCTTGGCATCACCCACCGGCTCGCTCTTTTGGGAATCCTATGCGGACCGTGCCACGCTCCAAGCCCAACTAAACGAGCGTGAGGCAGAGATTCAATGCGTTGTGGCCCGTGACGGCGTGCCTTTTGGCAAGGCCCAGCAACCAGGACTGAGTGATTACGCAGACCGGTTAGACACCATGGCGTGGCTCCACGGGTTGGGTTGACCCGCAAAAAATCCACAAATCTCTGGGGGCACGTGGCCAAATAGGCCCCGGCTTTCCTCATAAAAGCCTTTTCTTTGCGCGCAATGAAGAAATGGACCCTTCTCCTTCCTGTACTTGCAGTGGCCGCGGCATTCGTGGGCTGCAAGGAAGACGTAGAACTCAACGCGCCGTACCGCTCTGATACGGTGATCTATGGCATCCTCGACCCTGTGCAGGACACCCAGTGGGTGCGCATCAACCGCACTTGGCTCGGCGACGGAAATAACCTCGATGCCGCCACCATCCGCGACAGCTCCGAATACGCCGACGGCACCTTCAATGGCACGGTCAACGCATGGAAGAACGGCAATCTGCAAGAGGCCTACACCCTCGAGTCCATGACCCGCCAAGACAAGGACGACGACGGCATTTTCTTCGGCCCCGAATACACCGCGTATTATTTCGTAGCCGGAGAGGAACTGGACGATGAGTCGGTTTACGAACTGCAACTGGAGTTCCCCGATAAATTGGTGCGCGCCGAAACCAACATCATCGGCACCACCCCAGGCAGTGTGACCCAACCGCCACAAGGCATCTATTACCAAATGGGCTTTGCCAATGTCAACGGTTCGCTTACCCTGTACAACGACTTCACCGCCAAGTGGGCTCCGGACGACAACGCCAGCCGTTACGAGGTGTCGTTCAACATCTACGTCAACGAAATCACCTACACCGACGAAACCTGGTCCACTGTTGAAAGCGAGAAACTCAAAGTGCTCGACTGGTTCATCGGCACCGAAACCGGCTTCAGTGATAACGGCAACATCACGCGTGAAGTGAACGGCGAGCAATTCTTCCGTTTCCTGGAAGCCCGCTTAGAAGCCAACCCGTTGATTCGCCGTGAGATTGGTGTGTGGGACGAAGAGAACCAACAGGTCCATGCCATTGATTTTGTGCTCACCGTTGCGAACGATGAGTTAGACACCTACATCGAAGTAAACTCACCAGTGACCGGAGTGATCCAAGAACGCCCACAGTACAGCAACGTGTCCAACGGAATTGGCATTTTTGCTTCGCGTCGTCAGATCATTGTTCCTAACCTAGGACTGTCTGCTGGCAGCTACACCGCACTGTTTGACGGTGAAATTACCGCTCCATTGAATTTCTGCTCGCCCAATCCCTTTGTGGACGAGTACTGCGGGGAGTAATTTTTAGAAAATGCATTTGAGAAAGGCCTGCGCTGGAGCGTGGGCCTTTTTTGTTGAGGAACGCTTGTGCTTGAACAGTCCTAGGGTAGGATAGTGAAAAGGTGACCTGGCTGGGACCATTTATAGACGTGTTGAACGCTCGTTGAGACGATTTGGATGCTTGCCGATTTGCGTCCGATTTACCAAGTTCCCTCCCGTGGGCCGTCGACCCCGTCGGCCTCGCCACCACCTGCTGTCGTCCGCTTCAGTAGCAAACAACACGCAAGAGGTCTTGTGCCCACCAGTCACTTCCAAACCACCCTCGCATTGGCCTTGTGGATGGCTGGCTTTGCTTTGTAGATGCCCTTGACACAAAAAAAGGCCGCTCAATCGAGCGGCCTTTTGTGTAGCGCAATGGGTGAGCATCAACGCTTAGACACCAATTTGGTGGCTGCTTGACCGCCGCTGGTGACGGTAAGCACATATTGTCCCGACTCGAGGTCGGTGGTGTTCAAGTGCAGTTGGGTGTAGCGTCCGTAGGCCTCGAAGGTGGTCTCGAGCACTAAGCGACCTGCGAGGTCGTGGATGTACACGTGTGAGATTTGATTCACTGCGGCGTCGCGGATTTCTACGTCCACAAACTCGCTGAACGGGTTGGGAGCCGTTTGATCCACACCCAATGCTGACATGGGGTCTGGAGTCCACGAGCCCGGGCCGTACTCGCAGCTGCCGTCGTTGACCTCGGCGTCCGCATCGTAGTTCAAGGCAATCGGGTCGGTGCAACCGAGTACAGGACCGCAACCTTCGGTGTTGATGCCAAACTCAGCGCTTTCATCGCCGCCGCCGCTGATGACTTCAACACCCGCTACCATCACGTCCCAAGAGATCTCATCGGCGAAGATGTCGCCCACTACGCTCATGGTGTAGCAGCCGTCGCCCAAGCAGAGCACGTCGTATCCGAACGACAGGCCGTCTGTGACAATGCCGTCTCCAGAGCCGGTTTCACCGGCGCTGTCAAGGTCGCCTTCAGCTACGATGTTGCCGTCGGCATCGGTGATGGTGTATGAACCGCCGTTCCAGCCGTCGCCGAATGAGTCGTACATGTTGACAATCACGTTGGTGTCGTCGCAAGGTTCAGGGTAAATGCATGAACCGTCGTCCTCGGTGGCGTTCGGGTTGTAGTTGAGGGCGTCCGCATCGGTGCAACCTGCTTCTGGACAGCTGTTGTCCAGCGAGAAGGTCACGCTCTCAGCAGCACTGTCTTCGCTGAGCGAGC
>JBMYJR010000026.1:0-38087 GCA_049594615.1 Flavobacteriales bacterium
ACGCAACGGCCCCAGTTGATTTTGAAACGGCTTTCCACACTTCAGAGCTAGATGCGTTTAGCCCTGCGCTTGAAGTGCAAAACGGTACTGGAAGGCGAGGTGAATGGCACCACTATGCAAGTGGACTTGTCCGGATTGGCCGCCGGTCAATTTACCTTGAACGTACAAAGCAACGGACAGCTGGCGCGCTTGGCGATCCTCGTGCAACGCTAGAATTCCCAGCTAGATATGGTTTCCCGAATGCAGTAGCGCTGTGTTTGGGAAACCGTATTTCATTTAGTCCGAGGCGTTCATACTTGAAATCCGTAATTTAATTTAGGCCCACGCTAACACGAACTACCATGCGTCTATTGCTCGCGGCACTCATCGCATGTGCGACCCTTTCTTCCTCCGCCCAATTGGACTCGGTGTATGCTGTAGTGCATTACCAAGACGACGGCACTGTCCCAGGCTATCCTTGTGGATACACCACCTATCGCATTTACGCTCAACTCAGCGGATCCGAATTCAAGTTGGGTTCGGTCCTTTCTTCCAATACTGAGGGTGCTGACCTGTTCATTGGGGTTGAAGATGGGGGGATTTGGAACTCCAGTTTTGGCGGCATGCTGGGCAGCGAGATGAACCCTGAACTCTACACGCTATTCCCCAAGGTCGAGTACGATTCGTTTGTGACCATCAACCGGACTTCGATGGAAGACGAGGGCGACCAGCTCATCTACAACATGAACGCTGACGAATACGCCCAAATGCAAACCTCCTTTGGCATTCCTGTTGGTACTGAGATCGGGGAGGACGGCGATGTCGATGTGATCGGGGAGGACTTGTGGTTTGAGATGACTGCCGCATGGACAGCCGTTGATATGTCGGAGCCCTCAGAGAACAACGAGCCTGTGTTGATGGCGCAACTGACCACCAACGGCACCTTGCACTGGCGTCTCAATGTCCTGGTTCACGAGACCGTAGACGATGTGGACAATTCCATTGGCTATTACCATCCGCATGCTGACCCTTCAGGGGGTACCTATGGGCAAACCATAGGTTTGGTGGGCGCCGTATACAACGAAGTGATTTGCGGGGTGTACGAGCAGTGTTACTTGCCGGCAGACTTTGATCAGAGTGGAATGGTGGACGTTCCTGACGCATTGGCCCTGCTGGCCGAATACGGTTGTCAATCGGATTGCCTACTGGATTTGGACGGCGACGGACAGGTACAAACCTCCGACCTGTTGGACCTCTTGGCCCAACTTTGGTCAGGCTGTGATTGAGCCAATTCAAAAAAACCGCGACGACCCATGGTTTTTTCCAGCAGGTGCGTTGTTGGCAATAGAGATAGCCATCGCGAGCAAAGAGCGCTTACTCTTTTCATGAAGGTTTGATGCATCTCGCATCGGAAAACCGTCCTTATCCTTGGACGGTTTTTTTATGGACTGGTGGCCGAGAGGACAGGAGGATCTTACCCTCAGCGGATCACATGCAGGTGGGTATCCACCGCTCCAGTCTGCTCGGTGCCGCAGTCCACTTCGTAGGTGAAAACCGCGTAGTACGTGCCGTTCTTGGCATCACTGCTTCCGGTTTGACCGTTCCAACGTGGAGCGTTTTCCGTGTCGGAGGCAAACACCAAATTCCCCCAGCGATTGAAAATCTGCAGTTCATACACCGCCATGACTTCCACCAGGTTGAATTCGGGATCTTCTGAGAGGTAGGGGCCGTATTGGGCATTAAGCAGGTCTCCGTTCGGGGTGAAAATGTTGGGCAGCGTTAAGGTGGTCAAGTCCAGGAAAAAGTCCTCGGTGACCACCACGTCCACATCATCGCTGTCTGTGCAGCCTGAAGCGGTGTTTGTTACTGTTATCACGTAAGTGCCCTCAGCATCGGCTGTAGCATTGACCGCATTGCTACCTTCAACGATGTTGCCCAAGTCCGTGCTCCATTGCACCGAGGTGTTTTCTCCGGTAATGATGGGGCTGAACACCACCAGTGGGTCGCGGCAGGTCAAGGTGTCGGTGACTCCGGCGTCTACAGTAGGTGTGGCAAAGTTTTCATTGACCGTAACCGAAGCTTCACTCAAACAACCGTTGTTCGGATTCTCAAGTGTAAGGGTGTAGATGCCTCCGGCGTCAACCTCAGGAGTAAGGCCGTCTTCGCCAGAAACGAAGTTGCCGGTATCTGTGCTCCAGGTGGCCTCAAAGGGAGCGCTATCGGTATTGGCGTCGAGGGTTTGGGTGGCGTTGATGCAATCGATCTGGCCCACGGGGTCAATGCTCAACGCCGGGGGGGCGTTATCGGCTTCCACCGAAACCGTCACGGTGTCCACGCAGAAGGCATTGATGCTAGCAATCACCGTGTAATCTCCGCCAGCAGCGGCGTTGATGGATTGGCCAAAGATGCCCGAGGCAATCGATCCGCCGTTGGTGGACCAGTTGTAGTTCACATCGCCTGCAGCGTCGTTGTTGGCCGTGAGCACGATTTGGTCTTGGTCGCAGGTGATGATCCCGTTCACAGGGACATCCACATCAAAGTCCCAGTTGCCGACCACTTCAAGTGTATCAGTATCGGTACAAATGCCCACAAATGAGGCTTCTACAATGTAGGTTCCGGGTTCGTCAATCAATGGGGTAGATGAGCTGGAGCCCAGCACGATGTTGCCGTCTGGAGTTTGCCAACTGTAGCTGACCGTGTTGTTGAAATTGATGTCAGAGGACAGGAAGATTTCCGGTTCGTCGCAGGAGAGTTCGGCGGTGGTGTCGATGGTCACCACCAAGTCCTGTACAGTCACGGTTACCGTGTCAGAAACAATGTCATCGCACAAATCCACGTAGGATACGATGTATTCGGTGGTTTCGCTGGGTGAGGCCACTGGGGTTTGGCTTGTGGGGTCGTCCAAGCCTTCGGGCGGGAACCACGAGTATTCGTTTTCTGGGTCACCGGCTACGTTGAGTTCGGTCGAAGATCCGTTGCAAATGGTCACATCCGGACCTATGCTGAGGATGTTCTCTTCCAGACAGACTGTTTGCAGGTTGGACGCGCCACCGGTTGCACCGGTAAAGCCCCAGTACACCACGGGGTCTCCGTTGAAGATGTCATTGATGATGTCAATCTGCGCGTTGATGCGCAACGTACAATCCCAAAACACGCGCAAGGTGGTGAACTCTGGCAGCCACTGGACCTTGACGATGTGGTCTTGGCCGTTTTCTTGGTTGGTCCCCAAGTTATTCATGAATACCGGTCCGGCCAGCGTATTGCCGCTGGCGTGATTGATGTCTCCGTCACTCACTACCGCGATGTGGTCTTGTACCGGATCATTGTAATTGGTGTTCTGCCAGGTATCAAACTCCACACCGATGGTGCCGTTGAAGCCCAAATACCCCATACCCCCACCGCTTTCACCAATCGCACTTGTGCCTTCTTGCTGCAACACGAACACCATACCGTCAGCTCCGTTGGCGTCATTCGACCCCAAGTTCATCAGGAACTCTATGGTAAATGGCTGGGTGAGGTCGATCTGATCGGCGTACCACACCGTGCCGTTTTGGGTGTTCAGGTTGGGGGTGAGTTGGTAACAGTCGTCGCCCAGGTAACTGGCGTCGCCATTGAGGAAATAGGTCTGCGCCTGGCCGGTTACGGCCAGCAGCAGTACAAGCAGGAAAACAATAGAAGGTGTGCGCATTACACCAAAGGTGGTGAATTTCCGCTTAAGGCGCTTGTTGCCAGCTTTGATGGATGTGACCTAAGAACTGCGAGTAACTGGCCACTCCGGCCTGCACGCCTTGTTGTTTCAGGTAGAAGTCGTTGAGCGCCTCACTGAATTGGGGAAAAGCAGGACGGTGTTTGCGTTGCCACCGGCGAATGGTGACCAATTCCTGTTCCAACCAAGAAGGAAGCCTGTCACGCAAGGCTGCTGCGGATGCGGGATCTTGCCTGTTGAGTTCACCCAATGCGTACCGCAACAGCTGCATCCATCCGGCGTATTGCAACTCGGTCACGGGCGCGTGCACCAAGGTGAAGAAGGCTGTGGTGTTGGCTTCCCCCTCGTCCGTCACGCCGTACCCGTGTGACATTTCATGTGCAGCTGTGAACAGTCTAGAAACCGGATGCGACGCGGCATCCACGTGTCCTTGCCCCGAGAAAGGCAAGTAGATCCCGCCAATCGACAAACGGTGAAGCAGGCCCTCGGGCCGCACCGAAATCACGTTGACTTTGCCCGCGCCCGAGAACCCGGCTTGTGCCAAGTATTGACGCTGGCTTGTGCGCAGGGCAGGCAGCCAAGGTGTCGTCGATGCGGTCGTGTCCAATCCGTTAGGAAGTACATGGGTGTGGAGGTAGTCCAATTGAGACAAACTCTTTCCGACCAATTGTTCCAGCTGCACCGACTCCAGCGACTGGCCCGACCAACCAAACCGATCGGTCAAGGTGGGGCAGTTGTAGTTGAACCCCCAAGCGGCAAGAAACCACACGCCCAAAGCGCCCAAGGTATTGGGCAGGGCCCACCATGCGGACAGGCGCAGGCGTTTCCGTTTGCGGATGCCCATGCGCACCCAAAACACCAAACCCAACAGGAAAGGCAAGATCAATGCGGTATGATCGGCCCATCCAAACAGGGCGTCCCAAACAGTGCGGTAGAGCTGAAAGAGGCCGTTGCGGTAAAGGGATTGCGCAGCATCAGGAAAGGCTTCCAACACTGGGCGCAGCGCCAACAACGGCAGGAATACCAGCACTGCTGGACACCGGTGCCACCACAACCGCATCACGGGGCGGCGTGGGCTTCGAAGTAGGATTTGATCACTTCCTCGGCGCGCTTGTTTTGCGGGGTGAACCGGGTGTTTTTGGAACCGCCAGCCTGAGCATGGTGGGCATTCCATTTCCACAGGAATCCCCCGGCAAACCACGGCGCGTCCCACAGGGCTTCAAATACGCCGGCGATGGCATTGGCTTGAGCGGTTTCGTTCATCGGGCGGTTCTCGTTGTAGTCCCATGGACGGCGGCAGCAGTAGTCGGTGCTGCGGTAGCCCCATTCTGTGAAAAGCACTTGCAGGTCATGTTGAGCAGCAAAGTCGCGCATTTCGTCAGCAGGTTTCGCCCATCCTGCCACGCAGGCTTCGATGTCGGGTGTTTGGGCATCGGTGATGGGGAAGTAGGCATCCACGCCCAGGTAGTCTAACTGGTCCCAGAAATGGACGCGGTCGTAGCTGTCCCAATTGCCGGCGTAGGTGAGTTTGCCTGAGTACACGCGTTTGACCTTTTCGATGAGGCTGGTCCAAAAATCGGGGCGGTTTTCAACGAAAGCGATCAGCTCGGTACCAATGCAAAACAGATCTAGGTTGTACTGCTCACTGAGCTCGGCGTACTGGAGGATGAAGCCTTCATATTCGCGCTCGAAGGCCTGCCAGTCGGCTTCCTTTTCGAGTTTGAAGTAGCCGGTGTATTTGCCAAAGTCAAACCACAGCTGCGGCTTGATCATCACGTGCATGCCTTTGGCTTGGGCCAATTGAATGCATGCTTCCACGCCTTCTTTGCTTTCGCCCCACCATTGCCAGGTGGCGTCTTTCCAGGTCAGTCTAGAAGAATCAAACCGACCATACGCAAAGGGCATCAAGGCAATCCAGTTGGTGCTGACACGCTGAAGCGGTTCCAAGTCTTTTCCGGTAATCGGAGTGGGGTTGCCCACCAACGAGATCCCGTTGATTTTACCCGAGATGTAGGGGGCTTCAAGGGAGGGTTCAGGACTGGAGGCAGGCGTGCAAAAGGCCAGGAGTGCAATCAGTGGCAGTACCCAACCCATACGGTTCAAGATTTGACCCATCGGATGGCTTGTTTTTCGTGTTCGGTGTGCAGTTCAAGGACGTACATGCCGGTGGGAATACTACGCACATCGATGTGGAAGCTTCCCAAGCCGCCAGGATTGTCTGAAGTGGCAAGCACCCGGCCTTGGACATCTCGGATGAGCCAACGCTTCCAGAACGGCGTACGCGGTTTCACCTCCAAGACATCGTCTGCGGGGTTGGGCGCCACCACGGGTGCTTCAAGTTCTGATTGCGGCACGTTGACGGTGCAGTTGCCTAAGGCGTTGTCCATGACGGCCTCGAACACCGCTTCTTCCAAGGTGTAGAACGCACTGTATTCCCCAAACGAAAAGCCATCGTATGCCCCGTTGGTCATGAAGATCACCCCATATCCCGTATCCGGTTCGTAGTACCAGTCGCTGATCAAGCCATAGGCCTCGCCAGGGTGTCCCCACATTTCCATTTCGAGGACCACATCGCCGTTTGGCGTGTTGGTTACGCGTTGGATGCCGCGTCCCCACGAGCGGAACAGGCCGTAGTAGTTGTCACCGTTGGTGCCGTCGTAGGTGTAAAGCGGGGTGCGCATGGCTGCCATGGTGGACGGTTGAATGAGCTGTTGCCCTTCAAACAATCCGTTGTCAATGTGGAGCTGCATGAGTTTGGCCAGGTCCAACGCACTCATGCGCAGACCGCCTTGGGGACCAAAGTAGGAGCCGTTGGTTCCGGGCTCGTAGTCGGGGAGGTATACTGGGGCCGGCGCCTCGCCTTGGTAGTTGTCCACTTGCGGGGTCCATCCGCTTTGGTTGCGGTAGAGCACGGCCAGGTTATCGATGTTGGCGATGTCGGCCACGTTGTAGCTGCCGGCCAAACCCATGGGTTCGAAGAGCTGTTCGCGCATGAAGACGTCAAAACGCTGACCGCTGAGCTTTTCCATCAAGGTGGCTACCAATCCAAAGTTGATGTTACTGTAGGCGAAGAAAGTCCCAGGCGCTTCGGTACGCCACATGTTGGCGGTGTAGTAGTCGCCGCCAGGAACGATCAATTCGGAGATGTTGGGCGGCGACGAAGACGCGTAGGTGACCCCCAAAAAGTCGTTGTAGCCCGAGCCGTCCTGCAAGCTGCTGCGGTGCGAGAGCACCATTTCCACAGTAATGGGCACCTCTTGGTGGATGGGGTTGCGCACCTCGTAGCCCAAGATGTCGGAAATATCAGTCTCCCATTCAAACAGGCCCTGATCGTAGAGCAGCATCATGCCGGTTGCCGTGATGGTCTTGGAAACCGAGGCGATCCGGTACATGGTGGAGTCGTCCACTTGCAAGGTGCGCGTCGCGTCTTTCAGGCCGCCGTGGTAGACCTCTTGGACTTCGCCGTCGCACACGGTGACCACCGACATGCCCATCAGGTTGAAGTCGCTCATAATCTCGTCAAGGTCGACTTGGAATTGGGCATGAAACAGAGCGGGGAGGAGCAGCGCAGTGGCTGCAAGCAAAACGCGCATCAATTCAGGTTGAAAGGAACGTTCAGGTGAAACTGCGGAATGCGCACGCGGAATTCGGCGTCTTCGTCCATGCGTTGCATCAGGTAAGAGCCCTGCATGGTGCCTTTGACCGTGCGAATGTCTACCGCTGAGGTATAGCGGTGTTGGGCGCCGGGATTGAGTATGGGTTGTTTGCCCATGACCCCCTCGCCTTCGATTTCGCGTTTGTGGCCGAGTTCATCGTCTACCAGCCAGTGGCGGCGCATCAGTTGTACCGGAAATTTGTTCAGGTTTTCGATCACCACATCGTAGGTAAACAGGAAGTTCTTGACCAACGGGTTGGACAAGTGTGCCATATAATGTGGCTCCACGGTGATGCGGATTCCCGATGTGGTTTCGACGTTCATACCGTAAGTATAGCCGATTCAGCGCAAAAAAAGCCCCACAGGTGCGGGGCTTTTATCGAATCAAAAATCAATCCGTCATGAGAGACGAATGATTGCGTTTGGTCTTGTTTGTAAAGGTCACAATGACCAGCTATTACGAATATAAGGCGCAATTCAGAGCAGCGATGTCAGAACCTGGCTGATAAACGCTTGGATCAGGACAAGAAATGTCCTAGAATCGGACAGCCAACTTCAGGTTGACGCGGCGGCCGGTGAGGAAGTTAGGGATGGCGTACTGGCGCCCGTTCACGTCCTCGATCCACTGGTAGTTGATCGTGTTGTTGATCGCCAACAGGTTGAAGATTTCTAGCGAGACAATGCCATCTTTGGCCCATTTTCCAAACCCTTTGACTCCGCGGTTTTTGTCGGTCACCAGGTCACGGCTGAAGCCGATGTCTACACGGCGGTAGGCGGGCGTACGAAGTACATCTTGATAACGGTCAAATCCAGGAGGGCCAAACGGCAACCCTGTACCGTAGAACAGACTGATGATCACTTTGTACTCGGGCCACTTGGGCATCTCGTCTTGAAACAGCAGGCTGAAGCTGAAGCGTTGGTCGGTAGGACGCGGGATGAACCCAGGCAAGATAAGGGTGCTGTCCACGGCCACATCGTCCAGGGTAAATCCGTCGACAATCAAGTCGCCGTCGGCGTTGTAACGCTCGTAATAGAAATCGTCGTCGATGTCCTCTGCAGTCTGAAGGAAGGAGGCGCGCAACCAACTTTGGATGCCCGGGATGAATTCACCGTTGAGCATGAGGTCGGCGCCGGTGGCATACCCCCGTGCGTTGTTGGTGGCGTAGTAGCGGATTTTGACGTTCTCCACCTCGTAGGGGATGATGTCGGTCAGGTGCTTGTAGTAGACCTCGGCGTTGAGCACAAACGGACGTCCCCAGCTTTCGAACAGGTAATCTGCACCCAGTACTGCATGCAACGAACGTTGTGCGCGGATTTCAGGGTTGACACCACCGGTGAGGGTGCGCATCTCACGGTAGAAGGGCGGTTGCCAGTAGTAGCCGCCTGACAGTTTGAACACGATGTCCCGAGTGCCTGTGCTGTCTGGCTTGCTGGTGTCAATGTAGGTCCATGCGGGGCGGTAGGATACTGTGGCTCGGGGCCCGCCAACCAGTTGCTCGTTGAAGCTCCAACGGTGCGCGCGCACACCTACGTTTGCGGCCCATTCTCCGCCGTTTTTGCCCTCCCATTCAAAGGAATCTTGGATGAAGGCCGTGGCGCGGGTGTTGTTCAGGGTCTGTTGCCCACGGATCACGTCTCGGAACGGAATGCCGGTATTGGGCGCTCCACCCGGGTTTTCGAAACCAATGTTGTCGGGCACGTGCGGGGTGGCATAGCCTGCAGAGTCGATCAGGGTCCATTCCACCAAGCGGTCGTCGATGACCTCGGTGTTGAAGCGGATGCCCCATTCCAAAAAGTGGCCTGAGACGTCCAGGTTCGCGAAGCCTTTGTGGGTGAAGTTCAACACCTGGGCCTCGAGCTCGTTGCGTCCGTGGTCCAAGAAGGCTCCTACGCCCAGGTTTTGCAGCACCTCGCCAAATTCATCGGAACCCAAGTCCCGCTCAAGCTCGTCCAAGAAATACTGCCCGAGGATATCAAAGCGCTCCTGCTCATAGGTCTGAAATGCCGAGCCGATGAAGCGCAACAGCACTTTCTCGCTGGCTTGGTAGTTGAAGGAAAGCGCACCGAAGTAGGTCTCAAACTCAGACTCCTCTTGCCCGTCAAAGAACACGGTCAACCGGATGGCTTCGTTGATGTTGCCCACGTCGGTTTGGCGGGTCTGTGGAATGAAGTTGTACTGGTTGCGCGAGAAGTTGCCCAAGAACGCGATCTCCAACGGAGCATTTTTCTCGGGCTTCCAGGTCACGTAAGTCTGCAGGTCGGTGTAGCGCGGGTTGTAGTCGCCTTGGGTGTCCAGTGAGCCAAGTACATATGCGTTACTGCGGTAGCGCAAACCGGTGTTGTGCGTCCATTTGCCGTCTTTCGAGACGCCCTCGAGTTGCAGACTGCCACCCAACAGTCCAAGCGACGCTGCACCACCAAACGCGTTGGGCTTGCGGTAATGGATGTCGAGCACCGAGCTCATGCGGTCCCCGTATTTGGCTTCCCAACCACCGGCGGAAAACTCAATGCGGTCCACCATGTCTGGGTTGGGGAAGGAGAGGCCTTCTTGCTGGCCTGCCCGCACCAAAAACGGACGGTATACTTGGATGTCGTTGACGTACACCAAGTTCTCGTCAAAGTTGCCCCCGCGCACGTTGTATTGGTTGCTGAGCTCTGAGGTGATGCTTACCCCAGGCCCCACACGAAGCAGTGCAGTGATGTCTCCTCCCGGCGAAGGAATGCGGCCACTTACCCTTGGATCCAAGGATTGCATGGTACTTCCGCGGTTGGATTGCCCGGTGATTTCTGCGGGACCTACGTTTACGGTTGTAGCCAGTCGAACATTGATCTCTTGCCGGTTCGCGCCAGGGCCCACCACAACAAGCGTATCCTTGGAAACCTGGAGGTAAGAAAAGGTAAGCAGGATTGTGCCTGGAGAGGGGACCTCCAGTTCGTAGCGGCCTGCGGCATCGGTAAAGTCGAAGTAGCGCGAGGCGCGCATCTTGTCAAACACGTGGACTGTCTCGATCACCTGCCCATTGGCATCACGCACCGTCCCGTAGAGGGTAGCACTTTGCGCGGTTGCATTGATCGCAAGACAGCAGGCCAACAGGCCAAAAAGGATTCGTCCCAGCATGAGCGTGCAAAAGTACAAGAGTTCGGTGTAGGGAGCCGAATGGGCTTCCATCAACCAAACCGAGAAGTGCCGGGATTATTGTCGTTTGAAATCGCCGTTTTGCAACGCGCGTAGGAAAGCTGCCCAAGCCACGGGGTTCAGCAGGTTGTTTTGTGGCAGCTGGCCATTGGTGTAGGCCTTCTGGGCCTGCTGATTCATGGCAATCTTGTAGCTCTCGCTGGCGTCTGCCCCCATGTATACCATCCGGTCATACAACAGGATAGACTCGAGGTTTTTACGTCCGATTTCGGCTTCGTTGTCGTCCAACCGGAGCGAAAGGAACTCGTTTCGGAACTTCTGCGGCGTAGGCCAGGGGTAGACGAAGGTGGTGGGGATTTGCAAGGTGTCGCGTTCCAGGATTTTCACCATGGATATGCGGCCGTCGGGCACCACATCGGGCACGACGAACTTTTCTGCTTGGAATCCGATGTTGCTGAACACGATGGTGTCGCCGGTCATCACAGGCATGGAATAGAACCCGCTGTAATCTGTGCTGGTACCGCGCTGGGCGCTTTGGCGGTAAACGGCAGTAAAGGGCACAGGCAGGAGCGAATCTCCCGTGACCACCAGTCCACTGAACTGGATGACTTGTTGGGAAGAATCCGGAGTTTGGGCCGCGGCCAATACCGGGAGTAGGCATACCAAAAGGAGCACTCTGCGCATCAGAACAAATGTAGGGCATCGCTCTCCCGCCAACCGCAAAGCAGGCGTGAAAGAACATCAAGGGCCTTTGGAATGGGACGCGCCAATGGCCTATAGGTTACACGGACCTGGGCACGAAAGGAAAAAGAGGGTCAAACCACAAGGGCATACAACGCCCTGTTGCTACAGGTCGAGGTATTTGAGGAATTCAGTGCGTGTTTGGGCACTTTTGAATGCGCCTGCGTATTCGGCGGTGACCGTACTGCTGGTCTCGTCTTGGATGCCGCGGGCACTGACGCACAAGTGCTTGGCGTCGATCACAACAGCCACGTCTTCGGTGTCGAGCACGCGTTGGAGGTGAAGCGAAATTTGGCGGGTCAAGCGTTCTTGTACTTGAGGGCGTCGCGCGTAGTAGTCCACGATGCGGTTGATCTTGCTGAGTCCCACCACTTTTCCAGAAGAAATGTAGGCCACATGGGCCTTGCCGTAGATGGGCAAGAAGTGGTGCTCGCAGGTGGAATTCAAGCGGATGCTTTTTTCTACGAGCATTTCGCCGTATTGGTAGCTGTTGTCAAAGACTTTGGCGGCCGGGGCATTGTCGGGGTTGAGGCCTTGGAAGATTTCTTTGACGTACATCTTGGCCACGCGGTAGGGGGTGCCGCTTAGGCTGTCGTCCCCGCGGTCCAAACCGAGTACATCCATGATCTGCGCAAATAAGGGTTCTATGCGTGCGATTTTTTCGTCGTCGCTGAGGTCAAATGCGTTTGGAAGCAAGGGTGTATCTACGCTGGTAGCGGCGTGTTGGTCTCCGATGTCCTCCATCGCTACGTGCGCAGCAGGATTTCCATTGAGGGTCATGTCCAGTGGGATTGATTCGTTGGAGAGAGAACAGGGTGGGGTGGGTGGATGTTCGGGGAGGAGATCATGGGCGACAAACATTGAGGAAACGTGCGCGCGCGTACCCCCGCCCTTGGGGGCATGTTGGGCCCCTTGCAAAAAGGTTATGTTCTCTGGCGGATTATCCGGGAGTTAAACGTGTATACTCGGATAGAAACGCGTAACCCAAAATCGCTCAAATGCTCCCGGATCTTTGAGTTTTCCACACCGGTCGAACGGCGGCAAACGAATGCTAATTTTGTTAGCCACCCTCGATTTTCACCCCTGTCTGAATTGCCGCCTGCATGTTTCTGATTTACGATACCGAGACCACCGGATTTCCCCGCGGAAAGAACCCCTCCCACACCGACCTGGAGGCTTACGACAGCGCGCGGATGGTGCAGCTTGCTTGGCAGCTGCACGACTTCTCGGGAAAGCTCATCCACCGCGGCAACTATCTGATCAAGCCCGACGGGTTTGAAATCCCATACTCGGCCGCCAAGATCCACGGCATCACACAAGAGCGCGCCATGCGCGATGGTGTGCCTGTGTTGGAGGCGCTTGAGGCGTTTGCGGCAGACCTGGCGCGTTCGACCTACAACGTGGGTCACAACATCTCCTTTGACCTGGGCATTGTGGGCTCTGAGTACCACCGGGCAGGCCTGGAGAGCAACCTGTGGAACATCGGGGTCATCGACACCAAAGACGTTTCCACCGAATACTGCGCCATCCCTGGCGGTAAGGGTGGCAAGTTCAAATGGCCTACGCTCACCGAGTTGCACGTCAAACTCTTTGGCCATGCCTTCGACGCCGCGCACGATGCGGCGTACGATGTGGATGCCACGGCGCGCTGCTTCTTTGGACTGATCACCAACCGCGTACACGTCCCCTCAGAAGTGGTGGACGTGGATGCTGTGGTGTACGAAGCACCCGAGCTCGAGGCCGCCAACTTCGAGGCCGAAACCGAAACGGTGGATGCCACCATCGGTGGAGCAGTGGACACCGAAGCGTTGGCCGCGTTGGCGGATGCGCCCTTTGTGCACTTGCATTGCCACTCGCAGTTCTCCATCCTGCAAGCCTTTTCGACCACAGACGCGCTCATAGGTGCTGCCGTGGACATGAACATGCCGGCCATCGCCCTGACCGACCACGGCAACATGATGGGCGCTTACCAGTTTGTGGAGAATGCGCTCAAGAAAGACATCACCCCCATCATGGGGTGCGAGTTCAACGTCTGCAAGGACCGCTTGGACAAAAGCTACAAAGACGACGGCTACCAAACCGTCATTCTGGCCAAGAACAAGCAGGGCTACAACAACCTGTGTAAGCTCGCGTCATCGGCCTACACCGAGGGGTTCTACTACGTCCCCCGCATCGACAAAAACATCCTGCTTGAATACAAGGAGGACTTGATTGTACTCTCCGGAGGACTTTGGGGCGAAGTGCCCAACGCCGTGCTGAACCAAGGCGAGAGCAAAGCCGAAGAAGCCTTGCTCTGGTGGAAAGAGCACTTCGGCGACGATTTCTACGTGGAAATCAACCGCCACGGACTGGAAGAGGAAGACGTGGTCAACGCCGCCTTGCTGCGCATGTGCCGTGCACATGGCGTCAAATACGTTGCGGCCAACAACACCTACTACACCACCAAATCCGAGGCAGAAGCGCACGACGTACTGCTCTGCGTGCGCGACGCCGAATCGGTCAACAAACCCAAGCGCTACTTTGGTAAGCGGGGCCGCGAGTTCCGCTACGGCTTCCCCAACGACAGTTTCTACATCAAGAGCCCCGATGAAATGAAGGCGCTCTTTGCAGATTTGCCTGAGGCCATCTTGACCATCGGTTCGGTCTTGGACAAGATTGAAACCTACCGCTTGGCCCACGATGTGCTGCTGCCGGCGTTCGACATCCCGGAACAATTCCAACACGCCGAAGATGCCGAGGACGGCGGCAAACGTGGAGAGAATGCCTACCTCAAGCACATCACTTACGAAGGAGCCAAGGAGCGCTACGGCGAGATCGCACCTGACATCGCCGAGCGCCTTGATTTTGAGCTGGATACCATTGCCAATACCGGGTATCCGGGTTACTTCTTGATTGTACACGACTTCTGCAACGAGGCGCGCAACATGGGGGTGAGCGTAGGGCCGGGGCGTGGTTCAGCTGCGGGTTCGGCGGTGGCCTATTGCCTGGGCATCACCAACATCGATCCCATCAAGTACGACCTGCTGTTTGAGCGTTTTCTCAACCCTGAGCGTGTGTCGCTGCCTGATATCGATATCGACTTCGACGACGAGGGCCGTGACCGCGTCATCAAGTACGTGATCGACAAATACGGGGAGAACCAGGTGGCACAGATCATCACCTACGGTACCATGGCCGCCAAGTCTTCCATCCGCGATACAGGGCGCGTGTTGGAGTTGCCGCTGCCCGATACCGATCGTATTGCCAAACTGCTGCCAGACATCAAGCTGCGCAAGCTGTTTGGATTGGACGAAGAAGGCCTCAAGGCCAAACTCAGCCACGAGGACCTCGAAAAAGCCCACCAACTCAAGGAGCTCGCGCAGCAAACCGGTCTGGAAGCAGACACGGTCAACAAAGCACGCATGATCGAAGGGGCGTTGCGCAACACAGGGATCCACGCCTGTGGAGTGATCATTACCCCCGAGGACATCACCAACTTGGTACCGGTAGCAGTGGCCAAGGATTCCTCCATGTGGTGCACCCAGTTTGACAACTCGGTGGTAGAAAACGCCGGGCTGCTCAAGATGGATTTCTTGGGCCTGAAAACCCTGACTCTGATCAAGGATGCGGTGCGCTATGTCAAAGCAGGGCACGACGTAGACCTGGACCCCGAGAACTTCCCCCTTGACGACGAGAAGACTTACGAACTCTTCCAACGCGGTGAAACGGTCGGCATCTTCCAGTATGAGAGTCCCGGCATGCAAAAGCACCTCAAGGCGCTCAAGCCCACGGTCTTTGCGGATTTGATCGCCATGAACGCGCTGTACCGTCCTGGGCCGATGGAGTACATCCCGTCGTTTGTCAAGCGGAAGCACGGGATCGAAGAGATCGAATACGACCTGGACGACTGCAAGGAATACCTGGAAGAAACCTACGGGATCACCGTTTACCAGGAGCAGGTAATGCTTCTTTCGCAAAAGCTTGCCAACTTCTCCAAGGGCCAGGCGGACATGCTGCGAAAGGGGATGGGCAAGAAGAAAAAGGACATCATCGATGCCCTGTACCCCAAATTTGTGGATGGCTGCGTGGAGAACGGCCACGACAAAAAGACCGTCGACAAGATTTGGAAGGACTGGGAAGCCTTTGCCTCTTACGCCTTCAACAAGTCGCACTCGACGTGCTACGCGTGGGTGGCCTACCAAACCGCCTACCTCAAGGCCCATTACCCTGCAGAGTACATGGCCTCGGTGCTGTCCAACAACATGGGCAACATTGAATCGGTCACCTTCTTCATGGAGGAGTGCCGCCGCATGGGCATCCCGGTTCTCGGTCCGGATGTGAACGAATCCGGCGTCCGTTTCCGAGTGAACAAGGAAGGCGCGATCCGCTTTGGACTGGCGGCCATCAAAGGTGTGGGGCGCGCGGCTGTGGAGTCGCTCATCGAGGAACGTCAGGCCAACGGCTCCTTCTCGTCCATTTTTGACCTGGTTGAGCGCGTGGACCTGCGCGCGCTAAACAAAAAGAACCTGGAGAACTTGGCCTTTGGAGGTGCGTTTGACGGGTTTGGCAACATGCACCGCGCCCAGTACTTCGCGCCCAGCATCAAGGAGCAGCCCTTCCTGGATACCGCAGTCAAGTTTGGCAACGCTATGAAAAACAGCGAGTCCAGCAACCAACAGAGCTTGTTTGGAGGTGATATGGCCGTGGAAATTCCCACCCCGCCCATCCCCACCTGCGAGCCTTGGACCAACCTGGAACAGCTGGCCCGCGAGAAGGAGGTGGTCGGCATGTACATCTCTGGACACCCGCTGGACGACTTCAAATTGGAACTGCGCAGCTTTTGCAGCAAAGGAGGGCTCTCTTTGCTCAAAGACCTTCCCACGGTCAACAACCGCGATTTGCAATTTGGAGGCATTGTGACCGAGGCCGTGCACCGCATGACCAAGAACGGACGCCCCTTTGGGATGTTGACCCTGGAAGACTACAACCACGCCGAGCGCTTCTTTTTGTTTGGCGAGGATTACGTGCGTTTGAAGGAGTACCTCAATACGGGGTGGTTCCTGTACGTCACCGGACGAGTAGGAACGCGAAAGTTCAGCAAGGACCCCAACGAGCTGGAATTCAAAATCTCAGACATTTCTCTGCTGAACGAGGTGCGCGAGAAAAAGGCCAAACGTCTGCACCTCGATGTGGACCTGCCCATGCTCACCGAGGAGCTCACCACCGAGCTGGAGCAAGCGCTGACCAGCCACAAAGGAGCGTTTAGCTTGCGGGTGCACATCAAGCACAAAAACACCAAGCTCACCATGCCCTCCCAATCCTTGATGGTGGACATGAGTAACGAGCTGCTGGACACGCTGGAAAAACTGCACGGGGTTGAAGTGAGAGTGGAATGATGCATTTTAGGAGCATGACTACAGAACGCTTTCTCATCCTTGTCTTGATCGGCTGCTCGTTGGCAGCGTGCAGCCCTCGAGGCACTGCAGACCAATCGGTGCCTGAAGCTTCAGAAGGGCGCGCGGAATACGATCCAGACGCGCGTTTCATTTCCCAAAACCAGGCCCCTGGCGCCTACTTTATTGCGGTGCCCACTGATGTGGATGCCTACCGTGAGCGCATGACTGCCTATGCGCTTGGCGACAACGGCGGTCTGCCTTTGGAAGCGGTGAACTGGACTGCGCTGGCTATACGAGAGGAACCCAACAGGGCCATCGCACGTCATGCGGCACAGCAGGCTGGTGAACATGTCTCACCGCTGGGTACAGTCGTAGAAATGGAGGTGAAAGAAGGCGTATTCACAGTCCGTCTGCAAGCCCATGTCGAGGGCAATGTTGCAGAAATAGCCATTGCTGAGCCACCTGTGAAGCAAACCCTGCTGGCGTTTGACTTTGTCGCTAAAGTGGAGTTTCTCCGCTGATGATGGACACGTGTCTCGGTATTGCTACACCAACAGCCACACGTCTTGCGCATTGACCTCGCCGTGGCCGATGAGGTCTGCTCATTCGGTGTTGTTGCACCTTTACTGGAGTTGCAATAAGTGCGCGCTCCACAGAAATCGGGTGCAAAGACACATGAGCCGCTTGCGTGTCCCCAACATTACTTCACCACTACCTGCACCGCCCCAACCAGTTGGGCATCTGCAGTGAGGCGACAGGTGTACACGCCCTGGGGCAGCTCAATACCTGTGAAGAGCATGTGGTGCGTGCCAGCGGGGTGCTGCTCCAAAGCTGCGGACCACACTTGCTTGCCTTGCAGGTCAAGCACAACGACTTGTACTTCGGCAGGAGTGGAGAGTGAAAACTCCAACACGCTGGAGTCTTGCAGTGGGTTGGGGTAAACGGACATGGGTGCCCGGTCCACAGCGTTTTCTTGCACGCTAGTGGATCCAAACCCAATGAGGGTCAAGGTGTTGTTTTCGCTATTGGGTACCGCCAAGGTGTCCACTTCCTGCGCGTAGCAGATGTCCGCCGGGCCGGAGAGACCGGGGGCTGAGATGATCTCAAAATCTGAGAAGTCATTGTTGTACTTGCGGATTTGGGCTGGGGTCCAGCTGGCGATGTAAAAGTTGCCGTTGCCGTCGTGGTCGACGCCGTCGATATTGGCCAAGGTGGTGCTGGTCAGCAGGCTGGTGCTGTAATCGGCCAGATCGCAGGCGTAGATGCCCATGGGTCCCCAGGTCACGTAAACCAGTCGGTTGTTGGCGCCATCGTAGGTGATGCCGTTGGGCACTTGGGCGACGGAAGCCACAGTTGACACCGAAGCATTGGTCGCGTCTGTAACGTCAATTTCCAGGATGGCGCTTCCATTAAAATCGGTCACCCATAGCCGGTCGGTTCCATTCGAGGCCATGCCGTTGGCAAACTGGGTTCCGGGCAAAGCGATGGTGGCAATCTCCGTGCCGTCATTCAGATTATACGCGCGGATTTCGTAGCCACCGATCAGGGAGTTGATGGCGTACAGGGTATCGCCCATCACTTCCATTCCGTAGTCGCTTTCTGCGTCGAAAAAGAAATTTAGATTCCCCTGAAAGTCTTGAGCAACAATAGAGTTAGCGTTGGATACTAACCATTGCTGGTTGACAGGATCATATTCTACAGATTCGATGGAATTGAAGGACTGAGCGGTCGATAATCCGGCCCAGCTCAGGGCAAAAATCAGGGCAAGTGCGCGCATGTTGCAGGTTCATTTGGTGGCGCCAAAGTACACCTTTTACACCCGAGGTTCTGGGCTCCTTTTGTCGGCAAGTCGGAATCCAAAACAGCGATGCCTTGGCTCGCCCGGTGAAAGGCGTGAATATGTCGCTGTCAACCCTGTTACAAACCCATATTGGCCCTTGTGGATGCCCTTGACAACAAAAAAGCCGCTTGGTACTCCAAGCGGCTTTTTCAGTTCGAATGACTGCGGTGCTTACAGCAGCGCGTCCATTTTTTCTGTGAGGACGTTCTTGGGAACGGCGCCTACGCTCTTGTCCACCATTTCTCCGCCTTTGAGGAAGATGATGGTTGGGATGTTGCGAATGCCATATTTCGTCGAGATGCCAGGGTTCTCGTCCACATTGACCTTGCCTACAATGGCTTTGCCATCGTAGTCGTTGTGGATTTCATCCACGATAGGACCAACCATGCGACAGGGGCCGCACCATTCTGCCCAGAAGTCCACCAATACTGGCTTGTCCGATTGGATTGCCAGCTCTTCGAAGTTTGCGTCGGTGAATTCAACAGCCATAATTCAAATTCGTTTGTGAGTTACAAATGTATACCAATTCATTCCCGGGATTCCAACCCTTCGATTGCAAGAAGTTCACAATGAAATGGAAAGTCACGAGAGCTTGGTTACTTGAAGTGCATTGAACGAAATACGTGCCACCGTTGTGGGTGGCGCATTTCAGTGACAGGCCGGCAGGTTTTGTCCGCCATTAAGGCCGATTCATGTCTGGTTTGAGAGACGCTCAGGCCCGATCAGCCGATGTTGGTGAAGGCCGATTGTACATCGTCGTCCTCCTCAATCTTATCGAGCATCTTTTCAATGTCCACCAATTGCTCTTCGGTGAACTCCACGGGGGAGGTGGGGATGCGTTGCAGGTTGGACTTGGTGCACTCAATGCCCATCTTTTCAAACGCTTCTTGCATGGCGCCAAACTGGGTGTAGTCGGCGTAGGCATACATCGTGTTTTCGTTTTCGTCGAGTTCTTCCAACCCGGCGTCAATCATCTCCAGCTCGAACATCTCGGGATCAAAGTCTTCCGGCTTCTCAAACTCGAACACCGCTTTGCGGTTGAACATGAACTCCAGCGAGCCGTTGGGCACCAAGCCGCCGCCGGCCTTGTTGAAGTAGCTCTTGACATTGGCCACGGTACGGGTGGTGTTGTCGGTGGCACATTCTACAAAGACCAATACACCGTGGGGGCCCTTGCCTTCGTAGTTGACTTCAGTGAAGTCGGTGGCGTCCTTGCCCGAAGCGCGTTTGATGGCGTTGAGGATGTTGTCCTTGGGCATGTTTTGCGCCTTCGCGTTTTGGATGGCGGTGCGCAGGGTGGCATTCATGTCCGGGTCGGGGCCTCCTTCTTTGGCGGCGATGGTAATGGCTTTGGCCAGTTTGGGGAAGATGCGAGACATCTTGTCCCAGCGTTTTTCTTTGGCGGCCCGGCGGTATTCAAATGCGCGTCCCATGTGGATCTCTTGGCTTTTTAGGTTTGCGGTGAGCGAAGATAACGGATTGCTGTAGACCGATCAATCTCTGCGTATTGGGCATGTTGGTGCCTGGCAAAGGCTGCATTCACTGCATGAAGTCGCTTGTTTTTGCATGTCTGTTGGCGCTGACCTGACTTGGTGCACACGCCCAGGCAATGACCACATGCCTGACAGGTGCAGCCGTTCGCCCAGACCCCAAGTACCACCCCAACCATCCGGTCGGAGTCTAGGAGTCATTTGCCACCAACGCACAGGTCAAGGGCATACCCCTTGCCTCGCGCGTACTATTCATCACACACACTGCCATACACACCCAAAATGGTGAGCAGGTCAGCGGTATCGATTTCACCGTTGTCGTTGAAGTCGTAGATGCTGCACCCAGAGGTGGGCCCGCCCAGGTCAAAGGTGCAGGACCCGTCGTCCACCTGAGCAGTGCTGTCGTAGTTGTTGGCGTCGGGGTAGGTGCACCCGCACAGGGCCAACCCTTCCGGAATCACAAACTCCACGGTAGCGCTTCTGTCCTCGCTGTCAGTAACGGTCAAGGTATAGGTGCCTGCATCGAGGTTGTTAGGATCTGCTCCGCCCCAATCAAAGGTGTAGGGAGCCGTTCCATCGGTGACCGATGCCTGTGCAATGCCCAGCCCGCCACCTTGGCAAACGGTTCCTGAAGTCACCAGGGTCACAGTCAGTCCCAACGCCTGGTTGACCAAAGCGATGGATGCAGAAGTGTCTTCAACGGTGATGGCACCGCCCTGCGCATCGTTGGCTACATCTGAAAATTGGAGCCTAAAGATACGTATTGCACATGGCGGCATGGGTGATCAGTCTGGATCGGGGTATAACTCGCCAGTCTTCCCACCTCGGTCTCCTGCAGCCCATTCCGTTCACCAGCCAAGCACGTATCCCCACTATGGCTTTGCCGGTATGAGGGCCACAAATGGGGACGGAGCTAGCGGTGCTACAGCAAGCGCTGACGCTTGATCAAATACTGCAGCAACACAGGATTCACGCCCTTGCGAATGTCGGCCTCCACCAGGTCGATCCGGTATTGGCCGCAGCGGATCTTGAGGTTTTCCTTGAATGCGTGCATCTGGGAGAGGTAATGCTCGCGGATGTCCAGCGGGTTGACCTTGATTTCGTTGCCGCTCTCGAGGTCTACGAACGTGTGCGGGCGGTTGTCGTAGTCGAACTCCAGTTCTTTTTCGCCATCCACCACGTGGAAGATGACCACCTCATGTTTGTTGTGACGCAGGTGTTGCAGGGCCTCAAACAACTCATCGGCACGTTCAGAGTTGTCCATCATGTCTGAGAACAGCACCACCAAGGAACGTTTGGGAATGGACTCTGCAATCTCGTGCAAGGTCTCCACGGCAAACGTGCGCTTTTGCTCGGGCTCTGCCACGGTTTCCAACAGTTGCTCCAACTCGTTGTAGAGGAAGGCGTGGTGGGCAGCCGAAGAACGTGCGCGGGTGTGCAGGTTCAGCGTATCGGCAAACAAGGACAAGCCCAGCGCATCCCGCTGACGGCGCAGCAACTCAATCAAACTCGCCGCAGCGTAAATCGAAAACTTGAGCTTGTTGAACTGGTCGCCTTCCACCGGCACCTTGTCTGGGAAGTACATGGAGGAGGAGTGGTCGATCACCAACTGGCAACGCAGGTTGGTTTCTTCCTCATAGCGTTTGACAAAGAGCTTCTCGGTGCGTGCGTACAGTTTCCAATCGATGTGGCGGGTGGACTCGCCTTTGTTGTAGAGGCGGTGTTCGGCAAATTCCACGCTGAACCCGTGGAAGGGACTCTTATGCATGCCGGTGATGAAACCCTCTACAGCCTGTTTGGCCAGGAACTCCAAACGGCTCAATTGCCGCACGTACTGACGATCGATGGATGCCATAGGACGAAAATACCGGTTCCCCCCGTGCTTCCGATCGAAAAAGATGTAAAACCAAAACCCACAATTCCGATCTTAGAGGTATGAACCTTGACCGATTCTGCTTCTGGCTGTGCTGGCTGGCAATGACGCCCGTATGCGCCCAATCCTACAACGCAGACCTTACATGCAACACAGGTGCTGTGGCCAACGGAAACTACTTTGGCGCAGGCACCTCCTTTGCCGATTTCAACGGCGACGGCTGGCCCGACATCACCTGTGCTACCTACACCGATCTGTTCATCTACCAAAACAACGAGGGGGTGTGTGAATTCGTCTCCTTGGAACTGGACCTGGATTTTGACGTGAAGCTCCCGGTTTGGGTGGATTTTGACAACGACGGCGACCGTGACCTGTTTGTCACCCAATACCAAGGCCCTGAAAAGCTGTTCGAAAACGACGGCGACTTCAACTTCACAGATATCTCTCAGGAGGCCGGCTTTGGCAACTTCCCCGGGCCTACCTTCGGCCAAAGCTGGGGCGATTACGACAAGGACGGCGACTTGGACCTCTACATCTGCCGCTACGTCTTCTCCATCACCGAAGAACAAGAGGAATTTCAAACCGAATACGAGAATCGCCTGTACCGCAACAACGGGAACGGGACCTTTGAGGATGTCACCGCCACTGCGGGCGTGAGTGATGGCGTTTCCCTCAGCTTTCAGTCGGCGTGGATTGATTACAACAAAGACGGTTGGCCGGACCTGTACGTCATCAACGACATGGAACACCCCAACCGCCTCTACCACAACAACGCAGACGGTACGTTCACCGACGTGGGTGAAGCAGCAGGCGCTGATGTGCCTTTGGCGGATGCCATGAGCGTTAGCGCGGGCGATTTCAACAACGACGGCTACGAGGACTTGTTCATGACCAACGTCGCCATCATGGACGCCGTACTGCTCGAAAACAACGGCGACGGCACCTTCACCGACATTGCCGTGGAAGCAGGCGTGGACCTCGACCAATACGGCTGGGGCGCCAACTGGGTGGACATCGATAACGACGGCTTCTTGGATTTGTACATCTGCGAATACTACTACGAAGCTCCCGAGCTGCCCAACATCATTATGATGAACAATGGCGACGGCACCTTCTCCAACACTTCAGCCGACATGTTGCAGTTCGACGTCAGTAATTCCTACTCGGTGTCTTCTGCCGATTGGAACCGCGACGGCGGCATCGATTTTCTGGTGAGCAACTTGGGACCTCAGGTGGCCGATTTGTGGCAAGCCAATCCGTTCCCATCCCGGTGGATTCAAATGAACCCCGTGGGCACCGTCTCGAACCGCGATGGCATTGGTGTGGAGATGGAAGTGTGGACCGGTGATTTGTACCAATACCGCTATTCCAAAATGGGCGAGAACTACCTCGGGCAGGACAGCGATTGGGAGCTCTTTGGCTTGGGCAGTGCTGCCCAGGTGGACAGCATTCGTCTCACCTGGCCCAGCGGAATCGTGGACATGTGGTACGATTTGCCGTTGTTTCAATTCGTGACCTTGGAAGAGGGGACGGGCTTTGCCTATGACTTCGCCGCCTCGACAGAAGTGCTCTGTCCGGGCAGTTCAGTCACCTTGACCATTGAAAGCGAAAATGACTTCACGTGGGTGGAGTCCGGCAGTACAGGGGCATTGGTAGTGGATATGCCGGGCTGGTACCTCGCCGAATTTGAAGTGCCAGGCGGCACGTATGTGGATTCAGTCCAAGTCATTGAAGCCGTACCGGTCGTACCCGACTTTGCCGTGGACTTGCCGGTGTGCAGTGGCGACACTGGAAGCGCAGTGCTGCTCAATCCCGAAGCATTCACAAACGTAGACTGGAATGGTGCAGACCCTGCGCAACTCACCGCTGGCGCGTACGCCGCGTTCTTGACCGACCTCAACGGCTGCATCAGCGAATACTTTTTGACTGTTGACGCTCCGGATCCGCTGGTGTTGACGGCCAACGTGCAGGACCCGCTTTGCTTCGGAGAAGCCACCGGTAGCGCCACACTTGAGCTGACTGGGGGCACACCGCCATACACTTTCACCCAAGGAGCAGCAATCCTGGACAGCCTGGTGGCCGGTACCTACCAAGTATTGGTGACTGACTCCAGCGGCTGTGTACTGGAAGATGTGATTGAGGTGGAGGCTCCACCACTGTTGGTGCTCAACCTGGATTACACCTGCACCTCCTTTAGCATTGTACTCAACGCCACGGGCGAGGGGGGTACACCACCCCTCAGCTACACGTGGGAAGACGGCACTACGGGGCAGGTCTACGTGGGCGACTTGGGCGAGAGCTATGAGGTCGCCCTCGAGGACGCCAACGGCTGCCTGCAAACGGCGGAAGCTTCATGCCCGGTGAACATCGAAGAGCTGGAATTGGCGTGGACCCTGGTGCCCAACCCGGCGCGTGAACATTTCAAAATACTCGGGTTAGGAGGGTGCGAAACGTTGGAAGTCTTTACCACTACTGGCGCGCTGCACGCGCAAGCTCAGCTGTGCCCCGGCATGCAAGTGGATGTGTCCGATTGGCCGGCAGGTGTATACCAAGTAAAAGTGGGGATGCGCGCCTTTGCGCTGACGGTCATCCGCTAAAACAAGAAGTCGTACCCTTTTTTCATCATGACCTCGTACTGGTCTTGGTTGAAGCGGTAAAGACGGGCGCCTTTACGTTGGCCAAACACGGTGCCGTCGGCCTCGAGGTTGGTTTCCAACAGCACGTTGGTCTTGGCGAGCTTCTTGCGGAAGTTGCGGCGGTCAAATTGCTTGCCCAAGGCTTCTTCGTACAAGCGTTGAATCTGGTTGAGTGTGAACGGCTCTGGTAACAAGTTGAAACCTACGGGTCGGCGCTTGATGCGGCGTTTGAGACGCTCCTTGGCGTAGGTCACAATGGCATCGTGGTCAAAACTCAATCCCGGCACATCGCGCAGGGGATACCACTTGAGGTCGTGTTGGGTGAATTTGTGCAAGTTAAACAGGTCCTTACGCACGAGCGCGTAGTGCGCCACGTTGATCACGCGGCCTCCTGGATGGCGGCTGACGCCTGCAAAGGCTTGAAGTTGTTCAAGCACTTCTGGTCCGTGATCTCCAAACATTTGTTGGAACATGCGCAAAGCGGCATCCATGACATCGTCGTCACTGGTCACATAGCGGCTGGGCAGCAGCATTTCACCTTCCACTGGCGGGCGCTTGGCACGCGCCAACAGCACTTGCAAGTTCTTGCCGTCAAAGCCGATGAGTACCAAGCTGATGGCAATGGCGCACCTGTAATCAGGAGCATTTTGGGGGTATTGCAAGGCGGAATCCATGTTGCGGTTGTTTAGGAAAGCATATGCTTCCCGCGATTCGATGTGCTCAATGTACGAATTCCAACCCTAAGTGTCTGTTGAACACTTAGGTCTATTCACAGGTGGTGCCATAAACGCCTAGCACCGCGAGCAAGTCCGGCGCGCTTACCAGCCCATCACCGTCGAAGTCTTTGCAGTCCGAGACTGCCGGGAAGATGCACGAGCCGTCGTCGTCGTTGGCTTCGGGCAGGTAATTGGTAGCGTTATCGTAGGTACAGCCGCCCACCACCGCAGCGTCACTGGGCAAGTGGTTGAGGGTGTCGTAGTAGCTGGTGGTTTGCTGCGCTACGCTCTTGCCAATTTCACGGCCTCGGATGTCGTCCATGGGCGGGTGAATGCCACCCCAAATGCGTGAGAGTGAACATTGGTCGGCAGCGTCTTGGTACGCGGCCCACTCCAGCGTCAAGGCCACACTTGGGCCGGACTCGAACGCCAAGAACGTGTCTTGAGGAATGGTGAAAGCGCCTTTGCCTCCAGGGAAGTAGCGTGATCCGGTGATGTGGGTCAACACATCTGCCGCAGCACGCGAGTAGGTACTGTGCCCGCTTACGTATCCCGCGAACGGCGGGGTTACAAAGGTGGGACGTTGGTACGGCCACCACTCACAACCCACAGTCCAGCCCACGTTGGAAGTGCTGGAAGCTCCTTCGTTGGAGCCGAGCCACTGTTTGATCTTGATATCGCCTTCCACAGCGTCGCCTGAGGCGATCAAGGGGTCTCCCGCTTGGACGATTTCCACTGCTCCAGGAATCAAAGGAATGCCGTTCACGTCATAGTTGGCAGCCAAGGGATCTGTGGATTGGCCGTTGCCCAGCATATAGCGGATGGCGGTGATGGGACGTACAAAGTCGTAGTAACCTTTGACACTCCACGCTGCAATGGCCGCGTCGTGCATGGTGCCGCCGAGCAGCAGGTGCGCGTGGGCAATCCACAGCTCAGGGTCAAGGCCTTCAGCTCCCTTCCAGTTGTAAGTGAACTCAGGGGCGTCCATCACATCGTGCAGGATGGTGAACCAGTGCCCTGGAGGGGTTTCTGAATCCGGACCATCCGCCCAGAACTCGGCCAGCACGCGGCCGTAATCACCGCGGGGCACGATTTGGGGTGTGTAAGGCTCTCCGGTCACTGGATTGAGCATGTAGCCGGGGCTGAAGTCGCCACCGTTGGCGTAGTCGTAGAGGTGATCCGGGTTTTCGGGGTAGGTGTTGCCTATGTTGCCAATGGAGGCGGGGGAGATGTCTATCATCACCCCGTCGGCGGCGTCCAACTGGGCTTGCCATGCGGCCACCATACCGAATCCGGTTTGCCAGTTGTACAGGTTGTCGCTGGCTTCACCCAGAAGTACCGGTGGGCCAGGATCCAAGTAGACCGGGTAGATACAGCCGTCCACCGTATTGGTGCTGGCCTCGGAAGGATCAAGTACAAAAGGTGCAACCAGTCCCCAGTTGGCGCCCGAAAAAGCGGGCACATCTACGAAAATTTCGTTGCCGGATTGGTCGATGAAGCTGCCGTCAAACGCGAGCGGTTGCCAGTGGTTGACATCGTTGATAGCGGTGCCACAAATCCACGCTTCGGTCATGTCCATGGGGTCATTGACCGGAGTGTAGCAGAGGTTATCATAATCGAAAATTTCGTTGGAGCCATCATTGCGGACGTCGTCCAGTAAGTTCTCCGAGTATTGCTCGCCCCATGCTACCCAGGGGTCGGATGAACCCGCAGCATAACTGACACCAGTGCGACTCAAGAACTCGTCGTTGACCAAAGTCAGGATAGCGATGTAGTTGGGCGATTGGTAGTAGCGGTTGTACACAAAATTGCGCGTGAAGCCCGCCATGGCCAATTCAAAGGTAACGCTGTCGGTCAAGTCTCCCGCAGGCAGGGGTGGGGTCCATGCGGGATCTGCGGCGGGCGATTGCAAGCCAAAGTGCGCCTGGGTAATGGCGTATTGGCCCAGCGAGTGGTGGTACAGGTTGCGTGCGTGCACGTTCGGACGCGCAAGGTCCAACCGGATGGTGTTCAGCAAACATTCGTTCCAAAAGCGGTTGGAGGGTTCCTGTGCCTCGCTGGAAAGGCAATTCAGTGCAAAGGTCAACAGCAGCAATGCGCGTGCGATGGGCTTCATGGCAAAAACTTTAATCATCATATATACACCAATGGCGCGTTCAAGGTTCTGCAAAGGTTCATTTTCTTGCGGTGTTTGGAGAGGACCTTGCGGTTAATCTGTTGGGCGGCTGGGGTGCAAGGCGTGTGCTTCCAACCAGGAGAGCCCCGAAGAAGAAGGACAGCTTTACAGGACAGCACAGCTGCCAAAGCTGCTTGAAGATGGGGTAAGTGTTGGGTGGAAGGTATACAACCCTCAGCCACACCGAGGGAACAAAATCAGTGCAGTGCCTTGCTTCTGTAAAACCAGTGCATCACCGCCATATGCGCCATGCTCAGGCAAGACAAAAACACAAAAAACAAGGCGACCAGGTTGCCGGTCCATAGGCTGCGCAGCCACCAGAATACTCCCAGGGTGGCTACTGCACCAAGTGTAAACGGCAGTGCACGTCGGAACAAATCGAGGTGAGTCGTGCGGAAGTCTTGGCGCAAGGCTTGCCAGCCCGCAATGCTGTGTTGACCCACGAAGTACAACCCAAATGTGAGCAAGACAGGCAATTCAGCGCCCACAACCAGCATGAGGGCGGTCAAGGTGAGGGCGTACGCATGACGCACCAATCCGACCAGGGCGCTACCGGTGAGCAACGCAAAGCCCAAGGCTTCCAACGCAGGCACCGTAGCAAGTTGCACGCCCATGTCAGTAAGAATGGACAAGGTCTCTGTGGCGTGGGTGAGCAGGATTCCCAGAAGCAAACTCGTGCCCCAGATGAAGCTGCCCGCTTTGCTTTTAACACCCCAGTGGTGCAAGTCTGTTTGACCAAAGTGCCAGGCAGAAAGGGCCAGGAAAGCCACAAGCGCAGCTGCAGGAAGCCACCACCACAACGCGCCCATGGCAGCCATGATGGCCAAATAGGCGGGGATCATAGGGAGCATTCGCCCACCGTTCCACCGGCGCATCAGGTCCAAGTCTAGCGCTCCGTGGGGCAGTCCAACCGCAAGGAGCCCACCACCTAGAAGCACTGCCGATACCGTAAACGTGATGGTCGGGAATGCAGATGCGAACGAGGTCAACACCAGGGCAATCACACACAGAAATGCGGCATGCACGGTGGGGTTGGCGCTTTCCAATTGCAACGCGGCTTTGAGGAAAGGACGCCAGGGCAAACGGCTAAAAATCCGGAGCTCTTGCCCGACTGACGTGTTCTCATTGAGGAAGGTCAAGAGGTTGTTTGGACGGGTGTGTTGGAGCAACGACCGCAGCACGCGTGTGCCCGTTGACGCAGAGGTATGGGTCAAGTGCAGAAGCACTTTGTCATACCAACCGTGTCGCCCGCGCTGAATGGGCGCAGGGGTTTGGGCCGGATCCTGCGCATGGGCATGTGCAGCGCATAGCATGTTCCAAAAGGCATAGCCTGTACTGGGTTTGATGGCGTTTGCACGGGCGCCTGTTTGCACGACGCCCTGGTGGTAGGGGTCACTCAAATCAGCCGTGGTCATGGGGATGCGTCCTGCTTCCGTGCTGGTCACTGTGTAGGGGCCAACGTGGGCGAGGTAGTCGACCAACAAGTCCTTGGCCTCAGAGTTGGAGATGGATTCGCGGTCAAACCGAGTCACTTCCACCAGTGCCTCGTTGGGCGCAAACGGCAGCACGTACATGAATTGGGTGTGCCCGGTCTCAGGTAAGCGAAAGTCCATCATTCGGAACACCTCGGGGTTCCAATGAGGATGGTCGGTACGGACGCGCCAACCGACAAAAGATTGCCACAGAAACGGGTGAGCGTCACTGGGTGCTTTCGGGGTGCGACCGTCGTAAATGCGTTTGGCTTGCAGGGTGTGTGTTCCGCTGCGTACTTGAAAATCCCCATCGGTGCCCGACCAATAGGCGGCTTCTTGATAAAGGGTCGCACCGACTTGGCGAAGACAGTTTTTCACCGCGTTGTGCAAGGATTCACCCGGGATATAATGGTAAACCAGTCCTTCGAGGTCGCGCGGGGCGGACTCAAAGGCCACCGACGACCATCGGTGTTGGATCACGTCTTGGACATGCGCAAGTTTCGGGTCATCAGGCGAAGCCCAAAAACAATACGTCTTGCTGCAAAGCACGTCGGGATTTGGCTCGAAAACGGCAATGCGTTTGCCTGCCAGTGCACCGCTATGGTGCAGGGCCAGCAGCATGTTGGCGTTTCCGCCACCCATTCCGAGAAAAATCCAATCGTAGTGCATTGCTTGGGAGATAAAACAAAGCCCGCTCCCCTAACAGAGCGGGCTTTGTCATGAAAAGAGATACACTTAATTATGCGGCAGCCTGTTCTTTGGCGCCTGAGGTCACGGCCAGTGCGTAGATCACCAGACCGAAACCAATTTTGTTTACAGCATCGCCGATGTTGTACACGACATCCATCGCAGCGCTCGCTGCTTCAGGGTCGCTCACCAGCTGCATACCGAACAATCCGCCCGGAGTTCCCAGGATGTAGCCCAGCGGGTAGATGGCCCAGCCCACGAGTACAAACCAGAACAGCACGCGTACAGCTTTTTCAACAGCAGGTCCAGCGTTCTTGGCCAGTTGAGCCACTTCGCCTTTCCAAACCAGCCATACGATGTAGAAGTATGCGGCCCCTGAGAGGACACCCCACATGACCGATTGGTCACGGTAAATGGTCTCACCAAAGTAACCAGTCACCAGCATCACAACAGAGGCGGCGATCAGTTTCCAAAGCAAGCCAATTTTCGCACCGGCCTTTTTGGTGATCAAGTAGAATTCCACGCACATCAGCGGTACGGTCAAGGTCCAATCCACATAGCGGAAGAACGTTGGCGATTCGCCAGTGTCGAAGTGGTACCCTCGCATGTAGTAGTAGTGTACAAATGCGATAAAGGTGATCAGGCCGCTCACAAGCAGTGAGGTACGCCATTTTTTGTCCACGTTCCACATTTCGAAGAAGAAGAACACGGAAGCCGCCATCATGGCCATACACCCTACAAAGAAGGTAAATGAGGTGATGGTGGTAAGGTTGGTGTAATCGGTAAGATTGACAGCGCCACCACTGGCGTCCATCAATAGAGTCGTTAATGACATGGTTCTTGGGTTTTGGATTAAGAACACATACGTCACAAAAAAGTTCAAAAACCCCTGATATTCAGAGTGTTGCAAAAAAATAAAGCAATAGGAGAGTGGCCTGGTCTCTACAACCAGGAGGTCAAAGTGGCACGTGTGGTAAAGTCATTTTAGGATTCCAGCCGGATCCTGAACGCTTCGAGGTGCACAGGGACAGTGTCCGCCAGTTTAGTTTCGGACTTTATCACTTACAGTACACTGGATAGAAACGGCCTAGGCCGACTAAAAGACTCCGCTCGTGCGGTGTGCAGCTGGAGTTTGCTGCCTCTTCAGTTGAATGTTTCGGAGTCAAGCAATAAACAGCGCCTGTTGTTTAATGTTCAGAGTACACTGTTCTGATCGTGCATATTGCCGCGGAGCCTTTGGTCGAAGGGCCCGCCATTACTCAAATCCAGACGTTTTGTGGAGCTGTTAAATTTCCGCCAGATTCTCCGGTATTCACAACTCCTTGAGGCTCAATCAACAGGATGTGGCATTCCTGTTCCGCCTGGGGCCAATGGTATACCCCTTGAGGAACGACGTATAGTTCGCCCTGTTTGAGCAAGACTTGATCATCGTCGAAATGCAGGATCATCTCACCGGACACCACCAAGAACAATTCGTCGGTCTCGGGGTGGTTGTGGCGAACGAAGGTGCCCTGGATCTTGGCAAGCTTGACTTGGTAGTCGTTCAGCGCAGCAATGACTTTGGGAGACCAGTGGTCTTGAAAGCGGGTGAGTTTGTCTTGAAGGGAGATGGCTTGCATGCGAAGGAGTGTTGGAACACCTAACATAGAAAAAGCCCCATTGCCGTGGGACTTTTACCAAACCTCATTTGCTGAGCATTCGAAAGAGAAGCTGAGTGTTAAAAAGAGAAAGGGCCCCTGCCATTGCAGGAGCCCCTTCGAAAACAACCTTAAATCTTAATAGAACTCTCTGGGCGAATAAACGAGGGTCAGCAGGGAAGTGGCTGGTGTTTTCGACAAAGGGTGGCTCAGTGTCTGCGAGTGGATGTGCGTGACCGTTCACCTACAATCGATGTTCACACAGGGATCAGCTGGGGAATGCTTGCGGGCATGATTCACCCATGGATACCGATGCAACCATTACACTTTCTTTTCGTGCTGCGTGCGCTGGCCTGTCTGGTGTCGGGATTTGTGCCGCTCGTTGTGGGTTCGGCGGCGGTAGGCCATTTGATCCAGTTCATCCTCCCATTCCTCCCAAGCGCCCTCTGAGGTGTTGGAAGGCGGTTTGCGGTGGAGGTTTTTGATGTCGCGTTTGCGCCCCATGCAGGACCAACTGATGGGTGCGGTTCTGGTTCGCTTAAGAACGGGGAAAAGCAGGAGAGCGGGCGCAAAAAAAGGGACGCTGAGGCGTCCCTGTGCGTGTTTTGTCTTTCCTCACATGCTCAATCCGGCTGGAATACGCGCACGTAATCCACCGCCATGGTTTGTGGGAATTCGGTGGTGGCATCGGGACTTCCTGGCCAAAGACCGCCCACAGCCACGTTGAAGATAAAGTAGAACGGTTGGTGGAACTCGCTCATGTTGGGGCTTGTGATGTCGATTTGGTGGTACTGGATGTCGTCTCGGAACCAGCGGATTTGCGCTTCGTCCCAAATGATAGAGAACACGTGCCACTCATCGGCGTAAATACCGCCAGAGAGGATGCTGCTGCTTCCGTTGTAGTTGTGTCCTCCCTCGTCCCAGTGCGCCGTTCCGTGTACGGTGGCATTGCCAGTCCCAGTGCTCGAGCCCACCAATTCCATGATGTCGATCTCACCGCACGCGGGCCAGGTGTTGGTCACGATGTTGTCGCCCAGCATCCACAGGGCAGGCCAAATGCCTTGGCCTTTGGGCAGGTTGGCGCGAATGTCGATGCGGCCGTATTGGAAGCTCTGTCGCCCCTGTGTTTTCAGGCGAGAAGAAGTGTAGTCTGAGCCGTTGTACCAGCCTTCTTCAGCGGTGATCTTCAGCGAGCCGTTGGACACTTCGGTGTTTGCCGGGCGGTAGTATTGCTCCTCGTTGTTGCCCCAGCCCCAATTGCCGGTTCCGATGTCGTACACCCAGTCGTCGCTGAGCGCGTCGCCGTCAAATTCGTCGGCCCAGACCAGGGTGTAACCCGCGTATTCAGATGGGGTGGAGTAGCCGTTGACCGGCAGGCCGTCTTCGCCTACTTCAATGCTGATCTCTACTTGCACGGTCTGGGATGTGAAGATGAACTCACTTGCGTTCTTGTGGGCACGCACAATGATGTTGTAGCTGCCCGAACCGGTGTAGGTGTAACTGGCCGATCCCGCTTCGTTTTCAACGGTGGTGGGCGTACCGTTCTCGCTAAAGGTGAACGAGTAGTAATGTGCATTGTCCGCCGTGGCGGTCACGCTCACTGTGCCCGCGTTGACCGTGACGTTGCTCACCAGGTTGGTGGGCAATACGTCGCCGCCTTCGTCTTCTTTTTGGCAGGAAACCAGCACGAGCATGGCTGTAATCACCAGTGCGCCGAGGGAAAGCAATGTGTGTTGTTTCATCGTGTTCCGTGTGGTGTTCAAGCGTGTAGCCTGCGGGGGGGGCAGGTTCGCAACAGCTGAACGACAGTTTACGGCCACAAGGTATGGGCAGACAGGGCTGGGGACAAGTAAAAAGTGTGAAAGTGACACTTAGGCGCCTTCAAAAGGCTGCGCAGACCTTGGAAGCCCAGCTGAATCTAGAGCACATCTCCACGCTGGCCCAGCACCAACTCTGCCAGTTCCACCCGTGTTTCCCATCCGGGCTGTTGCCGCGATTTGTTCTGGCCCACATAGCCCTTCAACTGCCTATCGGTCATGGCCGCCAGCTCAGTCAGGGAATAGTTGTGTTCGGTCTGCACCTTGGCCTTGGATGTCCCAGCCTTCTTACCGCCCGTTTTCTTCGAAGTCCCCTTGGAGCCTGTTTTGCCCGAGGCCGCCGTCACTGCCTTTGGCCCCGCCGCAATCAACGCCGTCGGCACTCCCAGCTCCTCCCAGGATTGTGAGGTGGGGGAAGAAGGGGTGGGGAGGTCTTCGGAGGTGATGTAGTTGTGAGGCATGGGGTAAAGGTAGGCTACACATCCACTTTCAGAGCGCCTTTTTGAGAGTTGATGTAGGGTTAGGAAATGGTTGACTCACCAGAAGTGGGTAGTGTGTGGAGGTGGTTGGGGGTGGGTTCTTTGATACATTAATCAACCTTGAACGGTCCTACAGCCATTGTCAGGCACGCCGCGGACGGAGTGGGCTGTTCGCTAAAACATCTGGAACCATGAATATTCAAAAACGACTCATCCTGGCAGCGCTATGGCTCTGCACCGGATTCGCGTACGCTCAAGAAGATGACGTCACCTCAAGCCCAGAGGTTGGGAATTTTGAGTTTACCTCGGAAGTCCTTTTAACCCCGCTTGATCAGGATCTGAACGTTCGCAGCGGAGCTAATGATATCCTGAGTAAGAAAGGACAGGCCATCTCGGTTTTCAAGGTTGAGGGTGAGACCGTCTATTTGCGGATACTGAATTACGCGCCTAAGGCTCTGAATAATTTCATTCATAAAAATCGAGAAACGGCACTGGATCAGTGGGTATGGGGCTCCTACCGTGCGGATGCTGCGAGCGCGAAATTCTTACTGTACAATTGGGATGGCACCCGTGAACAGTACGCACAGTTCGTGTTGGATGGCAATTTCTACACCGACTTGGGTGAGTACCAAGCACTTTTTGGAGTCGATAAGGCGGCCTTTGTAGCCTCGACACAAGCGAAGGTGTTGCAGAAGACTTCGGTTGAAGTGGGAGCGGCTGTATTGCCATTTAAATGGCGCTTCCAAGAAGGACAAAAGGATTTCTCTGGAGAAACCAACTTGGCCGTTATGCTGGGAATAAAGCTGCCTCATTACGAGCAAAAGAAATGGCACACATCACTGATGATCGGTTACAGCGTTGGAGAAGCAGACCTGGACTCTATTTCGGTGAATAAAAACTTCGCTGACTTGCGGGACAGAGACGATTTTCTAACCCATACGTTCACTGCGGGAGTGATGCTTGAGTATGACAGGGTGCAAGCGGGAGTTTTTATGGGCTGGGACCACCTGCAACGCACTGCCCAAGACCAGTTCAACTGGGATTACCAAGGGCGTCCTTGGTTGAGTCTGGCATTTGGATATTCGATTTTCACCCAGGAAAGCCAAGAGAAAAAGTCAACGGAACAGAAAGAGGGCAAGTCTGATTTCAACAAACGTTTTTTCTAGCATCGTTTCTGCAGAAAGCATGTCGATGTTTTTAGAAGAATGATGTGCTTCGTGGGCGCTACGCCTGCAAGCGGCATCAACGCTGCACCACCAGCACTTCGCGCTGGGTTCCGGCCACAACGACGTACAGGCCCGCGGCCAAATGCGTGATGTCCAAGGTGCGCTGGCCGGTCAACACCGTATTTAGCACTTCCTGGCCTGAGGTGGTCAGGATGCGGACTTCGCTGTTTTGCGGCAAATTGTACACGTGGATGGACTCACGAGCAGGGTTGGGCGCGATGACCCAGTTCTGCCGCTTGTCATCGCCAATCCCCACGTAATCGTTGTTGGACCCGAAGGTGGGGGAGTGAATCTCGAACCCGCCGGTGCCGTTGGGGATGCGCGCGTAGCCCATGTCTTGTTCTTGTTGACCAAACGACACGTGATCGGCAATCAATGTGCCTGGGGCAATCAAAAACACCTCTTCACCGGCGCCGTCCAGCTTGAAGTTGGCGTGGAACGGACCGTCGCTCCCGTCTTCATCCGCCCAAATGATCAGGTAGTCATCGGCAGCCAAGATGGTCCCGTCGGGGATGGGCCACTTGTCCAGCACCCACGGGTTGTCGGTAAGGGTGTAGCCGGTCAAATCGATCGCTTCTGAGCCGGTGTTGTACAGCTCAATCCAGTCTTCGTCTTGGCCTTGCTCGTCGTAGGCCGTGGAGCTGTTGCGGGCCATGAGCTCATTGATGACCACAGACGCGTTCTCGGCCCACAGTGCATCTACTTCATAGATGTACACGTCGTGCTCTGCCCCTGTTGGCAAGTAGCTGCGCGACCCGGCGCTGTTGTCCGAAATGGCCTCAATGTAGAACCGGACGGCGTTCCCGCCGCCCACCCCAGGAATCGTCCCAGTGTACACATTCCCCGCTGCACTCATCTCCACGGCAGTAAACGCACTCACCATGGTTGGGGCGTAGTACAGCATTACACTTGATACACCAGCACCGGAGGCGCCCTCCACGACCGCGGTCACCTCCACGGCTTCATCGGCCAACGGGTTGGCCCATTCGCCTTGCGCAGAGGTCATGGTAACGGTGCCTATCTGCGGACCGTCCTGCGCCACCTCTAGGTAGGAGTTGAGAAAGGTGTAGCGTTCTTCAGCCCACTCCTGCAGGCCTTCTACGTTGCCTAGGAAGGCATTGTAGGTGTAGAGTTTCTTGGGGTCTTCGTTCACCAAGCCGTCAATCATGTCCGCCCATTCCTGGAGCTCAGGGTTGAAGGTTTCGGGGTGCATCAATTCCTCAAGCAAAACGCGCATGTGCGCGAGGTAACGTTGGCGCAGCTCGGGCACGTCCAGCAGACGGTAGAGCAGCGGGTAGTTCTCATCGTCGGCGTGGAAGAACAGGTCCCAATCGCTGTTTTGGTTTTGCATGACGGTGTTGCCGTCATACTCGAGCGGTACCATGCGGCCGGACTCCACATCGAAGTAGAGGTAGTAATCCATTTTGCCTTTGTACACGTAGCCGTCGTCGTCACTGAACAGAATTTCAGAGGCCAAAAACCACAAGGTGCGATCCACATCCATGATGGGGTCGAGTGCGGCGTAGAGTTCGTTTAATGGGGTGTTCTCGAGCACGTCGCAGGTGTTGACCAAATCGGCCCACGGGTCTTCGATGCTGGAGGATTTGAGGGTGTAGTGCTCTTGGTATTCGGCTTGGTCCTCGCCCAGCCAGTTGAGGGCTGCGGTGCCGTCTCCCCATCCTGGGCCACCACCGGGACCGCCGCCGGGACCGCCGCCGCCAGGGCCGCTATTTTCGGTGTCTGCACGCCAACGGCTGCCGTTGTTTTCTTGGAACCATTCCTTCAGAAACGCTTTGTTGAGCTGCTGTACATTGGGGTAGAGGCCCCAGTCTTCACCGTTGATGTAGAGCCATACAAACGCGCATTGCGCTGCAGGGATGTGTTGACGGATCTTGCGCTCGTACATGAACTCGCGCAAAAAACTTGGGTCGTACGCGCAGTTCTGCAGGTTGAAGGACTCGTACCCGTCGTGGTCTTGTCCGTCCACAAAGGCGTCCAGGCTCACGTTGAACGACTTCTTGTCGCCATCAATGGTGAAGTAGGAGGTTTGCCCTTTGAAACGCACCCCCACATTCTCGTATGCAGATCCGTCGATGACTGCCGTGCATGGGATGTCCGTGGCCGATGCGTAGTTGTCCTCGAGTTGCTCCCACCAGTCGGCTTGGTCAAACTGCAGCTCAATGATGATGATTTGTGTGGGGTCGTAAAAATCCTCGCCTTCCACCCCGCCGATCGTCAAGGTGTGCGCTTCGGAATCGAGGGTCCATTGGTGGGGGAGGTTCTGCGCTAGCAGGGTTGTGGTGCCCAATAGGGCAAATGCTGCAACGAACACGTGCTTCATCAATCGGAATTTGAGCTTGGGCCACCACTTGCGTGGGGAGCGGCCAAAGCGGGTGCTAATGAGTGGTAAGTACGGGAACTCTGCGCTAATGCGCTGATTGAGGCGTGCGCGCGGGAATCCGAATTCAGACGGCACAAACGGCAGAGGGTTTAATCCTCGTTAAAAACAGAGGACGTCATGGCCATCCTAGAAAAGGTGCCGAAGTACGCTTGTGCAGCTTTATTTGCCCTGATCCCAGCACCCATGAAGGCCATGAGGAATGCCTGAAGAAGACGGGAGTCTACGGATCTATTTGCCCGTTTCCCGCTTCTGCAGTGCACGCAAAAAATTGCGAAGGAATTGGTCCAGCATGGGGCGGTAATGGCGGTGTCCGGGTTTGCGAAAGAATGCACTCAATTCATGCGGGCTCATGGGCATGTTGACCGATTTGAGCATCGCCAGAATGGCATCGCTGTTGAGGCTGTAGGCAATCTTGAGTTTTTGCAGAATCAGGTTGTTGGTCAGCAGTTGCTCAGGAACGGGCAGGGGACCTTCGCGTTTGCCGCGCTTTTCGATGATGAGCCCATTGAGAAACGATGCCAATTCGGAGTCGGCCAACACCACAAAGTCGTCGTCCTCCTCTTTTTTCAACCAGGATTGGATCTGCGTGGTGGTTACCGACACTTCGGTGTGTTTGAACAGGGCAACCATGTCTTGATCGCTGTAATTGCCTATAAACCTAACGCGGCGGAGGACATCGTTGGTGGTCATGCCAAAGGAATCTCAGGTGAAACTGGCCACGAAGGTAAGGGTCATGCTTGGAGCATGTGCGTACTGTGCAAAGCACTTGTTGTTACAGGAGGCCGAGGAGGATCAAGATGTCTCCAACGCCCAAGATACCCCCGCCGTCCAGGTCCAGGTCGTCGCATGAGGTGCACCCCAAATTGCCCAGCAGAACAAGGAGGTCTTCGGTGTCAATCACCCCGTCTCCGTCGAGGTCACCGAAGTAGGTGCATGTGCCGTCATTCAGGGTGGCAGCAGGGGAGTAATTCTCTGCATTCTCGGGAACGGAGGAAATGTATTTCACTTGGTAAAGGTTTAATCACATGAGGTCCCGAACACAGAG
>JBMYJR010000027.1:0-37481 GCA_049594615.1 Flavobacteriales bacterium
TTATCAGAAGTGATGTCTGGAAACATACATGTGCCGTCATCAATTGTTGCTGTAGAATCGTAGTTAGTAGCAGCTGAGTAGGTGCAACCCGTGCAAGACAAATCATCATTGCAAGGCCCACATGTGCCACTACAAGAAGTCCCATCGCCGTATGGTACACCGCAGCAATCAGCGCATGAACTATACTCACATAGATTATCTTCACAATCAGCAAAAGGGTTGAAGTTGCACGCCGAAGGATCGGTACAACCCAAAACCTCACAGGGATCAGTTCCGTCTTGTGTACAGTTTCGATCTGCCCACTCCGAGACAATGCTCTTTACCAGTGATCCAGATTCAGTTAAATCCGAGGGAGACCAACCACCGAATGGATTCGCACCGTTAACCAAAGCTGCAGAGCCCTCATTTTTGTCGTGAATATGCCAGTTTAAGTGACTGATCTTATGCTCACAGAAGTATTCCATCCAAGCCTCTGTTTCTATCTCGTTCACGGCACCATCTCCATTTGCATTGACTGTTCCCCATTCGGTACAGAATAGAGCTAAGCCATTATTGATAGCAATGGAGACTTTATCCCTTAACCATTGTCCGTGGGTACCAGCATAAAAGTGAATCGTGTACGCGATATTGTCGTACGCTGAGATTGGATCTTGAGAGGCTACATCCACATCTTGTGACCAATTTGGGGTTCCCACAACAATGAGGTTGTCGGGATCTATTTCACGTATGGCTGCGATCACACTCTCGCAGTACGGCTTAATGACATCTGACCACGATACGTTGAGAGGTTCGTTGTAGATTTCATATATGACATTGTCATAATCGCCATAAAGTTCAGCCATAGATTCAAAGAAAGCGATTGCTTCGCTTTGCTGGTTGTGTGCGTCATGTGAATGCCAATCAATGAGAACATATATATCCTCATTAATCGCTGCATTTACGATTGTTTCTACTCGTTCCTGATTGCCAATCGGATCATCGAAATACCCCCCTGACTCTGGACCCACTCCCATTGATGCTCTCACAATACTGCAGTTCCAATCGTTTTTCAACCAATTGACCAAGGATGGGTTATAAAACGGTTCTGCACCCCAGTTTGTATTGGACCAGAATAAGCTATTGCCAGCAAAGCAAACTACATCGCCATGTTGGTCTTCGATGTAAGTACCGTTCACTGAGAGCGCTCCATGATTCGTTACTGGACTTTGGCTGTATACTCCAGGAGCACAGCACGTCATTAGGACTACCACGACAAGTATTTCGCGTATACCAAGTTTTAAATAGGTCATGCTTCTATATCCTCTGATCTAGAATTTTCAGCATAAGCCTCAAACTGAGCAGGAGTCGATATTGTTGTTTTCGGCTCCTCGCTTTTCAGCTGTTGGTTCTGTTCGTTTGTCCTAATATCTTGGTCTAAGGCCATATTCACTTAGAAAAATAGGTTAAGGGCGTGTATGTAGTAAATGCTTCTCATGATTACTAAAATTTACCAAACCGTTTTTTTCGTCCACCGCCACCACCTAATCCGGCAAGTGAAGCAGCAAAATCGACTCTCTCCTTAATTGTAGGATTATAGCCCAATTTTCTCCATTCATCCAATGATAACTTCAAACTCTCTGGACTGGTTTGGTAATGACCAGTGTCGTTATTAATCCATATTGCGCCCTCTCCGGTTAGTTGGCCGTGTCCAGCGGTAATTACTTCTGCTCCTCCTGCCGCTACAGCATGCTTTAGAGTAGGACATATTATAACGACCCCATTCTTCTCAGAATATATCCATTTAAACATTTGTCCAGAACTTATAAATGCATTAAACCCTTGAGTTCCGCCGACATAGGGTCCAGGGCCATTGCCGTCCTCGCCTTTAACTGCTGCAGAATTCGCTTCTTGGACCTCTCCTGAAAAAGATGACTCCATTTTGTTCGGATACATCATTTGAAAGACTTTAAGCTGCTGGACTTGGGCACTTCTGTCAGCTTTGCGTTGTAGCGCCTGCAAGTTGCTAACTAAGTTACTCTGATCCGCTTTGAGTTTGAGTTGAGACAGTTCATCATCCTCTGGCCGAGAGGTGTCTGCATAGGCCGCACGCTGAGCAGGGGCAGCTTGAGTTGCCTTTTGCTGATCAGCTTTTTGTTGCGTTTGTTCCTCGGTGGAATTCGACTGTTGCTTTTGAGACATTAACATAAAGATATGTAAGAATACAGATCTACCCCTAGGAAGTCACAGAATCGGTTTCTGGTTGACCACGTGAACGAGTAGAGATGTAGACAGTCCCACAGCGATAGTTCTGCGCAAGAAAAACCCCGAGCAATTGCTCAGGGCTTTTATTCTTTCTAGCAGTCTAGCTCTAATTACTTCTGAATGATCAAAGGCTTGGTGATCACCGCCTCATCGTTAATAATAGCGAGGGTGTACTGGCCATTTGAGAGCTGGTCAGTGTTCAACACCGTGGTAGTGTTCAGTAGTACCCCCTCCATAACGAGTTTACCCTGTACGTCTGTGATGCGGTACGGGCTGCTCAACAGTGCTGCATTAGTGCTGATAGTTATGGAGGTGCTTGCTGGGTTGGGGAAAACCTCGAATTCTACTTCACTTTCCTCTTCAATGTTTAGAGGCGTAATAAACACAGCCGCACATACTTGATCACCCACGCAGCCATCAAGACTTGTTTCAATCACGCACAACTCTCCAATTCCTATCTCACCCCAACCTACTTCAACAGTTGACGTTCCATTTCCACTAATAATTGCGCCGAAGGTAGCACTCCAGTCATACGAGCTTCCATCTGTTATTTGATATGTGTATTGCTGTGTTTCAAAGAGCGCTGGCGCAAGCTCACCCTGAATGCTGTACAACGGCAGACCGTATTCGCATGTGCCATCATCATCTGTTGCATTCTGATCATAATTGCATGCTTCAGAGTCTGTGCAACCTGCTAATTCTAGTTCATCGCAAACACCATCACCATCCGAATCATTTAAACACTCTCCGTTACAATCGAGGTACTCTTCGCTTGGATATGTGCAGCTTCCATCATCTTCTGTAACGTTAATATCGTAGTTGCAAGCCATTGGATCAGAGCATCCAAAAATGGCATTTAAGTCACTGTAACCCACAATTTTGACATTATCAATAGCTGTAAATCTCCAATTCTGATGGACGATTTTCAATTCCAGCGACTCTGTTTGGAAAGCTGAAATATCCATGGTGTGCTCGGCTGGTATGCAACTTTGAAAATTTCCGAGCGAACCCGACTCACCTACATACTCCCACACAACAAACCAACTTTCTCCGCTGTCATTAGACACTTCAAAACGCGCTTCTCCATTCGAAGAAGTTTGCCAGTAACCTATAATTTCAAAGGACAGAAAGAGACTGTCATACCCTAGAGTATTTACGGCTGGAAAATAAAGACTCGTTGTGTAGAAAACACCATCCTCTTGCCATTCGGGACCAAGGTCATAGTCCCCACCTACTATGTACGGCGTCCCATTCAACGAGCAGAAATCATCATTAAATATGGGGTACTCCAAAGTATTTACAATTCTCCAATCGTAGAGAGTAGAGTCATACGTTGCAATGCCATTTTCATTGCAAGGCTCCGTGCAATACTGGTAGTAATCAACGGTTAACTCCGATGGCCAGAAGCCATTAAAATCGTAATCCAGCAGTGTAGTTTGATCTTGCCCAAAGCAAGCGACACTCGTGAGCAAGAAAAAAGGGAATAGTAGTCTA
Source organism: Flavobacteriales bacterium (assembly GCA_049594615.1). Taxonomy (GTDB): domain Bacteria; phylum Bacteroidota; class Bacteroidia; order Flavobacteriales_D; family Sanyastnellaceae; genus CAXPZW01. The sequence continues at coordinate 3,736 of JBMYJR010000027.1, forward strand.
GACATGTCGAGTATTTGCAACGTAAAATTCGGCTATGAAATATAACCCACAACCTAGTTTGTGGAACCGTATCAAAAATACGCCTTAGAGCGAAGCTTATTTCGAAACGCGCGTACTCTCTCGCTAACCTGCCTTGCCTTCCAGTACCCATGCAGACATGCATGTATCATATCCTTGGGGCAGCTATGGGCTGGGGGTTGAACATTACCCGAAACAGGAAACATACATGGTCCTAGATGCCAGGGGAGGGGATTTGGTTTCCTGGAAGGAAAAAAAGAGTGGTCTCTGATTAGCTGGGTATTCCACGCTGCCACACTTACTGCCACACTTTCGCCCACTCCCCACCAAATCCTTGATCAAGGAACGCAAGAACTTGTTTTAGCCAAATTGCTCGCAGTGCGGTCTGCGTTGGGACCCAAAGCAATCCCTAACTTTGCCCCATCTGATTTGGTCCCATAGCTCAGCTGGATAGAGCATCTGCCTTCTAAGCAGACGGTCCGGGGTTCGAGTCCCTGTGGGATCGCAAGAAATAAGAAACCCTCCGCGCGGATGCGCTGAGGGTTTTTTCATGGGGCTGAGTGTGCCAAGCGGTAGCTTGAGCAGACTCAGACACGTGAAAAAACGCGCGTTTGCAAAACGCGGAGTTTCGTTTTCGGAATTTCGAGAGCCCAGGGTCCAAGACGCACAGCGGCTTAATCCCGTCGACCAACACTACCAGAGAAACAAACGCCCAACGATGATCATCCCGCGCCAGCGAGTGCTACTACCCTCAGAACATCTAGGACTGCCGCCCGAACGAACTACCAGAGCAATTCCACCACCCATCATCCCACGCCACAAACTTCCGACCCACCTACACGACCGCCCGAACAATATTCCAAACCTTGACTAAAACTCCTTCAACGCCCCATACACCCGGTGCAACGGCAACCCCATTACTGTAAAGTAACTCCCCTCCAATTTCTCGACCCCCACGTATCCCATAAATTCCTGCGCCCCATACGCACCTGCCTTGTCGTAAGGTTGGTACACGTCCACATAATGTTCCAGCTCATCCGGGGTCATCTGCCCAAAGGTCACATGGGTGGCGTCGGTAAACGAGACTTGCTTTTCCAAGGAAGTGATGCAAACAGCGGTATACACCGTGTGGGTTTGACCGTTGAGCTCCCCCAGCATGCGCAGCGCATCCGCGCGGTCGGCGGGTTTTTCCAGGAGCTCGCCGCTCAGGTAAACTGTGGTATCTGAAGTGATCAACACATCTCCCGGCTTCAGCTCGCCGTCAAATGCAGCGGCTTTCTTTTTGGCGATGTATTCGGCCACTTGGGTGCGGTCCATGTCCTCGGGCCAGGACTCGTCGGTCTCGCGGGTGCGGATTTCGAATTCTACCTCCAGGCCTTTGAGCAGCATTTGGCGGCGGGGCGATTTGGAAGCGAGGATCAGGTGCTTGTCTTGGAGGTTGGGCAGCAGCATGGGCAAGTCGGAAATCTTGGCCGAAGGTCCGAAGAAGTTCGGAAAGATCGGCAGGGGAACCTCCCGAAACCTGACAAAATTTCCAGGTTTGACGCGGGATTCCGGGATGGAACGCCAATTGAAGAGGGAGAAGGGAACACGAACAACATCCGTTATGGATCTCAATACATTCACCATCAAATCCCAAGAGGCCATCCAACGCGCACAGCAAATCGCGGCGGGGCACGGGCAGCAGTCCATCGAGACCGCGCACCTGCTCAAAGGCCTGTTGGAAGTGGACGAGCAGGTGACCCCGCATCTGCTCGGTAAGATGGGTACTTCCCCAGACCGCATCGCCTCAGCCCTGGACCGTATCATCGACGGGTACGGCAAAGTGGAAGGGGCAGCCCTGCACCTCTCTCGCGAAGCCAACACCGTGCTTCAAAAGTCGGCCGCGTTTGCGCAGGACATGAAGGACGAATTTGTCTCGCTCGAACACTTGCTGCTCGCCCTGTCGTCCCAAGGCGACCAAACCGCCCGCCTGTTGAACGACAGTGGCGTGTCTGAAAAGCCCTTGCGCAAAGCCATCAAGGACATGCGCAAAGGCCAACGGGTGACCTCCAACTCCCAAGAGAACACCTACAACGCGCTGGACAAGTTTGCCAAGAACCTCTTGGACTACGCCCGCGAAGGCAAGCTCGATCCTGTAATTGGCCGCGACGATGAAATCCGCCGCGTGCTTCAAATCCTGACCCGCCGCACCAAGAACAACCCGATTTTGATCGGCGAGCCGGGCGTGGGTAAAACCGCCATTGCCGAGGGCATCGCACACCGCATCATCAACGGCGATGTGCCCGAGAACCTGCAAGACAAAGAATTCTACTCGCTGGACATGGGCGCCCTGATTGCCGGTGCCAAGTACAAAGGTGAATTTGAAGAGCGCCTCAAGAGCGTGGTCAATGAGGTCAAGTCCTCGGACGGGGGCATCATACTGTTCATTGACGAAATCCACACCCTGGTGGGCGCCGGAAAAGGGGAGGGGGCCATGGACGCCGCCAACATCCTCAAGCCTGCCCTGGCCCGCGGGGAGCTGCGTGCCATTGGTGCTACCACACTGAACGAATACCAGAAGTACTTCGAACAAGACAAAGCGCTCGAACGTCGCTTCCAAAAAGTACTTGTGGACGAGCCCGATCGCGAATCTGCCATCTCCATCCTGCGTGGGCTCAAGGAGAAGTACGAGAACCACCACAAGGTCCAAATCAAAGACGATGCGATCATTGCTGCGGTAGAACTGTCCACCCGTTACATCGCCGACCGCCAATTGCCCGACAAGGCGATTGACCTGATCGACGAAGCCGCTTCCAAGCTGCGCATGGAGATCAACTCCAAGCCCGAAGAACTCGACGAAATCGAACGCCGCATCATGCAGCTGGAGATCGAACGCGAAGCCATCAAGCGCGAGGACGACACGGTCAAACTCGCCGAACTCAGTGCCGAGCTGGGCGGGTTGCAAGAAGAACGCAACGGCCTGGCCGCCAAATGGAAGGCCGAAAAGAACGTGGTGGAGCGCATCCAAGGCGCCAAGAAAGAAATCGAACGCCTCAAGCTCGCCGCCGAACAAGCCGAGCGGGAAGGCGACTACGGCAAGGTCGCCGAGATCCGCTACGGCAAGCTCAAAGAGCAGGAAGCCCAGGCCGAACAGGCCCGCGCAGAACTCGCACAAGTGCAAGCCGATTCCAAGATGATCAAGGAAGAGGTGGACCCCGATGAGATTGCCGCCGTGGTGTCCAACTGGACCGGCATTCCGGTGACCCGCATGCTGGAAAGCGAAAAGGCCAAGCTCCTGCGCTTGGAAGACGAACTCGGAAAACGCGTGGTGGGACAGGACACTGCCATTCAAGCCGTTTCTGACGCGGTGCGCCGCTCCCGTTCGGGGTTGGGTGACGCCAAGCGCCCGATTGGAAGCTTTATTTTCCTGGGCACCACCGGCGTGGGCAAGACCGAGTTGGCCAAAGCCCTCAGTGAGTTCTTGTTCAACGACGAGTCGGCCATGACCCGCATTGACATGAGCGAATACCAAGAGCGCCACGCGGTGAGCCGACTGCTGGGATCGCCTCCCGGATACGTGGGCTACGACGAAGGCGGTCAACTCACCGAAGCCGTGCGCCGCAAACCGTACTCGGTGATCCTGCTGGACGAGATTGAGAAGGCGCACCCGGACGTATTCAACGTACTGCTCCAAGTGCTGGACGACGGACGCCTGACCGACAACAAAGGCCGCTTGGTGAACTTCAAGAACACCATCGTGATCATGACCAGCAACGCTGGCAGCGAATACATCCAGGAGGCCTTTGACCGCGCGGATGGTCGGGTGGACCCTGGCATGATGGACGCTACTTCAGAACTTGTGCAGGGAGAGTTGCGCAAGCGTTTCCGCCCGGAATTCTTGAACCGTGTGGACGAGATCATCACCTTCCACCCGCTGACCCGCGGACAGATTAAGGAGATCGTGGGGCTGCAACTGGCCCAACTGAACGAGCGCTTGTCGCAGGCCGAGGTAAAACTCTCAGTCACTCCCGACGCCCTTGGCTACTTGGCCGACCGTGGGTACGACCCGCAGTTTGGCGCCCGACCGGTGAAGCGCGTCATCCAACGTGAGGTACTCAACAGCTTGTCCAAAGCGTTGCTCTCGGGCGACATCGACAAGCAACACACCGTGGTACTGGACGTGTTTGACGGCGAAATCGTCTTCCGAAAGCCCATTGAGGCCGAGGAATTGGTGGCCGTGAGCTAATTTTATTTAACCTGATAATCAGGTGGTTACATGCTTTGATGCCACTTTTTTGTGGAAAAGCGTAACCATTCTTTTGGAAGTGCGGTACAACATAGGTGTAGAATGGAACGCATCACTCATTTTCCCATTCGCATCTAGAGAAAAGACATTATCGACTTATCAGCATAATCAAGCAGTTAAGGTTATTATTAAGGTTAAGCAAGCGAGAAGGCCCCCAGAGCAATGGGGGCCTTTTCATGTTTAGGTCCCCCACCTCCGCCCCCATCCACCACCCGTAAATCACTCCCCAAATCCCCGAATTACCCGGGAGTGAATCACGTATACCTGCGTATACCCGCGTATACCCGCTTTCAAACGCTTTTTACCCGCGTAGATCCGTTTCTACCCGGGTATACCCGTTTGTACTTGGGTCATGTGAAAGTGGAGTTGGAACTTTTGGGTAGGAGGGAGGTTTGGGCGGCGGGAGGAACGCGTGGGCGCGTAATTTGTGGAGATGCAAGGGCCTAGTGCAAGTGATTGCGCCCCCTCACTTCTCACTTTTCACTTTTCACTCTTAAATCCCCTGTCTACCTTGCCCCCATGAAACGCACCCTTCTCCTCTTGGCCGCAGCGGCTGGACTTTGGTCTGCTTGCGGCGATGCACCTACTGGTTTGTCTGAATTGCAACCCACTTTTGTGAGCCCGAGCATGACGCCGGATTCCTTGCGTGCGCTGCTTTCGGATGCGTACGAAGCCGGCACCTTCAACGGTGCGGTGGTGATTTGCCGCGATGGCGATGTTGAGTTTGAGGAGTACTACGGGGTGGAAAGCGCTTCTGGAGACACGCTCACGCGCACCAGCGCATTCCGCTTGGCGTCGTTGAGCAAGGCGTACACCGCCGCAGGCGTTTTGCGCTTGTGCGAGCAGGGCAAACTGGACCTCGACGGCCCCGTGCAAGGAGTGATGCCCGACTTTCCCTATGCCGATGTGACGCCGCGCCACTTGTTGAACCACACCTCGGGCATTGGCGACTTGTACTTGGAGTTGGCCACCGTTTACCAAGACAGCTTGGGCCCAATCCTCTCCATCGATGAGGTGGTGGGCTTGGTCAATGCCGACCTCATGCCCAAACGAGCGGCAGGCGATACCATGGTGTACAGCAACACGGGGTATGTGTTTGCAGCCGGGTTGATCCAGCACGTCAGTGGCCAATCCTTCGAGGACTTCATGCGCACCGAACTGTTTGAACCACTGGCCATGACCAATACCCGCGTCTGGAACCTGGTTTCGCCCGACAGCACCTTTGCTGGCAAGACCACCGGTTTCGAATGGGTGCAGGGCCAGCGTGTGGCGGTTGAGCCCGTGTGGATGGACGGGGTGGCCGGCGACGGTGCGGTGTTCACCTGTGGCGCTGATCTGCCCAAATGGGAGGCCTTTTGGCGAGGGAACGGGTTCATCAACGACGGCTTGCTTGCCGAGGCCTTTGCCGAGGTGACCACTGCTCAAGGCGACACCACGGGCTATGGCTTTGGATGGGATTTGGGCGAAGGCGTGCAGTTCCACACCGGAGGTTGGCTGTCTGCGTCTACCTACATCCTGCGCGTCCCGAGCGAGCGCGTGATGGCGGTGGCTTACTCGAATGCAGGTGAAGATGCCATGAACGACATTATTCTGGCCATTGACCAAGCCTTGGGGGTGGAAGAATAGCGTGCTTCCAAATAGTTGGTAAATCCAGACGTTGTTTCAGGGGAATTCCGCACCGCGGACTACCTTTGCCCTTTTGATGCCCTCTATGGATTTTCCAAGTCTCTACGCCACTTCTCCGGTGGACGGCCGTTACCGCCGCCACACCGAAACCCTGGTTCCTTACTTCAGCGAAGCTGCACTGATCCGCTACCGCGTACGCGTGGAAGTGGAGTACTTCATTGCGCTGTGTGAGTTGCCGTTGCCCCAGCTGGCCGGTTTCCCGCACGCCCGCTTTGAGGACCTGCGCCGCCTCTACCTCGACTTCAACACCGAATCGGCCCAATGGGTCAAGGACAAGGAGCGCGTCACCAACCACGACGTGAAGGCCGTGGAGTACTTCGTCAAGGACAACATGGACCGCATGGGCCTTGGTGAATTCAAAGAGTTTGTCCACTTCGGACTCACCTCGCAGGATGTCAACAACACCTCGGTACCGCTGAGTCTAAAGGAGGCTTGCTTTGAAGTGTACCTCCCAATTTTGGACGACATCCTGGCCATCCTCAAGGCCAAAACCGCCGAGTGGAAGGAAGTGCCCATGCTGGCTCGCACCCACGGTCAACCCGCTTCTCCCACCAAGTTGGGCAAAGAGGTGCAGGTGTTTACCGAACGCTTGGAAGAACAACTGCGCCAGCTGCGCGACATTCCCTTCAGCGCCAAGTTTGGCGGGGCTACCGGCAACTTCAACGCCCACCAAGTGGCCTACCCGGAGATCAACTGGGTGGAATTCGCCAACACGTTTGTGGGGCAGTACCTGGGCTTGACCCGACTGCAAACCACCACTCAAATTGAGCACTACGACAACATGGCCTCGCTCTTTGACGCCATGAAGCGCATCAATACCATCCTGGTGGATCTGGACCGCGACATGTGGACCTACATCTCCATGGATTACTTCAAGCAGAAGATCAAAGCCGGCGAGGTGGGCTCATCGGCCATGCCACACAAGGTGAACCCCATCGACTTCGAAAACTCCGAGGGCAACTTGGGCATCGCCAATGCCATCTTTGAACACCTGGCTGCCAAGCTCCCGATTTCCCGCTTGCAACGTGACTTGACCGATTCTACCGTGCTCCGCAACATTGGGGTGCCCATTGGTCACACCGTCATTGGCCTGAAGTCACTTGAGCGCGGCCTGAACAAGCTCCTGCTCAACGAAGACCGCATCCGCCGCGACTTGGAAGACAACTGGGCTGTGGTAGCCGAGGCCATCCAAACGGTGCTGCGCCGCGAAGGCATTCCCAACCCGTACGAGCAGCTGCGCGACCTGACCCGCACCAACGCCGGCATCAACGCCGAAACCATCGGGCAGTTCATCGACAGCTTGGACATTTCTGACGCGCTCAAAGCAGAGCTGCGCACCATCACCCCGTGGAACTACACTGGGGTAGAACTGGTGGGCTAGGATGAAGAAGTTCTGGGACATATTCCGCCTGGCGGGCAACCACAAACCGCAGCTGTGGGGCAGTTTGATTTTCAACCTGCTCAACGCGGTATTCAGCGTGTTCACCTTTGCCGCGTTGGTGCCCATCCTGCAGGTCATCTTCAAGACCAAGGGCGAAAACGTGCAACCTCCCGTCGAGGACGCCACGTTCTTCCAATACTGGTACGAGAAGATGAGCTACGAGCTGGACGTATACGTGCAAGCCGAAGGGCCGCTCAACGCACTCATTCTGGTGTGCATCGTGACGGTCATTCTGGCGTTCTTCAAAAACCTGTTCAACTACCTAGCGTTGCGCAACGTGGCGGTCATCCGTACCGGCGTGAGCTACGACCTGCGCCGCATGCTTTACGAGAAGCTCTTGGGCCTCAGCCTGTCGTACTTCACCAACGAGCGCAAGGGCGATTTGATGAGCCGCATGAACAACGACCTGATGGAGATCGAATTCTCGGTCATGGGATCGCTGGTGGTGCTGTTCAAGAGCCCGATCATGATCCTGGTGTACCTGGTGACCATGTTTGGGATCTCGTGGAAGTTGACCCTGTTTGCCTTGATTTTTATGCCGATTTCAGGCATCCTGATTTCGCGCATTGCCAAGGTGCTCAAGCACGCGGCCAAACGCGGTAAAGGGCAGCTGTCGGACCTGATGAATGTGCTGGAAGAGACCCTCGGCGGCATGCGCATTGTCCAAGCCTTCAACGCCCAGGACGCGTTCAACCAAAAGTTTGATCACCACAACCGCACCTACCTCAAGGTGATGACCCGCCTGTACAAGCGCGAGTTCTTGGGGTCGCCCATGAGCGAGTTCATTTCCATTGTGGTGATTGCGGTGCTGTTGGGCATTGGTGGGGCCATCATTTTCTCGGACGGCAGTTGGATGGACGGCGAGCTCTTCCTGGGCTACCTGGTGATCTTCTCCCAAATCATCCAACCCGCACGTGCACTGAGTGACGGCATTCTCCGCCTCAACAAGGGTGCTGCCTCCATCGACCGCATCCAGGAAATCCTCCACGCCGAAAGTGGCGTGAAAGAGGCCGAACAACCCGTCCCCTTTGGCGCCTTTGAAAACGAGGTAACCTTCGACAACATCGGCTTCAGCTACGGCGACAAAAAGGTCATCGATGGGGTGAGCTTTTCCATCCAAAAAGGCCAGACTGTAGCCTTGGTGGGCCCCAGTGGGGGAGGCAAGAGTACCCTGGCCAACCTGCTGGCGCGCTTTTACGATGTGGAAAGCGGATCGGTGGCCATCGACGGCAAAGACCTCAAGAGCATCTCGCTGCAAGACCTGCGCCGCCAACTCGGCATCGTGACCCAAGACAGCATCCTGTTCAACGACTCGGTGCGCAACAACATCGGATTGGGGCATACCGAGATCAACGATGATCGCGTGGAGCAAGCTGCCGGTATTGCCAACGCACTCGAATTCATCGAGCAGCTCGAAGGACGCATGGACTTCAACGTGGGCGATGGCGGTAACAAGCTTTCCGGCGGCCAAAAGCAACGCATCAGCATTGCACGCGCCGTGTACGCCAACCCCCCCATTCTGATTCTGGACGAAGCCACATCCGCACTCGACACCGAAAGCGAAAAACTGGTGCAAGCCGCCATCTCGGAATTGATGAAAGGGCGAACCTCACTGGTGATTGCACACCGCCTCAGCACCATCCGTCAGGCCGATAAAATCCTGGTGATCGAGGGCGGCAAAATCACCCAAAGTGGCACCCACGAGGAGCTGATTCAGCTCGGCGGCACCTACAAGAAGCTCGTGGAAATGCAGGCCTTCGATTAAGCCTGTTTGGCGCGCTCTTCTGGGCGCTTGTACTTCACAAAGATGTTCAGCCAAATGATGCGCGACCCGCGGTACAAAACCGGGAGCAGCACCAGCAGGGCAATGATGCCTGTCACGAGCAAGGTTACCGGGTTCTCGTAGAACCCGTATTCAATCCACCCCAGTGCATCAAAGGTCAGCAAGGCCACCAAAACGGCAATCCACAACGCCACCGTCAACCCGTAGCTCACGTAAGCCGCCCCAAAGTAGAAGCCTGGCTCGCGCTCAAAGTTCTCGCCACACACCGAGCACGCCTTGTGGATGTGGGTCATCTTGCTCAGTTTGTACGGGTGCTTCTCCACAAAGAAATCCCCCTCATGACAGCGCGGACACTTGCCTTTGAAAATCGAATACAGCTTGGTACCCTTCATGCCTGACGGTTTTCAAGCAAAGGTAACACCCAAGCGAAGGGGGTGGGTGTGATTCAGGTTACTTAGGCGGCTGGAAGTGGTCAAGGTTGGAGTGAAAAGTGCTATTTGCAGGTGTGTTCTAGGCTGGTAAGACATAGCGCTTCCCCCACTTCTCACTTTGAACTCTTCACTCCCTCCGCAGGAGGATTCCGTCAACGACTGTTAAAAGCAAAAGGTCCCCGTAACTCCCTCCAAGTAAGGTCGTCTTTGGCCCAACTGCACCGCAGCGCAACGCTGCAAACACACCTAGAGAAAACGACCATGAAACACCTGATCGCCGCCGCAGTCCTCGTGCTCGGCACCACCGCCGTCTTTGGCCAGAAGAATGCCATTGAGAAGTACTACCAGAACTACCGCAGCAACGACACCTTTTCCAACGTGCAAATCACCGGGAAGATGTTTGAGTTGACCACCCACATCGAGGCCGACACCCCCGAGGAGCAAGAGCTGCTAGACGCCCTTTCCAAAATCGAAGGGTGTGCCTTTACCGGCACCGACTCCCTGCCCAACGGTGCAGCCGAATACAAGTTGGCCCTGCAAAAGCCCGGTTCGGAATTCGAAGAGCTGATGAACGTGCAAGACAAGGAGATGGAAGCCACCTTCTTCATCCAGGAATCCAACGGCATCGTGAGCGAACTGCTCGTGATCTTCGGTGGCAACGACGGCTTTGGCGTGGGCACCATTTGGGGCGAAATCGACCTGAAAACCGTGTCTAAAATCATGCAGAAAGTCGACATGGGCGGCATGGACATGTTTGACGAAAAAGCCGTGGAATACAAAGGCTCGGTCAACTACTACCCCAATCCCGTGAAGGCCGGCCAGAACGGCACCCTGCAGATCCCTGAAAACATGAAGGGCATCCAAATGAAGGTGTACGACTTGAAGGGCAAAGAGGTGATCACCCGCCAGATCAACGACCTCCAAACCCAGGTTCCTCTGTCTAACCTGGCTCCTGGCACCTATGTGCTGAACCTTTACAAGGGCAACACCCGCTTCTACATTGAGCAAATTGTTGTCGTGCGCTAAGCCGGCACCGTTTTTTGGATCCAGCGCCCCGGTCTGTTTCAGGCCGGGGCGCTTTGGTTTTGGGCAGGTCAGAGCTGCTGGGATTGGAGCGGGCAGGCGGCCGCAAATTTTGAAGTCTGACGGGGAGGTGTAGCTTCGTAGGCATGAAGCTGTACCCCATCCTCAACGGCATGTTCAAGCTGGACGGCGGCGCCATGTTTGGCGTGGTGCCCAAAAGCCTCTGGCAACGCACCAACCCGGCAGACGAAAACAACATGTGTTCGTGGGCCATGCGCTCGCTGCTGGTCGAAGACGGCGACCGCCTGATTTTGATCGACTGTGGCATCGGCGAAAAGCAGAGCGAGAAGTTCTTCAGCTACTACTTCCTCCACGGAGATGCCACCCTGGACGGCAGTTTGGCCGCCCACGGCTTCCACCGCGACGACATCACCGATGTGTTCCTGACCCACCTGCACTTTGACCACTGCGGCGGGGCCATTGAACACAACGCAGACCGCACACACCTGCAGCCGGCGTTCAAAAACGCCCGCTTCTGGAGCAACGACCGCCACTGGAAATGGGCCACCGAGCCCAACGCCCGTGAGAAGGCTTCCTTCCTCAAAGAAAACATCCTGCCCATCCAAGAAAGCGGCCAGTTGGAAATGGTGGCCCGCACCGGCGACTTCACCCAAACCCACCTGCTGCCGTTTGACCTCTTCTTTGCCGACGGCCACACCGACGCGCAGATGATCCCGCTCATCAAGTACCAAGGCCAAACAGTCGCGTTCATGGCAGACTTGCTGCCTTCCACAGGCCACATTCCCTTGCCGTACGTCATGGGCTACGACACCCGTCCCTTGCTGACCTTGGCCGAAAAGGAAGTTTTCCTCAACCGCGCCGCCGATGAAAACTGGGTGCTCTTCCTGGAGCACGACGGGGTCAACGAATGCTGCACCGTGAAACACACCGAGAAAGGCGTGCGACTGGACCGCGCCTTCTCCTTCAACGAACAGTTCGGTGCGTAGGACAGGGCTGGTGATCGGACTGTTGGCGCTTGCTCTTGCGGCGCAAGCCCAAGGCAAAAAGCTGCGCTATGAAGCAGAGGTTGAGCAATTTGCCGATTTGGAAGGCGGATGGCTGCTCGTACCTGTGGATTTGGGTGGAGGAGGCATTGCGGCCAGCAACGCCCAAGCCGCTGCCCAACGCGAAGACCGCCGTGCGTTTGAAAAGGCTTTTGCCCAAGGCTTTACCCTGGCTACCGTACTCTTCTACAACGCTGCAGATACTGCCGACCTCCACCGGGGCTTGACTGAACTGGCGGTGTGGGATGCATCCGGCACCCCATCGGCCAACTGGCCACCCGACCCGGATCGTGTTTTCCTGCTCGAGCTCAAACCCGCAGGCGAAGTGGCCGGCCCGGATGTGATTGTGACCAACTCCATTGTCCAACGCCGGGAGGCCCGCGCCGAGATGTTCAGCGAGGCCAAACGCGCCCGACGGATGAAACGCGCCAAGCGCCTGCGCAAACGCATGCAGCATGGCGCCGCCATCTGGGACCACCCCAAACTGGTGCGCAACGTCCGCCGCCTGAACCGCCTCGAAGAAGGCCGCGACACCACGGCCTTTGAATTCACCACCTCCAACTTTGACCCCAACAACCAGGACGCCCCTGGCTTTGTCCTGCACCGATACACCCCCAAAGTGGTCATCCGCCACGAGGACTTGCGGTACGATTTTGACTACCACTATTTTGTCAAGGTGCACTACCAAACCCCTCCGGAGATCCGATACCCGGACGCGGTGGCGTTTTTAGAACGGAAGTTGAAGGGGCGGATGACCTACTTGCGGGAGAAGTACTAACCCCTTGCACCGGAAACGTCCTCTTGTAACAAAGCCTCTTTGTTAGCCAATCAACCCTTTACAAATCCGACGCACCATGCCTGGCCCTTCGTAGATAAAGCCGGTGTAGACTTGGACGAGGTCTGCGCCGGCGTCGAGTTTGGCTTGGGCGGTTTGGGCGTTGCGGATGCCGCCGACGCCGATGATGGGGAAGGCCTTGCCGCTTTTTTCGGCGAGGTAGCGGATGACTTCGGTACTGCGGTCTTCTACGGGTTTGCCGCTGAGCCCGCCGTTGCCCATGGCCTCCACTTCTGAGGCGGGGGTGTTGAGCCCTTCGCGTGAGATGGTGGTGTTGGTGGCGATCACGCCGTCGATGCCCGTTTCAGCCACAATGGCGATGATGTCGTCGAGCTGGCCTTCGGTCAAATCCGGAGCAATCTTGAGCAGCATGGGGCGAGGTGCGTCCAGTGCGCGGTTGCGTTCCATGAGGGTGGCCAGCAGTTGGGTGAGGGGTTTCTTGTCCTGCAGTGCGCGCAGTCCCGGGGTGTTGGGCGAGGAGACGTTTACCACGAAGTAGTCTACGTGCGGGTGCAGGGCGTCAAAGCACTTGACGTAGTCGGAGGTGGCCTCTTCGTTGGGGGTGACCTTGTTCTTGCCGATGTTGCCGCCGATCAGCACGCGACCTTTGTTGCCTTTGAGGCGTTGGATCATGCCTTCCAGCCCGTCGTTGTTGAAGCCCATGCGGTTGATGAGTCCTTCGTCCGCAGGCAGGCGGAACAGGCGCGGTTGCGGGTTGCCGTCTTGCGCAAGCGGGGTCACGGTGCCCACTTCGATGAAGCCAAATCCCAAATTGCCGAGCTCGTTGTAGAGCATGGCGTTTTTGTCAAAGCCGGCGGCCAGTCCTACTGGGTTGGGGAACTTGAGGCCAAACAGTTCGCGTTCCAACGAAGGGTGCTTCACCACAAAGCGGCTGCGCGCAATGGCACCCGCGCCGGGGATGGCCATCAACAGCTTAAACGCGCGAAAGGTGAAGTGGTGGGCCCGCTCGGCGGGCATCTTGAACAGCAGGGGCTTGATGATCGACTTATACATACCGGAGCGCAAAGGTACGTCTGCCGGTCAGGCGGTGCATGCCAGTGGGGAAAACTTTCGGCCTGCTGTTACTGAATCAGTATGCGTTGCACGTGCACGCCTGTGCTGGTCTTCAAACGCAGTAGGTACATGCCGGGGTGTGCAGGGGCTTTGAGGCTGTGGGGATGCGCATCGGCCAAGCGCCGTCCGTCCGCGTAGTGCCAACTCCAGGCCTGCACACCGCTAGGTACTTGAAACACGTGATCTGTTGAAGCCGGGTTGGGGCACAAGGCAGGGATGCGCCCCAGTTCACCCACCGATTCAGGAAGCGGCTCGCAGTTGTCTGGGATGGGGAGTGGGTTGACTTCCAGCGGCTCACCCGGTTCGAGATCGAAGGCGCTCAACCCGGGAAAGTCCAGAAGAATGCGATGCATGCGAAATACACTGATCGCCAGCGCACCGACTACGGGTGGTTCGGTGCCTTGCTCGACGTAATCCCCGGTGGGGTAGACTGGGTTTCGGTATTTCCACAGCACTTCTCCTTCGGGGTTGACCTCCCAAAACAGGCCGTCGTCGCCTTCGCAAATCAGGGTGTTGCCGTTGGGTTGACGTTCGCATCCAGAGATGAAGCTCGAGAACAGGTCCGGGTGTTCCCAACTCCACACGCGTTGATCGGCCTGTGGTGCATCCAGTATGTAATTGCCCTCTGCATCCGTAGCCGGCAAGACTTCTTCCACTTGGGACGAGGTGCCGGTCAGGTTGTTGTCGAAAATGGTCAGGTGGCCTGCACCCGGATACCCCTCCAGAATCCACTGGGCGTCGTGCTGTTCTGCAAGTTGCGCGGGCTCGGCGCTTCCCAGGTTGGCTGGATTGCCCCAACGCCAGAGGTAGTCCCCTGCTGGACCGGCGGCTTCTTCGGTGGTGGTGTTGTGGTCGATGATGACCACCTCGTTGATGTAGCGCAGGCTGAGGACAATCTCATCCCGGTCGGCATGGTAATCCACGCTGTTGGCATGCAGCCAGTCGGCCGAGGTAGGTCCTGCGTTGATGTCCAACTTCTGCGGCAGTTCAGCAGGAGTGCCGTAGTTCGGCAGGCTCGGGTCCACGGCTTGCATGACGTGGTCGATCTGGTGCCATTCCCACACAACCTCGAAGGTGTCGTCGGGTCCGGGCTGGACTTCCCAGAGCATTTCTACATACAGGTCGCCTGTAGGGGGCAGCAATTCTGGAGAACGCCCCAGCGCCAAGGCCTCGGCTTCGGTGATCCTCTCCCAAAGCAGCACCAAGATGTTGCCGTTGGGCAGGGGTTCGATGTCGTGATGGGCGTGGTGATCCGGGCCGGTAAAGTCTCCAAACCAAACCACCGTACCGTCGGGTGCAATTTGCTCGATGCCGCCGCCTTGGCTGCAACCGGCGCACAGTTCGGACTGCAGTCGTTTGGTGCGCAACAAGTCTCCCGAAGGCAGCATGTACACGCTCAATCCGGGATACCCTTCGTGGGTCCAGTCGTGGATGTGGCGCCCGCAATTGTCCACCAAATGGGTGGCGACTCCGTTGCTCCACAGGTTGTACCCGGGCTGGGCATATGGACTGGCTTCAAGTAAGCCTACAGTTTGCCCGGTTGTGGAACAGCTAGCGGTGACCAACACTGTGCAAACGATCCAATGAATGATACGCATGGAATCAAAGATAGGGAGCGACCGAAGGCGAAGACTGGATTTTCACGACGCAATCAGTGTCCCAAGCACACTTCTGCTTGTCACCGGGTCAAGCAACGTGGAAAACTTTGTTGATAGCACCCCCGCCCAGACACGTCGAGCAGCGAAAACCGGGATTTAGCTTTGCTTAGCAAGAACCCTTCTTGTCAATTATGCTTGGAATCCTTGCAAAAAAGCGCATCACAGACACGCAGGTTGCTAACCTCTTTGTGAACGCCACCCTCGAAGCCGTGGAGAAAGGCTGGCCTGTTGTGGCGCAGTACATCCAGGACTGTCCCGAGTTTGTGATTCGCCCAGAGATCGACGACCAGGATTTTGGCAAGTTCCTCATGGTGGTCGTCTCGGCCAACTTCGAATACATTCCCGCCTACTTTGACGCCGATCACGATCGCGAGATCATCCGCCAGTGCATCGTCAAGTTTGCCCACGTGTTTGACATCGAACCTGAGAAGTTCGCATGCAAGGTCAAAGAGTACCGTTCATTGCTCAAGCGCATCAACTCGCCCAGCAAGAACCCGCTCTACAGTATGGCCAAAGGCATCTTCTCCAAGTACGAGCTTAACGAGTACCAAGAAGAATACTTCCGCACCCTCAAGTCCCCCAATCCCATTTTCCTGAAGAACATGGACGACCTGATGAAGAACTTCATCTGGGACTGGGAGAACTTCCGCGCCAAGTACAAGGTGAAGGATTTGGTCTAAGCGGGGCTCAGACAGTGTGAGTGGAAGTGCACTATTTTAGTGCAAGGCCTACTGCGCAAGTCAAGCATTTTTTCTTTTAAGCCATTCCTCCCCAATCCCTGCGCTGCAAATAGGGGAGCAGAGTCGCCTGTTAGTCGTTGCCTTGTTCCGTCTTTTTCTTGGGGGTGATGACGTAGTGCACCGGCACCTCATCGCTCTGGTCCGAAGTGTGGTGTGATTCCGGGGGAGAAGTATACTCCTCCAGGATTTCCGCATCCGAGATGCCCAGTCGTTCATCCTCCTCGGCTTCGAGTTCCTCGTCGATTTCCCATTGGTACTTCTTGCGTTGCGGGCCTTGTTTGCGCAGAAGAAGGGCCATCAAAATGCCAATGGCCAGTCCCGAGGCGTGGCCTTCCCAGCTTTTGGTGGGGTCAATCGGGAAAATGCCCCACACAATGCCGCCGTACCAAAAGGCCGTCAGCAATGAGATGCGCATCGACTGCTGGTCGGTGCGGAAGATGCCGCTGAAAAACAGGAAGCCCGCAATGCCAAAGATCACCAGCGAGGCGCCAATGTGGTTGGACGGCCTGCCCCACAGCCAGAGTAGTGCTGCGCCGGCGAACATGGTCCACAACAGGACCTTCCATCCGACTTTGCGGTAGAAGTAAAACAGCATGGTGTTGAGCACCGTGAAGCTGAGGGTGTTGTTCAGGATGTGCGTAATGTCGCGCGTATTGTGCAAGAAGTGCATGGTGCCAATGCCCACCAAACCGCGCGGATCGCGCGGGCGCAGGCCCCAACGGTTGATGGGGTAGCCGAGTTGGGTTTGGAACAGCCAGAGCGCCCAACACACCAGCAAGAATGCAGTTGTGATCAAAAGGGCGTCGTATATGCGGGACCATTCCGCGCTCCGATTTTCAAGGAACTTCAACATGGAAGGGGAAAGGTCGTCAAAAGCTGCAGGCGGTTTGGCATCTTTGGGCTTTATTCGAATTCCATGCACCCCGTCCGTACTGTTCCTTCTGGCCCGTTGGCCCCGTCCGAGCTCATCCTCAACGCCGATGGCAGCGTGTACCACCTTGGACTCAAGCCCGGTGAGGTGGCACAAACCGTGGTCATCGTGGGCGATCCTGATCGGGTAGATACTGTGGCCCAACGGTTCGATTCCGAGCGCGTGCGCACCTCCAACCGGGAGTTTGCGGCGGTCACCGGAACCCTGGAGGGGAAGGAATTGACCGTGGTCTCCACCGGCATCGGGGTGGACAACATCGACATTGTGCTCAACGAACTCGACGCGGTGGTCAACATCGACTTCGACACCCGCATGCTGTGTCCCGATCCAGTGCAGTTGGATCTCATTCGTTTGGGCACCAGCGGCACGTTTGGACCCGAAATTCCATTGGGCACCATCGTGGCTTCGGCCTATGCGGTGGGCATGGAAGGACTCGCTTGGCACTATGACTTGGAAGAAACCCAAGACGCAGCCGCGTTGAGCCGCGCCTTTGCGTCCCACACCCAGTGGAACCCTAAACTGGCCCAACCCTATGCCGTGGCGTCCGATCCAGACCTGCTTGCCCGGTTTGGCGAAGGGGCGTTGCCGGTCATCACGTTGACTGCAAATGGTTTTTACGGGCCGCAATTGCGCCAGGTGCGCCTGCCGGTGACCGACTTGGGCCTGCTCGAGCGCTTGCAGACCTTTTCGCACGGTGGGGTACCGATGGGCAATTTTGAAATGGAATGCGCCGGCATCTACGCCCTTGGATCGGCCTTGGGACACCGGGTGCTGACCCTTTGCGTGTTGCTGGCACAACGCGCTCAAGGACACTTCGTTGAAAACCCGCCAGCACACGTGGATCGCTTGCTGGATCACTTCTTCGACCGATTCACACGACCCCAGTGTTAACAACCCTTGAGCAGGGTGTCAACCGCGCTGGGGCCTGCGGCTAAATTTGGGTTGCTGCACACTTAGAACCGTTTAGCACCCATGAGTCATAGCCAAATCAACGCCCTGATCACGCTGATCGAGGATCCTGATCCCGAGATCTTCTCGCACATCCGCACCGAGCTCACCAAAAAAGGAGAGACCATCATTCCGCACCTGGAACGTTACTGGGAGTTGAATGCCTACGGGGATTTGTTTCAGGACCGTGTTGAGCAACTCATCCACACCATCCAGTACGAGGCCATCGAAGGCCACCTTTCGACCTGGAAAGAGGACGAATGCAACGACTTGCTAGACGGCGCGTTGTTGGTCAACCGCTACCAGTATCCCACCTGTGATGTGGCAGACCTTCGCGATCAAATCAACCGTATTCGCCAAGACATCTGGCTGGAGCTGAACGATTCGCTCACCGCATTGGAAAAGGTGAAGGTGTTCAACCACATCATCTACGATGTGCACGGGTTTGAAGGCAACAAGCAGAATTACTCGTCGCCCCAGAACTCCTACCTGCAAGACGTACTGACCTCCAAAAAAGGCAACCCGCTCTCGCTCGCGGTCATCTACCGAATCCTGGCCGAGTCGCTGGACGTGCCCATTTTCGGCGTGAACCTGCCCAACCACTTCATCTTGGCCTATGTGGATGAGAGTGCGATCATGAACTTGGGCGACGGTGGCGTGCCTTCGGACAACGGCATCCTGTTCTACATCAACCCCTTCAGCAAGGGCGAGGTGATCCACAAGACCGAAATCGACGAGTTCTTGGATTACTTGGATTTGCCCAAGCGCGTGTCTTTCTACCACCCGTGTGACAACAAAGCCATCCTGCAGCGCATGCTGAACAACTTGGTGTACTCGTACTCACAAATGGGCAAGGAGGTCAAGGTGGAGGAGCTGCGCAGCTTGTTGGGACTGTTTGCCATCCCACAAGAAGGCTCATCTGCGACCAACGATCCGAACGGCGGTACGCAGCAGGATCTTTAAGTCGGTCCCCAATCCCATGTCTTCGATGTACTTGGCGTTGAGCGCAAGCTTGGCGGGCATGACCTCTTGGATGTAGGTTTCCTCGGGATTTTCTGAAGCGCCCAGCAGGGCATTTTCCTCAAAGTATTCGAGCGAGGCGTAATCGGTCAACCCCGGGCGTACTTGCAACACTTGGCGCTGCTCTGCGGAGTACAAGGCCACATACTTGGGCACTTCGGGCCGTGGGCCCACCAAACTCATTTCGCCTTTAAGGATGTTGAAGAGTTGGGGCAGTTCGTCCAGCTTGGTTTTGCGCAGGAAATGGCCCACGGCGGTGATGCGTGGATCGCGCCCTCCCACGGTGAGTTGGCCTTTGGCCTCACTGCCGGGCCGCATAGAGCGGAACTTCAGCAAGCGGAATTCCGTTCCCCCTTTTCCTACGCGGGTTTGCGCAAAGAAGGCACCGCCCGGGCTGGTCAACGCCACCGCCAACGCCAAGAGCAGCAGCAGGGGCAACAGCACCAACACGGCCAGTGCGGCCACGATCAGATCAAAGGCCCGCTTCATCCGCGCACGGCGTTTACCGCTGCGGTGACGGCCTCGCACACGGTTTGCACGTCGGCATCGGACAGGTCGTAGTAGACCGGGAGGCTGATTTCGTTGCGGTACAGGTTGCACGCATTGGGCACCGATTCCAGGGTGTACCCCCGCTCCTTGTAAGCAGTAAGCAGCGGCAGGGGTTGAAAGTGGACGTTCACGCTCACCCCGCGCTCGTAACAGCCTGCAATGACCTGGTCGCGTTCGGCTTCGGTGAAGTCTTCGAGGCGCAGCATATACAGGTGGGAGCTCGAGGTGGCATCCGCGGTTTCTAATACCGGAGGAATGGCCCAGTCTTGCGCCTGAAAGAAGGCGTGGTAGGCGTGGCAAATCGCTTTGCGGCGCGCCAGGGTTTCGGGGTAGCGGTCGAGTTCCACTTGGCCGATCGCGGCTTGCAAATCGGTCATGTTGCATTTGTAGCCCGGGGCCACCACGTCGTAGCGCCAGGCGCCGGTGGTGGTTTTGGCCAAGGCGTCCTTGCTCTGGCCGTGCAGGCTCATGGTGTTGAGCCAGCGGTAGAGCGCCTCGGGGTCAAACCAATTTGAGGTATTCAGGGCCAAGGCACCGCCCTCTGCGGTGGTCAGGTTCTTGACGGCGTGGAAGCTGAAACCGGCCACGTCGCCCCAAGCGCCTGTCTTGTGTCCGCGGTATTCGGCACCTACCGAGTGCGCGGCGTCTACAATGAGCAGGGGGCGGCCCAACGCTTCCTGTTCAGGGGTGTTGGGGGAGAAGGGAGCCGTCTCCAGCAGTTCCAGCAAAGCAACCGCCTCGCAGGGCAGCCCGCCGATGTCTACAGGCATGACCACCTTGGTGCGCTCGGTGAGCAGAGGGGCTACTGTGGCGGCCGTGATGTTGAAATTATCGGGATCGCTGTCTGCAAGTACGGGGATGGCGCCCAAATGCAGCACAATGTTGGCCGTGGCGCAGTAGGTGTAGGCAGGCACGATCACCTCGTCGCCCGGTCCCACGCCGTACCAGCGGAGCACCAGTTCCACAGCATTGGTCCAGGAGTTCAAGCAAATGACCCGTTCGGCGCCGGTGTAGGCTTCCAGTGCGCGTTCAAACGCCTTGGTGCGCGGGCCGGTGGTGATCCAGCCTGAGCGCAGGGCCTCGGCCACAGCGTTAACTGTAAGTTCATCCACACGGGGAGGGGAAAAGGGGATCATGCCGCAGTTTTGTGCGAAGATACTCCTTGGGACAGATCCACCGCGGGCCTGCCGCCCGAGGGATTCGCTACATTTGAGCAACAACTGCTACTGCCCATGTGGAAAGAAATGGACAACCAACTCACCCGCGAATTTCGGTTCAAGGATTTCAGCGAGGCCTTCACCTTCATGACCCGCGTGGCCTTGGTGGCCGAGCGCATGAACCACCATCCGGCGTGGTACAACGCAGGTAACTTTGTCAAAATCGAGCTGTCTACTCACGACATGGGCAACACCATCACCGAGCGGGACCGCCAGTTTGCGGCCGCCATCGACAGCTTCTTGCAGTAAAATCATACGTCTATTCCGGGGGGACCAGGTTTTTGGTGCCGTTCAGGAAAATGCGCGCCTTGCCCACCACCAATTCGGTTTCGATGTAGAGGGGGATTTGACGGCGGTCATCGGACACAAACACCTTCATGCTGTCTCCGGCCTTGAACACCGTGCCTTCAATCAGGTCCGGGCGGATCAGGCGGCATCGGTACTTTTTGCCCGTTCTCGGGTCCTTCCAAACCTTGATACCTTCGTAGGTAATGTGGATGTCGTGCACTGCGCCGTCTAGAATCAAGCGCAGTGGAAAGCGCTCGCCTTCTTTGAGTTGGGTGAAATCGGTGTTGCGCACGCGATAGATGGCCGAGATGACATCAAACGCGCAGGTGTCGCCCAGTTGAATGGGCCACTCCATGGACTGCTTGGAGGGGTCGTTGCGGTAGAACCGGGCGCTGTCTCCGGGATGGATGTCGTACGTGCGATCGTACACGTAGGAGCCTTCTTGTCCTTTGCGCTCGAACTTTTGGGGATTGCACGATGAATCACATACCGAAGTGTAGGTAGAGCGCACCTTGTAGAACCAATCCCAGGTGTCCAGCGAGGCGCCTTCGCCTTTGAATTGAAATCCCCCTTGCGATTCGGTGAGCGAGGTGTCGCTGACCGAGAACGTCACGTTGCCCGCGGGGACCCAAAGCATGCCCCATTGGTAAGTGAGGTTGTACGAAATCTGTTCCCCGTCGGCAAAGGGTAGGGTGTCCTTGGGCGCTCCACAGTTTTGAGCGCATACGCCGGTGACCCCAATCAAAGAGATAAAAAAAGCCACCCATAACAGGTGGCTTCGAAGGGGTAGATCGCTGCGCATGCTTATTGGCCCTGCTCTGGAGTCACATTTGCACTAATGGTCAGTACGGTTTGCGCTTCAGGCGCGGTGTTGGCGGTAATGGTCACACGCTTGGTTTGCTTGTTCTTCTTGCCGCGCGAGTTGAACACCACTTTGATCTCACCTTCGCCGCCGGGCTGGATGGGTTCCTTGGGGCAAGTAGGTACGGTGCAACCGCAAGAACCTTTGCAGTTCTCGAGGATCAGTGGGTTCTCACCGGTGTTGGTGAATTTGAAGATGTGCTCCACTTTATCGCCTTCGTCCAACACGCCAAAATCGTGCTCGTATTCTTCGAACAGCATGGTGGTGGTGGGGCCAGTAGCTACCGGTTTTTCGGTAGGCTTTACCGTGGAGGTGTTGTTGGCTGCTGTAGTGGCAGTGGCAGGCGCGTCGTCGCGGGTCACTACGCCGGCTTCAGGCGTATCAGCTGGTTTGTCCATCAGGCGAAAGGCAACTACTCCGAGCAGAACGGCAACCACAGCGAGCAATCCAATTTGCAATCCTTTTTGCATGTTTTCGTGTTTTTGATCAACAGGTGCCCAAAGATACAAATGGGGTTTGACCTCCGAGGCTTTTCACATATGGTTTACACTCTAGAATTGGGAGTGCGCCAAGTTCATCTTGCGGAAGGTGCCGTCATTCAGCACTTCGTTGGCTTTGCGGAAAGCCGGATTGAGCGCTGAAATCACCCGGTAGAACATGTTTTGGTCGAACAGGTTGCGCCCGACAAAGGCCTTCATGCGAATAAGCATGGCCTCGCGAGAAACGGCATACTGTTCGGCGTTGAACTCCACCTCATTCTTGGCGACAAAAACCAGGAACGCATCTTCCATGTCTTGGCTGACCGAAAAGTTGCGGAAGAAATCGTCTGCTTCGGGGTAGTTCTGATTCATCACTCCGCGGTTGGCGTCCACGTATTCCAGTACAAACTGGTTGGTGAGGCCTTTGCGCAGCACATTGGAGAAAAAATCAGAAGAGTAGGTGGTGTCCACCGGTACAAACACATCCGGCAGGATACCGCCCCCACCATACACCGAGCGTCCTTTCACTTTGGTTTCAAAGCGCAGTGAGTCGGGCAGGTCGAGGTTCTCCAGCGAGTAGACCTCGCCGCTTTCGTAACGTTCGTACTTCTCAGAACGGTAGGCTTCCACGCCTTCCTCGTAGCTCTTTTGGATGCAGCGTCCTGAAGGCGTGAAGTACTTCTGCACGGTCAAGCGCACGGCCGCACCATCGGGAAGCGGCACCGGGCGTTGCACCAATCCTTTTCCAAATGAGCGGCGGCCTACAATGAGCCCGCGGTCCCAGTCTTGGATGGCCCCCGACACAATCTCACTGGCCGATGCCGAGCCTTCATCGATCAGCACCACCAATCGGCCCTTTTCGTGCAGGCCTTCGCGGCGGGCGTTCCGATCGTCGCGAGGGTAGCTGCGGCCTTCCATGTACACGATGAGTTTGTCGTCGCTCAGGAATTCATCAGCCATTTGCACGGCTGCCTGCAACAAACCACCGCCGTTGCCCTGCAGGTCCAGAATCAGGTCTTCCATGCCGGCGCGTTTGAGGTTGCCCAGCGCTGCGCGGAGTTCTTCGAGGGTGGTGCGCGCAAAGCGGTTCACCTTTACGTAGCCCACCTTGTCGTCCACCATAAAATGGGCATCGACGCTGTAAATGGGAATTTTATCGCGGGTGATGTTGAAGTCCAAGATCTTCTTCACCCCGGCGCGTTTGATGCCCACCTTCACCTTGGTGCCTTTGGGGCCTTTGAGGTAATCCATCACCATGCGGTTGGTGATTTCGATGCCTGCGACCGATTCGCCGTCGACTTCAACAATCTTGTCGCCCGAGCGGATGCCCAAGGCTTCGGAAGGGCCGCCGGAGATGGGAGCCACCACAAAGATTGTATCCCGCAGGATGTTGAATTGGATGCCGATGCCGTCGAAGCTGCCGTTGAGGGGTTCGTTGGCCGCTTGGACTTCTTCGGGTGGAATGTACAGGCTGTGGGGATCGAGGTCCTCCAGCATATTGCGAATAGCGGTTTCTACCAGTTCGGTGCTGTTCACCGAGTCTACATACATGTTTTCGATGTAGTAGAGCAGGGTGGAGAATTTTTCGGTGGTGGATTCTGCGGAGCCGGTTTGGGCAAATGCAGCGGTGCTGGCCACAAGGCCAATGGAAATAAATGCGGTACGCAACAAGGGCGTCATAGGTGGGGCGTTAAAAATGGTCTGCTCGGATTCCGTACCCTTACACGGAAAAGCAGGACCGAAAGTTACCGAAATCAAGGTGCAGCGCACGTTGAAAAAATCCAAAATGACCGCATCCGGGTTCTGAGATCTGGGCAAGGCGTGTGCCACATTGTTCGGGCAAGCGTCAGCGCATTCTGATGTTTGGGATTCCGAGGTTTAGACAAGGGATTGTCACCCGCGGCGTGTGCAAACCACCTCAGACGTGGCACTTTTGTGATCAAGGCCGCAGGAAAGCCTGTATTTTTACCCTCGCTGTTCAAACACCCAACCGATGATTCGACTGTTATTCTTGGCCGCATTGGCCGCCACCACTGCCCTCAACGCACAAACCGGCATCATTCCTCCGGGCTGGGCTTTCCCAGACACTCCTGAGGCCTATGAGCTGGAAACCTTTGACCACCACCGACTCCTGCAAGAAGACACCCGCATTGAGGACGAAGGTGGCCGCACCAACCACGGCCGCGTCGTCGACACCCAATTCACCCTTGAAGACCACGCCGAGTGGAACACCCTGCCCAATGGCGACCAGGTGATCCGCATGCGCTTCCACACCAACGGCGCTGCAGCGGTAGCCGCGTTTTTTGACAACTACCACATTCCTGTAGGCGCGTATCTGTTTGCGTACGACGCTACCCGCACTTGGGTAGAAGGTCCTTACGACCACACCGAAAACGCCGAGCACGGCATCATGACCACCGCCGAAGTTCCTGGCGACGACCTCGTGCTGGAGATCTACATGCCTGTAGGCGTGGTTGGCACGCCCACCTTGGGCGTACGTGGCGTGGGCCACTTTTACCGCTACGTATACTTCCACCAAGCCGAAGAGCGCGGCGGTTCAGACCCTTGCGAAGTGGACGTGAACTGTCCGGAAGGTGAGCCTTGGGGTCCACTCCGCGATTCTGTGGTGCGCCTGCGCATTGTGGACGGAAACCAAATTGGCCTGTGTTCAGGCGTGCTGGTGAACACCACTGCCGCCGACTGCCGCCGATACATGCTTACCGCACTGCACTGCGCACAAGGGGTGAGCGATGCGGACTTCTTGAGCTTGCAGGTACGCTTCAACTACGAAAAATCAGGCTGCGGCACCGGTGCTGCGCCTTCGAGCCGCAACCGCAATGGCGTCTTCCACTTGGCCGACAGCAACGACGGCGGTGGCAACAGCGGATCAGACTTCTTGTTGGTGGAGCTCGAGGACGAGATTCCACAGAACTGGAACCCGTTTTTCGCGGGTTGGGACGCTTCGGGCGCCGGTTCAAGCGAAGGGGTGTGCATCCACCACCCTGCGGGCGACGTGAAAAAGATCTCGACCTACGACGACAACCTGACCAGCGTGTGGTTTGGCGCCCCCGGTTCACACTGGGAGGTGACATGGGTGGAAACCGAAACCAACCACGGGGTCACCGAGGGCGGTTCATCAGGCTCGCCCATCTTCAACGAGGAAGGGCTGATCTTGGGCAACCTTACCGGCGGTACGTCATTCTGCACCGCTCCCAACGCTCCCGATTACTATGGACGCATGTCGCACCACTGGGACAGCAACCCCAACCCCTCAAACGAAAAGCTGAAAGAATGGTTGGATCCCGACGACACCGGCGCTGAAATCATGTTTGGCGGCTACCAGCCCAACTGCGACCAGGACGCGATGGACGTGCCGGAGTTCAACTTCCAGGATGTCCGTGTGTTCCCAAGCCCCGCGACCACCACTTTGCAAATCACCGTGTACAATGCCCATGAAATGAACCGCGTGGACATGTACGATGCCCAAGGCCGCTTTGTGCGCTCGGAACTCATCACCGACAACACCATGAGCGTAGACGTGTCATCCATGGCCCCGGGCTTGTACCACTTCACCTTTGTGGATGCCTTTGACCAACAGGTGACCCACCGCGTGGTGATTCAGTAATCACCGGCGGAAAAAACATTGCACAAAAAAGGGCGACCCAACGGTCGCCCTTTTTTGTGCGCAAAGGTGTGATCTACACTTCGCGGCGCTCGCGGCGCTCGAGCATAGGTACAAATGCGAATTCGCCAAACACCTCCTTGTCAAAGGTGCGGACGCTGGTTTTGGTGATGCGGTGCATGATTTGGGTGGGGCCATCACCCACGGGAATCACCATGGAGCCGCCCACCGCCAGTTGGTGCAGCAATCCTTCGGGGATGTATGGCGCACCGCAGGTCACAATGATCTTGTGGAAGGGGGCCATCATGGGGATGCCTTTGAAGCCGTCGCCGTAGCGCAGGGTAGGGCGGTAGCCCATTTGGCCCAGCAGCACCTTGGCGCGGTCGTGCAAGAGTTTCTGACGCTCGATGGACCACACCTTGGCGCCCATCTCACACAGCACAGAGGTTTGGTATCCCGAACCGGTACCGATTTCCAGCACCTTTTGTCCGGCCTGGAGGTCCAGCAAGTGGGTTTGATAGGCCACAGTATACGGTTGCGAAATGGTTTGGCCCGCTCCGATTTGGAAGGCGCGGTTTTCGTAAGCCACTTCTACAAATGCGTTGTCGATGAACCAGTGGCGCGGCACGTTCATCATGGCGCCCAGCACTTGCTGGTTGGCGATGCCCATTTCCGCGAGCTCCTTGAGCATCATGCGGCGTAATCCTTGGTGGCGGTAAGAGTCTTGCATAGGTCTTGGTACTGGTTCCAAGATACCCGCTCGCACCATCGCCAAGCGCGTGTTGAAAATTTGGTTTTCACCGTCCGGTGTCAACAACCATACTCGGCTAGCTTTGCCGCACCAACCTGCATCCCATGCTCAACATCGGCGTCCTTGGAGCTGGCCATCTCGGCAAAATCCACCTCAAATGCATCGGGCTCTTGCCCGACACTTACAACCTGGTCGGTTTCTACGACCCTGATCCCGAAAAAGCGGCCGACACCGCCCAAGAGTTCGGCGTGCCCGCGTTTGACACCATGGAAGCCCTGTTTGACGCAGTGGACGTGGTGGATGTGGTGACTCCCACGCTCTCGCACTACGATTGTGCGGCGCAGGCCATCCGCCGCTCCAAGCACGTGTTCATCGAAAAGCCGGTGACCAACACCTTGGAGGAGGCCCAATCGCTGATCAAGCTCTGCCACGAAGCAGGTGTCCACATCCAAGTGGGCCACGTGGAGCGCTTCAACCCGGCCTTCACCGCGGCCCAGCCCATTTTGGACCAACCCCGTTTCATCGAAACCCACCGCCTGGCCCAGTTCAACCCACGTGGTACCGATGTGTCGGTGGTGTTGGACTTGATGATCCACGACATTGACATTGTGCTCCACACCGTGGGCAGCAACGTCAAAGCCGTGCACGCCAGCGGAGTGGCGGTGATGAGTGACACCCCCGACATTGCCAACGCCCGTCTGGAGTTTGACAACGGCTGCGTGGCCAACTTGACCGCCAGCCGCATCTCGCTCAAGAACATGCGCAAGACCCGCTTCTTTCAACGCGACGCCTATGTAGCGGTGGATTTCCTGGAAAAGCAAGCCGAAATCGTGCGCATGCAAGAAGTGGTGGGCGAACCCGATCCGTTTGCTGTAACCGTTGACCTCGGCGGCGATCGGGGCCACCGCGAGATCCTGTTTGACCGGCCCGACATCCAACCGGGCAACGCTATACGCGATGAATTGGGCTCCTTTGCCGAGGCGGTTCTGGCCAACCGAACACCAGTGGTGACGATCGAGGATGGCTACCACGCACTCGAGGTTGCACACCGTGTGTTGGAAAAAATCCAAGCGACTACACGGATCGTAGACAGATCATTGTAAATTGACGATCAAATCACTTCGCCTATAGCGTCTTTCTACCCTGAATCGGGGAGCACGGTGCTCCCAACCAACAATAACTGAGCTCGAAGGCTCTTTGGGAATTCACATTCCCTCGCGCAAAGCGGTGAAAACTCACCCTGGGCGTGTGCCTCGGCTTCTTGGGCGAAGAAGTACCTTTGCCCGCCTGAACACATGGGTGTGAGAACGACGTTTTATCTCTTTTTCTTGGCCTCTATTTGCAGCGCTGTGCTCAGCGGCTGCCGTTGGATTGATCCCGACGAGTCCACGCCGGCCTTCGTGCGTATTGACGAATTCACCTTCGTGGGCGATCCCGATTACGGCTCTTCCAGCGAGAAAATCACCGAAGTCTGGGTCTTTGCCAACGGCGAAACCATCGGCGCCATTCCCTTGGACGACGACTCACTGACCATCCCTGTGATGCCTGTCCTGCGAGAAGGTCCGGTAGAATTTGCGTTTTACGCAGGCGTCAAAAACAACGGGGTGTCCAGCACGCGCATCCTGTATCCCTTTTACAACGCCTACGTGGAGACCTTGGATCTGGTCCCCGGTGAAACCATTACCGTAGCACCGGAATTCAGCTACCGCGAGAACGCCATTGTCGCACACATCGAAGATTTCGAATCGGCAGGCTTCAGTTACGATGGTGCTGGCGGAACCACCCAAGTGGACATGGAGCAGACCTCAGTAGACCAGGAGGTATTCGAAGGCAACAAGAGCGGCCGGGTGATCATCCCTGAGGACTTCACCTACTTTGAGCACAACACCATCGACGTGTTTGACCTGCCCAGCGGCAAGCAGATTTTTGTGGAACTCGACTACAAGTGCAACAACTCGTTTGCCATAGGCGTGTTCGCTGCAAACGGGTCCGGTCGTGATAAAAACCTGGTCATGGTGGTCAACCCAACTACCGATGAAAACGGGGTGGACCAGTGGAACAAACTCTACGTAGAACTCACCGATGTGGCCGCTGCCAACATCAGTGCCGCCTTCTTTGAGCTCTACTTCGAAAGCAACCGCGACGCCGAAAACACCGAGGCGCGCCTGTTCTTCGACAACATCAAAATCATTCACTTCCCCGGATGAATCGGCGCCTGCAAGTCATAAAATACCTGCTCGGCGACTGGATGGCTGCATCCGCGGCGTGGGTGGTGCTGTACATCTTCCGCAAGAAGGTGCTCGAGACCGACAAGTTTGGCTACCCCATCGAGCTCACCTTTGACGAGAACTTCTACTACGGTCTGCTGTGCATTCCGCTGTTTTGGATCACCCTGTTTGTACTCATGGGGCACTACAAGCGCATCTACCGCCGCTACCGTACCAAGGAAATCAGCCAGGTGCTGCTGGTGAGCATCATCGGTACCATGTTCCTGTTCTTGGCCATTCTGTTGGACGATGAGATTGTGTCCTACAAGAACTACTACCAGAGTTTATTAGTGTTGTTTGGCTGCCAGGCCGGATTCACGTTGCTCTCTCGCCTGATTCTCACCACACGCACTGTACACCGCGTGCACCGGGGGGACATTGGTTTCAACACCATCATCGTGGGAGGAAACGAGCGTTCGGTGGCGATGTACGAAGAAGTCTTGGCCATGAGGAAGTCTCCGGGCTTCCGATTTGTAGGCTTCGTGCAGGTGAATGGGAAGGACCGCGTGTTGGAGGAACACCTGCCGCACTTGGGCCGGTACGACAACCTGCCGCAGCTGATTGAAACCAAAGAAATTGAGGAGGTGATCATTGCGATCGAATCCTCAGACCATGCCTACCTCGAAAATATTTTCAACCGCCTGGACGGTACAGGCGTCAACATCAAAGTCATCCCAGATATGTACGACATCCTGACCGGATCGGTAAAAATGTCCAGCATCTTCGGCGCCCCTCTGATTGAGGTCAATCGCGAGATCATGCCCGCGTGGCAATTCTCCCTCAAGCGGATTTTGGACATCGCATTCGCCGTGTTTGCCCTTACCATCCTGTCACCGGTGTACCTGGCGTTGGCCATTGGCGTGAAGCTGTCTTCGCCCGGATCCATCTTCTACGTGCAAGAGCGCGTGGGCCGCGGTGGCCGCCCGTTTGACATCTACAAGTTCCGCACGATGGTCAAGGATGCCGAGCGCGACGGTCCGCAGCTGAGCAACGCGCAAGATGCCCGCGTGACCCCGTTTGGGCGCTTCCTGCGCAAGTACCGCTTGGATGAGTTGCCCCAGTTCTGGAACGTGCTCAAAGGTGACATGGCCTTGGTGGGTCCGCGTCCGGAGCGCCGCCACTTCATCAACTTGATGAAAGAGCAAGCCCCACACTGCACCCACTTGTCGAAGGTGCGTCCGGGCATTACCTCATGGGGCATGGTCAAGTACGGCTACGCCGAAAACGTGGACCAAATGATCGCCCGCCTCAAGTACGACATCCTCTACATCGAGAACATGTCGCTGGCCGTGGACTTCAAGATTTTGATTTACACGGTGATGATCGTGCTCAAAGGCGCAGGCAAGTAACCCATTACCCCCTATTTGGGCATTAAAAAAGCGGAGCACTCAGTGCCCCGCTTTTTTGCGTTTGAGGAGTCCTGTTGGAATCAGTTCGTTTTGATGGCCACACCGTTGGCCAAGAAGGTGATCTCCTGCTTGGGTTCGGTGATGGCAGCAATCTCTTCTTCTGAAGCGCCGGCGTCTTGGGCGTAGTGCTGCAGATCGGCCACTGAAGTTTCGGTCACGGTGGCGGTGCCCTCGAACACGGCCTCAGAGCCGCCGCAGTCTACCGGTACAAAAAAGCCGTAGTCCTTGAACTTGACGCGCATTTCTTCCTGGCCTTCGCCCATGTCGATGGTCATCCAGCAACCCTTCACTTGGCAGGCCGCGTTGATGTGTCCGGCGAGTTTCACGTCCATGGTCTCTTTGCCAGCCATGGCGGTTTGGAATTCAGCAATGGTCATGGGCGCCTCCACGCTGATGCTGTCGCCAAAGTAGGCGTAGCCGGTGTCGGTGGTGGTGGTTTCGCTCATGGTTTGGCCGCCGCCGCCACAGGCTGCGAGCAAGGCCACAATGGAAAAGGCAAACAGGATGCGCATGGGTCTTGAGGTATTTTGGTGCGAAGGTAGGAAGTTCAAAGGGCTTCGATCGGTGATGATGCGTCCTTACATTTTCTTGATCACAAACTCGGTACGTCGGTTTTGGGCGCGGCCTTCGGCGGTGTCGTTGGTGGCCACCGGTTTGGATTCGCCGTAGCCGTTGGCCGCTACGCGCTTGCCGAGTACGCCGTTGCGCTCAAGCAGGGTTTTGACCTCAAAGGCGCGGTCCATACTCAGGGCCAGATTGTTGTCGTCCGAGCCCACGTTGTCAGTGTGGCCGCGGATTTCGATGACCAAGTTGGGGTGCTCGTTCAGGTAGGCGGCAAACGACTCCAAGATCAGTTGAGAAGCAGGATCGATGTCCGCCGAGTTGGTGGCGTAGAAGATGTCGTTGATTACAAAGGGCTTCCCGGTTTCGATGGTCTCGGTGGTGACCGCGAGCTTGACCACGCTGGGCGGTTCGGGATCGTTTTGGCGGGCCACTACGCGGGAGTTGAAGGCCAGGTCGTCGGCCTCCACGCTCATGAGTACGTCTTCGCCCTTGGCGAGCTTGATCACCGCGGCGTAGGTGCCGTCGTCATCGCTGACTTCAATTTCTTCGGCCTCCTTGCTTTGGGCGTAGGTCAGTGTCACGCGGGCGCCGGTGCGAGGATTGCCTTCCTCATCCTTCACGTCGCCTTTGAGGATCATGACGGCCTCGGGCTTGGCCTCTTCGGGCAGGGGCATGGAGTAGATGTCCTGCATGCGCGACCCGCGAATGCTGCGGCTCACGAAGTAGGACTCCTTGCCGTCGGCGCTCACAATCAGCCCGAGCTCGTCGTCGCGGGTGTTGAACGGGTGGCCGATGTTTTTGGGCTTGTCCCAGGTGCCGTCTTCCTTTTGGCGGGTGTAGAAAATGTCGTAGCCTCCAGCGCCCAGGTGGCCGTTGGAGATGAAGTACATCGTTTTGCTGTCCGAGTGCATGTACGGGGCCTTTTCGTGGCCGGTAGTGTTGAGGATGTCTGGCAGGGGTTGTGCCGATCCCCAGGTGCCGTCTCCTTGGCGCTTGGCGTAGAAGAGGTCGTGGGAAAAGTCACCGTTTTTGTCGGTCTTGCAGCCTTCGCCCACCTTGGCAAAGTAGAGGGTTTGGCCGTCGCCCGAGAGGCTGGGTTGGGCCTCCCACCCGCGCTCGGAGTTGATGCCGGGGCCCAGGTTTTCAAGCGCGCTCCAGCGGTAAACGTCGCGTTGGATGCTCTCGTCAAACACCAGTTCATAGCGGGTCACAAACAGGTCGATGTTTTGCTTGTTGGCCTCCACCGGGTTCTTGGCGGCAATGATCATTTCGCGGTTGTTGACCGATATGGTGGCCCCGCCGTAATTGTTGCTGCCGATGTTGAAGGGTTTGGGCAGCGGTTCGCCGTCGTCGAAGGTCTGGTTGATGTCCTCGCGGAAGCTCCAAGTGAACTCCTCGGAGGTGGTGGCAAACAGGTCACCCTTGGCTTGGCGCTGCACGCGGCGGGTGTAGAACATGATCTCCCCGTCCGGCGAAAGGCAGGGCAGGTAGTCGTCCGAGTTGGAGGACACGCCGGCCACGCGCACCGGTTCAACGTCGTCGTTTTTGTAAAAGTCGCGCCAAAACTCCACGTTGGGCAGGGCTTCGCGTACTTCTTCGTACTTGCGGTCGTAGTCGCGCTTGAACTTCTCGGGGTCGTCGTCAGGGAAAGAGGTGTAGCGTTGAAAGTAAGTCAGGGCCTGCTCGTACTGGTTGTCGGCGTAGTGCATGGCGCCCAGGTAGTAGTAGGGATCGGAGTGGTAGTCGGGGCAGCGTTCCACCAGTTCACTCAAAAAGCCCTTGGCCGCTCCAAAGGAACCGCCGGTGCGCTTGGCATTCTTGAACAGGCTCACGCCCAACTCGTGGCGACATGTGGTGCAGTTCTCGTCCTCTTCCAGGGCATCCTGGAGGAATTCCATGCGGTCTTCGAAGTCGTACTTCTTTTTGTCGGCGGCCTTCTCCAAGAGCTTGGCCACCTTGCCTTCCGGCACAAATTCACAGTCCTGCGCGGCGGCAGGAGAAGCAACAAACAGGGCGAGCAGCCCCAGCAGGAGGGTTGTTTTGCAGGTCATCGACAATTCCAACTGGCAAATGTGGTTCCAAAGTGTGCTGCAATGCACACAAAGCAAGGTGGGCAAATTGACCTTTCGTTTTTGCGGGAAGGGGACCGACTATGACAAGTGCGGTGTTGATGGCGCTATTTGACCTCCACCACGATGCTGGCGCGGGATTGCGAGGGGTCCAGCACGTCGTTGAAATTCTTGGTGGGCACCCACGTGCATGTTTTGCTCGTTGAACTGGGCGTCTTACCACACAATCTGGTCAAAACCCAGGTGCCTTTTCTCTTCCGCGTTTAACACTCTCGGTACCATTGGGCTGCATGCGGCCTTCTTGCTCCAACCGCGCCACGCGTTCCTTGTAGGTTCCGCTCTTCTTAAACGTCACCAGCCACACGCCTTCTTCTTGCCCGTGGGTTTCCAGCAGCCAATTGTGGAGGTCTTGGGGAGAGGTGATTTGGAGATGGGAGAGGGTGTCTTGGGGCATGCAAATAGAACCCCTGACATCATAGGAAGTTTCAGAAAGAGGAAGAGCGACCGGGAGTATCAGTTCTTGAAATACCCCTCATGCACCACCACCCTAACTGGAGACTACAGGATACTCAGCATAAATGTCGCACGACTCACTTACTTCTTGAAGATTAGTTCAAATACGTTATGGCTGAACTTCAATGACATCTTTTCCATTGTGACCGGACCAAAATGGGCTTTGAATTCACCTCCGTTGAACTCCATCATTTGGGCAATTCGCCACATTCCGAT